>JBKQIF010000054.1:0-10284 GCA_052148435.1 Bryobacteraceae bacterium
CGAGCGGCACTTTTCGAAACACCTATTTCTGGTTCATCGAAGTGAAGTGGCGGAACTCCACGAAAACCTGGGAACTGCGAAAGCGGCTATTCTTCTAAAGCCGGTAACACGGGCATGCCTTTCGTCGTTTCTCGGGCTCGCCGCATCTACCTTCCAGGAGGATGTCTCGACCGCACATTTTCTACGGACGGATCGTGATGAGATACTCCAGTGCCTGATCCAGTCAAACCTTCAACTTCAGCAATATGACCAGGATCGAACTACTTTTTTGACTCGCGCGGTGCATGATTTCCGGGCGCCGCTAACGGCGACTGGCGGTTATTGCGGCCTCCTCCTGGGCGGGGCGTTGGGTCCGCTGGCTGAAGAGCAAAAGGAAGTTCTTCGCCGAATGCAGCATAGCATCAAACGGCTTTCGCGGATGGCTTCCGCCATGTTCGAATTGGGTGTCGGCCGACACATAACAAGGCAGCCGGATCTCCGGCCGGGGGATATGCGTGGGTGTGTGGAACAAGCCCTGCACGAGATCACCCCCTTCGCTGATGGTAAGAACATTTCGCTTTCCGTTGACCTCGTTCCAGAGTCGGGCATGGTCTACGTGGAGCCAGGGCAGATCGAACAAGTGTTGATGAATCTGCTAGATAACGCATGCAAATTCACGCCAAAGGGAGGCGACATAGAAGTTCTAGGGTATCCCATTTTCTGGGATCGCCGGATGGCGCGTCACTCCTCTGCTCCGGTGGCCGAGCGCCGGTATAGCGAGTGCCGGTCGCCCAATTCGTACCGGATCGACATTCGAGACTCCGGTCCACAGATCCCGATCGAGCATATCGGAAGGATTTTCGAGGAATACACGTCTTACGTTGGGGGAAAGGACCGATCCGGCGGGGGGCTCGGCTTGGCAATTTGCAAAATGATTATCACCTCGCACGGCGGTCGCGTTTGGCTGGAGAATACGAAATACGGCCCGCAGTTCTCGTTTGTGCTTCCGTTTCGTTCTGCAAGCTCAAGTGAACCGCGGGCGGATTATCAACTACAACTTTTGAATTCGGAGGGACAGTAAACTTAATGCAGCCACAAAGGAAAGGGCAAAAGATTCTGGTCGGGGAAGACGAGCCAGAGGTTCGGGCCTACCTGGAAATGGCCCTGAAGTGTCTGGGCTACTCAGTCGAGCTTGCCGAGGATGGAGAAGAGGTCTTGAATCACCTGCGGTCGAACCAATCGGACTTCTCCGCAGCTTTGCTGGATCTGGTGATGCCGCATCGAGACGGAATGGAAGTGCTGAGAGAGATTCATAACCTCGCTCCCGACTTGCCCGTAATCATCGTCTCAGGAGCCGCATCCACTCTGAACGTGGTGACCGCCATGAAATGCGGCGCCAGCGACTTCCTGTGTAAACCAGTAGGGCACGACGAGCTTCTGCACGCGGTAAGCAAGGCTCTGGATAACAGAATAACCCGCGAGCCTGCGCCGCCTTCTCCTGGACCGCCGGCGAGGGCGAGGGCATTCGTGGGGACCAGCCCGAGGATGCAGGAACTTCAATCCTTAGTAAGCCACGTTGGCTGGTCGGAAGCTCCCGTCTTGATTCAGGGAGAGACAGGCAGCGGCAAAGAGATTCTTGCGAGAGAACTGCATGCCAATTCACCGCGTGCCGACAAGGTGTTTTTGAAACTCAACTGCGCTGCCTTACCCTCGGAACTCGTAGAAAGCGAACTGTTCGGTTATGAGCGAGGAGCCTTCACGGGTGCCTTCCAGAAGAAAATTGGCATGTTCGAAATGGCGGATGGCGGTACGGTTTTACTCGATGAGATCGGCGACATGGACATCCGTCTGCAGGCGAAGCTTTTGCAGGTTCTGCAGGATCGTGAGTTTCAACGGGTCGGCGGGAAAGATGTGATTAAAGTGAATGTGCGGGTCATGGCGGCAACCCATAGGGATCTGGAAAAAGCCATGCTCGACGGGACCTTCCGCGAGGACTTGTATTACCGGCTCAACGTCATCAACCTGGAATTGCCGCCGTTGCGTGAACGGGAAGAAGATATCCTGCCGTTGGCGGAGCACCTGCTCCGGAAGCACGCAGTCGCCGGAAAAAATATTTCCATCACTGCGGACTTAAGGCAGGCCCTGATGACTTACCAGTGGTGGGGGAATGTTCGCGAACTAGAGAACGTGATGCGTAGACTGATCGTTCTACGGGATCCGAAACTGATCGCGCGAGAGTTGCAGGCAAAGGCTGCGCGCAAGCCGCTCAGGACTGCCAAGACCAATTCTGCGGCAACGGCGGAACCCGGACACTCGGAACCCATTGACACCGCAACGACACCCATTCTGGAACAGGTTACCAGAGCGAGAAAACAGGCCGAGACCGAGGCGATCCTGGCAGTGCTTAATTCGACGCGTTGGAACAGAAAGCAGGCAGCTGCCCTCTTGCATATCGATTACAAGGCTTTGCTCTACAAAATGAAAAAACTGGGAGTGGAGGAGAATGTCGTCGCATTTCCTCCTTCGTCGGAGGAATCATCGGGCACCATGACGGCCGCTGCCGGGTCATGATGACTTTGGTTTGAAGCGTCGGGTGTTCCAAGGAGGTTGTAAACCGGTAAGTTAGGAATATTTGGCAGTACCATCGCCGTGGAGCGGACCGGTCCAGTATAGGCCGGTCCGGTTTGCTCAGTGCGCCGCCGTCCGGTGCGGAAGACCGACGTTCTCTCTTGCGCTTTGCCGCTGAACGACACGCCTTCCTCGGCGGTGAACTTTTAGCGGCCATGTCTTCGCGCCTTTAGCAGGCTGCTGAAAAATGGCCTCGGCCGGGAGTCCGCCTTCTTCCCATTTCTTCGTCCTGAGGCTGGGGTTGATTTTGTGGAGGGGCCCACGTAGGGGGATACAGGCCGCAAACGCGTGTTTTCAAAAACTCAAAACACACTTCTCCCCCCGGCTTACACGGTTTGAACTGACGGCGACATCAGATTCCGCATCCGCACCAGGTTGTACGCAGCAGCCGTGAACGTAAAAACCCACCTGACTGTTTCCAACCCGCGATGCCGGGTCTTACGTAGCGTGCCGACCGTCTTAGTCCAGCCAAACACTTCTTCGATGCGCTTCCGTTTCCGCTGACTCACCTGGTAGCCTTCATGCCGCGTCGTACGTCCATCAATCGCGCTGCCGCCCGGACGCTTCGTATTTTGCGAGACATGCGGCGTCACATTCATGCCCCGCATCTCACTCACGAAGTCGTTCGTATCGTATCCTTTATCGGCGGCCAGCGTGATCCTTTCCATCCCGTCCACCCGCTCCGCCATCAGCATGGCCGCATCACGCTCTGCGGTACCGTTGCATTGCAGCAACTCCGTGTCCACCACCAGCCCGTTCCGGTTCTCGATCATCACGTTGCCGCAATACGCCAACCTCGCTTCATGGCCCCCGCTCTTGCGCGCCAGGCGCGCGTCGGGGTCCGTAGTGGACTCGTGGGTGTCATTGCTTCTTTTCTCGCCGTGGAAATTAACCGTCGGATTTCCAGGATCATCTGGTGGTGGCGCCTGCTGATCCTTGCGTTGAAAACTCTTCTGGCTCGCCCAGGCTTCGATCAGCGTGCCGTCCACACTGAAGTGCTCGTCAGATAGTAAGCCGGCTCCGCGCGCCTCGGTCAACACCAATTGGAAGAACTTCTCGGCAACATCCCCTTCCAAGAGCCGGTCCCGATTCTTGGTGAACACCGTCGGCACCCATACCGCCTCGTCCATATTCAGGCCAACAAACCAGCGAAACAGCAGGTTGTATTCCAATTGCTCCATCAACATCCGTTCGCTGCGAACCGTGTAGAGTACCTGCAAAAGCAATGCTCTCAACAACTTCTCCGGCGGAATCGACGGCCGACCGTAGACCGAGTAGAGCCGGCTGAATACGGGCGATAGCGCCTGCAAGGCATCATCGACCATGAGGCGTATCGGTCGCAGCGGATGCTTCGCAGGCACGCGTTCTTCCGGCGACAGGTAGCTGAACATCGAACTTTGTTGCGTATCGGGTCCCCGCATGGCTGAAACATGAAGACGCGCTTTTGTTTCAATAAGTAACGAGGCTCCGGGCTTTTTTCAGCAGCCTGCTAGGACACTACCCGAACCTGCACCGCCCTTCGCTTAGCGGACCGGCGCTCCCGTCTCGCATCACGGTACAATTAGGATAGAAAAACTCCTTATGAAGAAGACGCGCGTGGACCGGTTCCTGCAGGTCGGAATCGTCCTGCTTCTGGTCGCTTTTGTTTACAGCATCTATGCGGGCATCCATGAGCGCGTCGTCGCTCAGGGGGACCAGGCTCCGGCCTTCCGCATCACCGCCGACAACGGTCGTACGGTCACCCTCCCCGATTTCGGCGGCAAATTGCTGGTCTTGAATTTCTGGGCCTCCTGGTGCCCTCCCTGCGTGGAGGAAACCCCTTCCCTCAGCCGCTTTGCCAGCGAGTACGCCAATCGCGGCGTGGTGGTGCTGGCGGTGAGCGTCGATCACGACGCCAACACCTACCGCGCCTTCCTCGACAAGTACAAGCCCGCATTCTTCACCGCCCGCGACCTCTCCCTGCACGAACAGTACGGCACTTTCATGTATCCGGAAACCTATGTGATCGACGCCAAAGGCAAAGTGGTGCTCAAGATTCCCGAAGGCGCCGATTGGACCGATGCCAAAGTCACCCAAGCAATCGATTCGCTGCTCCTCTGACCCTTGACGCCCGTACCGCTCTCTCCGCCGCTCGGGCCCGTCTGATTCTTGCCCAAATCGAGCGCGGGAAACTCGACGCCGATGTCCGGCGGCGACCTTGAAAATATCGAAAACTTCGTGGGCGCCCAAATCCACGGACGATTACGCAGCCTATATCGCGGAATTGGCCCGCAACCTCGCCGGCCGACAAGCGTGTGGACAACCCACTTCCCCGCCCCGCTCCGGCTCTCCACTCTTCGCCGTGCTTTAAGATGAGAGCATGTGGGCCTTACTGCCGGCGCTGTTCTTCCTCCAGGCAGCCGATCCGAATGCCGATGGTCTGAAAGCCCTGGACGCGGCCCGATACTTCGATGCCGCGGCATCTTTCGAAAAAGCCATCGCGGCGGATCCCGCCGACTTCAGCGCGCACTTCAATCTCGCCCTGGCCTACGGATTTCTCAATCGCGATTCCGAAGCCATCGAGCAGTATCGAAAGACCCTCGCCCTGAAACCCAATCTCTACGAAGCCGAGTTGAATTGCGGCATGCTGCTGTTGCGGCAGAAGAACCCCGCCGACGCCGCGCCCCTGCTGGAGGACGCGGCTCGCCAGAAGCCCGCCGAATTCCGCCCGCATTACTACCTGGCCGAAGCGCAGTTCGCGCTGGCCGCCTGGGAAAACGCCGAAGCCCGTTATCGCGAGGCGTTGGCCGTCAATCCCAAGTCCGGCGGCGCGGAACTGGGGCTGGGACGCGCCCTCGCCCGGCAAGGCAAACTCGCCGAAGCCGAGCCCCACTACCGCCGCGCCGCCGAAATCGATGCGCGCGACCGCGGCTGGCTGCTGGAACTCGCCGAGCTCTACCAAAACAGTCACCAGCCGAGCCAGGCTCTGGCCATCTACCAGGAGTTTCCGCAAGATCCCCAAGCGCAGTCCCACGCCGGACAGCTCATGCTCGATAGCCGGCAGTACGCCGACGCCGTTCCGCGCCTGGAGGCCGCCTTTGCCGCCGACGCCAGCCAGGTCAACCGCATTGCCCTGGCCATGGCATACCTCTTCGCCGGCCAACTCCCCAAGGCGCTGCCCCTCATGGCCGAGGCCGTCCGCGCCGACCCTTCCAACTTCCAGTCCCGCATGATGTACGCCCGCGCCCTGCGCGACGCGCGCCAGTTTCCCGCCGCCGCCGATCAGTTTTCCGAAGCCGTCAAACTCAAGCCCGCCGATGCCCCCGCCTGGCGCGACCTCGCCGACATGCTCTACATGGCCGGCAACCTCCCTCTCGCGCTGGAGAATTTCGACAAGGCTCGCCAGCTGGGCGAGGACACCGCCGGGGTCTGCTTCATGCGCGCCATCATCCTCGACAAGCTCCGCCAGTTGAAACCTGCGCTCGATGCCTACACCCGCTTTCTTTCCATGAGCCAGGGTAAACATCCCGACCAGGAATTTCAGGCCCGCCAGCGCGCCCGCATCATCCGCCGGGAGCTCGAAAAGCGATGATCCGCATGGCTGTTCCGGCTTTCCTGGGTTCGATCCTGCTCGCGTTGTGCGCGGCTCCCGCGTGGGCCGATCTCGCCGCCGCCCGCGCCGAACAGAATCCCGAGCGGCGCGCCCGGCTGGCGCTCGACAATGCCGCCGCCGCTCTCACCGCCGCTCGCCACTCCTACGAGAACGGCGATATCCAAACGGCAGGCGCGCTGGCCGCCGAAATCGGCGAGTCGGCCGCGCTGGCTTATGACGCGCTGGTGTCCACCGGCAAGAACCCGCGCAAGAGCCCACGCTGGTTCAAGTATGCCGAAATCCGGACCCGCGACCTGCTCCGCCGCCTGGATACCTTCAGCCTGGATATGAGCGCCACCGACCGCCCGTTGTTGGGTAAAGTGAAAGAGACGGTGCTGGAGGTGCACGACCATCTCCTCCAGGGCCTGATGGAGGGCAAACCGAAATGAAAACCCTCGCTGTTTTCTTCTCGCTGGCCGCCGCCGCGATCTTCGCCCAGCAGTCCCGCGATTTCCTCAGCGCCGACGAGGCCGATCAGATCCGCGCCGCCCAAGAGCCCAACGCCCGTCTGGAGCTCTACTCCCACTTCGCGCGCGCACGCGTCGACTTGGTGAAGAACCTCCTGTCGCGCGATAAGCCCGGACGCTCCGTCCTGATCCATAATGCCCTGGAAGACTATGGCAGGATCCTCGATGCCGTCGATAACGTGGTCGACGACGCCCTCGCGCACAAGAGAGATGTGGCGTCCGGTCTCAACGCGGTCTCCAACCAGGAGATCGCCGCGGCCTCCATGCTGCGCAAGATCCAGGCCAGCCGGCCCAAGGACCTCGACCGCTACGATTTCGTCCTCCGCGACGCCATCTCGGACACCGAAGACACCATCGCCATGGCCCGCGAAGACCTCGGTGAGCGCGCGCTGGATCTGGAGGCGCGTCAGAAGGAAGAGAAGAAAGAGATTCAGGCCAACAAGTCCGACGCCCAAAAAGCTGCCGACCCAACCGCCCAGCCCGCTCAGGATCAGCCCAAGCCGCCTACCCTCTACCGCCCCGGCGAAAAGAAAGACGACGGCACGACCGGCCACTAGACGCTCCTTTTCCTTCCGCGGACTCGGTGGGACGGACCATCGCATTTTGTGGTCTGTCGTTCCTCGCCGCCTGACAAACGGCGATGCCTTCCTCGTGGCGCGGACGCGCCGGGTGTGGGACAGGTTACCAACCGCTACCACCCACGCCCGCTTTGGCTGCAGCTATGCGCGCTATGGGGCAGGGCAATCTTCGTCCCCAAAATCGTCCATGCAGCAGGGCCTGGTCCCTACCCCCTCCCCCCGCCCGTGATCAACCGCGCGCCGCGATTCCGGGTGATGTAGTTATACACCCACTCGACGAAAATCAGCAGGCGGTTTTCGAACTCCACAATGTACATCAGGTGAACAAACACCCACAGGAACCAGGCCGGGAAGCCTGCCACGTGGATAAAGCCGAAATCCGCCACGGCTCGATTCCGGCCCACCGTCGCCAGATTACCTTTATTGAAGTAGTGGAACGGCCCCACGCCGACGCCGCGCAGTTTCCCGCGGATCAGGTTGGCGACGTAGCGGCCCTGCTGCATCGCCACGGGCGCCACACCGGGCAGGGGTTTGCCGCCCTGGTGGGTGAAGCTGGCCAGGTCGCCGATCACGTGGATCTCCGCATGGCCGGGCAAGCTCAGGTCCGGTTCCACCACCACTCGCCCGGCACGGTCCAACCCCACGCCGGTGCGTTCCGCCAGCTTCTGCCCCAGGCCCGAGGCCCGCACGCCGGCGGCCCAGAGCACCGTCCGCGCCGGCACCCGCTCCCGACTGCTCTCGCTCCCGTTCTGAATGGCGACGCCCTCGCCGTCGATCGCCGTCACCCGAGCGCTCAGCCGCAGCGTGACCTTCAAATCCTCCAGTTGCCTGGCCGCCTTGCGCGATAGGTCAGTGGGAAACGACGGCAGCACCCGATCTTCCCCTTCCACCAGCAGGATGCGCGATTCCGCCGGGTTGATGTGGCGGAAATCGTGGCGCAGGGTGTCGTTGGCGATCTCGCCCAACGCGCCCGCCAGTTCCACGCCGGTGGCGCCGCCACCCGCAATCACGAATGTCAGCCACGCGCGGCGCCGCTCCGGATCGGGCTCCCGTTCCGCCCGCTCGAAGGCTTCGAGCACACGTCCGCGGATTTCGGTGGCATCCTCGATGGTCTTCAAACCCGGCGCCAGCGGGGCCCATTCGTCATGGCCAAAATAATAGTGCGTGGCGCCGGTCGCCACGATCAGGTCGTCGTAAGCGACGACGCCATCCTTGAATATCACTCGCCGCCCGGCGACGTCGAAATCCACCACCTCGGCCAGCAATACTTCGGTATTGCGCTGCCGGCTCAGCACGGCGCGCAACGGCGAGGCAATTTCACCCGGCGAAAGCCCGCCCGTGGCCACCTGGTACAGCAGGGGCTGGAACAGGTGGAAATTCCGCCGGTCCACCACGGTCAGTTCCACCGCCGCTTTCCCCAGCGCCTTGGCCGCGTACAGCCCACCAAAACCGCCGCCCACGATCACTACGCGATGTTGGCTCATCTGGCGATTGGATGCCGCGGCCCATCGCCTGGATCCATGCCGTCCAGCGGATCGAGAGGCAGCGCGTCTGACATGCAGCGCTTCTTGCGTTATCGGCAGGACTTGCACAAAACTTTTTGCGGGCGCATGGGTGTTCTGCCTGTGTTCCCACCTATTCAGCTTTGGCCCCCAATCTGCACTACACCGCTGTGGAGAAAAGGTGAGAAATGACGACCATATTGATTGTTCTTGTAGTGTTATTTCTGCTCGGTGGCGGGGGTTGGGGATATTCTCGTTTTCGCGGGTAGCGCCCATGCTGAATTAGCGGCCGGCCGCTCCCGTGTGAGGCTGCACGGAGGAAGTGGTTACCGAAAAGGAAGTTAGGGAGATCATGAGTATAACAACGTTAAGCACAACGGAAATAGTCTTAATCGTCGCTCTCGGCGTGGTTCTGGTTGCCGGCATCGCCGCGTTTTTGTTGCATCGCAAGCGTAGGACTGAAAGACTGCGCACTCAGTTCGGTGGCGCTGAATATGCTCGCGCCATGGAGAAAGGCGGCGGCCGGCGCCTTGGGGAAGCCGGGCTCGATAAGCGCACCGAACGAGTCGAGGCGTTCCACCTTCGCCCGCTCGCGGCAGGAGATCGCGCGCGCTTCGCAGAGTCCTGGCGCGGAGTCCAGGCGCGCTTCGTTGACGGCCCCGCCGGTGCGGTCACGGAAGCGGACCAACTCCTGGGCGATGTGATGTCCACCCGCGGCTATCCGGTAGGTGACTTTGAACAGCGCGCGGCAGATATCTCCGTGGATCATCCGCTGGTCCTGGAAAACTACCGAAAGGCCCACGAAATCGCCCTTCAGCAGACGCGGGGGCAGGCCACCACGGAAGACTTGCGTCAGGCAATGGTTCATTACCGGACGCTCTTTGAGGAACTGGTCGGCGATCCGGCGATGGCCCCAACGACCTAATAAAGGCTGCATCCTGAACTCGCTTCGGGAGTTGGCGGCACTGGCTATTCCGTGACCGCCAGGGCGATGATGGTGCCTCCGGCGGCCACGGCGATATACTGCTTGCCATCGAACGAATAAGTCATGGGGGATGCCTTCCAGTTGGTGTTGGCCTGGAAACTCCACAACACCGCGCCCGTGGCGGCGTCCGCGGCCACTAACGCGCCGGTTTCCGCGCCGAAGATCACCAGACCCGTCGCGGTGGAAAGCGTGCCGCCCCAGGATTGCGCCGGCCCGGGCTGGGGGATCTCCCACCTGGTGGCGCCGGTCTGGTAATCGATCGCCTTCAGGATGCGCTGCGGTTTCGGGTCGGGCGCGCCGCGTTGCGAGCCGCCGAGGTACGACTTACCGGCTTCCCATTCCGGCTGGTCGCGCTTGGTATACACGCTGCATTTTTCGTTAGTCTGGAAGTAGTACATCCCGGTCAGCGGATTGAACGAGGGCGAATACCAATTGGGGGCGCCATCCTGCGAAGGGCACACGCGCGGGCCCGTCTCGGTCGGCTCCTGGTTGGGAAGCTTTACGGGACGGCCGT
>JBKQIF010000055.1:0-83014 GCA_052148435.1 Bryobacteraceae bacterium
CCCAACCAATTGAAACCAAAGACAATCCCCCCGCCGGTCCAACGCTTCAGCAACCCACCGCCGCACCCGCAGACCCGGCTGAAAGCTGAGAGCCGACCGCTAAAAGCTAGTAAATATAGGGAAAACAAACCACAACCCGAAAACACCCCAGCCTTCCGGCGCGTCACGTGTCTCGATTTGAGCGCACTTCGGACGCTTGGTCGCGGCTGGCCCTCCCCCCACCCCGCCCACGAATCGGCTATCGTAACAGTCAGCTATGGAATCCAAGCAGAACTCCATCCCGCGCCGCGATCTGTTGGCCGGAGCTGCCACCGCTCTGACCGCTTCTTTGTTCACCGGCAAGGTGAAAGGCGCCAACGACCGCATTTCGGTAGCCTTCATCGGCCTGGGTGCGATGGGCTCCGGCAACCTGGGCTACGCCATGAAGGTGCCCGAGGTCGAGCCCGTTGCGGTTTGCGACATCTACCAGCCGCACCTCGAGCGCGCCGTCGCTGCCGCTAAGAAGGGCGGCTTCCAGGTGAAGACGGTGAAGGACTTCCGCGAGATCCTGTCCGACAAATCCATCGACGCCGTCTGCATCTCCACCCCCGACCATTGGCATGCCTACATGGAGGTCGAGGCCTGCAAGGCCGGCAAGGACGTGTACGTGGAAAAGCCCTCCTGCACCTACGTGGACGAGGGCCGCAAGATGGTGGAGGCCGCCCGCAAGTACAACCGCGTGGTGCAGGCCGGCACCATGCAGCGCTCCGGCGGCTACTTCCGCAAGGCGGCCGAACTGGTGGCTGCCGGCACCGTCGGCGACATCACTTTCTGCCACACCTTTCAGAGCGGCTCCGCCAAACGCGAGGGCTACGGCAACCCGCCCGACAGCGACCCGCCGCCCGATCTCGATTGGGACATGTGGCTCGGACCCGCGCCCCAGCGGCCCTTCAACCTCAACCGCTGGGGCGTGAAGGCCGCAACCTTTCCCACCTTCCGCTACTTTTGGGATTACGCCGGCGGCGCCATGACGGATTGGGGCGTCCACCTGATCGATCCCCTCCACCAGTGCTTCGGGGAAGTCATGCCCACCGCCGTGGTGGCGCTGGGCGACAAATTCTACGTCCGCGACAATACCGAAACCCCCGATACCATGCAGGCTACCTTCTACTACCCCAAGTTCCTGGTCACCTACGAAAGCCGAACCTGCAATCCCTTGCCGCTGTTCGGCCGCAATCAAGGTGCCGGCACAACCATCCATGGCACCGAGGGCACCATCTTCGTCAACCGCAGCGGCTGCTGGGTGATTCCCAATCCCAAGTCGAAGCTCGCCGCGGCCGCCTGGGAGAACGACCAGGCAATGAGCGACATGAACGTGCCCCACTGGAAGAATTGGATCCAGTGCATCCGTACCCGCCAGAAGCCTGCCAGCGATATCGAAACCTGCGTCCGTTCGTCCACCGCCTGCCTGCTGGCCAACCTGTCGATGCGCTACCGCACCCGGCTGGACTGGAACGAGACGGCGTGGACGGTAGACCAGGACGCTGCCAAGCCCGACCTTGCCGAACGCTATCGCAGCCCCTGGAAGCTGGAAGTCTGACGCGGCTTTTTCTCATTTCCGCCCTCGCGCTCTGCCTGCCGCTTTGGCTCTCGGGCGCAACCGTCGATGGCGCCAAAGTGCATTGGACCTCGGCCGGAGACGCCCACCGCCTCCCCGTCGTTTTCGTGCACGGCTGGACCTGCGATGAAACCTCCTGGCAAGCCCAGGCGCCCGCGATCTCAAACGTTTATCGCGCCATCACGCTCGACCTGCCCGGCCACGGCAGGAGCGACGCGCCCGGAGACGGCCGCTTCACCCTCGACCTGTTTGCCCGCGCCATCGAGGCCGTACGCCAGGAGGCCGGCGCCAATCGCGTCGTGCTGGTGGGCCACAGCATGGGCGTTCCGGTGGTGCGCCACTACGCCCGCATGTTCCCCGCCCGCACCAAGGCGCTGGTATTGGTGGACGGCGCCATCCTCACGCCGGCCGAGGCCGCCAGCCGCGCCGGCTTCCCCCAGCGCATGGGGGGCCCCGGCGGGCGAAAATACCGCGAGCAGGCCATTCAAAGCATGTTCTCCAGCGCCACCACTCCCGAAGAGAAGCGGCATATCCTCTCCATGATGTTGGCCACGCCGGAAACCACCGCCGTGGGAGCCATCCACGTCATGCTGGAGCCTGCCGCAACCGACGACTACGTCCTGAGGCTGCCGGCGCTGGGCATTTTTTCCGGCAACGAAAGCCGCCCGTACATGACCACGCTCTTTCCCTTGATCGACTACCGCCAGGTCCCCGGCTCCGGGCATTTCATCATGATGGACAAGCCCGGGGAATTCAACCGCCTGCTGCTGGAATTCCTGAAAAAGCAAAAATGACCTGCCCCACAAGCAAACACCCCATCCGTGTTCAAATAGGAACTCTCTATGCCGTTTCGGGGTGTCGATTATTTTGGGGTGGATTCGCTTTTCACCGGGCAGGAACTGCTGGTGCGGCAAACGGCTCGACGCTTTGCCGAAGAGCGAATCGTGCCGCTCCTGCGGGATTGTTTCCGCGAGGCCCGCTTCCCCTCTGAGCTGATCGGGGAATTTGCCGAGCTCGGCTTCCTCGGCGCCAACCTCGAAGGCTACGGCTGCCCCGGCATGAGCAACGTGGAATACGGCCTCATCATGCAGGAGATCGAGCGTGCCGATAGCGGCCTGCGCAGCTTCGTCAGCGTGCAGGGCGCGCTCGTCATGTACCCTATCTGGCGATACGGGTCGGACCTGCAAAAGGACCACTGGCTGCCGCTGCTGCAGAGCGGCCGCGCGGTCGGCTGTTTCGGGCTCACCGAGCCGGACTTCGGCTCCAATCCCGCCGCCATGCGCGCCACCGCGCGCCGCGACGGCGGCGACTGGATACTCAACGGCGAAAAGACCTGGATCACCAACGGCAGCATGGCCGACATCGCCGTGGTTTGGGCCCGGGCCGAAGAGGGTATTCTCGGCTTTCTGATCGAGCGCGGCGCCAAAGGCTATTCCACTTCCGACATCCACGGCAAATGGTCCATGCGCGCTTCGGTCACTTCCAGCCTGTCGATGGCCGATTGCCGCCTGCCGGACAGCGCCCGCCTGCCCGGCGCCACCGGGTTGAAAGCCCCCCTTTCCTGCCTTTCGCAAGCCCGCTTCGGCATCGGTTGGGGCGTGCTGGGCGCCGCCATGGATTGCTACGAAACCGCCCGCCAGTACGCCATCCTGCGCAAACAGTTCGACGGCCGCCCCATCGCCTCCCACCAGTTGGTGCAGGAAAAGCTGGCCTGGATGATCACCGAAATCACCAAAGCCCAGCTCCTGGCCGTGCAGGCCGGGCGTCTGAAGGACCAAGGCCGCCTGGAACCGGCACAAATCTCCATGCTCAAACGCAATAACGTGTCGATGGCGCTCGAGTGCGCCCGCTTGAGCCGCGATCTGCTGGGCGCCAACGGCATCACCGACGAATACCCGGTGATGCGTCATCTTTGCAACCTCGAAAGCGTCAAGACCTACGAAGGAACCGATCACATCCACGCGCTGATCATCGGCGAAAAAGTGACGGGGGTGGCGGCTTACCGGTGATGGTGGCGCAGGCGTCAGCCTGCGGAATGCCCTACAAGGTGTTTTAGATAAACACATGCTCTTATACGCACTCACAATCCTGGCGAGCGCCTTCCTGCTGTTTCAGGTCGAGCCCATCATCGCCAAGATCATTCTTCCCTGGTTCGGCGGGTCGGCGGCTGTCTGGACCGTCAGCCTGCTCTTCTTTCAGCTCGCCTTACTGGCCGGTTACCTCTATGCCCACGCCAGCGTGCGCTATTTGAAGCCGCGCGCCCAGATGGTGGTCCACGTGGGGCTGCTCGCCGTGAGCCTGCTGGCGTTGCCCATCTATCCGCGCGAGGCCTGGAAGCCGGGCCCCGGCGAAGACCCCACCTTCGGGATTCTGCGCCTGTTGACGGTTACCGTCGGCTTGACGTTTTTTCTGCTCTCCACCACCGCCCCGCTGGTGCAGGCCTGGTACGCCCGCCGCTTTCAGGGAGCTGTGCCCTATCGCCTCTACGCTCTGTCCAACGCCGGATCGATGCTGGCTCTGCTCAGCTACCCGGTGCTGGTGGAACCGCTGCTTACCACCCGCCAACAGACATCCATGTGGTCCTGGGCTTATGCCGGGTTCCTGGCTGTGTGTGTCGCCGCGGCCCTGCGCTCGGGCGCCGGCGCCGGCGAGCCGCTTTCGGCCGCCACCGACGCCGCCGCGGTGGTTCGCCCCGGCCCACGCCTGTACGCGCAATGGCTGGCGCTGCCGGCCTGCGCCTCCGTGCTGCTGCTCGCCATCACCAACCATCTATCGCAGAATGTCGCGGCGATCCCCTTTCTGTGGGTCCTGCCGCTCAGCCTCTACCTGCTCTCGTTCATCCTGTGTTTTGAGAGCAGCGGATGGTATCGGCGTAATCCCTACCTACAGCTTCTAGCCGTCGCCCTGGGCAGCATGGCCTACGCCATTGGCGCGGACCTGGGGGGCAACCTGAATATCAAGGTTCTGGTAACGCTGTTTTCCCTCGGCCTGTTTACCTGCTGCATGGTATGCCACGGTGAGCTGGCGGAGCTGAAACCGCACCCGCGCTACCTCACCCACTACTACCTCATGATCTCGGCCGGCGGCGCTCTAGGGGGAATCATCGTCGGTCTGGTGGCGCCCAAACTGCTCGACGGCTACTATGAATTGCCGCTGGGCCTGGTATTCAACGCCGTCCTCATCGTCACCGTGCTCAAGCTGGATTCGAGCCTCACATGGTTCCGCAAATGGTGGCAGCCGGCGCCTCTGGCCGCCGTCGTACTCACCCTGGCCCTGGCGGTATTTGTCGGGTTGCAGATCCGCAATTCCCTGGCCGACGTCCGTCTCCGGGTGCGCAACTTCTACGGCGAGCTGACGGTGAAGGATAGCGGGCCGCCCACCGATCTCGACGCTACTCGCAGCCTCACCCACGGCACCATCAATCATGGCGAGCAGTTTCTGAATCCCGCCAAACGCGACCTGCCCACCACCTACTACGGCAAGAACACCGGCATTGGCGTGGCCATCCGCTCTAAGGGGAAAACCGCCGCCGTCCGCGTGGGCGTAATCGGCCTGGGCACCGGAACCATAGCCGCTTATGCCCGCCCGGGCGACTACTACCGCTACTACGAAATCAATCCCCTGGTCTTATGGATTGCGCACACCCAGTTCACTTTCCTGGCCAATTGCAAAGGCAAGGTCGAAGTGGCCATGGGCGATGCCCGCCTCTCGCTGGAACGGGAATCCCCGGAGAACTTCGACGTGGTGGCCGTGGACGCCTTTTCCGGCGACGCCATTCCCATTCACCTCCTCACCCGTCAAGCCATGGACCTTTATTTCCATCACCTTCGGCCCAACGGAATCCTGGCTGTCCATATTTCCAACCGCTATCTGGATTTGCAACCGGTGCTCGCGGGGGAAACCAACGCCACCGGCCGCGTGGCGCGCGTGGTGGATACCGAAGACGACGATTCCGCGGACGTCTTCGGCGCCACCTGGGTGCTGGTTACAACGCCGGCGGCCGGCTTCGATGGCGATATTCTGAAAAGTTCCACGGAAATTCAACCGGCTCGAAAAGTGCGCCTCTGGACCGACGACTACAGCAATCTATTCCGGATCTTGAAATAGCTGTACAATTAAGAACAGCGCGTCCCCGCTCATTTAGAGAAAATGAGAGGCTGCAGTCCGCTTTCCACCGGGCTGTGTTATATCATCAAACAGGCTGAGGTCTACAATGGACGCCACAAGAACCCACCTAAATCGAATTGCATTCATCTTCCTGACACTTGCGCTGGCGATCGCCGCGCCCTGGAGCGCCCAGGCACAACCGGCGTTCACGCAGTCGAACTATCAAGTCACGCTGTCCTCGACCGGCTCGTCGGTGAACATCGCAGGCACGGCGGATTCCAGCAGCCCCTCGAACCCCATCACCTTCACTGCGTCGTCGATCGCCTATAGCAGCAACTCCTTTGTCAACGGCGTGCCGCGTCCATGGCTGCAGGTGGGTAGCGACCGCACGTGCGCCGGCACCAGCTCTATCGGATATCAAACCCCCGTCACGATCCCGCTAAACGTTGGCTGTTACGGGCAGAGCGGTGGGCTCTCAACGGGAACATACCAGGCCCAGGTGACCCTGACCCCCACCTCGTCCGCCATCGCGCAGGCTTTCATTACGGTCACTTTCACGATTGGCTCCGGAAGCGGGAGCAACGGCGGCATCACAGCCTCCCCGAGCAGCGTCACATGGTCTGCCCCGGTGGGCTCCTCCACCTCCACCACGCTGACGCTGTCCACCAACAACACCACCAGCATCACCTATTCCACATCCGCGCAACCGGCGTCATGGTTGAGCGTTGCTCCCACGCTCGGGCTGGTGTCGGCTAATTCGCCCGCGACCCTTTACCTCTACTTCAATGCGGGCGCCGTCACTAGCGCCACGACCCTCCAAACCACGATCTACATCAATTACAACACCACCTCGCTGCCCGTTACGGTAACGTTTTACGTCGGCGGCGGCGGCAGCGGCGCGCTGGTCCTGTCGCCCAGCACGGTGAGCTGGAACTACGCCACCGGAAGCAGCCTGCCCAGTTCCTCGTTGGTGAACATCTTTTACTCCTCGGCTCCTTACTATGGCCTGACCTTTAGCGGCAGCCCTCTATTTCTGTCCGTCAACGGCTATACCGGCAGCACGGGGAACACCACTTTTCCGTTTGCAACTTACGGAACTACCCTCACTTTGGTGCCCAACAGCGCGGTCATACCGACCCTCGCCACCGGAACTTATTACAACTACATTACGGTCACCGAAAGCAACGGGCAGTCGGCGACACTGACGGCGACCCTGACGGTAAACTCAAGCTCTTCGAACTCGAACGGGATTCTTACGATCTCGCCGGACCCGATCCAGCTCAACGGGGTTTACCTCGGCTCGACCGTGTCCGCTCCGATCACGGTCACGAGCACGCTGTCCGGCACTCTCGCGCTCGCTGTCAGTGGGCAGAACCTGTCGATCTCAAGCTCGGCATCGATTGCGTCCAGTCAGACGCTGAATATGTCGATTTCGGCCAATCAGCCGATCACTTTGTACGTAATCGGCGCGCCGATTACGACCTCGGGTTCGCTCGGGGTGGGCACTTATGGCGGGTCGGTCACGGCGACCGTCAATGGCTCCAACGAGCTCCAAATCCCGACCACGTTCACGATTTCCAATAACGGCGGCGGCACCGGCACCAGCGGCGCCACGGTGGCGCCATCCACCTTCCAGTTCAATTTCGAGCAGGGAACCACCACGCTCGAGCCGCAGTCCCTGTCCATCAATGGCACCACGGGCGGCTCGGATACCTATTCGATTTCCAACCCGAGCGCCAGTTGGCTGGAGATCGGCCCTTCGGTGGGTCCGGCGCCGGCAATCGTAGCCCTCTACGTGGTGGGCCCCAACTCCCTGCCGGTGGGCACCAGCTCCGCATATTTCACCGTCACCACCACGATTGGCGGTTACACCACCTCGGTACAGGTAACGGTGAACATCCAGATAACCGCGAGCGGGGTCCCCGTGCTGGTGGCGCAAACCAGCAATGGCGGATCGATCAATCTCCAATATACGGGTGGCTCGGCGAACCCCGGGGCGCAAAGCCTGTATTTATCGGCCAGCGACGGTTCGGCGCAGACGTTTACCGCCACGGCGTCCGCCAGTTGGATCACCTTGAGCGCGACCACCGGCACCACCCCCGCCAGTCTGTCCGCCTCGCTGAATGTGTCCGCGCTTCCCAACGGAGTCAACAGCGGCTACATCACGATCACCGGGAACTTCGGCACAGCCACTGTTCCGGTGGAGGTCTATGTTACGGCGTCCACCACTTCCAGCACCGGCGTGCTGACGCTGAGCAGGTCGTCGCTGAGCTTCGACGCGGTCTACGCCAGTAACGCGCCCAGCTCCCAGACGCTCACCGTGAGCACCACCACCCCCACCAGCTTTAGCGCGTCGGCGTCGGGCACGTCCGGCGGCGTCACCTGGCTGACCATCTCGCCATCCGGCAGCCTGTCCACCAACCAGACACTCACGGTTTCCGTGAACCAGTCCGGCCTTCCGCTCGGAACTTACAGCGGTTACATCTCCCTGGCCACTACCAGCGGCACGCAAACCGTCCCGGTGACCCTGTACGTTACCGTCACGTCCACGACGGCGCTGACCATTTCGCCCGCATCGCTCTCGTTCAGCTTCACCACCGGAGGATCGACGCCCGGCGCCCAGACGGTTACCGTTACCTCAGGGGGATCGAGCCCCGTCACCTTCACTCTTGCCGAAAGCGTGACCAGTGGAAGCGGCTGGCTGGTCCTCACGACCACCGCGGGCAACGCCATCGCCAGCGGCACCAACGAAACCACCGGCTTCTCTTTCCTGGCTTATGCCAACCCCACTGGCTTGGCGGCCGGCACCTACGTCGCGAGCATCACGGTGACGCCGGCCGGCGGCAGCACGCTTTCCATCCCGGTGACGTTGACGGTGACCGGCGGCTCCACGGTCTCGGCTACTCCGTCCTCGCTGAACTTCAGTTATCAGGTCGGCGGCAGCAACCCGGCCGCGCAGTCCATATCGGCGGCCGGCGCGAGCGGGGCCGCTCTGGCGTTTACCGCAACCGCCACCAGCACCGGCAACTGGCTGACGGTGACGCCCACCTCCGGCAATACCCCGGCCACCCTGGCGGTAACCGTTGCGCCCTCCAGCCTGACCGCCGGCGCCTACACCGGCACCATCGTGGTGGCCGGCTCCGGTTCCGCCGGCGGCAGCACCACGATCACAGTCACTTTGACGGTCACGGCTCCCTTGCCCACGATTACCGCGGTGGTGAACGGGGCCAGCTTCGCCGGCGGCAAAATCGCGCCGGGCGAAATCGTCACCATCGGCGGGTCGAACCTCGGGCCGGTGAACGGGCTGGGCCTGACGCTCACTTCCACCGGCACGGTTTCGACTTCGCTGGGCAACGTATCCGTGTCTTTCAACGGCTACGCCGCCCCGCTGATCTACGTCAGCCAGACCCAGATCAATTGCGTGGTGCCTTACGAAGTGGCCGCGCTGGTCAACCCGTTCGTGCAGGTGACCTACGCCGGCCAGGCCTCGAACGCTTATTCGCTGAGTGCCGGGGCTACCGCTCCCGGCATCTTCACCCAAAACGGCCAGGGTTCCGGACCGGGCGCGGTACTCAACACCTCCGGCACGGTTAACGGGCCGGGCAGCCCGGCAGCCAAGGGCAGCGCCATCGTCATTTATATGACGGGTGAAGGCCAGACCAGCCCCGCCGGCGTGACCGGGTCGGTGACCGCGGTCAATACCTCGTCCAAAGGTCCACTGACCCCGCAACCCCTCTTACTGGTCGCCGTCACCATCGGCGGCCAGCCCGCCACGGTGCAATTCTACGGCGAGGCCCCCGGCCTGGTGGCCGGAGTCATGCAAGTCAACGTAATCGTCCCGGCGGCCGCATCGTCCGGAGTCCCGAACGCGCTGGTAGTTTCCGTCGGCGGAAATCCCAGCCAAACGGGCGTTACGGTTGCGGTGCAATAAGAAATAGAGCCACAGATGAACACAGATTTAGGAAGTAAAGGATTTATCGGTGTTCATCTGTGGCTGGAATTTGATTTTTCAGAACTTCTCCGGACTGTTCCCCTGCACGTTCTTGGCTCTCGGTGCGTCTGACTTTGTGTGAGCCTTTTTCGGCTATTGGTCGGATTAGTAGCGGTGTCGGCGCTCTCCGCCGATGCCAACCTGGATGCCCTGCTCAACCGGGTCGAAGTCCGCTACAACCGCGCTCGAACTCTTCAAGTCCTTTTTAATGAACAATATTTGCGGCCCGGCGTGGGCCAGAAGGTGGAGAGCGGGACGCTGGCATTGCGCAAGCCCGGGCGCATGCGGTGGGATTACCGGAAACCCGCAGGCAAGCTCGCCGTCTCCGACGGGAAGTTCCTCTACCTTTACGACCCGGAACAAAATCAAGCCCAGCGTTTTAAGATGCAGGATACCGAAGACCTGCGCGCGCCGCTCGCCTTCCTGCTCGGTAAGCTGCACTTTCAAAAGGAGTTCAAGAACATTCAGGGGCGCCCGGAAGGCGCCGGCGCCGCCACGCGCATCACAGCCCAACCCCAAGGCGATAATCTCCCCTACTCCGCGGTGGAATTCCTGGTAACTCCCGAGGGCCGGATTCAAGAGGTGAAAGTGACGTCGTTCGATCGCTCGGTTCTGGACTACACCTTTACCGAGGAAAAAATGGACCCGCTCCTCGGCGACCGCCTGTTCCAGTTCCAGCTTCCGCCAGGCGCGCAGTTGACCGAAGGTGGACAGTAAGCCATGGCCGATTTTGTGCTCAAGTATGCCGATGTCCGCGGCCAGATCCATCAGCAGGTGGTGACCGGCGGTTCCGAAAAAGAGCTCCGCGACCGGTACACGCAGCAAGGTTTTCTGGTTTATTCCGTACAAGCAAGATCGGGCGTTGCGGCCGCCACCGGTGGTTTCCGGTCGAAGAAGCTCAACATGGAGCGCTTCCTGATCTTCAATCAGCAGTTCGTCACCCTGGTCCGGGCCGGCCTGCCGATTCTGAAAGGGTTGGATTTGCTGGCCGACCGCCTGACCGACGTCAAGCTGGGGCCGCACATCCGCGGCGTTCGGGACGAAGTGAAGGGGGGCACGCTACTCTCCGAAGCCTTCCGAGCGCAGGGGATCTTCCCCAAGATCTACGTCTCTTCGGTCATGGCCGGCGAAAAAAGCGGCAGCCTGACGGAAGTGCTGGATCGTTACATCGCCTACCAGAAGCTGGCGCTGGCGGTTCGCAAGAAGGTGATTGTTTCGCTGATGTATCCCTGCGTTCTGTTGGTGTTGGTGATCGCGCTGATGGTGTTTCTGGTGACCTACGTGGTACCCACCTTCGCCACCCTCTACAGCACCATGCAGGCGCAATTGCCGGAGATGACCGTAATCCTGATCGCCGTCGGCACCACGACGCGCAAGTACATTCTGGAGTTCGCCGGCGGTCTGGTGGTGGCGATTGTGGGCTTTCGCTGGTGGTCGCGGCGCGCGGGTGCGCGCGAGCGCCTGGACCGCATCAAGATGAAATTGCCGGTGTTCGGCGATATCTGGCTGAAGTATCAGGTGGCCCAACTCGCGCGTATCCTCAGCACCCTGCTTTCCGGCGGCATTCCCCTGGTTCAGGGCATGGAGACGGCGGCGGATTCCATGTCCACGCCGCTGCTCCAGCGGGCGGTGGAGAGGGCCGGCAAGAGCGTGCGCGAAGGCCAGCCGCTCTCGTCTTCGCTGCAGGCTTCCAAGTTCTTTCCGCCGCTGGCCATCGATATGATCGAGGTGGGCGAATCCACCGGCGCTCTGCCGGCCATGCTCAACAGCGTGGCCGAGTTTTTCGAGGAAGACGTGAACACCCGCATGACCGCGACCCTCTCGCTTATCGAGCCGGCCATCATGCTGGTGATGGGATCGTTTGTGGCCTTCGTATTGATCGCGCTGTATCTGCCGATCTTTTCTTTGGCGGACAGCATTCGCTGAAGCGTTATGGCGACCCTGGATAAAATTCGCCTGGTGGACCCGGTCGCGGAAATCGAGCAGGCGCGCGCCGCCGCGGCGCGCTACCGCTCGGAATTCATCGACCTCAAGGAAACCGCCATCGACCACGATCTGTTCCGCACCATCCCGGTCGACCTGATGTTCCGCTACAACTTCGTGCCCATCGCTCTGCGCGACGGAACCCTCGACGTGGCTCTTTCGAATCCCCAGAGCCTGGCGCAGATCGACGAGCTGACCCTGCTGTTGGGGCGCAAGCTGCGGGTCAAGGTTGCCACTCTTTCGCAGATCGCCGAGCTGCTCAAGAAAACCGAGCAGTCCCAGCGGGTGCTGGAAGAAGTCACCGAAGGCTTCACCCTGGACGTGGTGGCCGAAGAGGGCGATCAGGACGAAACTCTTTCGATCGACAAGCTCACCGCCACCGACAGCGATATCGCGCCGGTCATCAAGCTGGTCGATACGACTATTTTCAACGCCCTGGAACGCCGGGCCAGCGACATTCACATCGAATCGCGCGACCAGGAAGTCGCCATCAAGTACCGCATCGACGGCGTGCTGCACTACGCCATGCCGCCGATTGCCAAGGATTGGCAATCCACCATCATTTCGCGCATCAAAGTAATGAGCGAGCTCGATATCGCCGAAAAGCGCGTGCCCCAGGACGGCCGCTTCCGCGTGCGCTACAAGAACCGGCTGATCGATTTCCGCGTGTCCATCATGCCGACCATCCACGGCGAAGACGCGGTGCTGCGCGTGCTCGACAAGGAATCCATGAGCGAGAAGTTCTCCAAGCTTTCGCTCGACGTGGTGGGCTTCGCCGAGAGCGATCTGGTGAAATTCCGCCGCTACATCACCGAGCCGTACGGCATGGTGCTGGTGACGGGCCCGACCGGCTCCGGCAAGACTACCACGCTTTACGCCGCCCTGAGCGAGATCAAGAACGACGAAGACAAGATCATCACCATCGAAGACCCGGTCGAATACCAGATCAAGGGCATCACTCAGATTCCGGTGAACGAAAAGAAGGGGCTGACCTTCGCGCGCGGGCTGCGCTCGATCCTGCGCCACGATCCCGACAAGATCATGGTGGGTGAGATCCGCGACCAGGAGACCGCGCAGATTGCCATCAATTCCGCCCTCACCGGCCACCTGGTTTTCACCACCGTGCACGCCAACAACGTGCTCGACGTACTGGGCCGCTTCCTGAACATGGGCGTGGAGGCCTACAACTTCGTCTCGGCTTTGAACTGCATTCTGGCGCAGCGGCTGGTGCGGGTGGTGTGCGAAAGCTGTAAGCGCCCGGTGCGCTATCCGGAAGCCATGCTGGTGGAGAGCGGCCTGGTTCCGGAGGAATGGCGCGATTTCCGCTTCGTCGAGGGCGCCGGCTGCTTCGAATGCGGGGGCACCGGGTTCCGCGGCCGCTCCGCCATCCACGAGCTGCTGGATTTGAACGATCGCATTCGCGAGATGATCCTCAACCGCCGGCCGACGTCGGAAATCAAGCGCGCCGCGCGGGAAGACGGCATGACTTTTCTGAGGGAATCGGCGGTGGCCAAAATGCGCTCCGGCGTGACCACCCTGCGCGAGATCAACAAGGTGACGTTCATCGAAGGGTAAGGACCAGGGACAATGCTCGACAGGCTCAAGTCATGGATCCGCGATCCGCTGCCGTCCATGGCCTTTGAAATTTCCGAAGCCGGGATTGCGGCCGCGCGTATCGGTTCGCGCGCCGAGCTGGATTTCGCCCCGCTCCCGGCGGGCACCCTGGCCGTATCGCCGCTGAACGACAACGTGATCGAACCCGACCGGTTCGCCGCCGCGGTGAACACCCTTGCCAGCCGCCAGTCCGGGCGCAGGCGGCGCGAGGTGGCCCTGATCCTTCCCGACTTCAGCACCCGCATCGCGGTTCTGGATTTCGATTCCTTCCCCGCCAAGGCCGAAGAGCAGGTCGCTCTGGTTCGCTTTCGCATGAAACGCAGCGTGCCCTTCGACGTGGAGGCGGCCGCGGTCAGTTACTGGGCGCAGAACGCGAGCGACCACGCCAAAGGCGCCAAGAGATTGGATGTGGTGGTGGTGGTGGCGCCGCTCGAAATCGTGGCCCCCTTCGAGGCGCCGTTTCGCGCCGCCGGCCTGGTGCCGGGCCTGGTCACGCCCTCGGCCATCGCCGCGCTGGAACTGGCGCCGGAGGCCGGCCTGAGCGTGACGGCCAAGCTCTCCGGCCGCTTCCTGACCGTGCTGGTGCGCGACCGCGGCATCCTCAAGCTGGTGCGCTGTCTCGACGTGCCCTCCCAAAGCCTGGAAGATATCGCCGCCGTGCTGCTGCCCACCTTCGTGTACACGGAAGACAATCTGGGCGGCCGCGCCGAAAAGCTGCTGCTGTGCGGACTCGGTCCCAACTCCGAGGAGGCCGCCAGAATCCTGGGCGAACAAGCCGGCGTAGAGGCCGAAGTGCTCCATTCGCCGCTGGGCGCGCCCAGCGAAACCAATGCCGGCCTGCTGGGCTACCTGCGGTCGATCGCGAGGAACAATTGAGGAGGAAAGCAGCCGGAAGCCGGAAGCCGGAAGCCGGAATCTGGCGCACGCACTGGTGCGCGCCGCGTCGAGAGTTATCTCAACGCCCGCCTCAGTTCGGAGGTATGCCAACCGCCTGTTGCGACACACCGGCGAGCCCTTCCTGGCAGAAGGAATCCCATGATCGCCCCGATTCCGACGCCAGGTCAGGGCAGGTTTGGCCGGCGCTCCGCGGGCCTTTCCCGGCCGGGCGCAGGCGTCGAGACGAGTCTCGACGCGGCACGCACGAGTGCGTGCGCCACGTATGAAGATCCCGATCAATCTCGCCAGCCAGCCGTTCCGCCGCGACCGGGCCATGTTTCTGGCCTCGTTCGGCGTGTCGTTGCTGCTGGCGGCGACGCTCGGCGCGCTGCTCTACCTGGCGCGCGCCGACCGCGCCGAACGCGCCGAATTGAGCCGCGAGGTCGATCGTCTGCGCGCGCAGGTTAGTGCCGCCTCGGCCGATCAGTCCCGCCTGGACAGCGTTCTCCGCCAGCCCGTCAACGCCCAGGTGGTCGAGCGCAGCGTCTTCCTGAACGACCTCATTTATCACAAATCCGTCAGTTGGAGCCGCTTGTTCAGCGACCTCGAACAGACCGTGCCGGGCAGCGTACAGATCCTCTCGCTCCACCCGACGGTGGACAACGAAAACCAGGTCACGCTGGACATGACCGTGGGAGCGCAGTCTCCGCTGGCGCTGATCGAGCTGCTCAAGGCGCTCGAAGAATCCCCGCGCTTCGGAAAGGTCTACAACCACTCCATGCTGCCGCCGACCCAGGCCGAACCGCTCAACCGCTGCCGCATCACGGTGAATTATGCCCAGAAGCTTTAAGTTGGCCGGGCTGGGGCTGGCGTGGAACGACCCGCGCCTCGCCATGCGCGTGCTCATCGGCATCCTGTTGGCCGCCAACCTGTGGGCCGCGGTGGAGGCTTTCCGGCCTTTCGGCGGGTCGGTGGAAGACCTGGAGCGGCGGCGCGCCGAACTGAGCCGGCAACAGATCGATCTCGATGCCCGAGTGGCGCTTTCCCGGAAACTGACCGAGAAAACCCAGTCCGCCCGCCAGGAAGGCGACCGTTTCATCGAAAAATATTTCATCGATGCGCGCACCTCGGCATCCGACATTACCGAAGCCCTGTATCAGGCGGCTACCGAGGCCGGCGTGCAAGTTCTTCCCACCAGCTACGACCTGCAGTCGCTGGAGGGTTCCGACTCGCTGCAGATGTTGACCGTGACGGCGGGCTACGAAGGCAGTTACCAGAATCTCACCAAGCTCATCAACCTGCTCGACAAGTCGCGCCGGCTATTCATTATCGAGAGCATGCAGACGGCCGCGCCCCAGCAGAACGGGCAGAAGCTCACCATCCAGTTGAAGATCGACGCCTTCATCCGGGGAGCCGCGGAGGGGACGCTGTGAAACTGGGCATCGAAAACAAAAAGGGCGTGTGGGCGCTGAGTGTGCTGACGCTGGGCCTCGGCTACGCCTTTTACGACAACGTGATCGACACCGGCCCGTCCACTTCCGCGGTTACGCGCACCGCACCGCCGCCGGCTGCCGCACCACTGGCAGCGCCGCCCGCGGTGGCGTCCCCCGCGGCGTCTTCGGTTTCCGCCACCGATTCGGCCGCGCCCGCACCATCGCGCGGCAATCGCAACCGATCCGGCGAGTTCCATCCGATCGTGCACGCCAAGAGGCCCGAAGACCGCATGGATACCGCCAATGTGGACCCCACTTTGCAGCTCGACCTGCTGGCGAAGCTCCAGGGCGTCCCGGCCGCCGGCGACGGGCGCAATCTGTTTGCGATCGGCGCGGAGACCGCGAAACTGCCTGGAGGGCCCGAACCCAAGGTCGTTATACAGCGCCCGAAGATCATCGGGCCGCCGCCACCGCCACCGCCGCCCGGGCCAGCGCCTCCCGAGCCGCTGCCGCCCATCAACTTTAAGTACTATGGCTTCTCCACGGTGCGCAAAGACGGCCGGAAGGCGGCGTTCTTCCTGGCAAACGACGTTATCCTGATCAAATCCGAAGGCGACATAGTGGCCGGCAGCTACAAGCTGATCCGCATCGACCGGGCCACCGCCGTGGTGGAAGATATCAAGTCCAAGCGTCAGCAGACGGTTGTGCTGGCCGAGGAGGCGCAGCAAGGCTGAAATGCTACTAACGCGGAACCGGTCCTGGAAAACCAGGTGGGACAGACGATCGTTTTTGGCCGCCCGTCACGAGGTTGTGGCGGGGCGAGGACTGACAGACCACGAAAAACGATGGTCTGTCCCACCTCTGCCGTCCGTCAGACGACGGAAAGCGGCCGTCCGTCCGACCAAGAAGGGGGAAGAAGGCGGCTACGCGCTGCTGTTTGTGCTGCTGATGGCAGCGGTGATCGCCATCTCGCTCTACAAACAGTTGCCGCGGGTGGCATTCGACACGCAGCGGCAGAAGGAGCAGATGCTGATCGAGCGCGGCGGGCAGTACAAACGCGCCATCCAGATCTTTCTCCGCACCAACAACAGCACGCGCTGGCCCGCCACCATCGACGAGCTGGAAAGCTTCAACGGCAAGCGCTACCTGCGGCACCGCTACAAAGACCCGATGACGGGCAAGGACGTATGGCGCCTGGTGCATATCGCCAACGGCATACTCACCGATTCGGTCCTGACCAGGCCCAAGCAGACGACCGATCAGACCAACGCCACGGATCAGAGGCAGTACCTGACCCAACTGGCCAGTATCGGCAGCCAGGCCAATCAGGATAACGGGCAGCAAAACACCAGTGCGACGAACCGCCGGCGCGCCAGCGAGGGCGGCGCGCAGCTTGGTCCCGACGGACAGCCGATTCCACCCACCGGCACGCAGCCCGGAGGCCCAGGCGTGCCCGGCGCTCCCACGGATCCGAATGCGCCCGGGAATTCGAATACCACGGCCAACGGCTCGCCGTTTCCCCCCGGCATACCTGGGGGCATGCCTGGTATGCCGGGCCTTCCCGGGCAGATACCCGGCGGCCAGGCCGGCGGCGGCTTCCAGAGCGGCACGGCGTCCGGGACCTCGTCCGGCAATTCTTCCAGTTCAAACAGCAGCTCCGGATCGGGTTACATGAGCGCGCTGCCCAGCATGGGCTCCGGTTCCTCGTCATCCACCGGGGGCAGCGCGGGAGCACCGGTAAATTCGCAGGTTGGCGGCGTATCTCCCAACTCCATGGCGTCCGGCGCGAGCGGCAATGCACCGGGCTATGGCCAGCCGGGAATGAGCATCTCGCCACAATCCCAATCGGCGGCGGCCGGGCTGATCGGCGGCTTGCTGACGCAACCGCGGCCGGGCGGCTTGTCGGGTCTTTCCGGACAAGCGCAGGGCCAGGTAATTGGCGGAGGCATCGCCGGCGTGGCCAGCAAGGTCAAGGGCTTGAGCATCATGGTGTACGGCGACCGCACGGATTACTCGGAGTGGGAATTCAATTGGGATCCGACCAAGTGGGCGCCGCCGCCCAATCCTAACCAGAGCACGGTCGGCACGCCCATGTCGCAGGTGGCCTCGACCGCCGGATCGGGAGCCACGGCCAACACGACAACGTCCAACAGTTTCTCGGCCAACGGGGCGACGCCCAACGGATCGGCTTTCGGCGCAGGCAACGGAACAGGGACGACCAGCGGCTTTGGGAACGGCAGCTTTTCGAGCGGCACGACGACGAGCGGCTCTGGGAACGGCGGCTTTTCGAGCGGCACGACGACCAGCGGCTCTGGGAACGGCGGCTTTTCGAGCGGCGGCTCTTTCAATGGCACGACGACCAATGGCACGACGGCGGGTGGGACCACCCCTGGCGGCACTGGATCTCAAACCTCGATGAGCGGTTTCGGCGCGGGCGGTTTGCCGCCGAGTATCCGTCCCGGGGCGCCGTAACGTGTCCCGTAGCGGCGCTTATGCTTTCGACGATTTGACGACGTAGTAGGGCTGGCCGGCGAGATCGGACGGGAAACCGGGGTACAGCCAGGCGCGATCGGGGGCCGATTTCAGCTCGAAGTAGTATTGGAGCGGATACGGCGAGTCCGTGTAGGCGCCAGGGATGGCGGCGACGTAGGCAGGGCCCTTGCGGTCCATGGCGGCGTACTGCCAACGCTCGGCCTGGTTCACGCGGCGGTAGTAGAGGCGCGAGGTGGCGAGCACCGGTCCCGCCAATTCAAGCACCAGCGGCTGGTTGCGCTGGAAATTGCCGGGCGGGCTATGGCGCATAGCGGCGGAAGGGCGCTGCGGGCGGCCGGTGGCCGCGGCGATGGCGGCCTTCACCTTCGGATTGGCGGTGGTCCGGGCGGAGGCGAGGCGCTTCTCCAGCAGGGCGATGTCGTCATCGATGGCAGGGAGGCGGTCGAGCCAATGGCCGCGGAGCCAGGGGAGCTCGCCGACGGTGATGTCCGGAAGGTAGACCCCCTTGGCGCGATTGGCCAAACCGGCCCAGGCGGCGCGCGCGGCGCGGTAGCACTGGAGCGCCGCTTCGATGGCGGCGCGGTCGCTGGTACGCTCGTAAATCGCATACAGAACGCCGGCGCGGAATTTGGCGGCGAAAAACCTGCCCAAGCCGGCCTGAATGGCAACATCGATGTCGATGCGGCGGGTCTTGACCGGTTGCGCGGCGCCGGCCAGATCTTCCAGCCACTGCGCGACCTCGATGGGCGAATACTTGCCGCTGCGGTCGCCTTGGAGCAACTCGCCGGCGAAGTCGTCGATGCGGGAGAAGAGCTGTGGGTCGAGCGGGCTGGTATTGCCGAAGGTTTTTGGCGTTGGGGTGTCGGTATACTCGGTTTTCGACGGCTCCACGAGCGACTGGTTGGTATAGATCTCGGGCCAGTAGTTATTGTTCGCGGCCGATGGCAGGTGCGCGGTAGTGACGATCGGCAGAATGCGGCTGGCGGCGGCGAGGGCGGGATCGACTTCGGCATTGGCGTCCGGGTTGTAGAGCTTCCGGCCCCAGACGCGGTAGGTATCGAGGTACTTCTCCCAATCCCAGCGCGGGCGCAGGGAACGGTCGGCGTAAGCGCAGCGTCCGCCCGGCCCACCCGACACCGCGCCCGACCCGCGCCGCCCCTTGAAGGAGAGCGGCTCCATGATCTCGACGCCGCTCGATCCGCAGAACCCGAACGCGCGCGCGTAGGCCGCGGCAAAGACCGGGTCGGCCCACAGCAGCAGGCGCTGGGCGCCGGGCCAGACGCGCCAGAGGATATCGAAGCGGCGGTCTTCGCGCATCAGGTCGGCGTAGCCGTAGCGGGTAAAACTGCGGGAGCCGGCGCTCAGCGCCATGAGGCCGCTGTCGCGGTGGCCGGTCTGGGGCACTTCCTGGCCGCGGATATCGGCCTGGTGGTACGGCATTCCCATGTGCTCGGCCCAGTACTTGGGCGAGACCTTGACGGGCAGGCCGGTGGCCAGCGCGAGATCGATCATGCCCTGGTCGATGCCCTTGGCATGCAGGTCGATTTCGACCTTGCGGCCGCAGCGCTTCACGCCGTCGAAGACCGCGGTCCAGAACGGGTAGCTGCCGTCGGCGACACCGCTTTCGCCGTGGACGCGGAAGGTGACGCCGGTGATGGCGGGGCAGGCGCGGAGAAGAGCGGCCAGCGCGTCGCGGCAATACGGGCCGTGATTTTCGGCGTTGAGTCCCTGGATGGTGTAGTTCGGATTGGGGCTGTTCTCCCACTGGTAGCCGTGCATCCAGAGGCCCAACTGGAATTCGAGGCCGTGGGCGGCGGTCTCGCCGCCGATGAAGCGAAGGGTTTCCAGATTGCGGTCGCGCTCGGTGTCCGGCAGGTTCACGGCGCGGACGTTATAGCCGGGGAGGGAAAGGAAGAAGGGGTAGGCGAAGAGGAAGTAGGCGTCGGTAACGCCGGTGAGAAAATCGTAGCCGATGCCGAAGCTGAGGTTAAAGCGGCTGAAGCGGTTCTCCGCAAGCATGGCGAGGTAACGGGGCCACATCTCGCGGTCGTAAAACCAGGGCTTGTCTTCGACCTCGCTGGTGAAGAGGCGCTGGACGCTGCGGACGGCGTTGGCAGGCCGTTCCGCGGCAGATTGCGGCAGGGCGGGCGCGCCGGCCAGCGCGCCGGCGGCGAGGAGGAAGTTGCGCCGGTTCACAACCAGATTGTACTGCTTCGATGGCCTGGACCTCCGCGCTCGCCGCGGACGCGGGCGAATCGAATCGAACGCGACACGGCCTGTAACATCCATGCAAAGAGCACTCGACGCACTGCCGGATCGATGGAGGGCCAATTAACCTGGCGGCGCCCGGCCTATTAAAGCCCCTACTTCACCCCCGACATGAGCTTGACGGTCGGCTTGATGAGCAGGGCCAACACGATCGCCGTGCCGACGCTGAATGCGGCCACCGAGCCGAACAGGGTGGGAAGCGGCATGGAACTGTACAGCGAGCCGGCCTTTCCGGCCAGCCAGTTGCCGATGCTGGTGGAGAGGAACCAGATCCCCATGACAAAACCGCCGGCCCGGTCGGGGGCCAGTTTGGTCATGGCGCTCAGGCCAACCGGGCTCAGGCACAACTCGCCCAAAGTCTGCAGGAAATACGTTCCCGTAAGCCACCAGATGGCAACCTGCGCGCCTCCCGCGGCCATTTTCGCGGCCGGCACCAGAATGGCGAACGCCAGCGCCGCCCAAACGAGGCCGATGGCGAATTTGGCCGGGCTGGATGGTTCGGCCTGGCGGCGATTCAGCGCCATCCACAACCAGGCAAATACGGGCGCCAGCGCGACCACGAAGATCGGCTGCACGAACTGGAACCAGCCCGCCGGAAATTCCCAACCCAGCACCATGCGGTCGGTGCTGCGCTCGGCGAACAGATTGAGCGAGCTGCCGGCCTGCTCAAACGAGGCCCAGAATAGCGCCGAAGCTATGAAAAGCACCAGAATCGCCGCCGAGCGCTTGCGCTCTTCCAGGGTCCAGCCGCGCGAAGAAATCATCCAGCCGAACACTGCCGCGGCGATCGCCAGCAGCCCCCAACCGAGGCCGTCGGAAATCTGGGTAACGGTCAGGCTGATGGCGCACAGCACGCCGAGTAACGCGCAGACTCCCAGTCCGATCGCCACGCCGCGGATGGCGCTCCGCCGCTGCCGCCGGTCCAGCTCGGGGTCGCCGGTGCCCGCCGGCCGCAACCCGGCCTCGCCCAGGTATTTTCCGCTCAACACGTATTGAACCAGCCCCAACAACATGCCGATGCCGGCCACGCCGAAGCCCAGCCGCCAATTGATCTTCTCCCCAACATAGCTGCAGAGGATGGGCGCGATCAGGGCGCCGAGGTTGATCCCCATATAGAAAATCGAAAAACCCGAGTTGCGCCGCGGGTCGCCTTTGCGATAAAGCTGCCCGACGATGGTGCTGACGTTGCCTTTAAGCAGGCCGGTGCCGAAGATCAGCAGCGCCAGGCCGCTGTAGAAGAACGCGTTGCCCGGCACCATCAGACAAAACTCGCCGGCCACGATCAGAAGGCCGCCCGCCAACACCGCGCGCCGCTGCCCGGTGATGCGATCGGCTACCCAACCGCCGCCCAGGCACATCAGGTACACCATGGCGGTGTAGAGACCGTAAACCGATCCGGCCTTGGAATCGTCGAAGCCCAGACCGCCTTTGGCGATCCGGTCGGTCATATACAGGATGAGGATGGCGCGCATGCCGTAGTAGCTGAAGCGCTCCCACATCTCCGTGAAAAATAGAGTGGCAAGGCCGCGGGGATGCCCGAAGAATCGGGTATCGGCGGAAACCAGGTCAGCACGGTTGGCCATAATCGTCGTCCGAAAGAATGCCGGACCCGCCAGTGTAGTCGTTTGGCAAGCAAGTAGCAATCCGGACCGGCAGTCCGCTTTGGCGTATTCGTGGATTTTTGCGGGTGCTTTCCAACCTCCCGCCAGCTAGTCCGAAAGAGTCGTGTCCGCAGTCGCACGCTGTAGCCGCGGGTTCACGGGATTGACCCTGACAAACGCAAGGTTCTAAAATAGGTTACTACCGAACGAGCCTGTTTCAGGAAGCGGTGCCGTATGAACGCTACTCGCCTTTCCATCGCGTGCCTCTCCACGTCCCTGCTTCTGGGCCTCGTGATTGCTCAGCAAAGCCAGCCAACGCAGCCGTCCAGTCCGCAAGCGCAGCCAGCCGATCAACCAACGCCGCCGGCTCAACCGGAGCAGCCGCCCGATTCAGCCCTGCCGAAAAAGAAGGGCAAGACCCTGGGCCTGCCTCCGGGCAGCGAGACCATTGCCAAGCCGATTTCAGAGCGCGAGAAGAAAAAACGGGCCGAAAGGCTGAAAGGCGAATTGGAGACGCCTTACCGTAAGTGGCTGAACGAAGACGTGGCCTACATCATCACCGACGAGGAACGGGCGGCGTTCAAGCAACTGCAATCCGACGACCAGCGCGAGCAGTTCATCGAGAATTTCTGGCTGCGGCGCGACCCCACGCCGGATACGATAGAAAACGAGTTCAAGGAAGAGCACTACCGCCGCATTGCGTACGCCAACGACAACTACGCATCGGGAATTCCGGGCTGGAAGACCGACCGAGGGCGCATCTATATTACTTACGGGCCGCCGGACGAAATCGAGGACCATTCCTCGGGCGGATTCTACGAGCGGCCTCCGGAAGAGGGTGGCGGCGAGACTTCCACCTACCCCTTCCAGCAATGGCGCTATCGCTATATTGAAGGCGTCGGCAGCAACATCATCATCGAGTTCGTCGACCCGACCATGTCGGGCGAGTTCCACATGACCATGGACCCGTCGGAAAAGGACGCCCTGCTGTACGTTCCCGGAGCCGGTTTGACCATGATGGAGCAGTTGGGGCTTTCGGACAAAACGGCGCGATTCAACAACACCGACGGCACCCACCTGGGCCAGGCATTCGGCGGCACGCCGGAGAGCATGAACGAGTTCACTCGCCTCGAAACCTTCGCCAAGCTCCAGGGAGCGCCGCAAGTGAAATTCAAGGATCTGGAAGCCGAGATCACCTCGAAGATTTCCTACAATGTCCTACCGATGAAGGTACGCCTGGATTATTTCCCGGTCACCGACGCCACGGTGATGACCCACGTGACGGTGCAGTTCAGTAATAAGGATCTGCAATTCATCTCCAAGGAAGGAATGCAGCGCGCGACCGTCAACATCTACGGCCGGATCAGCACCTTGACGCGGCGCGTCGTTTCCACATTCGAAGAGACGCTCACCGTCGACAGCCCCAAGGAATTCCTCGACCAATACGCGCTACAGAAACGTATCTACCAGAAAACGCTTCCCTTAATCCCGGGAACGTACCGTCTAAACATCGTCGCCAAAGACACGACGGCGGGCAACGTGGCCAATTACGAAACCGCCATCACGGTGCCGCGCCTGGATCCGGACAAGGCCAGCACCAGCAGCATCATTTTGGCGGATTTGATGTCGCGGGTGCCCATGAAGGACATCGGCAACGGCATGTTCGTCATCGGCGATACCAAGGTGCGCCCGCGCATGGACGACACCTTCAAGCACGATGAGAAGATGGGAATCTACCTGAAGGTTTACAACCTGGGCCAGGATCAGAACACTCACAAGCCGGCCGGCCAGGTGCAATATGAACTGGTTCGCTCCGGGTCCAACGAAAAGCTGTTCGACTTCAGCGAGGATTTTTCCCAGGTGCAGGACGCTTCCTCGCAGCAAATGACCATCGAGAAGCTTCTGCCACTAGCCACTCTGCAGCCGGGGCAATACACGTTGCGGTTGCGGATCACCGACAAGAACCGCAACCAGGTGCTCACACCGTCCGCCCAGTTTACTGTAAACTAAGGAGGGCTGAGCTGGCCGGCTGCCACGGGTTTTGAAGTTGAGATTGTGCTGAATTCGATGTCGCACAAATCGGTTACGATTCTGCTGGCAGGGTTAGTTTGTGCGTCGTTCGGCCCGGTTTCCCGCGCGGGCGGCCCGATCCATTTTTCGGGCGCCATCGCGGGCGTGGTACGGGATCTGGACGGCGTGCCGCGGATGGGCGCCAGCGTCACCCTTCTGAATCCGCAGGAGCGCTCCATCGGACGGGTGCGAACCGACGAACATGGGCGCTTTGAGCTGACCGGTCTGGCGCCGGCGCTGTATTCGGTTCGCGTCACGCTGGCCAGTTTCGACCCCGCCGTGCGCCGCAATCTACTGGTCCAGCCGGGTATGCGCAGCCTGCTCAACGTCAGCTTGAGCACGGTATTCAGTTCGATTCAACTGGCCGTTCCACCGCTCGAAAACGGGAACGTGATGAGCGAGGACTGGAAGTGGGTGCTGCGGACGGCTTCCGATGCCCGTCCCATCACGCGATTCACCGACAGTCCCGCGCCCTCTCAATCGACCCGTTCCACGGGTGAAGTGGTGTCGGAAACGCGTGGGGTGGTTCGCCTCTCCGCGGGTGACAGCGGCCTGCTGGCCGGAGTGGGCGACCAGGCCGACCTGGGCACCGCGTTCGCGCTTTCCACCATATTGAGCGAGACCAGTTCCATTCAGGTCAGCGGCAACCTCGGATACGGCTCGCAGACCGGCATTCCGGCGACTGCGCTGCGGGCCAGCTACAGCCGCGAGCTGGGCGGCGGGCAGCCGGAAGTGACGCTGACGCTGCGGCAGTTGTACATACCGGGCCGCACCACCGCCGTTCCGGAATCGTCGGTGCCGATGTTGCGAACGGTTTCCGGTCAAATTCACGACAGCGTGACCATCGCCGATGCGGTAACGCTGGCCTACGGCAGCGGCGTGGATTCTATTTCCTTCCTCGGCAACGCGACCTATTACAGCCCGTTCGTGCAAATCCGCTACGCCATCGACCGCAACTCCAATTTCGCGGTGGCCTTTAGCTCCGGCAACGCCGCACCGGGCCTCGACGAGCGCGGGGGCGAGGCGGACACGGCATCCATCGGATCGGCCGACCTGGAACGCGATCTGGATTCGCTGTCCATGTTCCCGCGCCTTTCGGAGGTGAACGGCCATGCCAGGGTGCAGCGAGGCCAAGAGTACGAGATCGCCTACCAACGGCGCATGGGATCGCGCCGGATTCGCGCTTCGGCGTATCGCCAGGTAGTGAGCGACGCCGCCATCACCATGGTGGATCCGTCGGGCGCGTTCAGCGGCTCGGCCGACGTGCTGCCGGAGTTGTTCTCCAACAACTCGGTACTCAACGCCGGCAACTTTGCCATTAGCGGTTATGACCTGGCCGCCACCCAGGATCTGGGCAGCCATTTGAGCGCCACGGCGATTTATGGCTCCGATGGCGGGCTGACCGCAGTCAATCGTGGGATCGATAGCAACGATCCGGATGAGCTCCGCTCCATGATTCGCAGCGGGCGGCGCCATGCCGCCACGGCGCGGGTGGCGGCGATCCTGCCCAGGATCGGTACGCGCCTGATCGCCAGCTATCAATGGAGCGGCGATCAACGCTGGGTGATGGCCGGCAACCTGTATAGCATGCTGGCGATCCGCACCCTGCCGGGCTTTAACGTGGAAATTCGCCAGCCGCTGCCCGGCTTCCATGGACGCGTCGAGGCCGTCGCCGATTTGCGCAATCTGCTGGCGCAAGGCTATCTGCCCCTCATGATGAGCGGAGGGCAGCAGGTGTTGCTGGTAGACAGCCCGCGCAGTTTCCGCGGCGGTCTGGCTTTCACTTTCTGATTGCGGCTGGACGCTCATCAGCACTTCACCCCCGAACATCTTCCGGAGCATTTTGAGCCGATCCTGAAGCGCAACCGCTTCGACGGCTCGATCGCGGTTGCCGCGAGTGCGCAGGATGGGGCGCAACTGCTCGAAATCTCGACGCGCTTCGACTTCATACGCGGGGTGGTCGCGCGGGGCGAGCCCGAAGAGATTCGGGCCTGGCGCGCGCATCCCAAACTGCGCGGGGTGGTGGGGCTGCCGTCCTGGCCGGTGAGCGTCTTCGAGCAGATCGCCCGGTGGGGGCTGCCGGTGGAGTTGGAAGATCTATCCCTGGCAATCGAGGTGGGACGCCGGGTGCCGTCTCTGCGCGTGGCGATCGTCCACCTGGGCCTGCCGGAGGAGTGCGCGGATTGGGAGCGCGCCATGGAAGAGGCCGCGCGCAACCCGCGATTTACTTCGAAGGCGAGCGGCCTGATCACGCACGGACCGAAACCGTGGAACGCGGCCCGCTTTCGCCCCTGGGTGCAGCACGCGCTGGCGGTATTCGGCCGGGAGCGGGTGATGTTCGGCAGCGATTGGCCGCGCACCTTGCCGGATAACGTCTGGAAAGAAGCCCTGGCCGCCTTCACGCAGGCCATCGGCGCGCAGTCCATGGAAACGCGCGAGTGGCTGCTGGGCGGCGCTGCGGCGAGGTTTTACGGAATTTAGCTGTGGCGGAGGCTTTCAGATCCCACAGGCCAAAGCCTGTGCCACCGGGGTCGAGTGGCCGGCCGCTCAACTGTGCGGTTGACACCGGAAGAGCATACGAAGGCCATAAGGGGGCGATCCGGATTCCAGAATAGATTCAATGGTTCCGGCACGGACGGGCAGTAAATAGCGGACACACGAACAAGCTGTAGAAATAAGAATCTAATAACGGGGCAGGAGCTTCCGTTTCGGATGGTCCCGCCCCGCTGAAGCTGAACGGCCGCTAAGCGGCTAAGCGATGCTGCGGCGGCGGAGCCGGAAGCAGCCGAAGAGCAGGCAGATTCCGCCGGAGACGAAAAACAGAGTGCCGGGTTCCGGTGTGTTCGGCGTCACCGTAACGGTGGCGGTGGCCGAGTACGAATTGGTGAGGCTTCCAGACGATTGAAACAACCCCAGCTCGGTTTGGAACGGCGCGCCAAACTGCGCGGTGAAAATCGCATTCCAGGTGCTGAGGCCGTCGCTGGTAACGCCGGTGACAGCCCATTCCACCGAAGATTGACCGCCGGAGCCTTCGGAGAAAGTAAAGGGCGACCCCAGCACCGGCGCCAAATAGTCAGGCGTGCATGTGGACCCGGGCCCGGTCGCCGCGCTGCATGTGGCTAAGGTCGTATTTGAGCTCGTGCCACCATAGACCTCGTCGATGTTCAACGTGGTGGGTATGCCGGTAATCGATATGAAGGCCGCTGGGGCGAATACGGTGTTCACCGTTTCATTCGCAATGCTTTGGATGCTCTCTGACCCGGAGAGTCCGGTAAACGAACCCGTTCCCCCTGTAATCGTGAATTCGTTCGCAGCACTACCCAACTGGTCGCTGTAAAAATTTATGCCCGTCGCGGTCGCGGTGACGACGCCAGACATGTTGAAAGTTCCCGTGAGCGGCGTTGCCATGGCGGCACCTACACACAACGTGGCTACCGCTGCTATTGCTAATCGCATTGAGTTTCTGTCTCCTCCTGAACCGTCCTGATGGACCGGTACTCAATTATTGTGCCACTGGAATTAACTAAAGTCTAGTGCCAACCATAGGGAAAATCTGGTTTAGTACTGGGTTGTTTGGTGCGAGAAAGGACACATCCCGCTCAAACCAACTTCGCAGTGTATTCCGTCTCACATTCCGGCAAAAACACACCCTCTCCCCTTGCCCGAGCTCCGACGTACCGGCCTGGAGAAAGTACGTCGTTAGGGTCGAAAGATTGCTTGAGGCGCTGGAGAAGGGCGGTATAGGAATCGGAACCGTGCATGGCATACATGGAAGCGATGCTAAGCCGGTAGGAGTGGTAACCGTTCGCCGCCAGGGTACGGAGCAAGGCGTGATAGCAGGTGGAGGCGCGTTCGTCCTCACCAGGCACGTCGCGGTCGTAGGCCAGGGAAATGATGCAGGCGAGGGTGCGGTCCGTGATCTGGGTCAGCGAGATGGCGGGCTCGAAGCCTTGCTCCAGGATCAATTCGCCGGCTAGCGCGGTGAGCCGCTCGGCGTGATTGCCATCGGCCGGGGCCACGGGGCTGCACCAGTAGAGGCCGCAGCCGTCGCGGTCCGGGTCCATGTGCGCGGGAGGGGGCGTACGTTTACGCCAGTAGGTGCTTGCCAGGGGATGGTCGGTGGGGATACCGCGCATCAGCCCGTACACCGGCTTCAGCACGGCCAGCATGCGCGTCAGGTTCCAGCCGGTGAAGAACTGATACGGTTTCGCGAACATCGAAGCCAGGCGCAGGGTACGGTCGTCGAGGAACTGCAAGCGGCTGGCTTTTCCCGCCAGCGCCCGGCGCAACAAGCGGCGAGCTTCCTTCACCTGCGCCTTGGTGCCATAAAGAGCGCCCGATCCGTTCCAGATGCCAATCTTCAACTCGTCGCGCAGTTTCGCCATCAGGGGACCGCGCAGAGGGGTTTGCTGGTCCGCCTCATCCCAAGGGTATTGCCGCAGCGCGGAGACCACCTTGTAGTCGTTGGCGATATGCGAGGCGCTGCGAATGGTGCCGTCCAGACGCAGGGGGCGCAGGGCATCGATCAGGGGGCCCAATGCCGCGGCATTTTCGCAGCGGAAGTAGTATGCCTGGAAGTATTCGGGCGCGGGCATGAGCCACATGGTCATGCGGGTAACCACGCCAAAATTGGACTGCGAGAACAGGCCGTCGAGCACCGGTCCGACGCCCCAGCGGTAGACCGGCGCGGCATGCGAACCGGCAAAGCGGGAGAATCCGGTTTCGATGGTTTCTCCGGTAGGGAGCACGACCTCCAGGCCGCAGGTATGGGCGAAATGGTCGCCATAGGGCGTGTGGCCGAAGCCCCGCTCGACGGCGTTTCCGACGAGGCTGGACTGGGGGCTGGCACCGGTTGCATCCATCCAGAGCCGCGACCCCTGCTGCTGCAGGAATGCATACAATTGTTCTTGCGTGACCCCCGGCTCCAGGGTGACGTAGGCCAGTTTCTCGTCGAAATCGAGGATCCGGTTCATGCGGCCCAAGTCGAGCACGACCGAGCCACCCGTAACCGGGACACGGGACCCGTATCCCCAATTCTTGCCGGAACTAATGGGATAGACCGGAATCCCAAAGCGATTGGCCACGCGAAGACACTGCCGCACTTCGGAAGTATTGGCGGGACGAACGATGGCGGGGACGCGGCTCCAGGTCTGAAAGGTGGTGGTTTCGGTTTCGCTGAGCGCGGCCGGGGCGGTGACGACGTGATCCGGGCCAACGGCCGCGGCCCATTCCGTCAGAGCGGAATCGAAAAGTAAGTCGGTCGATCTCGTCATAAGGCGGTGCGGCCTCCTAGAAAGCTCCGGCAGGGACGGGGACGGGGACAGGCAGCGCCGGCGAGCGCCATGGAAGCGGCCGCGGCGAGCGACGGGCGTGGTCCGGCAAGGGGCTCGATATCACTGGAGCCTGAGACAGGCAGGTACCGAGTTCGCCGATCCAAGCCCGGTACTTGGGATTGGGATAGCGGGAATCGAAGCGCAGAATTTCCATTTCACATCGATACTGCGGATCGTAATAAGGAGGCAGTTCTTCTCCATCCGCCTGTAATGCGGAGAGACCGAGGCGGCGGAGTATGGGCGCCGAATCATGCCTGCGGGTGGCGGTGGCGAGTCCGGAGCACCCTCCCAGCAATTGCAGGAGTCCGTAGGTACTCAAGATGGTTCGCAAGGGTTCGGCAGTCAAACGGCGCTCCGGCGAGACTGCCCAGCCTCCGACTTCCCCAAAACCGATTCGCTCCCGTTCGGCCCGGGTCATTTCACGCTCCACTGCCTGACGTAATACGGGGCCCCAAACCGCGGAACTCGTCAGGGCGGAATGGCGGAGCCAGAGCTCGTCGAATCTGGTGCAGTTTCCTTCCGGAAAAAAGCGTAAACAAGCCACTATGGCACCGGCCTTATTCAATGTAAGCACGTGCCAACTGTATTCGTCGATCACGAGTCTGTGGCGGCCATCAGCCGTCAATTCGTCGGGCAGAATGGCATGGTCCTCAAGATAAACGGAGCCGCGAAAGCGTTGCATCTCCGCAAGCAAGTTGGAGCGCAGGGCGCCGTTCCGTTCTATGTGCTTGAAAACAGGAGGAACTTCGGTTGCAACAGGACATAGAACCACCGGGGAGAACCCCGTTGAAGCAAAAGAGCTGATAATAGATCTCACCGGTAGATTTCTCCAAAAAAGGCATTTGCCCAATGTCGCCTTTCGGTCGGAATTGAAACCTGCGAGAAAGCGTAAACTCTATGAAAGCCGGCCCTAAAAAAGGCGCATTTATATCCTAGTTCGCCCTTGCAGCAAATGTCTGCCCTGAAAAAAGACAGTATTAGTTAGGAAGGCAAGATAACTATTCGGGGCGAAATTGTGTTAATTTTTACAAACTCTCTAATTTGTGAAGAAAGAAACAGTGCAATTGATCGGCCAACCTGGGGTGCTCTGAACAAGAGTCTTGCGGGTGGTTCCGAGAACCTTTTACACTTCTTTGGAATGCACCTTTTACACGGTTATCCAGGATGACACGATCCCCCCAATTACACCGGGAGCTGGCCGCTACCCTGGCCACGGAAGCGGGAGCGGGGTTGGGGGTGCTCGCGGCGGAGATCGAGGAGCAGCTTCATGACGCGTTGTTCGATTTCGTCGCGCACCTGGCAGTGCTTGTCGTAATCCATGGCGACGGGGTCGGGCACTTCCCATTCTTCGACGGGCGCCTTCAGGTCTTGGCGCAAGGGCACGCCGCTGATGTTGACGACGGCATCGAATTGTACGCGGGCGAGCTGGCGCAGGGTCTTGGGAAAATGTTCGCTCAAGTCGATGTTCTTTTCGCGCATGGCGCGGATGGTATCGGAGGCCACGCGAGTGGCCGGTGCGAGACCGGCGCTGGCCGCAATCAGGACGTCGGACCCATAGTGGCGGGCGAACCCCTCGGCCATTTGGCTGCGGCAGGCGTTGCCGATGCACACAAACAGAACGCGTTTTTTGTCGCGGCCGCTCACAGTTTCTCCAGGAAAAGGGCGTGCACGCGGGGATCGGCGCTCAATTCGGGATGGAAGGTGGCGGCCAGGTGGCGGCCCTGCTCGACCAGCACCGGGTCGCCGTGGTATTCCGCCAGAACTCGAACGGAAGGGCCGAGCCGGCGGATGATGGGAGCGCGGATGAAAACGGCTTCCAGCTTGCCGGGGGCGGTGCGGGATTCGAATTCCGGCTCGACCTCGATTTCCACCACGCGGCTGTCGATCTGCCGCCCGTAGGCGTTCCGTTCCACTCCGATATCCATCAGCCCCAGCGACTCCTGCGCGGGATGGGAGACGTCGCTGGCAATCAGGATGGCCCCGGCGCACGTGCCGAAAACGGGCTTCTCCCGTCCAAACGCGGCTAGGGGCTCCATAAGATTATCGTAGCGAAGAAGCTTGAGCATGGTGGTGCTCTCACCGCCGGGAATCACCAGGCCGTCGATCCGGCCGAATTGTTCCCGGCTGCGCACAAAGACGGCGCGGGCGCCGGCGCGAACGATAGCCGCGCCGTGCGCCGCGAAATCGCCCTGCAGCGCCAGGACGCCGACCTGCTTCATTACCAGCCCCGGGTCTGCATCAGCTCCGATTCGGGCAGTTTGGAGATGTCCAGGCCGGGCATGGCGTCACCCAGGGCGCGGCTGGCGGCGAGCAGTTTTTCGGGGTCGAGGTAGTTCTTGGCAGCCTGCACGATGGCGGTGGCGCGGGCCGCCGGATCGGAGGATTTGAAGATGCCGGAACCGACGAAAACGGCTTCGGCGCCGAGCTGCATCACCAGGGCCGCATCGGCCGGAGTGGCAATGCCGCCCGCCGAAAAATTCGGTACCGGGAGCTGGCCATGTTCGGCCACCCATTCGACCAGCTCCAGGGGCGCCCCGAGCTCCTTGGACTGGTGCACCAGCTCTTCTTTACCGAGCACGGTGAGCTGCTTCATTTGCTTAACGATGGTGCGGATGTGGCGCACCGCTTCGACAATGTTGCCGGAGCCGGCCTCGCCCTTGGTGCGGATCATGGCGGCGCCTTCGGCAATACGGCGGAGCGCTTCGCCGAGGTTGCGGGCGCCGCAGACGAACGGCACCTTGAACGGCGTCTTATTTATATGGTTCTCTTCGTCGGCGGGGGTGAGCACTTCGCTCTCATCGATGTAATCGACGCCGAGCGATTCCAGAATGCGCGCTTCGACGAAGTGGCCGATGCGCGCCTTGGCCATCACCGGGATGGTGACGGTGCTCATGATTTTTTCGATGATGGCGATGTTGGCCATGCGGGCGACGCCGCCTTCTTTACGGATGTCGGCGGGGACGCGCTCCAGAGCCATGACGGCGCTGGCGCCCGCATCTTCGGCGATCTTGGCCTGATCGGCGTTGGTGACGTCCATGATGACGCCGCCCTTGAGCATCTCGGCCAATCCGACCTTTAGCCGGAACTGCTCACTGGAGAACTGAAACATTTCGTCGTATACCTCCCAATAAAAACGGTTTCGAACTTTAGACCATGGCCGGGGCGGGCTCGTCGTCGCGGACGGCGCCGGCCAGCTCGGCGGAAACGATGCGGCCGAGAATCGACAGTCCCTCGCGGATTTCCGCCGGCGACAGGCCGGCGAAACTCAGGCGGAGGCCGCCGGGGTCGTGACGCGACACGGCGAAGTAACGCGCCGGCAGGAAACTGACGCCTTCCTTTTGGGCGCGGCCGAGGAGGGCCGCGGCATCCAGAGGCTCGGGCAGGCGCAGCCAGAGATTCATGCCGCCTTCGGGGGTAGTCCAGCGCGCGCCGGGCGGCAACAGGTCGCGGCAGGCAGCCAGAGTGGCGCGCAGGCGATCGCGGCCGGCTTCGAGCATACGGGCAAGGTGCGCCGCCAGGCGGCCGGATTCGGCGAACTCCAGCAGCACGGCTTGAGAGAGCTGGTCGCTATGCAGGTCGGCAGTCTCTTTGGCCTGGCGCAGGCGGTCGAGGAGCGGCTTGGGACCGACCACCCAGCCGACACGCAGACCGGGAAAGCTGATTTTAGAAAAGCTGCGGAGCAACACGGTGCCGTCGCCGCGATCGAGCTGCTTCAGGGGCGGGATGGCCTGGCCCTCGTAGCGCAGGTCGACGTAGGGATCGTTTTCGACCACCGGGACGCGGGCCGCGCGAGCGGCATCGAGCAGGGCGTGACGCGCCGCCAGCGGCAGGGTAGCCCCGGTGGGATTCTGAAAATTGGGCGTCACCACCAACAGGCGAGGGCGCTCGCGCTGAAGGATGCGGGCCAGCGCCGGCACTTCCAGCCCTTCGGCGGACACCGGAACTCCGGCCAGTTGCGCGCCCAAGCCGGCCAGCAAATTCTTCAAACCGGGGTAGATGGGATCCTCGACGGCTACCGTATCGCCGGGCGAGAGAAGGACACGGCCGATCAGGTCGAGCGCCTGCTGGCAACCGTTAGTGATGAGCACGTCGTCGTTCGGTCCGGCCAACCCCTGGCGGCGGGCGTCTTCAAGAAGATAACGCCGCAGCGGTTCATAGCCGCCGGGCGAACCGAGCTGCAAAATGTCGGCCAGGTCGGCATGCTCCAGCACGGCAGCGCAGGTGGCGCGAAATTCGTCCAGGGGAAACAGGTCGCGAGACGGACGGGAGGTGGCAAAGCTGATGGTCTGGCGGGGCAAGGTGTCGCGGCTGGCTGCCGCACCGTGGCCGGTCGTGCCGGGTTCGGGGCGGCTGCTCCAATTGACGCCAGCGACGGAGGGACGCGCCGCGGCGCCGGTGACGAAGCTGCCGCGGCCGACATGGCCGCTGATCAGGCCCTCGGTTTCGAGCATTTCGTAAGCTGCGGAAATCGTGGTGCGGTTCAGGCCAAGCAAGCCAGCCAATTCGCGAGTGGCTGGGAGGCGTTCTCCGGTGGGCAGCTCACCGGAGCGGATTCTTGCTGCAATTTGCACAAAAATCTGCCGGTAGAGAGGGATATCGGAGTCATGCCGAAGCTGCGGCGTGAAATCCATCATCCAAAGCATACCATATTGGATGGGCACGATTGGGGCAAGCGGGGCAGCCGGGACTCTACATAAATGGTAGGGCGGTGGACCCGCTGTTCTCCCGGAGAATCAAGCGCTCACCATCTCCGGCAAGCCGGCCAGGGGGCCGGCTGCAGACCGGGGGTCCGCCCCACCGTGTGTGCCGGGGTTCGAAATTGGGGGCTGAGTGGCTTTGGACTGATAACGGTTGGCCAGCGCTAGCGGTAGTTCGGGAGGGCTCTTACGATTCGCAACGTTTCGACGCTGACCCGTATCACCTGCCCGGCCAGTCGCACGATGTAGCCGGGATCGTCCTCGCGGTTCGGGTCGGACTCGCCTTTCACCTGGTATTGGTCAACGACCCATTCCAGTGCCGAGCGCGACCCGAGACGGTACTCGAAGGCTTCCGCCGGAATGCCGGTGAGGGTGATCGACTCGTTCACCTTGAGCGACTGCCGATCCGCGCTCAGCTTCATCTTGGCGACGCGCTCGGAGTACGGGACGTCTTTGTTCTCGACGAATTCCAGCGGCCAGGGATCGAGCGATTCGTATTCCACATGCAGGTGCGCCAGCTCCTTCCCGGCTTGGGCGAAAGCGGCGAAATCGGGAGCGAAGGGAATGCGCGGCAGTTCACGCTTGAGATTCGCCGCGTAGCGCTCGCGGTATTCGGGGTGGTGCAGCAGGGCGTAGAGATAATGAAAGACGTCTTCCTTGGTAATGGAGTCGTCGGAGTAGCGCTGGCGGAGTTGGGCGACGGCGGAGTCCTTGAGGTGGGAGAGAGGGAAGCACTGGCAGCTTGCTCCCGCGCCGACTACGTGCAGGTCTGGAACCACGTCGGTCATCAGTGTCATGAACGGCTTCTGGGAGGTAGACTCCGATACGGCGATGGCCTTACCGGACAGGCCGGGCCACTGAAGCACGCGGTCGATGGCGATTCGATCAAAGAACAGCCACCGCTTCGTGAACGGGCGATACAGCGCAGGGCGGATCTTGGCGTCTTCAAACGCCGCCAGATTGCCGCGCTTGACGTTCAGCTTAAGGCCCTCGCTCCATTTGAGATGGTTGGGCCAGTCAGCGTCCGGACGGGCCTTATGGCGGTGGGCCTGTGTGTTGTATTCGTCTGTGAACGACTGCATCCGATTGGAAAGCGCATCGCGGCTCCAATCGTAGACAGCGGCGTCACGATTCGTGCTTACGCCCAGGGTTTGGAGCTCAAACATGTCAGAGATGGAGGGCCGCGCGGCGAACTCGTCGCCGTGCTTGGTGGAAATCCAGTTATGCTCGTCGTCTGGCTCAAATTCCTGCCAAGCGACCTCGCCGACCGAGAGGAACTCAAGCTTCTGGCCTTTGCGCCACGTTTCCGGCACGCGATGGTACCGGAGGCGTTGCTTGGCCCCTTTCCTTTTGACTGCCAGCGTAATGCCTACGCCCACTTGAATCCCGAACACATTATGCGTTGTCCCGCTGAGCTTCGGATTTTCCCGCACGTCGCCGTGAAGGTCGATGTGGTCGATCCGTTGGAAGTCGCGCAGTAGGTGATCGCGCATTCCGTCGAAAGAGGACCTGAAGGTGAAGCTGTTGTTCGAGATGAAACAGACCAATCCATCCCTGTCCCCGAGGCGGTCGGAGGCCCAGCGAAAAAATCTGACGTACATGTCCGAGAGCTTGTTCTTCAGCGTGGCGCTTGAGTCGGCGGCGTACGTGCGCTCGACGCGACGGTCGACCTCGTCATGTTTCCGGTTCTTGTTATTGTCGTTCTCGCTTTTTTGCCCCACGTTGTAGGGCGGGTTGCCGATAATCACGGTGATGGCCGCTTCCTTTTCCCGCTCCACGCGTTCGGTGTTGGCGGCGGTGAAGAGCCCGATCTGTTGCGACTCCGCCATGTCCAGCGTGTCGACGAAGCACAGGCCGGGAAAGGGCTCATATTCGTTCATCCGCTCGTAGTAGGCGTGCTCGATGTTCAGGCTGGCTACGTAGTAGGGCAGCAGCATCACCTCATTCGCAAACAGCCGCTTCTGGTACGCTTCCGCCAGCGCCCGCCCAGGCATGCGCTCGATCAGGTTCACCAGAAAATTTCCGGTCCCCGTGCACGGGTCGAGAATCATGACTTCCGGCGAGGCCAGCGTGTACCCGAATTCCTCCTTTAGCGCCTGCTCCACGGAGCTGCACATGTAGTCGACGATCTCGCGCGGCGTGTACACAATGCCGTGCGTGTCCGCGACACTCGGCGAGAAACGCTGGAAGAATTGCTCGTAGACGGAGTTGAGAAAATCCTGCTTCTCGGTGAAGTGGCTAAGATTTGCGCCCTGCCGCTCGATGGCGTTGTAGTAGGGGTCGAGCTTCTTCAGGAATTCCGCCGACGAAAAGCTGCCGGAGGCGAGCGCATCGATCACGTTCTCGACCTGGGCGGCGATTACGTTGCGCTTGGTGAACTCGGGGTTCTGGAACAGGTTCCGCATCAGCCGCTCGGTCAAAAGATGCTGGATCAGCATCTCATCCACGTTTCCGTCCGAAAGGTCGGGATTGAGGGAGGCGCGGCAAAGCGTGACGAAAGTTGCAAAGGCCTCGCGGAATTTGCGGTTCTTCTTGTGCGCCTCGGCGATGTGTTCGCTCAGCGACTGGGCCAGGTCCGGGATGCGGCTCTTGAACTCGTTCATGGCGCGCTCGAACTCGCGCTCGTGCGACTCGTCGTGCGACAGGAAGCGGTTCAGAAGGTCCGCGACTTTGACCGCCTCCGCGAGGGCGAATTCGCCCGCCTCGCCGCGGTCCTGGTAGAGGACCGCTACGCGCGTGTCCTCAAAGATGGTGTTGCGCGCGGGGTACCCGGCCTTGAGCTTCTTCTGGATCTCGGCGGCGAGGTGGTCCGAGGTGTCCTTGGCTTCCCACCACCCACGCGCCAACCGGAACTCGTCGCGCACGGTGCCGTCGGGCACCACCCGTTTTCCACCGGAGTAGGTGGAGAGTTCGGGCACCAGGGTCCAGCCGCGCCGCTTCGCAGCTTTGTCGAGGAGGTTCTGGAACGGCCCCTTCAGGCCCAGTTCGTGGACTACGAGCTGGTCTTTCAGGTGTTGGAGATCCTTCTGGTATGCCTTGATGATCGGATCGCTGGGGGCCAGTTCCAACATCGGATCACTATGGTATCAGCCATCAACGGGACGTATTAAGGCGTAAGGGCAAGCTAAAGCATGCCCCACCTCGAACAGCGTGCTAAGCTGATATCTGACTGGTCTGACTGGTCAGACAGGGGAAGATCATGCCGAAGGCGCTCCGAAAATCGAAACGGGGGACGGCTCGCGCGGGCGCCCGCAGCCCAAAGGCGGACGAACATTCGTGGCAGGTTCAAACCGCCAAGGCCCGGTTCAGCGAAGTCTTCCGCCTGGCTCGAACCCAGGGACCGCAGCGCATTACCCGGCAAGGCAAAGAGGGCGTGGTGATGATCTCGAACGAGCAGTACGACCGGTTAACGGCGAGGCCGCGCCGGCCGAAGAGCATCGTGCAGTTCTTCCGGGAATCGCCGCTGGTTGGCGTGGATCTCGATTGGGAGCGCGACAAAGACACGGGTCGCGACATCGATCTGTGAGCGGTTACCTGCTCGACACGAACTGCATCTCCGAGCTGGTCCGCCCTAAACCCGAGCCGCGCGTAATGGAATGGATGGAGGCGACGGACGAGGCCCTTTTTCATTTGAGCGTTCTGACGCTGGGCGAGATCCGGAAAGGTGTGGCGGGGTTGGCTCAAGGCAGACCGAGGACACGCCTGGAAGCGTGGATTGACGTGGAACTGCGGGCGCGCTTCTCGGGCCGAATCTTGCCGGTTGACTCCGCCATCGCCGACCGCTGGGGATTTCTCGCGGCCGAAGCGAAACGCAAAGGGATCGTTTTGCCTATCATCGACGGCTTGCTGGCAGCGACCGCGATTCACCACAATCTTACGATCGTTTCACGCAATTCCAGGGACTTTACCGGCGCGCAGGTTGCGGTACTGAATCCCTGGGAATTGTAAGATGCAGGCCAAAGGCCTACTCCACGAGCGTCAAAGAAATTGACTGGTAGTAGTAGATCAGCGTCCAAACGCCATGCCGGCGAAACTCACCACGCTTTGTTCGTCGATGTTCCACTGTTCGTAGTGGAGCAGCTCGCCGCGCAGGCCGGGGACGGATTTCAGGAACGCGTAGAAGGGAGACGAGCCGCACCACTTCAGGTCGTCGCGGTTCTGCTGCACCAGGTCCCAGAATCCGGCCGCGTCGGCGGCGTTGATTCTGGCGATGCGTTCGGCATCGCGCTGGCGGACTTCCTGCATTTTGCCTTCGCCGGCGCGCGCCCGAAACCGGTCGGCATAACGCGCGCCCATGTGCGCCATGTCGACTCCCAGCACCCACAAGAGACGATCGCCTTCGCGATCCTGCAATTCGCCCAAGGCATCGCAAAAGGCCTTCACCTTGTCGTCATCTTCCGGTTTCCCGCCTCCCAGAATGCTGTGCGCGAACGGGCCGCACAGCACGGGCACGATGCGGACGTTCGCCCCCAGCGCGTGCTGAAGGAACACAAGCTGCAATTCGATGGTGTGTTCGAACGAATGGCAGAAGTCTTCCATCTCGACAGAGTTTGCGGCGCGCTTCGCCAGCCAGTCGACTGAAGCGGTGTCGGTGACCGCTTCGCCCAACGGGGTGTGAAAGTTCTTACGGGTGAGACCGAAGCTTTGGGGCGCGCCGTAGTGAGAGGTGGCCAGGATTACGAAAGTGCGATCGCGATGTTCCGGCCGCAGCAAACCATAGGCGGCGCGGTAGCTCTGCCAACCGCCCGCCGGACTGACGTGGGGCGCGGCAATCGCAGCCAGATGGCCATCCCGGGACGAGCCGCCGGCGGCAAGACCGCCGGCGCTACCGGCTTCGGTCCAACCGGCCAGGGTTTGGCGCAGCGCCGCCGGATCGGCGGGGTAAGCGGTACCGGCATGGGCCGGCTTGCGCACCGCCCGCGCGGCGAACGCCTGGCGCTTCTCGCCGCGCATTTTCGCAAAAGTCTCATCTTCCAGAAAGCCAGCCTGGCTGAGGCTCTGGCGGAAGTAATCCGCCACCTGGCCGGTATCCAGATCGCCGGTGAGCCGCACCAGAGCGGAGCGCAAGTCCAAGTCCGTCTGGCGTCCATCGAAGCAGCGCAAACACTCGACCAGCAGCGGCGGCACTACCAGCATGGCATCGGAATAACGAAACGGGTCGCGCAGGAACAGACCCGGGTGTTCGGGCGAGGGCGAAGGAAAAAAATCGAGATCGTGCCGAAGGCGGGGCAATAACTGAGCCAAATGCTATGTTAGCGCAGGCTTGCGCGCCAGAATGGCGTCCAGCGAAACCCCGGTCCGGCGCGCCTCGGGGGTTGGGCAGATCGCTCACAACTGCTCCTCGATCAGGAACTGCTCGTATTTGCCATCGGCCAGCAGGTAGAGATTCAGGATCAGCGCCTGGCGCGCGAATTGGGCGCGATAGGAACGATGCGTCATGCCTCCGCGCAGGTTTTCGGAGATCGCCGTCACCGATTTCAGCTTGCCCAGCGGACTCAAGGATGCCTTGCAGTCGCGCAAGGCTACCTGGCTGAAATAGGTGTTGGCGTTGGCGCTGAACAAGGCGCGGTCGATGCGGCCTTTCCGCAAGCCCTCCAGAATGGCCTGAACCCGGCGCGTGTCGGTAGCGGACGGGGCCTTTTCGCCGGGCACGAAAACCAGCGTCGCAATCTGCCGCGCGAGCGGAGCCACCATGTTGACCACGTCCTGGTTGGACAGCACGACGACCGCGCCCGCGCGCGTCGGCAACACGGTATTGGAGGAAATGAAGCCGGATACTTCGCCGCCATGCTGCAGCACCGGAATGCCGGCGATTTCGCCCAGGCTCAAGCCCAGGGCGTAGTGGGTGGAGTCGCCGTTGGCAAGCTTCACTTCGCTGGTGAATTCCCGGTAGGAGCGATCCGACAGGATTTTCTTTTCCAGGAAGGCGATATCCCACTTGGCCAGGTCCGAAGGTGTCATGGCCAGTTCGCCGGCTGCAAAATACCAGCCCTCGGCCTCGCGCTTGACGGGCCGCGGCGGACCCACCGCGTAGCGCGTATAGGCCTGCGCATCGGCGGTTTGCTCCGGTGGCCAATCGGACGCCGATTGCATCCCCAGCGGCTGAAAGATCTTCTCGCGCAGGAAGGTCACCAGCGGCTGGCCGGACACTTTCTCGCAGATCTTGCCGGCCAGCACGTAGTTGGTATTGCTGTACTGCCACTGGGTGCCGGGGTCGAAGTCGAGCGGCTTCCTGGCCCAACGGTCGAGCACCGCCTGGGGGGTGGTGGGCCGCGTCCAATCGGGAATGATGTAGTCCTGCGGGGCGTAATCTTCATAGCCCGAAGTATGCGAGAGGAGTTGGCGGATGGTGATTTCTCCGGCGCGCGTCAGATCGGGAAAATACTTGGCCACGCGGTCGTCGAGCGACAACTTGCCCTGCTCTTGAAGCAGCAGCAGCGCCGCCGCGGTGAATTGTTTCGAGATCGAACCCACGGCATAGCGGGTGTTGACATCGGCGGGCCTTTTGGCGGACAGATCGGCGGTGCCGAAGGCTTTGGCGTAGAAGAGTTTTCCGTCTTTCACGACGGCCACGGAGACGCTCGGCGCGCCGGCTTTGGCGAGCGCCGAGGAAATTTTCTCGTCGAGCTTCTTATCGAGATCGACGGGCGCCTGGGGCCACAGCGGGGGCGAGGCTAGGGCGAGAACCAATGGGAGGAACAGGCCGTGGCGCACGCACTTTTGCGTGCCGCGTCGAGTCTCTACTCGACGCCTCTCGGGGGCGGGACTCCGCTTCGACGCAGTGTCGCGACTGCAAAAACGTGTCGAGACGAGTCTCGACACGGCACGCAGGAGTGCGTGCGCCACGGGGGGCTTCCACTGAGAAATGCTCGGTAGATCGCGGCTCATCGAAGTTCTCCTTTTCATCGGGCGCGGAAATGGTCGTAACCCAGCGGCTCGAGGGGCGCACCGTCGAGCAGCACCGTGCCCGCGCGTCCTTTGCGCAGGATACCAATTTGGGTCAGCGGCACGCCCTGGCAGGCGCGCGGCACTTCGGTCGCGGGCGGCACGGCGAACAGCAGTTCGTAATCCTCGCCGCCGTGGAGGGCCTGTGCCGGAGTGGCTCCCGGGAACGAGGGTGGAGCGGCGATTTCGGCGGCCAGCTTCGATTCCAAACACAAACGGCGCAGGTCGAGCGAGAGGCCGTCGCTCAGATCCATGGCCGCGGTCGCACCCAGGCGGAGCAGGAACTGGCCGAGCGCGATTCTGGGCTCGGGCCGCAGATGCCGCATCCGGGCAGCGCCGCCATGCCCGGCCAGGCCCAGCGCCGAACCCCCCAGGCGGCCCGAAACGTAGAGCCGGTCGCCGGCCCGCGCGCCGGAACGGAGCAGCGCTTTGCCGCGCTCGACCGCGCCGCAGACTACGACATCGACAGCCAATCTGGCGGCATGCCCCAGGTCGCCGCCGGCCAGAACCGCGCCCTCGGTTCGAGCCAGCGCCAGCAAGCCGCCGTAGAAGCCGCGCAACCAGCGCGCGTCGCACCAGGGCGCCACCGCCAGGGACAGCAGGACAAAGCGCGGTGTGCCGCCCATGGCGGCGATGTCGCTCAAGCCCCGGGCCAGAGCCTTCCAGCCCACCTCGCGGGCCGTGTGGGTAGAGCGGCGAAAGTGTACGTTCTCGATCAGCAGATCGGTGGTGAACAGCAGGTCTTCGGCGGCGCCGCGCGGACGGAAGACGGCGCAGTCGTCGCCGATGCCCACGATCGTTTCGCTTCCGCGCGGCAGCTTCACCCGCCGCCGGACCGCATCCAGCCAATCCGATTCGCTCCGCGCCGCCGACCGATGCTTGACCATAGGTTTGCCTTCTGAGAGAATACCCTACGCAGTTGCAATTAGGATGTTTTGCCGCGCTTCGAAAGGTCTTGGCAAGCCCGAGAAAGTCGGCTTTCCTGGTCTGAAGAATTCCCCAGAGCACGACAAACAGGATTGAGGAGAGTTGTAGTGAGGGAAAAAGGTACCGTGAAGTGGTTCAACGCCGCCAAAGGCTACGGTTTCATTCAGCGAGCCGGCGGCGACGACGTCTTTGTCCACTTTTCCGCGATTCAATCGTCGGGCTACCGCAGCCTGGATGAGGGTTCGGAAGTGGAGTTCGAAGTAAAGCAGGGGCCCAAGGGCCTGCAGGCCGAAAACGTATCGAGGGTCTGACGGAGCGTTCAGAACCGCCTTTAGGAGGGCTCCGCGGCGGGCCCTCTGCAAACCACCGCTCGACTTCAAACTATAAGCAACGGGACTAAAAGGCGAAGCTCGATTTGCGACTTGCCGCGCCTCGCCAGCGCGCGCCCGCCCGACAGACGACAAAATGCGATCGTCCGTCCCACCTTCGGCGTTATCATCGGCTCATGACCCGACGCGATCTTGGTAAGCTCGCCATGGCCAGCGCCGTGGCCGTTGAAACCGCGGCGGCCGCCGATACTTCCCCCTATACGGGCGCGCTCGACGGCTTCGAAAACAAAATCGATCCGTCCAGCTTCGACCCGGTGCTTTACACCCAAAACCTGCACGATGCCGCGCCTTTGCGGATGACTTTTCAGGCAACCTCGCGCGCGCGGGCCGAAGCCTGGCAGAAAGAGCTGCGCGAGAAAATCGCCGAGCTTGTGGGCGGTTTCCCCTCCCAGCGTACGCCCCTTCAGGCGCAGACCCTGGAAGTGAAAGAATACCCGGGCTACCGGCGCGAGAAGTTCATCTTCCAAAGCCGTCCCGGAGTGGAGGTGCTGGGATACCTGGTGACGCCCACCGCCGGCCGCGCTCCCCATCCCGCGGTGATCGCCATCCCCGGTCACGGCCGCGGTGTGGACGACATCGTGGGGATTGACGACCATGGCCGCGACGGCACCGAGCGCGTCGGCTACGCCTACGATTACGCCTTGCAGATTGCCGAGCACGGAATGGCGGCGGTGGCCATCGAGCCCATGGCTTTCGGTTGCCGGCGCGACCCGGTCACCAGGTCGAGCGGGCTCTCCGCCACCGCCTGCCAGCCGGCAGCGGGCTCGGCGCTGCTGCTGGGGCAGACCATGATCGGCTGGCGCGTCTATGACACCATGCGCGCCATCGATTGGATCGCTACCCGGCCGGAGCTCGATAGCAGCCGCATCGGCTGTCTGGGCTGCTCGGGCGGGGGGACTTGCACGCTGTTTGCCGCCGCGCTCGATTCGCGCATTCGCGCCGCCCTGGTTTCGAGCTACCTGAATACGTTCCGCGAAAGCATTATGCGGGTGTCGCACTGCATCGATAACTATGTTCCGGGCATCTTGAATTGGGCGGAAATGTACGACGTGGCCGGCTTGATCGCGCCGCGCCCGCTGTTTGCCGAATCCGGCCTGCGCGATCCCATTTTCCCCACCGCGGCCGCGCGCGAGAGCTTCGCCCGGGTTCAGAAAGTGTACGCCGTGTTCGGCGCGGAAGACCAGGTGGGACTGGAAGTTTTCGATGGCCCGCACAGTTTCCACGGCAAGCGGGGATTGCCGTTTCTGGCCGGTCACCTGGGCGTCGAAGCGCAGTAATCGAACAGCAGTTGCCACTCGGCGCGCTGAACTTCGAGCGCCTGCCGCTCCATGGCCGAGCCGGTTTGGTTCCGCGCCTTTTCGCAGAAGCCGATGAAGGCGATCGGGTCCCACTCCGGGCCGAACTCGACGCCGATCCGGGCCGCCGCGGCGCGCAAGGCCGGAAAAATCGCGTGCCGGCCGGTCTGCCGGAACCAGTATCCGGAATTCGAGGCGTCCGGTTCCTGGCGGTGCACGATGGCGTGCCAGTAGCTGCCCTCCGCGCCGTGGATGTCCTGGGCGACCCGGTGGGCGTCCTCCCAACAGGAAAAATACAGGAAGAGCCCGGCCAGAGCGGCCTCGGGAGCGCGCGCGCCGCCGAACACCTCGCCGGCCTTCCATTGCCGCAATCGCCGCCGGACCTCTTCGGACGAACACGACGGCGCGGCCAGCGGCATCAGGCGGTTGCCGTTACCATCGAGGATCAGCAGCGCCTCCACGGTTTCACCGTAACGTGAGGAATCGAACGCCATAGCTTCCGTCTGCGTTAGAGTTTACAACAAAGTGGACAAACCATCGCCTTCGCGGCCTGCCATGGCTCCCTCCAGGCGCTTGACAGACGACGAAAGGCGATCGTCCACCCCACCCGGCCCGGGGGGTCGGGTAAATTCCGGCGGGCGGCCCGCCGCCGGTATGATATTCTGGAGATCCCTACGTACGATGCCGCCAAACAGGACGCTCCCGCGCATTTGCATTGCGCTGGGTCTGCCCGATGTTCCAAACTTGTTAGCCCACGCCCGGCGCGAAGCTGAGGCCGGCGAGACCTTCCTCGAGTTCCGTCTGGACTTCCTGGATGCGCCGGCGGCGGGCGCGGCCGCCATCGCCGACTTCCTGCGCGACTTCCCGGATACTTGTATCCTCGCCACCTGCCGCCGCCATCAGAATCATGGCAGATTCAACGGCAGCATCGAGGAACAGCTCGCCATTCTGGAGCAGGCGATCGGTTCGGGCGCCCAGGCCATCGACGTGGAAATCGAAACCGCGGAGGCTTGCGAGGAGCGCGTGTCGCAGTTCCGCAGCAGCGCGCTGGTGGTGGTGTCGTATCACAACTTCGAGGCCACGCCGCCCATGGATACCGTGGCCGGCCGCGTGCTCGGCGTGCGCGCCGACGTGTATAAGCTGGTCACCACCGCGCGCAAACCCTCCGACAACGTTCGGGTTCTGGCGGCGGCGCGCGGCCTCCCGCGGCAGAAACTGGTCGTGCTGGCCATGGGCGACCTGGGATTTCCCACCCGCGTGCTGTCGCCCGTGTTCGGCGGCTGTTTTACGTATGCCGCGCCCATGGCGATCGAAGGCACGGCTCCCGGGCAAGCCACCGCGCGCGTGTTACGCTCCGTCTATCACGTCGAGAAACTCGCCCGGAGCGCCAAGATCTACGGCGTGATCGCCGACCCCATCCGCCATTCCATTTCTCCCGCCGTCCTGAACCGCGCCTTTCAGTCGCGCCGAATCGATGCCGTCTACCTCCCGTTTCTGGTCACGCCCACCTATCTGCGCGATTTCTTTTCGCTGGCGTCCAAACTCCCCGTGGCCGGTTTCAGCGTCACCATTCCGCACAAGCAGAAGATCATCCGGTACCTGGACGCGGTCGAGCCGCTGGCCAAACGCATCGGCGCGGTGAACACGGTATGGCGCAAGGCCGGCAAGTGGCGTGGCGCCAATACCGACGTAGCGGGCATCACGCTTCCCCTGGCGCGCGTACTGCGCCTGGCCAAGTCCTCGGTGCTGGTGGTGGGAAACGGCGGCGCGGCGCGCGGTGCGGCCTTTGCGCTGTCCGATGCCGGGGCCAGGCTCGCCATCACCGGACGCAACCCCGACCGGGTGCGGGCCCTGGCCAAGATCTGTGCCGCCGAACCATTGCTGCGCGAACAGTTGAACGGCCGCAAATTCGATGTGGTGGTACATGCCACGCCGCTCGGCATGTTCCCGCACGTCGACGAATGTTTCTTTGACGGCGCGATCCCCGGCGAAGTGGTTTTCGACATGGTCTACAATCCTATGGAGACGGTTCTGTTGAAGCATGCGCGCGAACAGGGTAAGGCGGTGATACCCGGTGTGGAGATGTTCGTGGAGCAGGCGGTGCGCCAGTTCGAGTTGTGGACCGGCGAAACGGCTCCCCGCCAGGCCATGCTCAAAGCCGCCATGGAGGCACTGGAGCACAAATGACCGGTTCCTCTCGCGGCGCGAAATTCACCCGCCGGAAATGGGCGGCTGCCCTGGCTCCCGCCGTCCTGTCTTCCGCCCTGCGGGCCCAAAATCCCGCTCCTTCCGCCGATTCCCCGGCCGGCCCCGGCGAAGAGTTGCGCATCGCGCGCGAACGGATCCGCAACAATGCCGACGCCTTGGCTAAAGTCAAGCTCCCCATGGCCACCGAACCGGCATTCTGGTTCAAGGTCTGACGCGCTATGGCAGCGCCTGACAACGACGTTTTCTTCGCCACCATCAAGCAGCTCAATCAGCGCCTGTTGGCGCGGGAATTCTCCGCCGTAGAACTGGCCCGCGCCTTCGCTTTGCGCCTCGAACAGCTCGGCCCGCGCTACAACGCGCTCGCGCTGCCCCTCGTTAAGGACGCCATCCGCCAGGCGAAGGCTGTCGATGGCGACCTCAAACGCGGACGTCTGCGCGGCCCCCTGCAAGGCATTCCTTACGCCGTGAAGGACCTGCTGAGCTACGCCGGACAACCCACCACATGGGGCGCCAAACCTTACGCCGGCCAGGTCTTCGACTTCAACGCCACGGTGATCGACAAGCTGGCCGGTGTGGGCGCCATTCTGGCCGGCAAGCTTTCCATGGTGGAACTGGCCGGCGGCGGCGGATACCGCTACGCCTCCGCTTCGCTGTTTGGCCCGGGCCTCAATCCCTGGGATCGCGGCCGCTGGTCGGGCGGTTCCTCCAGCGGTTCGGCGGCAGCCGTGGCGGCGGGATTGGTGCCGTTCGCTCTCGGCTCGGAAACTTCCGGCTCCATCGTCACTCCCGCTTCTTTCTGCGGCGTGACCGCCCTCCGGCCCACCTACGGCCTGGTGAGCCGCCACGGCGCCATGGCGCTTTCCTGGACCCTCGATAAACTCGGTCCTTTTGCCCGCAGCGCCGAGGATTGCGGCTTGATTCTGGAAGCCATCGCCGGCAAAGACGGCAAGGACCCCGGCTCGGCCGGCAAATCGTTTTATTACACGCCCCAGTACGCCAGGCCGGTCAGCGAACTTCGCATCGGTTACTCCCCGGGCGATTTCAGCGAGCGCGCCGACGCCGCCGCGCGCGACGCTTTCGCCGCCGCCATTCAAGTTCTGAAAGACGCGGGCGCACAACTCCAGGAAACCTCTCTGCCCGAGTTTCCTTACGGTGCCACCCTTTCCACCATTCTTTCCGCCGAACAGGGCGCCGTCTTCGAGCCGCTCATTACCAGCGGCCAGGTCGACCAACTGGCCGACCAGGCTCAGATTGCCGGCCTCAAAGCCAGCCTCGATACATCCGCCAAAGACTATCTGAAGGCCATGCGTGTGCGCCGCCTGATCCAGACCGAAATCGGGCATTTGTTCGGCCGGGTGGATGCGCTCGTCGCGCCCGGACGCTCCGCTCCCGCCCCGAAGATCGACCAGCCGCTCTCCGGCCGCACCGCCGCCGTCTCCGCGGCGCCACAGCCCGGCATGAGCGCTATCGTTCAGGCCGGCAACCTGGCGGGACTCCCCGCTCTGGTTCTGCCCTGCGGCTTCGCCAGCGGCCTTCCCCTGGCCCTGCAAGTGGTGGGCGCGCCATTCTCGGAAAACACGCTGCTGGCCGTCGGCAACGAGTTTCAGACCCGCACCGGCTGGCACCAGAAAAGACCGCCCGGGGTATAGCGGGGTGGCACAGGCTTGAGCCTGTGAGAAGTGCGCAAACTCCAGACACAGGCTGAAGCCTGCGCCACCACAGTCCTTGACAGGCCGGGTGGCCCGTTTACGGTGGGATAATGGCCGCTTATACCGTAGTACCCACCTGAGTACCCATTGAGGCTTCGGCTTGCGTGTCGCCGGTTAGCCTCATTGGAATGCCCACTTCCCCCAGACACGCGCACGTGGAGTTCTCCGCTCCCGTGCTGGCCGAGATCGAGGCGCGTCGGCAGTGCTTTAGGCACGCCGGACTGGCGCGCCGCACCGTCTCCTGCTACGAGTCGGATTGGCGCACCTTCCGCACCTGGTGCGCGGCGGCGGGGCGCACGGCGTTGCCGGCGTCGCCCGATACCGTCGAGCTGTACGTGGTCGACCTGATCGGCCGCGGCCGCAGGATCGCCACCGTAAGCCGCCACGCGAGCGCGATTCAGCATTTTCACCGGGGCGCGGCCTGCCCCAACCCCTGCGGGCTGGAATTCCACGAGCTGCTCGCCGGCGCCAGGCGCACGCTCTGCGAAATGCCGATCCGCAAGGACGCGCTTTCGGTGCGGGACCTGCGGCGCATCGTGGCCGATATCGGTAACGGCACGGCGATCCGCGCCCGCAACGGCGCCCTGCTGCTGCTGGGATTCGCCACCGCGTTGCGCCGGTCGAGCCTCTCGCGGCTTCTCGCCGAGGACCTCAGCTTCGAGCCGCAGGGAGTACGCATCGCCATCCGCCACGAAAAGCAGGACCGCAAGGGCGAAGGGCGAGTGGTCAGCGTGCCGTACGGCAAGCACGCGGAAACGTGCCCCGTGCGGGCACTGGAGCGCTGGCTCGGCTACCGCAGCGATGCACCCGGCCCGCTGTTCTGCCACGTCCTGCACGGCCGGATCGTTTTCGAACGGCTGCGGGGCAATCGCATCTGCCAGATCGTGCAGGCGAGCGTTTCCGCCATTGGCCTCGATCCCAAGAGGTACGGATGCCACTCGCTGAGGGCTGGATTCGTGAGCGAAGGGATGGAGCGAGGCCTCGACCAGTTCGCCATCGCGAGACAGACGGGACACCGGAGCCTGCGGACACTGGCGGTCTACATGCGCTCGCGCAACCCCTTGCGGGGGAATGCCTGCGCGGCCATCGGTTTGTGAGCCTGTCTCCGTTGAGATGTCCACCCGTGCTAAAGAGTGGGGGCCGGCCGTGTTAGCACGGCGCGTTTGGGACGCGCCCACGGCAGACCCTCGCAATCCTTGAAACCAGCCGATGGCGTTGCAACACCAGCGGCCAAAGACAGAGTACCGCGACGACGCGCCGCGCGCAAGCCCCTCGCGAGTGCTTGCCTTCTCCCGCGTCGATCGGCGATAATCGGAGCCAAACATAGAGAGAAGAACAGCCGCGGCGGTCACATTCGGAGCGACCGCCGCACCCCTTTCAATCTCGATCAAACTCGGGTAACATACCGTCAAAACCCAGTTTCTTAGTCTATCTCCCCGATTCGCAGAGTTGTAAACTGGTCAAAATTGCACACTGGAAAGCGCGCGGAACGATGGACGCGAACTTACGCGGCGTCCTGGCGCAGTTGCCGCATGGTGGCGCAATACGGGTGATCGCACGGGCAGCCGGCGGCGTGGGAGACGCTCGACACGGCGATGCCGGCGAGCACGCCGGGATTGAGGATCGCCCACCGTGCCAGATCGACGCGGTTGCCCATGCCCAGGCGCTCCAGAAAGCGGCCTACATGGGCTTTCACGGTGTGTTCGGTGATGCCGAGTTGAGCCGCGATCTCTTTGTTTGGCCTGCCCTGCGAAACGCCGATCAGCACGTCGCACTCGCGCGCCGAGAGCTGTGTCAGAGCCACCGGGGCGCGCGGGTCCACGCGAAATTGCCTCACTCTCCCCGCATTTTGGTGAGCACCTAAAGTACCTGTCTTATATCGTACTAAATACGGATTTTTTTCTCTGAAATCGACGCGCATTCTTAAGAAAGGATGATTCCTTCCCTCTTGACTCCGTCCCCGAATTCCAGCGCGATCGCGCAACACGGTTACGACGCCGAGAGCAAAACCGCGCGGATCGAATTCCGCGGCGGCCGAATCCACGAGTTCCCCGGCGTCGAGCCGACGGAGTACGAAGCCTTCGCCGCCGCGCCTTCGTTGGGCAAACACTTCCACCAGCAGTGGCGCGGCCGAGATCACAGGAGGATCGCTTGATCGTTCCGGAACTAACCGACGAGCAACGCGCATTGGTGGACGAGTACGCCGAGGTGCGCAAGCTCGTGAAGTCATGGCAGCCGAACGTCAATCCGCACATGGCGCGGTTCCTGGCGCTGGGCGCGGCCATTCAGAGCTGGCTTGAAAACTTGCCGGCGGACCAGGAGATCGTGGCCACGGGTTACCTGTACGATCTGCCGTTGACGGCGCGGCGCAAGAGCCGCAGCCTGATTCGTGTCACGCGGCTCTACAAGAGGCTCGGCATCCAGTGGGTGATTGAGCACTGCCGGCCCACGCTCGCGGACGTGGAGCACGCGATCCCGGCGGGAGAGCGCGCGACCTTTATTCGCGAAACGCGGGACGGCCCGCGCGCGATAGGCGAGCCTGTCTGGCCGGAGCGTCAGGCGCGGAGCAAAGCCGCATAGCAGCGGCGCAGCCTGGCGGAGCGGGCTCAAAACTACCCCGGTCTCGTAACACACACAGGAGAACCATGTCCGAGCGCGTCCCGGTGTTTTGCGGTCCGTATTGCATCGAGCTGGCCGATGCGGCGCGAGTGAAGTGGCTGGCGAAGGCGCCGAACGCAAGGCTGATACGGCGGCGCAAGGACCATGCCGTCGTGGAGATCCAATTGGCGGAAGCCGGCGACGATTCGAAGAAGCGGGAGAGACAGGGGAACCCGGCGCGCTACTCCTTCGACAGCGAAACGGCGGACAATCCGGCGAAGGTGTGGACGCTAAAGCATCTCGCCGTGGACACCGCTCCTATTTTTCGCAGCGCGGTAGCCGAGTGCGGGGCCACCCTGCGCTGGCGCCGGCAGGTATTTCGGGCGCCGGAGGCGGCATGAACAGAGACACGGCAAGCACGCTCGCCGGGGGCGCGGCGGGGTTCGTGCTGCTGCAAACGGTGCGCTGGGAAGCGATCGCGCACGGCGAGCCGCTCAAGGTGGTAGTGGCTCTGACGCTGATCGGGGCGGGCATCTGGTTGTATTGGGGAGAGTGAATGGGGGCGCCTGCGATGAAGGCTGACAGCGACGAGGGAGTGCATTGGACTCGTGCCACCGCCATCGGTCTGGCGCGGGCCACCTGCGTCCATTGCCGGGGAGCGGGCACGCGGCTGATCCGCGAGACGCGGGAAGTGCCGTGCGCTTGCGTCTTCCGCGGCATTTTCCGGGCTTGCTACAACCGTTTCCGGGAGTGCGTGGAGTTGGGCGCGCACACGGGCACGGTTTCCTGGGATCGCCTGGGCGGGAAGACCGGGCGCCGTTATTATTCCCGGAAAAAGGAAGAATACGCGGCCGATTTTTGCCTGGTGAGCCGGCGGGCTTTGACGGAAGCGGAGTACGCGCTTTTCCGGTATCATTTTCTGCTGGGCGCCGACTGGCGCCTCTGTTGCCGGCAATTGAAGATCGACCGCGGCACTTTCTTCCATGAGGTTTACCGGATCGAACAACTGCTGGGCCGGACATTCGCCGAGCTGCAGCCGTACGCTCTCTACCCTGTCAGCGAGTACTTCGCCGGAGTGATGGAAAACGTGGCGGAGGCTCCGCCAGGGGGCACGGGCCTGCTGGGCCGGAGGGAGACTGACTTTTTCCCGGGTTGGGGCGCGGCGGGGCTGCGATGAGCCCGCAATGGATTCCTGGTGTGGTAGCCGGCATCGGATTGCTGGCCAACGCGGTGTGGACGGCGGCCAACGTGCGGCAGGAAGGCCGGCTCGAGAGGCAGTTCGCCGAGCTGAAGGAATGGATGGGGCGGGAGTACGTGGCCGAGCGGATTTGCATGCTGCGGATGAGGAGGGGAGCTTGCCAGGACTAATGAACGGTGCGCCGAGGTCCACCGGGGTTTACCCCTTTTACGGCACGAGGCGGAACTGTCCGCGATGCGGAAAGGATTTCGCCGCGGCCGGCAACCAACTGATTTGCGCGAGCTGCCGAAAACCGAAGGCCCGCGGGGGGCAGCCGCCGAACCGGAACCTGAGCCCACGACAAAAGCAGGTAGTCACGCTGGTGCGGGAAGCGAAGGCAAACAAGGAGATCGCGGCCTCTCTGCACCTGACCGAAGGAACCGTGAAACAGTACCTGTGGCTCATCTTCCGGAAGCTTGGGGTGGAGAACCGCACCGCGCTGGCCATGTGGGCGGGCGAGCAGCGATGCTGACGGGCCCGGTACGGAGATAGGGACTGAAGCCGAGATCGAGCGTGGTGGCGCGGGCGCGCGCCTTCCTGGCGGCCTATCGTCGCACCTGCAACATCACCCGATCGGCGGCGGCGGCCGGCATCGGGCCGAGACAGCACTACCGCTGGCTGGAGAAGTACCCGAAGTACGCCGAAGCGTTCAAACGCGCGGGGGTGGTCGCCGGCGACTACCTGGAGAGCATGGCGGTGCAACGCGCCACGGTGGGGTGGGAAGAGCCGGTGTTTTACCAGGGCGAGGAATGCGGCCGCGTGCGGCGCTTCGACGGCGGATTGATGCAGTTTCTCTTGCGCGGGGCTAAGCCGGAGAAGTACAAGCAGTCCACGGAAGTGACGGGAGCGAATGGAGGCCCGATCCAGGCGAAGCTGGAGCTGGTATTCCGTACTCCTCCTCCCGCCATTCCATGATTGCCGAGTTCCCCGAAAAGGTGCGCTTTCTTTTCGAGCCGGCGCCTTACAAGGTGCTCTATGGCGGCCGCGACGGCATTAAGTCCTGGTCGATGTCGCGCGCGCTCACAATCATGGGTGCGCAAAACCGGCTGCGCTGGCTTTGCGCGCGAGAGACGCAGAAATCCATCGCCGAGTCGGTTCACCACCTCCTGGCGCTGCAGATTGCCAACCTGGGCCTGCAGGATTTCTATCGCGTCGAGAAGGCTCGCATCGTCGGGACGGTGGAACATGCGACCGGCATGTACGGCCGCAAGCTGGAGCGGCCGGCGCCGAGCGAGTTCGTCTTCGCGGGTTTAAAGCACAACGTGGCGGAGATCAAGTCTTACGAGGCCCTGGACGGGGTGTGGATCGAAGAAGCGGCCAACGTAAGCAAGAACTCCTGGGAAGTGGTCATTCCCACGATTCGCAAGGAAGGCTCGGAAGTCTGGGTCAGCTTCAATCCGGAGCTGCCGGAAGACGAGACCTACAAGCGCTGGGTCATAAACCCTCCGCCAGGCGCGGTGGTGGTGAAGACGAGCTACCAGGACAACCTGTGGCTGTCGCAGACGTCGCGGACGCGCATCGAGCACATGAAAGCGACGGACCCGGCCACTTACGACGTAATTTACGGGGGCGCCACCAAGTCGGTCTTGGAAGGCGCTATCTACGCCCAGGAGATGCGGGCGGCGGATGTCGGGGGGCGCATCACCAGGGTGCCATACGACCCGACCAAGCCGGTCCACACGTTCTGGGACCTGGGCTGGGGCGACATGACCAGCATCTGGTTCGTGCAGATTTATCCGTTCGAATTCAGGCTGATCGACTATGAGGACGGCTCGCGGCAGAACCTCAACCACTATTTGAGACGGCTGCAGGAGCGGCCCTACGTATACGGGACGGACTTTCTCCCGCACGACGCCAAGGCTCACTCGTTGGGCACGGGGCGGTCGGTGGAAGAGCTGATGCGGGAGGCCGGGCGTAAAGTCACGGTCCTCCCGCGTCTATCGATTGGCGACGGGATCAACGCGGCGCGGACCATCTTTCCCAACTGCTGGTTCGAGGCGGAAAAGTGCGCCGAAGGGCTGCAGCATTTGCGGCGGTACCGCTACGGGGAGATTCAGACGCTCGGCGCGCCCACGAGAGAACCGCTGCACGACGAAGCGAGTCACGCGGCGGACGCATTCCGGCAGGTAGCGATCGGGGCCAAGGCTCCGAAGTCGAAACCGCCGGCAAAGGAACCGTATCGCCGGCAGGCGACGGCCTGGTCTTAGTGAATGCAAATGAATAAGAACACCGAAGGCTACTCGTACGATTTCCGCAAGGGCGGCGATACCCGGTCAAAACCGGCGAAGAAGAAGGCCGCGCCCAAGGCGGCGACAGCGAAGCCCACGGGGGATCTAACGGCGGCGAAGCGCAGGAAGCTGGCCAACTCGGCCTTCGGACTGCCGGAGAGCCGGGGCTACCCGATGCCGGACAAGAAACACGCGCGCCTGGCGAAGAGCGGCTCATCGCACGCGAAGCACGTGGGGAACATCAGCTCGGCCGAGAAGGCGGAGATAGACGCCAAGGCCAACCGCATTTTAGGGAAAAAAGGAGAGCGCAAATGAACTGGTACCGCGTGAAATACAAAGCGAGACCGATAGAAGTCACAGCCAGCCGGATCGAGCGGGTGGGACGCATGCGGCAGAGCGGCGCCAGGCTTCTGCTGCTGGAGGACGGCCGCAAGGTGCTGGCGCATGCGGGCATGATGGCGCGCATGACGCCCGCGGTGGGCGATTACTTCGTGATCCAGGCAGACGGTTACGCCAACCTGAATCCGAAAGACGTTTTCGAGCGCAAGTACGAAATCGTCTTTGCCGCGGCGGTGGAAGCGGCTGTGCAGGAAGTACTGCAGCCGATCGGGGAGCTCGCCGGCGATGTGGAAACGGCGGCGAAACTCTTCGGGGCCGAAGAGAAAGCCGCGTTAGCCAGGCTGGAGAACGTGCTGGAGACCCAGGCGGCCAACCTGGAGGGCACGGCGGTTATCGAGCTGGGCAAGCTGGAGCGCCTCTGGAAGCGCGTAGCAGGCTTTCTGGCGGTTGCGTGGAAGCGGCTGGGGGAAGCGTAAATGGGGCACGGCTATAACTTCCGCGAGAAGACGGAATCCGCGGGTCCGAAAGGGATGGGTGCGAAGACGTTGCGGCGCCTCGAAATCACGCCGGGCAAGAACGGCGGACACTCAGTCAATCACGTCTTCAACTACAATGCCGGTCCGGGTCCAAGCCATTCAGCCGAAGAGCACATCTTCGGCGCGAGCGAAGGGCCGGCATTGGTGGCCCACATCGTGAAGCACCTGGGCATCAAGGGCACGCGGGCGCCGGCGGCGGCCGCGCCGCCAACCGGAGGCAACACGCTCGAATGAGCCCACTAGTAGCCATCCCTTGAAGCGCGGGGAGTGCTGACCGTGGTGTGCGACAAGTGTACGCGCGAGAAACGTTTCCTGGCGGTGGACTGCACGACGGCCACCGCGGAGGCGCGAAGGGCCGGGTGGGTTACCGCCGCCGGGAAAGACGTCTGCCCGCGCTGTCCGGCGATCCGAAAGAGAACTCGCCGATGAACAGCGGAATGATCGGGTAAGCAATGTGGCCCTTTGAGGAGGACGGAACATTTTGGGAACTGACGGAATGGTGGGGACACTCCTATCGCCCGGTGTTGCCGCCAGTGCCGCATCGCTTCCCCGTCCGTGTCGGCATTCATAAATTGAAGAAAACATGTCCAAGGTAGGCCGCCAAGACGAAGCCCTTCTCAAGGAGATCCGCGAGAACTTCGAATACGCTCTTCGCTACTGGAAAGAGATCCGCGAGGAAGGGGACACCGACATGCGGTACGTGTCCGGCGACCCGTGGGACGAGAGCGAAAAGAAACTCCGCGAAGCGCAGAAACGCCCCTGCCTCGTGTTCGACGAGCTGAACCAGTACACCAACCAGCTCATCAACGACGTGCGGCAGAACAAGCGCGCGGTGAAAGTGGATCCGACCGGCAGCGGAGCGAACGAAAAGAGCGCGGAGTTCCGGGCCAACCTGATCCGGCAAATCGAGTATTCGAGCAAAGCGCAGCCGATCTACGCGCAGGTGATGGAGAACGTCACCCAGCGGAGTTACGGCTTCTGCAGGGTGTCGAAGCGCTACGTGTCGGACGATTCGGTGGATGAGCAGGAGTTGGTGATTCTGCCGATTCCGAACCCGAACACGGTGCTGATCGATCCCGACGCGAAACAGCCAGGCCGGCGCGACATGACGTGGGCCTTCCTGCTCGACAACCTGCGGACGAAGGACTTTAAGAAGCGCTGGAAGAACGCGGAGGTTCTGGATTTCTCCACCGAAATCATCCAGCAGCTTCCCCTGTGGCTGAAGGAAGACTCGATCCAAGTGGCGGAGTATTGGCGCATCGAAAGCGAACCACGTACGCGCCTGAAGCTCGATATCCACGGGGGCTTCGTGTGTTGGGAAGACGAGCTGGAGGGCGCCGAAGTCACCGACGACGAAGCGATCTGTTCCAAGCCGTGCGAACTTCCCGACGGGGTCACGGTCCCGAAGGGCCGGCACAAGATTCTGGCGCGGCGCGACTCCCAAGTGCATAGCGTGATGCAGTACATCACCAACGGAGTAGAGATCCTGGAAGAGAATCCCCAGGACGGCCGGTACATCGCCATCGCCGCCTGCTTCGGAAAAGAGCGCTACGTCAACGACGGCGCCGGCGACAAGCTGCAAATCGAATCCCTGGTGCGCCAGGCGCGCAACCCGTTCATGGCTTACTGCTACGCGCAGACCACCAGCATGGAGCTGCTGGGGATGATGCCCAAAGCGTTGTGGAGCTGCTACGAGGGACAATTCGAGGGTCATGAGGATGAGGTGGCCAGCGCCGGCCACGCGCCGATTCCCTTCATTCAATTCAAGGCGAAGACGGAGGAGACGGGCGAAGAAATTTTGCCGCCTCCACAGTGGAATCACTGGGACGTGCCGCTGCAGTCGGTTGAAGTGGCGGCCGAGAGCTATAAGCGAGCGATCCAAAGCTCGATGGGGATGTACAACACGTCGGTGGGGAAGCACGATACCAGCGCCCAATCCGGGGTAGCGGTTCGCGAGCTGGACGATCAGTCGAGCCAGGGCTCTTTCCATTTCATCGACGCGTTCGACGGCTTCCTGGAAGACGTCGGACGCATCCTGGACGATCAGATCGATTACGTCTACGACACCCCGCGCGACGTGGGGGTCCGAATGCCGAACGGCGATCACAAGGTGGTGCGGGTCAACGAAGCGTTTACCGATCCGCAGACCGGAGAGACGTATCACTACAGGCTGGGGACCGGGCGCCACAGCGTCTCGATCAGCACCGGGCCGAGCAGCAACTCCCAGCGCCAGGCCGCCAGCGAGTTCGCCGACCAGCTCGCGCAGAATCAGATGGTCTTCCCGCGCATCGCGGATTTGGTGGTCAAGTTGAAGAACCTGGGACCGATCGGCGACGAGATCTCGGATCGGCTGGTACCGGCGGATATCGCCGCGCGGAAGGGAGGGGCGCCGCTGCCGCCTCAGGCCCAGCAAATGATGAGCCAGCAGAAACAGCAGCTCATGCAGCAAGCGGCGCTCATCGCCGACTTGCAGAAGCAGCTCGAAGCCAAACTGCCGGAGATCCAATCGAAGCAAGCCATCGCGGCGCTGCAGGAAGAGACGAAGCGGCAGGATATCCAGGCGCAACTGCGCATCGCGGAGTTACAGGCCGGGGTGCAATCGAGCATCGCCAAGCTGGAAGCGATGGTGGGGTCGATTCAGCACTCCCTCGAGCTGATGGATTCGCAGGCCGACCGGGATCACGAAGCCACGCTGCAGCAGCAGGCGCAGGACGCGCAAGCGGCGGCTAATCCACCGGCAGCACAGGGGCAGGCGGGGCCAACAGCGCAGCCGTCGCCCGGTCAAGCTTAAGCGGCACGAAGGGCCGCAAGTCGACGGAGTTCTGCCAAGGATCGGGAGCAAGGGCGTTCACGAACGATTCTATTATCCCGCCTATCGCGGAAGGCGTAAAAGAACCGCGGTCAAAGGAGCAAAACAGCATGGAAGACGAAAACAGCGCGGTCCCGTCAACCGATGAAGCAGCGGGCAATTCACTGGACACGATGACCGGCGAGCAACGGTCGGAGTGGCTGTTGAATGGCACGCCAATGCCGAAAGACGAAGCGGATCCGGCCCCCGCACCGAAACACAAGTCCGAGGCTGCGAAGCCTGAACCGACGCCGGCGGCGGACACCGGGAATTCAGAGGAGCCGAAACTAGGGAGCAGGGCACACCAGCGCATCCAGGAATTGCTGACGGAACGCGCGTCGCTTCGCGCGAGACTCGACCAGATCGAAGCTGCAGGCAAAAACAAACCGGCCGACAAACCAGCGGATTCGGCCCCCGCCAAACCGGCAGCGGAGACGAAAGCGGTCCCGAGCGACGGCCGGCCCGTTCCCCCCGATCCCGAAAAATGGACCGGCACGTGGGAAGAGCTGGAAAAAGCCAAGCTGAAGTACTTCGACGAATACACCGACTGGAAGATGAAGCAGCCGGAGCGCGACCGCCAGGCGGCGGATACAGCGAAGGCGCAAGCCAAGCTTACCGAACTGCAGCAGGGCTATAAGACGCGCGCCGAAGCGGTTCTGGCGGCGGATCCGGAATATGCCGATGCGCAAGACATCATCGGAAAGTTCGTTACCGCCAAGGGTGTCGACCAGCTCATCCTGGAATCCGAAGTCGGGCCCGAGATCGTGATGCACCTCTACAAGCTGCCGTATGAAGAGCAGCAGCGGGTAGCGGGACTTACTCCCGCGGCCCTGGCGAGAGAGATCACGCGGCTCGAAGACAAGCTCTCCCAACCCGCGGCCGCAGCCGCGGCGGCTCCTCAACCGAAACACACGAGCGCGGCTAAGAAGCCGCCCACGGAACTCAGCGGCAGGAATGCCACCAACACCGTGGACGAGGCCGAGCAGGCGCTCGAAGCAGGTGACATGGGCAAATACATTGCCGTCATGAACGCCCGCGCGGTCAAGAAGCCCAACTAAACCGGGTCTTTTTGACGCCGCGCAAAAGGGTTAACACAACGTGGCGAACACATTCCAGGTAGTCGACTGGCTTGCGGCCGAGGCCCTCAGGGGACTCGTGAACAAGCTGGCGATTGCCCCATATTTCAATACCAGTTACAACGCGGAGTACACCAAGGCCTTCGCCGTGGGCGAGACGGTCCGGGTGCCGCTTCCCCAGCGCTTCGTCATCACGAGCGGACTGGGCTACCAGCCGCAGGTGATCAACCGGCTCTTCACGACGGTGAGCGTGGATCAGATTTTCGGCGTTCACTTCGAGTACGATTCCATCGAAGAAGCGTTGAAACTCGAACGCGGGCGGGCGGCCTTCAAGGAAAACTACCTGGACAAAGCCATGGAACAGATGGCCCAGGAGATCGACTCCAGAGCCGCGTTATGGGCTCTGACGAATACCAACAACGTGGTGGGCGCACTGGGCACCACGCCGACGTCCTTCGACATCTACGGCCAGGCGCGCGCCAGGCTGATCGAAAACGCCTGCACGCCGGGCAAAAAGGGAATGATCGTTAGCCCGCAAATGATGCGGACGATCGTCAGCAACAACCTGACGACTTTCAACCCGCAGGATGCGGTGGCGAAGGCCTTCCGCGAAGGCTACTACGGCGATGCGCAGGGTTTCACGTGGGACGAGAGCATGTCTCTCTACTCCCAGACGGCGGGAACCTGGCAGAACAACGTCACGGTCAACACGCCTCCCACCAACGGCGCCACTTCCATGGTGGTGAATTGCACCAACGGCGATACGTTCAACCAAAACGATGTCTTCAGCGTTAACCTGGTCAACAACGCCAACCCGGTCACCCGGCGCACCACCGGCACGCTGAAGCAATTCGTGCTGACCCAGAGCGTGACCGCAACGGGCGCTACGGCCACGATCTACTTCCAGGCTGGGACCCAGGGCATTCAAGGCCCGGGATCGCAGTACCAGAATGTGGACGCGCTGCCCGTCGCGAATGCGCAATTGACACTCTATCCGGGCACGACGAGCCCCAACGGCAAATCGGGGATGAACGGCCTGGCGCTGAACCAGGACGCCTTCGCCCTGGTGGGGGTGAAGCTGGAAATCCCGAAGGCTTGCGAAATGTCGAGCGTCGCCCGCGACCCGAAGACGGGGATCGCGGTGGCCTTCCTGCGCATGATGGATCCGATCGAGCGGAAGATGGTGAACCGCTTCGACTGCCTGCTCGGGTTCGGGAACCTGTACCCGGACAACTGCGCGGTTCGCGTGCTGAGCCTGCAATAACAGCCAAAACGGAAGGGGCCGGCAACGGCCCTCTCAAGGAGAAAAACCAAACAACATGAACACTTTCAAACGATTCGCTTTCGGCGTGGCTGGGCTGCTGCTGGCACTGATTCCGGTGCAGGCGCAGGCGCAGGCCACCTTGCCGACCACGACTCTCATTACCGCGCTCATGGCGACGGTATCGAGCAACACTCCCGGCATTTCCACCGACGTCATCCAGGTGGGCTCGACCTCGGGCTTCGTCCAGAATTCGGTGGGACAGTGGACCACTCTGCTGTACGCCGACTTCGAAGCGATGGATGTGGTGGGCGTTCTCAATGCCACCCAGGGCATCGTGCGGGTAGTGCGCGGCGCCTGGGGCACAAAGGCCAGCTATCACAACGCAGGGACCGTAATCTATGTCGGGGCCCCGAGTTCGTTTGGCGGCTCGGCTTTCGCGGGCTCGGCTACCAGCGGCGATCAGTATGGCGCTTGCATGCCGTCGACCATTCCGGCGCTGCCGTTCATCAACATCGACGACGGCAAAATCTTCAACTGCTTCTCTTCGGGCCAGTGGGTCCAAACCGGACTCGGGACCATGGGCGGGGCGCCGGCGCAGCTCCAATCGGATTTCTGCACGGGCACGGTGGCCACGGCGCAGACGGAGTATCTCAACGACACGGCTTGCTCCGGAGCAACCACGGCGCTGGCTCCGACGATTCAGGTCTCGTACGGGACGATCTACGGGCTGAACGTGGCATCGAGCGCGAACGTGGTGGGCGGAACTTCCGTGGACGTGCTGACCATTTACAAGAACGGCTCGGCCACGGCCTTGACCTGTACCATCGCGGCGGCCAGCAAGACCTGCAGCGACACTACCCACTCGGTGGCCGTGAAGCCGGGCGACCAGATCACCTATCAGTTTGTGACTGCCACCTCGGACACGGCGGCCAACGTCGGCGCGTCGGTCGAGAAGCAGTAGCTTTCAAGCATCAAGTTGGGGCGCCTTGGCGGGCGCCCCGTTTTTCCCCAAATGCAAAACAGGAGAGTTTCCATGTTTGACCGATCGAAGTTGACGGGCGACGCGGCGCCCACGCCGGTGGCCGGAGGGCTCGCGGCCGCGCCTGACGCGGATAGCAAGAACTGGATGATTTACCACCCCACCAAGGGGCACAGGGTCGTTACCAAAGATAGCCCCGAGCACAAGGCGCACCTGGGCGACGGCTGGCAGGACGACCCGATTCCGCCGGCGCCGGAACCCGCGCCGGACGAAGATCGGATCGGCGCACTCGAGAGCCTGAACATCGAAGCGGAGCTGATGGCGCTGCATGCAATAGGGGATGCGCTCGCCGGCCGGATCGCCGCGCTCGAGACCAAAAGGAAATAGGCCGCCATGTCGCTGGTATCGGACATCCTGGGCGACTCGCTGATGTACATCGGGGCATACGGCCCCGGTGAAACCGTCTCCACGGACGATCAGACATTCGCGTTGCGGCTCGTGAACCGGGTACTGGATAGCTGGAGCGCGCGAAAGCTGTCTCCGATCGGCATCAACCGGGCGAGCTATGGGCTGAGCGGAGCGGGGTCTTATACCTTCGGATCGTCCGGGACGTGGGTGGCTTCCACTCGGCCGATCAAGATCAAGGCGGCGTCGGTGTTAGCGGCGAACGGGATCGAGAAAGAGTGCCGCATCGCCAGCGCGGAGCAGTGGGCGGCGGTAGCGGACAAGACGCGCACCGGGATTTTCGTCGAGGATCTGTACTGGGATGGGGGCTTCCCGAGCGGGAACGTATACGTTTCGCCGATACCGGCGGGCGGCAACGCGATCCTGTACACCTACCAGCCGATCGGCGACTTCGCGAGCCTGACGGACACGGTTAGCCTGCCCGCGGGCTACGAGCGCGCGTTGGTGATCAGCTTCGCTCTGGAGCTGTGCATCCCGTTCGGGCGGCCGATTCCGGACGGATTGCCGCAACTGGCGCAGGAAGCGCTCATGACCATCGCCAGCCTCTCGGCCGAGATTCTGGGCACACCGGTTCCCCAGCCGGCGCCGCAAGCGCCGCAAGGACCCAAGCAGTGACTTTAGCGGACCTCCTCAACAGCGCGGCGAAGGCGCTGGGCAAGCTGCGCTCCGGAGGCGGGTTGTGCGCGAGCGAGCTGGCGGACGGTCTGACGGTAGCCAACGGCCTGGTGGATTACTGGCTCACCCGGAAGGCCTTCGTCTATACGACGCGCATGGACGAATACACGTTCAGCGACAAAGGACCGCCGGATGCGAATAACCCGGCGGTGTACGAGTTGGGTCCGGGCTCGACGGACTGGCCGGGCAGCGTGCGGCCGACGCGGATCGAGCGCGCGAACATCATCCTGAACGACAGTTCGCCGGGAGTCTTCATTCCGCTCGATATTTTGGACGTCGACCAGTGGGCGGACATCTCTCTGGAGCAAATGCCGGTCACGCTGCCGACGAAGATGTACCCGGATTACGCGAACCCGAACTGCAATCTGTATTTCTGGGGCCAGCCGACGCTGCCGTACATCCTGCAGCTTTTCACCTGGCAGCAGCTCGCGGCCTTCGCCGCACTGGGGGAGGAAATCGCCTTCCCGCCCGGTTATTACTCGGCGTTTCTCTACAGCCTGGCGGAGGTATTGGGGCCGCAGTGGAACGTCCAGGTTCCGCTTATGGTGACGGCCCAGGCGCGGAAGGCGCGGGCCGGGATTCAGAGCCTGAATTCGCGGGCGCCGAAGCTGCACACGCGGGACGCGGGGATGCCGCCGAGCACCCAGCGGACGCCTTACTTCAATTACCGCACGCGAGGATTTTGATTGCGCTTTGACGCCTTCACTTCCGGGTTCTATTCGTTTCCCTCGCTGGACGCGGCCAGCCAGGCGGCGATGAACTATTACCCCGACCTGGTGGAATGGGCCGCGCCGAGCAGCGCCAACCCCGGAGGCGCGGAGAAAGCCCGCAAGGTGCTCTCTCCCACGCCGGGGCTCTCCTTGTATGGCACGCTGCCCACCGGGCCCATACGCGGGCTGTGGGCGGGGGAAAACCGGCTATTCGCGGCGGCAGGCTCATTCCTCTACGAGGTGTTGGGGCCTTCGTCTTTCACTAGTCATGGGCTGATCGGTAACGACGGCAACCCGGTGCAGATCATTTCGAACGGCGACCAGTTGTTCGTGGTGTCGGCCGGATTGGCCTATTGCGACAACGGAGCGGGCGCGCAGGTGTGCCAGTTTTCCTCCCAGCTCTACGATCTCCAGATCGACGCGGCCACGGGAGGTCTCACCGGAGACACGGGGGGAATCTTCAATTCCACGGACGTCGGTATGACGGTGCAGATCACCAATGCGGGACTGCCTCCGTCGGGCAGCGGGGCGGCGTTCACGATCCAATCTCAAGTCATCACCTCGGTGAACAGCCAGGGCGAGGCCTTCGGAGCGGCTTCGTGGGGCGTGGCCGGATCCATGGAAGGTACGGGGGTGGAATGGCTGGGAGCGCCACTGGCACTCACCGGACTCTCGATCACCGCGGGCGGCGGACTCTCGGGCTATACCTTCACCAGTGCCGATGTGGGCTGCCTGATGCAAATCACGGGGGGCGCCGGCTTCACCGTGGCATCGCAGACCATCACCTCGGTGGTGGGCGGCGTAGCTTTCGGGAATTCCGACTGGGGCTCCAACGGCTCGACGGGAGGCGCCGGCACGCTGTGGCAGGGACAAACCCTGGCGGCCGCCAACGGGGCCTTTTTGGATAGCAGTTGCTTCGCCGCGCAGCCAGGCTCGAAGCTGGTCTACTACTCCGCCATCAACGACGCCACGAGCTGGGACCCGCTGAACTTTTTCAGTAAGGAGGCCTATCCGGACGCGGTTGCGGCACTGATGGCCGACCATGAGCAACTGTATATTCACGGGGCGCTGGAATCGACGGAAGTATGGGCGAGCACCAGCAGCGGGACGAATCCCTTCCAGCGGAACCCGAGCTACTTCATGCACTACGGCAACGGCGCGCCCTACGCCACCTGCCGGCTGAGCGCGGGAGTGGCGTGGATCGGCGGCGACGTACGCAGAGGCGAGAGGGTCGCTTTCCTGGCGTTAGGTTTTGTGCCTCAACGGATTTCGACGGCGGCGATCGAGAAGGCCTGGGCGGCATATGCCACGGTGCAGGACGCGGTGAGCTACACCTGCATCATGGACGGCCACGAGTTCTGGGTCATCAGTTTCCCCACCGGCAACGCGACCTGGGTGTACGACGCGACGCTGGGCGAGTGGCACCAACGGGGCTGGTGGAACGGAACGGGCTGGGACCGGCAGCGCGGGGCGTTCCACGCATGCATCGGCGTCGACACAATCGACGAAGTTCATTACGTGGGCGACTGGCAGAACTACAACCTGTACACGATGTCGAGCGCCTACGTGGAAGACAACGGGGTGCAGATTCACAGGCGCCGGCGGGCTTCCCACCTGTGCAACGAGAAAAAGTGGCGCTTCTATTCGCTGTTCGAGCTGGACTGCGATAACGACGACGCGGACGTGGACGGCGCGCCGCCGCGAGTGCGGTGGCTGCGCTGCGGCCGGAGTCGCGACCGGATCTTCCAGATCGACGACGATGGCGACGGAAACCTGACGCTAAGCTATTCCGACGACAACTGCCTCACGTTCACGACTCGCGCGTCGATTAGCGTATCCAGCGCGGCGGCCGCCATTACCATCGTGACGGCGTACCTGGAATTCACGGAAGGGACGGGATAGGGTGTCGCTGCCAACCCTGACGGCCTTTTTTCAGGGGCAAGCGTATACGCCGCTGAATTCGCCCTGGACCGGATTCTTCAGCGCACTGGACGCGTTGCTGGGCGCCAGCGGGACGGCGGTAGCGGCGGAGACGTATTCGCTGGGCGCGGAAGGGACGCTGGCCATTGCGAGCGACGTGGCGCCGAAGACTTACGTGATGACGAGCGTCACGCCCTCCACATTGCGGCTGGATCTGAAGCAGGCTCCGGTGGGAGCGAACCTGGTGGTGGCGCTGAGCTACTACACCACGCCGGGAGAGACCACGCTGGTAGCCACCTTCACGGCGGGGCCGGGCGAGTTATCGGATACGCAGACAAGCACGGTGGCCGTTCCGGCGGGGGCGTGGTGGGAAGTGGATATTACCAGCGTGGGGACGACGTTTCCGGGGTCGGATCTGACGGTGACGGTGCAATGACACCATGAGCGCGATGAGCAAACTCGATCCGCGGTACGCCATCAGTCTGAACGGCTTCGACCGGCGCGGCGCGGTGGCCAGCATCAACAATGCTTCGGCGTCCGGTTTCACTGTTTCCGGCTGCTGGTCCGATCAAGCGGATTTTGCGGTGGTCTATCTCTGGAACGCGGACGATCTGTACGGGCACTTGTTCACGAGCCGTTACCTACCGGATTTCTCACTCGCGGGAGTGACTCTGGATTTCGACCTGGCTGTAACGGGCTGCATGAATCCGACCAGCGCGAAATACCCGAGCGTGCCATGGAACGCGCTGAGCTACATCACCAGCGCGGAGGCCTCCGGGACGGTGGCATTGCCGGCGCCGACGTCGACGACGGGAGCGATGGCGGCGAGCTGCAGCTTTACGGTGGCGGGCACGCCGACGATCTACGACCGGATCCAGTTGGTTTACCTGGGCAATGTGTTGGCCGACCTTTCGACGATCGCCACGGGGCAGACTCTCGCGACGGTGGCCACCAACCTGGCGACGCTGATTAACGGTCTGAGTTCTTCGACCGTGCCGATTATGGCGACGAGCTCCGGGGCGACGGTCACCCTCACTTGCACGCAGCCGGGCAGGGACGGCAACGGGATCCAGTTGCTGTCGATGTACAAGACCACGGGCAATACGCAGCTCTACCCGACGGCGAGTTCATCAACAGCGAGCGGACAGACGGGGAAACTGACGGGCGGCGCGGATCCCACGTCGATGCACTACCACTTGGATTTCTCGGCCTTGGGCTTGGCGAGCTGCCGGCAGATCTGGCTGACCCTGGCGCCGTGGCTGACGTACGACTCCGGGACGGTGAACCCTTCGCTGGTGGCTTACGCGCCAATGGAGTTTTCGGCTGTCTTCGCGAATTGGACGGTGGCAGATCCGAACGGGGTGACGCCGCTGAAGATCGCGGGGCCGGGTTCGGTGACGATCGGCAACCGGGACGCCTGGACGCAATACGCCGGCACGGGCTGGGCGCGGCAAGTGGGCGACTACTTCGAGGGCTTCGCGCAGCAATCCGCGAATGCGGGCGACACGGTGACGGTGGCTTATTCGTGCCAGTACACGCACAATCTGTACCTGGGGACGGCGCTTTCGACGACGGGTGGGGAATTCGGCGTTTCGGTGGACCGGGGCGCGGCGGCGGTGGTGAATACTTACGCCGATGCGCTGGCGGCATTCGCCGGCCGGCGGCTCATTGCGAGCGGAGTGGCGGCGGGAATTCACCTGGTCACCTTCACGGTGGCGTCGGGAGCGTGCCTGTTCGATTACTTACAGGCGGCGGTGCTCTCGAATCCGGTGGCGCCGGCGGCGACTTACGCGGGGGTCAATTGCGCGTGCGACTACGACACCGATCAGACGTATAAGATTCCGCCGGCGCGGGCGCTGTTCGTCCTTTCGCAGATGGGTTTCGGGGGGGACATCGACTTTTACGCGGGAGTGTTTTTCGCCCTGAAGCGAGTGAGGAACGGCGGGAACTTTCACCAGGCGACGGTAACTCTTGCGGGCACGATCGGGGTGGGCAATTCGTTCGGGGTGGGCGCGGACACGATCTGGCTTTCGCTGGGCGGACCGCAGGGGCACGGCACGCCGATCGGCGGGGCGACAAGCATGGGGGGAAACCCCACGGGCACGACGGTGAGCCCCTGGAACGCGGTGACGGTATTCGGCGCCGCGGCTTACCCGGCGGACACCTTGACCACGCTGGCGCAGCGGATGGTGAACGCCATCAACGGTACGTTCGTGGGAATTTGCGCGGCGCCGACAACGACGGCCGGGCAGTTCACCATTACCGTGCTGAGTCCGATTAACGGATTCAGCCTCGACGTTTCGCTCAGCGCGGGCGCGAGTATGACGCTAAGCGTCGCCGGCGACATCGGGACCGCGGAGCTGGTGGGCGGCAACGAAGGCACCTGGGCGGTGGATTCGAGCCAGGCTTCGCCGTTGAACCGCGGCTTCAGGGATTACCTGGCGGACTTCGCCGGCCTGGTGCACGCGGCCGGGCGGACGATGACGGTGGCGTTCTCGCAAGAATTGCTGGCGCCCCCGGATCTGAATACGAGCGTGGGCGCCTGGTCGCAGCGGTTCCCGGACGGTGCGAGCGTGTTGACGGATACGGGGTTTGGGAGCTGGGGCGCGGGCGTGGTGGATGGAGTGAGCGGGTCGGGACCGCAGACAGTGGAACAGATCGGCCACGGCTACATCACCGGCAACACGGTACATGTGGCGCAGGGGGCGTCGGGCGCCGTGTGGGCTGCGACCGTGACCGACAGCAACCATTATCGGCTCACCACCCTGGTGAGCGGGACGAGTTTCACGGCGGCGGCGGGGGCGACGACGCTGATCGACCTGCAGACGAGCCAATGCACCTTCAATGCGGCGACGGTCACGGCATATTTGGCGCTCTGCTATGTGCAGGCGGCGGACATCCTGGCCGCGGCGGGGCTGGTGCCGTGGCTGCAATTCGGGGAAGTGGGCTGGTGGTTCTACAGCGAGCACATGAGCGAGGTGGTGGGCTACGCTTCCAACGCCTCGCCCATCGGCATCGGCACAGTGGAGCCGCACAACCTGGCGACGGGGCAGAGCGCGATTCTGGCGGGGGTGAAGGGGAACACGGCGGCCAACGGGACCTGGCCGGCCATCGTGGTGACGGACCCGACCCATTTCACGCTGACGGGATCGAGCGGGAATGGAAGCTATGTGGCCGGGACCGGGACCGCATCGGGCGGCGGGATGGCCTATTACGATGCCTGGGCGGTCTCGGCCGCAGCGGCGGCGCTGGGGCACGCGCTGGGCAATTACTGGACCCAGGACGATGCGCCGGTAGCGGCGGATGCAAACTGGCTGGCCGGCGCGATCGCCACGCACATCGCCACGATTACCGCGGCGGTGCTGGCGGCTCAGGCGGGCGCCAAATTCGAGTTGCTGTATCCGCAGGACGTGAACCGGGCGAGCTGCTATTACACTTCCGACCTGCCGTATCCTCAGGGCGGACGGCTGAACGCGGCCGTCAACTTTCCGGCCGCGTTTCAGTCGCAGTCCGGATCCGGACTGGACCGGCTGAAGATGGAAGGGCTGAGCTGGGGATCGGAATACCGGAATCTGACCAACGCCTTGGAGGCGATCGCCTTTCCCACGACGGCGCCGTGTTCGTGGCCCGTATCGAAAATTGCCTATCTGGTGCCGATCTTCAACGGCGGGTGTCCGTGGCCGGCCGAGTACCTGGTGGCGTCGGGAGTGCCGCTGGTAAACCTCTGGGCGGTGGATCACACGATCCTTTTCGATTGGGCGGTAGCTCTTGGGGCCGCGCGGCGCTTCGCGGTGGTCGAGTGACGTTCGACCGCACCTGGGATTACGAGCTGGTGCGGACCATCCTGACGCATCCGACACTCTACCGGCACATGGGCGACGATTTCGCGCCGGATCCGGAGCGCTTCGAGGTAAACCGGCATCCGGCGATCTGGTATGTGCTGGCGACGGAAGAGTGGCGCGCGATCGGCCTGTTCTGCTTTTTCCCGGAGAACGATATCTGCTGGGCGGCGCACGTCGCCATGCTGCGCAAAACCCCGCCGGCGCTGACGCGGCAAGCCGGGCGCGAGGTAATGCGCTGGCTATGGGAACGGACGCCCTGCCGGCGCTTGGTGGCCAGCGTACCGATGTGCAACCGCGCGGCGGTGCGCTACGGGCTCGATCCGCAAGGGATGAACCTGCTGCCATACGGAGTGAACGAGAAGTCGTTCCTGAAGGACGGGAAGCTCTGGGACCAACAACTTATGGGGCGTAGCAGGCCCTCCGCCGCCAGTGCCGCATGAGCGCTCCCGTCCTGTCGAGACTCATTTTTTTGTTATAGCCGCCCGGCGGAAAGCCAGTTTAGAAGATGCCATCTATCGTCACCAGCATTATCGGCGGAATTCAGGGTGCATCGGCCGCGTCGAACGCAGCCAACACACTCAGCACGGCGTATAACACCGCGGGCCAGACTGTCGTCAACGCGGCGAATACGGTCAATCCGACCATCGCCAATGCGGCGAGCACGGCCGCGAGCAACATCGGAAGCGCGGGCTCGACGGCCGGTACGAACGTCGTGAACTCGGCCAACACGGCGGCGAGTAATGCCACGGCGGCCGCGAACGCGGGCGCGGCGGGGCTGAACCCGTATGCCACGGCCGGAAGCACCGCGGCGAACAATCTCTCGACCGCGCTGCAGGCGGGCGGCCAGCTCAATACCCCGTTTACGGCGCAGACCATGGCGCAGTATTCGCCGGGGTACCAATTCCAGCTTGCGCAGGGGCAGCAGGGTCTGCAACGGCAACTGACGGCGGCGGGACTGAGCGGGTCCGGAGGCGCGGCCAAAGACCTGGCGATGTACAACCAGAACTTCGCCAGCACCGCCTACCAGAACGCTTTCCAGGATTACACCACCCAAAATCAAAACCTGTTCAACAACCTGAACAGCCAGGCGCAGCAGGGTCAGACGGCCTCCACCACCCAGGCCGGCCTGGGAACGAACGCGGCGCAGTACGGCGGCAACATCACCGTCGGAGGGCAGCAGTATGCCGGCACCACCAACTTGCAGGCGCAGACCACGGGCAACAATCTGAATTACTCGGCGGCGAACACCACGGCGCAGAACACACTCAGCGCGGCCAACTACCAGGCCAACACGCAAATCGGAGCCGGACAGGCGACGGCGCAGGGTGACATTAACGCGGCCAACGCATGGAACGGGATGCTGGGCTCGGTGGGCACCGGGGTCAATAACCTGGCGGCAATGACGTGATCGCCCCGGTGGGCGGCTTCAGTTCTTTCTCCGGTAACGGTGCAGCGGGAGCGGCTCCATCGAATGGCGGCGGCGGGTGGGGAGGCTACGGTTAAATGGACACCCCTCCACTCATTCCCAGCCGGGCGCCCGAGAAAGCACCAATGGCCCAGCGCTGGGATCCCAAATCCGACGCGCACGCACGGCGCCGGCAAGCGCCCAAGAATGCGCCGCCCGGATGGAATCGGCGCAAGCCGAAAGGATAGAGCATGCCAGTCGATATGGCTCCGCCGACCTACTTCAGCCAACTTCCGCAGATTCAGAATCCGCAGAGCGACAACAACTTATTGCAGTTGAGGCAACAGAACGAAACCCTGCAGACGGCCAGGCAATTGTCGCCGTACCAGGTGCAGAGCGCCCAGCAGGGGGTGCAGGCGCAGCAGCTCGAGAACCAGCAGAAGCAACTGGAGATTCAGAGCCAGCAGGGGCTCATGAAGGCGTATCTGGCGGCCAACGGCGACCCCGACAAGGCGACTCAGCTCGCGCCATCCTACGGCGTGCTGCCGAAAGACATCATGGCGTTCCGGACCAACATGCTGAACATGGCGAAGACCAAGTCGGAAGTGGACAAGAACGTCCAGGACGTGACGGACGAGTGGCACGATACGCTGCACAACGCCTACCAGCCGGCGATGGACGAGCCGGACCCGGCCAAGCAGGAACAGATGGTCGGGACAATCAACCAGGGGTTACTGAGCCGGTACCCCAACAAACAGGCGACCGATCTGGTTCAGTGGACGAACCCTAACGACTTCAAGATGGCCATGGCGGCCTACACGACGGACAAGTGGACCACCGCCCAGGGCGCCGTGATGCGGGGCAACGCGGCGGCTAAGAACGCAGGCACGGAGGCGGCCAAGGAAGCCGCGCTACTGCCGGAACAACAAGCGGCGGCCGACCAGGCCCAACGGAGCAACATAGCGGCGAAGCTGGGCAGCATGGAGGATCCGGCGAGCTACGATCAGGCCCGCGATGCTTACGTCGCGGGCGGTGGCAGCGCGGCGGTCTTCCCGCCTTCGCGGATGGTGTTCGACCAGGCCGGCAAGATGATTCCATCGGCACAGACGGCGATCCAAAGAGCCGGCATGACGGCGGAGCAGAGGACGCAGGCGGACCAGGCGGCCGCCAATGCGGCACAGCCGAAGACGGAGGCGGAATTGGCGGCGGTAGCCGCGGACCCGAGCAAACCGCAAGCGGCGAGGGACGCGGCCAACGAGGCGCTGAGACGGCTGGACCAGTCGAAGCTGGCGGCGCGCCCTGTCACCAACATCAACACTACGGCGCCGGGGCTGGGCACGCCGGCAAGCGACACTTCCAAACTGACGGGCGAAGATTATCTGAATTCGCTGCCGGCGGGGACGGCCGCGCAGATTCGCGCGATCGCGGAAGGGCGCGCCACGATGCCCTCGGCGGCGACGCGCAGCCAGGCGGCGATTCAGATCCGCAATGCGGTGTTTCAGTATGACCCGAGTTACAGCGACCAGCGGGCGCAAGTGCGCAAGGCCTTCACCACGGGGGCGGACGGCCGCAACATCGGCGCGCTGAACACGGCGGCGGTGCACCTGGATCAGTTCGCGGACGCGGCCGGCGCCATGGCCAACGGCAGCTTCGTGCCTGGCAACGCGGTGTGGAACCGGATTACATCGGCCTTCGGAGCGACGGCGCCCACGAATTTCGCAGCGCTGAAATCGGCGGTATCGGGTGAGATGGCGAGCGCGCTGAAGGGCAACGCAACGGACCCGGAAATCGCCAACGTGGCGAAGTCGATCGACGCGGCGAATTCTCCGGCGCAGTTGCAGGGCGTGGTGGAAACGAACCTACACGTGCTGGGAGCCAAACTGAGCACCTACCAGCAGCGTTATCGGCAGCAGATCCCAGGCGACACGACATACAGTCCAGTGCTGCCGGCGGCGCGGGGGGTGTTCCAGAAACACGGCTTCGACCCAACAAATCCGAATGGCGGCACGGGGCTGAGCGTCGTGTACCAGGGGCACACCTTCGTTTTCCAAGACGCGGCCTCCATGGCGCGATTCAAGAAAGACCAGGGGCTTCAGTAAAGTGGCCGACGATCCGGTGCAGGCACTGGCGGCGAAGTACGGCGCTACCGCAACGCCTCTAACCACCGCGGCGCCCGCCACCGCGACAGCGGACATGCAGGCACTGGCGGCGAAATACGGGGCCAGCGTCGAAGCGCAGCCGGCTACCGGCAACGTGCTGGACGATCCGCGGAATCGGTACCTGTACACCACGCCGAGCGGGATCCCGGTGTACAACCGGGAGCCCTACACCCAACCCGAAGGCTCGGCGCTCAGCCGCGTGGGACAGGGCGCATGGGAATACACGGGCGGCGGCATCTGGAACCTGGTAAAGGGGCTGACGAGCATCGCCGCGCACGGGACTTCGCCGATCATGCTCGATCCCGAGTCGGACGGCGCGAAGCTGATCTCTGGAATCGTGCAGAGCCACATCGACCAGGCGCAGCAGGCCAAGGCGGCGCTTGACCGGAAAGACTATGTGGAAGCCTTCGGGCACACCTTGGCGGCGGCAATTCCGCTCCTTGGGCCTTCGGCGGCACACATCGCCGAAACGGCCGGAGGGACGCAACCGACCTTCGACAAGTACGGCAATGTGGTCAAGCCGGGGGCGGCACCGGATATTCCGCGGGCCATCGGCCAGGCGTTGGGATTTGCCGGCTCGGCGGCACTTGGGAGCGTGGCCGGAGGCGCGGGCGCGGGGGTGGAGGGCGCAGAGGCGGCGGAAGGAGCCGAAGCCGCGCCAACAGCCACGGGAGGGCTTGTAAGCAGCCGGTTGAATCCGGTGCAGCAGGCGGCGGTGGATTACCTGCGGGCGAACGACGTACCGCTCAACGCGGGTACGGTCACGGGAAACGGGTTCCTGAAAGGCGCCCAGGCCTTGGCGGCGAAAACGCCGCTGGGCGCCGGCGTGGCGGCACGGGCAGGACTCGCCACCGAGCAGGGCCTTACACGAGTAGCGGGCGAGTTGGCGGATCAGGCGCATCCGATGCCGGCAACGCCGGAATCGGCCGGCGCGGCCGTGTCCGGAGCGCTCGATCAGAAGATTGCCAATCTGAAGCTAGCGGAAGACGAAACCTACCGGAACGCCTGGGAAGGCGCCAACGATCCCAAGAATATCGAGACTGTGCCCATCAAGACGGTGCAGCGGCCAGTTGCGGACGCCACGGGAAAAGACACCGGGCAGACAGAGAGCGTGCCAGTCATGGGCCAGGTCTCCATGCCCGTGGACGTGCGCGCGATCAAGCAACAACTCGTGCCGGTGATGGATTCGATGTCGTGGATGCCGGCTGCGGACCAGGCCTCGAGCGCGGGCTACCAGGCGGTAAAGAAGATTCTGAACGGGCCGGATTTCATCCCAGCGCAAGCGGCCGAGCAAGGTTTGAGCGGGTTGAAGACGATGGCGCGCGTGGACAACGCCAACTTGCGAAACACGGCACAAGGAATGGCCGCGGGAATCATCCCGGATTTGCAGGACGGAATCGACTCGGCGGTGGCAAAGACCGGCTGGGACAAACTGGAGGCCTTGCAGGACGGGCGCGCGACCCACGCGACGAAGATGGACCTCGCCGACGTGGCCGACAAGCTTCGCGACGAGCCGGTGCAGGCCTTCAATCAGTTGACCTGGCAGAAGGACATTGGCGTCAGTTTTCTGCGGAAGATCGCGGAGCACACGCCGGAGGTGCTCCGGCAGATCGGCCGCGCATACATCCAGAAGCTCTTCGACCAGGCGACACAGGAGGGCGGATTCTCGCGCGCGCAGACCATCGCCAAGCAGTGGGAGAATCTTGGACCGCAGACGAAGAAACTACTCTACCCAAATCCGGGTCTGCGGACCTCGCTCGATAGATTCTTTCTGGGCGTTAAGATGGCAGCCGAGAATCCGAACCCGAGCGGCACGGCGCTGGTGAACCAGGTCTCCAACAGTGTGGCCGGATTAACGGGCGCGGGGGCCGGAATTGGACTGTGGCTGCACAGCCCCTTGGCGGCGCTCGGCTCTGCCGCGCTGGAGGGCGGCTACCTGCTGGGCGGCCGCGCGATTGCCAAGCTGTTGTACTCGCCCGCGGGCGTTCGACTCCTGACGGGCGCACTGAAACCGGAAGCGCCGGCCGCGGCGGCATTGCGCGCATCCCAGATTCTGCGGATTGCGGGCGACGACGACGTAACCCCGATTCCACCTGGAGGACCTCCAAGTCCCCCGCCGGCACCGGGAGGTGGCAGCGCTGCGCGGGTAAACCCTAGGACAGGGGGTGGGTCACCGGGTGAGCCTGGCGGATCCGCGGCGAATATTCCAATTGTCGAATCGCCGCAAGCGGCGTACGTGAGGGGACTGGACGACGTGCCTCACTCGCAAATCGTGCGCGTGAATGGGCCGGCATTCCAGCACGCCTTCGAGGCGAAGCGCGGACCGCTGGCTTGGAGTCCGGAGCGATCCGCGGCGCTGAAGGATCTTCCCAGCTTCGACGCCTAAACGAAAGGAATTTCTGATGCGAATCAACGCACTCATATCGAACATCACGGCCGGTACGCCGGTCAACCTGGGCGTCGCCCTGTGCCCAGGGCTGGTGGCGAACAATGCCGCACTGGCGGCGGCGAACGCGATTCAGGTGAACCGAATCGACATACAGATGGGCTTCGGCGGGACCGTGGGAGTCGGCTACTACATGGACCTGGCCGGCTTCGTCCCGGGCACTGTGGCCAACAAGGCGACAGCGGGACACCTGACGCAGCAGCTTGCGCCGGGAACCGCGAGCGTGCCGGGGGCAACGTTCACGGACATGTCGGGCGGGATCCAGAGCGGCGCGCCGCGGGATCTGACGCGGATCTGGATCGACGTGGCCACCACAAACGCTCCGGTGATCGTGAGCGTAGATCTGAAAGTCTGAGTCAGAGGCGGTAGCCGAAAAAGAGATCCTGGAGGGCGTCGATTATGGCAAACGCAGGAGGATCGGAATGAAAATGAAATGGCTTTTGCTTGGGGCTCTGGCCCTGTGCGCGCCGGTGGGTGCGCAAGGGCTGACGACGGTGCAGGACAGTCTCTACGCCGCCGACGGCCGGTATTGCGCCGGCGCCGTGAATCTATCGTGGCCGATGTTCCTGGCGCCGGACGGGCGCACGGTATATGCGGGGAATTGGGACTATCCGATCGCGGCGGCGGCCAACGGGCTGAGCGTCACGCTGGAGCCGGGGCAATACACGGCCACGTACAACATCACGCCCACGGGCTGCGCGCCGGCGGCGGAGCAGTGGGTGGTGCCGGCGAGCGCCACGCCGGTCAATCTGGCTTCCGTGCGGGGGGCACCTTCCTCCTCGACCTCGACATTGGTTTTTGTGGACAACTCGGTTCCGGCGGGAACGCTGAACGGGGCGAATACAGTTTTCACTTTGCCGTCCACCCCAAACCCGGCGCTAAGCCTGAACCTGTACCTCAACGGGATGCTGATGGAAGCGGGAAGCGATTATACGCTTGCCGCCGCGACGGTGACGTTCATCAACGGGGTGGTGCCGGGAGCGGGAGACGCTTTACTGGCGAGCTACCGGACGGGATCGAGCGGCGTGGCTTCGGTGGACAACTCGGTTCCGACGGGAACGCTGAACGGGACGAACGCTGTGTTTACGCTGGCATCCGCCCCAAGTCCGGCGTTGAGCCTGGAGCTGTACCGCAACGGGCTGCGGTTGGCGGCCGGTGGGGACTTTACGTTGTCCGGTTCCACCGTGACGTTCGGCGCCGGCGCGATTCCGCAGCCGGGCGATGCGCTGCTGGCGAGCTACCGGACCGGCGGAATCTGAAGGAGACGGTCGATTTCGAGCTTGTGCTGGGCGACGGCAATGCCGGGCTCGAGCGGGCTGACGGGCTGGACCCGTTCGACTTCCCGATGCTGCGCGCGGACTTCGACGGCGGCGCAGTACCGGGCCTGTTGAATGCGCGCGGCGGCGCGTTGTCCTTCGGCCTGTTGCAGGGCCGAGAGGGCGAGCAGAATGGCGGTTAGCGGCATGCGAGCACCAAAGCTTTCAGGAGCGCGATCAGCAGGATATTGAAGCTGGCCGAGACGAGGAAGCACACCCGCCAGCGGCGCGCGCGCTTCCAGGGGGAACAACCCCAGTCGCTATCGACCTCGCGGAAGCGATCGGCCCAGGGGTCTTTGTAGTCCTTCTCCCAATCCTTCCAGACATCCTTATCGTCCATTTTCGATCTCCTCACTTGACGTAGTTGCGTAAGCGAAACCAATCGCGATTGAGGCGCTGGACCAGGTGGCCGCAGTCGAGGCCGGTGGCGCGCTCAAACTCGCGTTTCCCAACGCGGTGATACTCGATGTGCTCCTCGGGCGTGAGAGGTACGCAGGAATAATCGGAGGCCTTTTGGCGCATGCCCCCGTCGGTGCCGGTGTGGGCGGCTTCGCACCCGGGCAGCCCCGAGACGGCCGAAGGCAGCGAGCGAATCCAGGCGCGGTACTTCCAGTTGCGGGCGGGACCGCGGCGAGCCGGCCGGCGGGGGGCGCGGGGGCGCTGGGTTTCTCCATGGATGGCGTAGCGGAGATAGCGGACCACGCGCCGGTTCATCGGGAGTTCCTTTCGGCCGTTGCGCGTTGAGCCCGGCAGGGAGTATGATGCTTGCGAGGCTCGGCTCCTAAGCGGTTCGGCGCGATTGGGCTCGGAACGGTTTGTACAGAGTCAGTCGGTGCAGCCGGCCCGGGCTCGCGCGGCAACACGAACGTCCCATCGGGCTGTTCGCCTACCTCGCCTGGCAGCCACACCCTCCACTGAGCTAAAGCTCCTTTCCCGGACCTGTATTTGCAGATGAAGAAGGGCTGCCGGGCTTGAATGCCGCGGCGTTCGATCCGGGCGGCGACGTCGATGTCGAGGAACATGACGCGGCCGTCGGTGAGCGAGTACATGATCGAATGGGCAAAAGCGCGGCGATCCCGCTGAATCGGTCTTCCGCCCGGATACGCCAACGCGAGCTGAACCGGCACGTTGGGCTCGAAGTGTAGAATCTCGGCCATGGTTCTCTCTCCTTTTTGTTGATTTCGGGGAAGCGCGGGCTGCCTAAGTTAATATTGACATACGTGCGCACTGGCGTCAACGTCAAATTTGCAAATAAGTGCGCACGTATCTAAAATTCTTAGGCATGACAGACGAAACCAACCCGGCTTCTGAACTGGCACGAAAGCGCTGGGACAAGGCCTCCGAAGAGGAGAAAAGACAGGTAGGCAAAGACCTCGCCGCGGCTCGATGGCCCGCCGGCTACGTAGCCAAGCGCCCGGCGTCCTCCCGAAACACGGGGAGGCCTGTAGGGCGCCCGAAGAAGAAAGCGGACACGGCTCTGGGAGACAGGCTGAAACTTGGCCGGCGGCCCGGGAAGAACGGGAAGAAGGACGCGAAATGACCAGGCGGGACTGGGGGGCCCTTGCGGCGTCGGGTTTATTGTGAGGGAAATCAAGAGAGGACGAATCGAGCCATGAGGGCAGCGATCTACGCGCGGGTCTCGAAGGAGCGCTGCACCCGAGAGCACTGCGGCCATGTCCACGACGAGCATGCTGGCCGGCATAAGCGCTGCGCGCACCCACGCTGCGAGTGCCGGGGTTACCAGGGGCAGGACCCGGAGAATCAGCTTGCGGAGTTGCGGCGGTACGCGGCGGCGCAGGGGTGGGAGGCTGTCGAATACATCGACCGCGCGACCGGGAAGAACACGGATCGGGACGCGCTACAGGCGATGTTCGAAGACGCCAGCCGAAAAAAATTCGATGTGCTGCTGGTGTGGGCTCTCGACCGGTTGACGCGCGAGGGCGCCCTGCCGGCGTTGCTGCACGTGAAGCGGCTCGCGGACTATGGGGTGAAGTTCGAGAGCTACTCCGAGGCGTTCCTGCGCACGACGGGTCCGGCCGGCGAGCTGCTGCTGATGCTGTTCGCCTGGATCGCGAAACAGGAGAGCCAGCGAATCAGCGACCGTACGAAGGCCGGCCTGGCCAGGGCCGCGACCAAGGGTGTGCGTCTGGGCCGGCCGTTCAAACTGTTTGACCGCGGCCGGGTGCCGGAGCTGCGGAAGCAGGGCATGAGCTGGCGGGCGATCGGGCGGAAACTCGGCGTCGGAGAGTCCACCCTGCGAATGGCGCAAAAGCACGCTCCGGAGGGTGCGCAACAAACCCCTTCCCAGAAACGTAGAAAAGCGACGCATTCTAAATCCCTCAGGTAACCCTTTTTTTTCAGTGTTTTACGGTCGTTTGTTGCGCAGCAGCCGTCCGCGGCGGGCGGGTTGCGGGTTGTGTCGAGGCCGCTGGCGGGGCGAATTGACGCAGGAAAAGACAGGCTGGGAGGGGGGGCCGGAAACCTCAGCGGGCTCGCGCCCTGCCTCGGGCAACGGCAAGCGCCAGCTCGTGCCGGCGCCGGTACGATGAGCATCGGGCCGCCATCATGCGCTGATAGCGCTTGAGGCGGTAGTGGAAGGTGGATCCGCGCCGTTTGCTCATGCGCTTTTGAGCTTGACGCTGTCGGCCGCTCTTTCGTCCGCGTCCACCTGGCCGCGCGCGTCGAGCGAGCGCCCCGGCGGCTTGGCGCGCGTGGGGACGGGGACGGAGGAGGCGGGCTTGCGGGTGGGGGCGGGCATGGCAGCTATTTTACGCTTCGTCCTCGACGATTTCGGTGGAACCCTTGTAGCCGAGTTCCGCGAGTGCTTGCATGGCGGTTGCTTTGACGAGTGCTTGCATGGCGGTTGCTTTGACAATCGCGAAATTATGCTCGTTGCAAGGGACTCCGAAGGATTCGCAGATTTCGGTTTCGGCGAAGTAAATCGCGTTACTTCGGTCCACATCAAGCCGATTCACAAGAACCGGGTGCGCGATAACTTCGATTGGCTCTTTGCCCAAATCGTGGCGCGCGAACTGGCCGGGGACAAGCGCATCACGTTTGCTATTTCGGAGTCGCCCGACTTTGCGTACAGCGTGTACAACACGTCCTACCACCTGACGCACGGTGACCAAGCCAAGGGTGGCTCTGGCATCGCGGCCCAGCTTTCGCCACTCATGATTATGGTGGCCCGCAAGATGAAGCGCTTCAAGTTCGATTACTTGGTGTGCGGCCACTGGCACCGGCTGTCAAGCTTCATGAAGGTGCGCTGCAACGGGTCCCTGGTGGGCTACAACGAATACGCCTTCAACGGCAATTTCGAGTACGAACCGCCGCAGCAGGACCTGTGGCTGACGGACCCGCAACACGGCGTGGTGGGGTCCTTCCCCATTCACGTTCAATCCAGTCAGGAACCGTGGCTGCTGAAAGCCAAGCAGGCCGCGTAGGGAACCAACGATGCAACCAACACTGTTGCTGCAACCTGAAGGGTCCAGCCTGTGCGGTCAGGTGTGTGTGGCCATCGCAGCGGGGGTGTCCCTGGACCGGGCGATTGAAGCTGTAGGGCACAGTAAGAAGCGCGGAACCACCACAGCGGAAGTGGTGGCCGCGCTGCGCGCGCTTGGGCTTCCTTGCGCTGACCGGATGAAGCCAGTGGGCCGGGCAAAACCGGTGCTTCCTAAGCGCGCGTTGCTCTGTATCCGCAGGCTGGAAGGCAACAAGCGTTCCCGGCTGTGGCACTGGATGCTGACGTGGGACGGAACGGTCTACGATCCGGGTGGACGCTGGCCTGACGGGTATCCTGGGTTCCGCATTACCAGCTACCTGTCAATAACAGACTGAATGGCCGGGTTGCCAGTGAGCTAACTTGCTGAAACGCGGGCATTAGGCACAACGGACATGTCCCGCACCCACGTGTCAGAAGATACACTCCGGGCGCGAGTTTGCGCATGCCCTTAGCCCAGGCCGGGGTGTGCGTGGGGCGGTTCACGGCTCGTCTCCTATTACCTGCCCGTCCCACACGTTGACGTGCAGCGCGGGCGGCGGGCTCGGATCCACGCTGACCAGGTGACGGCGCCGGCCGTCCAGATACTTGCTCACGATCTTGATGCCGCGGTCTTTGGGATAGATGCAGGCGATAAGCTGGCCGTCCTCCCACACCTCGACAATCGCGGCGCCGGTTGCGGCGTGCTCGTGCATACGCAGCTCGGTCATGGCGTGCCCTCCGGCGGCGTGTTGCCGACGCGGACGCGCCCCTCGCACAGCTCGGACGCGAGCGCGTGGGCGGCCACCGCCAGATCGTAGCTATCGCAGCCATAGGACGCCGGCGGGAGGCTCAGCTCGCCCGAGACCTGGCAGAAATCGCACGACCAGTAGACGAGCGGGGCGTAGGTCTTGCTCATGGCATCACCCAGTCTGTGGGCTTGGTGGGACCCTGACTCTTACCGGTGCGCTCGGCGCGGTACTTGCGGAAGTCGATGATTAGACCCATAGCTTGCTCCTTGCCCGATCCCACGTGGTTAAGGACCCAGTCAAAGATAAAACTGTCCTCCTCGGCGGCTTCGGCCGCTTCGAGAATGGCATGAGCGTGTTGGCGGGCCTGCTCGGTATCCATCTGGCAGACTATTTCGGTGCCCCGCAGCAACTGCACGAATGGCTCACCTTTTTGGTTGATGCCAGATTGGTGCCACAGAATATTGTCGGGACTCATGCGGCCTCCGGAGGCGGTGCAATCCGCTGGTAGGTGCAAGCACGCGGACACCGCGTTTCATCGGGCTGGTAGCCGAGGGTTTCCATTTTGCACGGGCTGTAGCTGTCGAACACGACCGCGCACTCGTTGCCGCGCTGGTCGACGAGCTCGCCGAACATGCGCAGGATGGCGTGCGAGCGGCCGTAATACCGGCACGCCGGCGCGGGAGCGAGGGCGGGGCTCATGCGCCCGCCTTTCTGACGCGCTGGCTAAGCGCCTGGAAATCGCGCGCGGCGGCGCGCAGACACTCGGGATGGACGGGGATTTCGTCCACGTCGCGCAGCGGCCCCCTGCGCAGGGTGATGGTCGCCTCTTCGGTGTAGACCGGCGTGCAGCAAAAGTAACAGTTGATCGTCTCTCCTATCGTCACGATGCTTCCTCCAAATACGCGAGGATCGGCCGCGCGGCGTCCTTTTTCGCAACGCGTTCGTCTCGCTGTCCGATGAGCCATTGTGTAAACTTGGCGCTCCAGCTCGGGTAATCGGCCGCGCGATGGCAGCGCCGGCATAAGAGCGCCAGGTTCATATCGTCGTTGTTGCTTGTATCCCCGTCCAGGTGGGCACCGTCGAGGGCGGAGCGCAGACCTGACGGGCGGTCTGGGAGATCGCAGCGTTCGCAGGCATAGGAGGCGCGCACCCGCAGGGCGGGAAGAACAATGGTGCGCCAATGGTGGCCGTAAGGGGACATGGCGGGCGCGGGGGGCGCGGGAGACGGTCACACGAGCCCGGCGATTCGCGCCTTGTTGGCATCGATTTCGGCGAGCGTGAGACCTTGAAGCTTCTTCGTGCGCGGCGGCCAAAGTTCCATGAGGGCTTTAACCGCGGCGATTCGTTTCTGGTGCCGTTCGCGATCTTTCTGGTTGAGCACCTTCAGGTATCTCTCCAGGTCCTCGTAATGGAGCTTGGAGCGCTCGACCTTTTCCCCGTCTCCCACGGGCACGAGATCGGGAAGCTTTATGGCAATTTCCCGGATCTCCGGAAATAGCCAGGCGGCGGCGGATTCGTCGCTGCGATCACGCTCGCGAAGCCTCTTCACCGTCCGGATAAAGTATCGGCTGCGTAGAGTCTGGTCGAGTTCGGCGAGAAAATCGGGCTCGGCGAGAGTTACGATTTCCTGCACAAGATTGGCGGCCGGCAGGTTGGGGAAAAGGGCCATGGTGTTGCGGACCAGCTCTTCACACTCCTTGCCACTGACATGGCGTGCACTGCCGTGCGTGTAGCTTTCTTGCAACAGTCTGTTTTTCATGATCCCCTTTCACTTCGCGGGCGCGGGGGGCTTGCTGCCTCCCACTGCCTGCACGCGCAGCCGGCGGAGTTCCGGCCGCGGCCAGTCGTTTTTATCGCTATCGATCACCAATTCCGCCCACACCCGCTCGGCGGGTTCGTACGCCTCCGGCGCGGCGTGGATCTCGCGCGCCTGGTCGAGCAGGTACGCCCAGCGTTCGGGGGTGAGCGGTGCTTCGATGCCGGCGTAGAGGGGGGGGAGGTGGGATCGTACGCGGGGCTCATCGCTCACCTCCTTGTTTTCGCTGGAAGGCCTTCTGTACTGTGTTATCGCCAGTTGCGATATCGCTGGACGGATCGTTGTCGATACTCTCCAGGGCCACACGGCGAATCTTCCAGCCTCGATCCTTGCGGGCGGCCAGCAGCCCTTCGGCGACCATGCGGCGTAGCAGGCCCTTGGTGAGCCCGGTATAGGCGGCGGCTTCCGGGAGGGTCAAAAAGAGCTTGGCGGAGACGCTGGCAGCCTCCGGCGCCGGGGGAGGGGTAACGCTGACGAGTTGGCGCACCAGGGCGAGGACGTCGGAGGCTGGCACCCCGTTGGACGGGCGGAGTTCCGCGGCGCGCTCCTCGATCGAGGACTCGGAGACGACCACGGCAGTTACGGCCGAGGCTATGGCTTCGACTTCGGACGGGTCGAATACTACCTCGGGGCGCTTACCTTTGCGTTGCCGGCGCGTGCACGCCGGACCTTTGCCGCCGGCGACCAGGCGGTCGAGAGTTCTCTCGCTGATTCCCAGCCGCGCGGCGGCGACTGTCTTCGGCAACCAGGAGGATAAGTCTGTTGTTGGGGACATCGGACTCCTTTCAGGCTGAGGCTCTTTGGGCTTTGACCGCCTCGCGTTCGCACGCGCGGCAGAAGGCGCGCTGCTGCGGTTTGCCGCTCGCAGACCGGAGTTGGTGCGTGCGTACCATCTGGTGGCCGCACTCGAGCTCCAGGAGATAGCGGCTTCCGCGCGGCGGGTGGGCGGCCTGGTAGGTGTAGGAGAGGATGGCGCGCATCATGACCCTTCCTCCGCATCGATGAGCACCTGTAGGTTTGCGGCGAGCCGGCGGGCGGGCGGCGCTGAGGGCGGCCAGCAGCGAGCCGTGGCGGTTGTCGTCGAGCATGAGCCGGCGCAAGAGTTCGCGAGCTGTCTCGATGGCCTGCAGCGACTCGCGGTAGGCGCCCATCACGTTCGGGGGGCGGGCAACGTCGACCATTTTGCTGGCGCCGACGATATGGTTGGTTTTTTCCGGCGCGGGGGTATTCTCCGCGGGCGGGAAGTGGATGGAGCGAGTGCTGCTAGCCTAACCTTCGCAGTTGGGCCGAGTTTCACACTAAATTCGAGCAGATGGTCGAGGCAAGCCCTGCGCTGTGAGCAAAACATTTTCGTGAGCGCTTGTAGTGGAGACCTACCCTCTATGCAGG
>JBKQIF010000056.1:0-8409 GCA_052148435.1 Bryobacteraceae bacterium
TCGAAAACAAAATGGTGATCGAAAAAGGCGTGGCGCCGGGCGATACGGTCGTAACCGACGGGCAGATGCGGTTGTACCCGGGCGCGAAGATTATCGCCGTTGGCGCCCCCAAGCCGGCCACGCAGGCCCAATGACGGCCATCCCGATGGTGCCACGGTGAACCTCTCGCGCATTTTTATCCAGCGCCCGGTAATGACGGCGCTACTCTCAATGGCCATCCTGCTGTTCGGCGTGGTGGCCTTTCGCGCCCTGCCGGTGGCGGCCCTGCCCAGCGTCGACTACCCCACCATCCAAGTCAGCGCGGCGCTGCCGGGAGCCAGTCCGGAGACCATGGCATCTTCGGTGGCCACCCCGCTGGAACGCCAGTTTTCCACCATCGCCGGCATTCAGTCCATGAACTCGGTGAACTCGCTCAGCAGCAGCCTGATCACCGTGCAGTTCGATTTGAGCCGCAATATCGACGCCGCCGCGCAGGACATTCAGGCGGCCATCAGCGCCGCCGGCGGAAACCTGCCGCCCTCCATGCCGCGGCCGCCGACTTATCAAAAGGCCAACCCCGCCGAACAGCCGGTGTTGTACCTGGCGCTCCAGTCCGACGCGCTGCCGCTCTACCGCGTCACCGACCTTGCCAACAACGTGCTGGCCAACCGCATCTCGATGGCGGGCGGCGTTTCGCGGGTGGAGGTTTTCGGTGAGCAGAAATACGCCGTGCGGGTGCAGGTGGACCCCGACCGGCTGGCGGCTCACAATATCGGCCTCGACGAAGTGGGAAGCGCGATTGCAGCCAGCAACTCCAACCTGCCCACCGGACGCCTCGATGGCGCGCACCAGGCCTTTACCATCGAATCCAACGGGTCCCTGTTCAATGCGGCGGCCTTCCGGCCGGTCGTCGTGGCGTGGCGCAACGGCGCGCCCGTCCGCCTGGAGGAATTGGGCAACGTGACCGACGGCGTGGAGGACACCAAGCTGATCGCCTGGTTTAACGACGTCCGCTGCGTCATGCTGGCGGTCGAGCGGCAGCCCGGCACCAATACCGTCGATGTGGTGGACAACATCAAGCGCCTCATGTCCGAATTCCGGCGCGAGATCCCGGCCTCGGTCCGCCTTTCGGTGGCGGGCGACATGTCGGAATCGATTCGCAATTCGATTCGCGACGTGGAATTCACCCTGGTGCTCACCATCTGCGTGGTGGTGATGGTCATCTTCCTGTTCCTGCGCAATCTTTCGGCCACCCTGATCCCCGGCTGCGCCGTACCGTTTTCCATCGTAGGCACGTTCGCGGTGATGTACCTGCTGGGCTATAGTCTGAATAACCTGTCCCTGATGGCCCTCACGTTGTCGGTGGGCTTCGTGGTGGACGATGCCATCGTGATGCTGGAAAACATCGTGCGCCACATGGAAATGGGGGAATCGCGGCGGGAGGCCGCGTTTGCCGCTTCGCGCGAGATCGGCTTCACCATTCTCTCCATGACTTTCTCGCTGGTGGCGGTCTTCATCCCCGTGCTGTTCATGGCGGGAATCGTAGGGCGTCTGCTGCATGAATTCTCGGTGACCATCGTGGTGGCGATTCTGATTTCCGGATTCGTGTCCCTGACCCTCACTCCCATGCTGGGCAGCCGCTTCCTGAAACCTTCGCGTGGCGGCCGGCACGGCATCGCTTACCGCGCGCTCGAAGGCGGGTTCGATCGCCTGACCCACTGGTACGAGCGAACCTTGTCGGTGGCGCTGCGTTTTCGGTTGGCCACGCTGACGATCGCGGTGCTGATGCTGATCGGAACCGTCTACCTGTTCGAGATCATGCCCAAGGGTTTCATCCCCAGCCAGGACCAGGGGTTCTTGTTCGGCGTGATCCTGGGGCCGCAGGACGCATCGTTCGAATACATGGCCAGCCACGCCCACGCGGTCGCCGAGATCGCGCGCTCTAATCCCAACCTGGAGGACGTGGGCGCATTCGTCATGGGCGGCAATCAGGCTTTCTTCTTCTCCAAAACAAAGCCGCGGAACCAGCGGAAATTGTCGGTCGACGAGATCATCGCCCAGCTCCGGCCGCGCACCATGGCGGTCCCCGGCGTCTTCACGTTTCTGCAGAATCCGCCGCCCATCACCGTGAGCGGGCAGCAGGGACAGAGCGTCTACCAGCTCACCATGCAGAGCACCGACCTGGACGAGCTCTATTCCTGGGCGCCGCGCCTCACCGCCGCCATGCAGAAGATACCGGGCATGGTGGACGTGAACAGCGACATGCAGATTTCGAGCCCGCAGGTGATGGTGAACATCGATCGCGACCGCGCCGTGGCGCTGGGCGTGACGCCGGCCGTGGTGCAGAACGCGCTCTTCAGCGCTTTCAGCGACCGCGAAGTTTCGGTGATCTACGCCCCCGCCGACGAATACCAGGTAATCCTCGAAGTGGACCCGCGCTACCAGCGTTCTCCGCAGGCGCTTTCGAAACTCTACGTGCGCTCGTCCGGCGGATCGCTGGTGCCGCTCGATGCCGTGACCCGCATTTCGCGCCGCACCGGGCCGCTCAATATCAACCATTTCGGGCAATTGCCGGCGGTGACGATCTCCTTTAATCTGTTGCCCGGCATGTCGCTCGGCCAAGCGGCCACGGCGGTGGATGGCGCCGTGAGCGATCTGCGCATGCCGGCCACCATCAGCACCGCCTTTCAGGGGACGGTGAAGGAGTTCCAGAGCTCGTTCCGCAACCTCACCCTGCTGCTGATCGTGGCCATCCTGGTGATTTACATCGTGCTGGGAATGTTGTATGAGAGCTTCATTCACCCCGTCACGATTCTGTCGGGCCTGCCCTCGGCGGTCTTCGGCGCGCTGCTCACCCTGAAACTGTTTCACCGCGAGCTGGACCTCTACGCTTTCGTGGGCATCGTGATGCTGTTCGGCGTGGTGAAAAAGAACGCCATCATGATGATCGATTTCGCCATTGACGCCCGCCACGGCGGGGCGGATGCGCGCCAGGCCATCTGGCAGGGCTGCCTGCTGCGCTTCCGGCCGATCATGATGACCACCATGGCGGCGCTGTTCGGCACGCTGCCCATCGCGCTCGGTTACGGCGAAGGCGCCGACGCGCGCCAGCCGCTGGGCCTGGCCGTGGTGGGCGGCCTCGTCGTGAGCCAGTTCCTGACGCTCTACATTACACCGGTGATCTATCTCTACCTGGAGAGCTTCCAGGAGTGGCTGAAAGGCGCGCCGGGCGGGTCAGACGATCGCCTTTCGTCGTCTGTCACTCCTCCCCAACAGACGATCGCCTGACAGACAATCCTAATGCCGCGAGCCCCGACCGTGAGGGAGCGGTTGCCGGAGCCGCCACAGGCGTGACCCAGCGGGCGCTATCGTTCCGCTACGTGGCAACCGCTCCTTTACAGTCGCGGCTCTGACTCGCGGCAGGTTTGACCTTAGCCGGCCTCTCCAAACACCCGCTCGAAAATCCGGTCGATGTTCCGCAACTGCCGCTCCAGCGAAAACGCCTCGGCGATTTTTTCGGGGGTCAGCACGGCGCCGATCTCGGCATCGGCTTCGATGGCGGCCCGGAAGTCGCTCTCTTCCTCCCAGGCCTTCATGGCATGGCCTTGCACGATGCGGTACGCTTGTTCGCGCAGCATCCCGGCGGCCGCCAGGTCGAGCAGCAACTGGCCGCTGAAGACCAGGCCGCGGGTCATCTCCAGGTTGCGCTTCATGCGGGCGGGATAAACCAGCATCTGGTCAACCAGCGCCGTGGTTTTGTCGAGCAGATAATCCGCCAGGATGGTCGAATCCGGCAGAATCACCCGCTCCACCGAGGAGTGCGAAATGTCGCGCTCATGCCATAGCGCCACGTTTTCGTAAGCCGCCTGAACGTTGGCGCGCACCACCCGCGCCAGTCCGCAGATCTGTTCGCAGGTCACCGGGTTGCGCTTGTGCGGCATGGCCGAGCTGCCCTTTTGCCCCTTGGCGAAATATTCCTCGGCCTCGCGCACTTCGGTGCGCTGCAGGTGCCGCACCTCCAGGGCGATTTTTTCGCACAGCGCCGTGGCCAGCGCCAAGGCCGCTACCAGCGCCGCATGCCGGTCGCGCTGAATCACCTGCGTGGCCGCCCTGGCAGGTTCGAGGCCCAGCCGCGCGCAGATGCGCTCTTCCACTTCCGGACCGATGTGGGCGAACGTGCCCACCGCTCCCGAGGTCTTGCCCACGCGCAAACCTTCCGCCGCCGTCCGCACGCGCGCCAGGTTGCGCCCGGCTTCCTCGTACCAGATCGCCAGTTTCAGGCCGAAGGTCACCGGCTCGGCGTGCACGCCGTGGGTGCGGCCAATCTCCGCCGTGTGGCGGAACTCCAGGGCGCGGCGCTTCAAGACGGCGCGGAGCGCTTCCAGGTCGGCCAGTATGATCGCGGCGGCTTGCCGCAGCACCAGCGCCTGGGCCGTATCCACTACGTCGTTCGAGGTCAGCCCGTAGTGCAGCCAGCGCGACTCTTCCCCGTGGCCGGCGCTGGCCATCGCCTCCGCCACCGCCGTGGTGAAGGCGATCACGTCGTGCTTCACCTCGCGCTCAATCTGGTGGATCCGCGCCACCTCAAAGCCGGCGTGGGCCCGCAGCAGGCGCGCCGCTTCGGCGGGTACTACCCCCAGTTCGGCCAACGCCTCCGACGCCGCCAGCTCCACTTCCAGCCACTGAGTGAAACGGTTCTCGTCGCTCCAGATGCGGCCCATCTCCGGCCGCGTGTATCGGGGAATCATAGTTTTGAAAAATCAAATTCAAGCCACCGATGAACGCAGATAAATTCTCTGATCCTCATCCAAGCTCATCCGTGGCCAAGCCTTCTATCGACGAACCAAATCCATCTACTTCTTCATCTGCGTTCATCTGTGTTCATCCGTGGCTATATTTCTCCACGCCTTCTCAGAATTCGTAAACCTCGGTCGGGGCGTGCGGCGCGGCGATGCTCAGGCGCGTGGTCAGGCCACAGCCATCCAGCGTCTGCTGCGCCACCATGCGCGCGATCTCCGGGTGATTGTTCTGTTCGCTCAGGTGGCCCAAAACCAGGTATGTGGTGGCCCGGTCCAGGTCCCCGGCCAGATATTCGGACATGCTCAGATTCGACAGGTGGCCCACCCGGCTCATCACCCGCTGCTTCACCGCCCACGGATACGGCCCCACCTTCAGCATGTCCAGATCGTGATTGGCCTCCAGCATCAGCAGGTCCGTGCGGCGCAGATGATACTTGATGGATTCCGGCACGTAGCCCAGATCCGTGACCACCCCGATACGCACGCCGCCGGCTTCAAACGCGTAGCCCACCGGGTCCACCGCATCGTGGGGGATGCCGAAGCTTTCCACCGCGATGTCCCCCACCACGAAACGCGCTCCGGCTTGAAAGGTCTCGAGGTTCGGCTGCGCCCCGCCCCAATCGATGGAGGGAGCGGAAAGACGGGTCATGTAAATCCGGGCGCGAACCTTCTTGCTCCGCGCCAGTACCGGCAGGCCGCAGACATGATCGCTGTGTTCGTGGGTGACTACGATGGCGTCGATCGATTCCAACGCTTCGCCGATCCCCGCCAGGCGCCGGCCGAGTTCCCGCATGCTCAACCCCGCATCCACCAGAATCCGGGTGCTGGAAGTCGCTATCAGGGCCGCGTTGCCCGTGCTCCCGCTCGCCAGCGCACAAAACCTGACCGTGTCCAAGTCCTCCCTTGTCCCTCCAGAATACACCTATCGGCGCAAAAACAAAATGCTTCCATTATGTTCAGGAAAATGCGGGGAGCCGGAAGCCGCGGAAGGAACAGGGCCGCCGATAAACGCAGATTACGCAGCTGAAAAAATGAAAGGATTTATCGGCGTTCAGCGGTGGCTCGAAGTTGATTTCTTCACAGCTCCTCAGTTCTCCTCCCCCTCCCCCGGCGCCTCAAACTCCTCCAGCAGGTCCGGGTTGCGGGCGAACCGCTTCAGTACCCGCACGATATCGCCGCTGCGGAAACCGGCCCGCAGCAAACGGCGGTAGGCGGCGGCCATGTCCTTGTCTTCCTGGAACAGGTTCTCTTTGGGCGCCAGGCGGTACTTGCGGCGCACCCAGGCTTCGATCAGTTCCTCTTCTTTGACGTCGCGATAGGCCTGGCTCACGGATTTTTCAGCCAGCGCCGGCGCCACCCGGCGCCGCCGCAGATCGCGCACCACGCGGGCGCTCCCCAGTTTGTCGTTGCTCAGCCGCGCGGCGGCGTAGCTCTCGGCGTAGCGGCGGTCGTCCAGATAACCGTACTCTTTCAACCGGCCCAGCAAAGGCTCGATATCCTCAGCCTTCGCTGCCCGGCGGCGCAGCTTTTCACGCAACTCGCCGGTGGAATGCGCCCTGCCGCCCAAAACCTTGAGTGCATAATTCCACAGTTGGGCGCTTTCCAGCCGCCGAGGCTCTTTCGGTTCCATAAAACGTAATCCCATGGGGAGTATACTGAAGTTTTGAAGGCTCGCGGCAGCGGCGTTCTTTTTTGGACCGCGTCAAGAGGAGGAGGAATTATGGATAAGAACGGCTTTTCCAGCTTCCTGCTGGGTTTGGGCGTGGGAGTTGGCATCGGTTTGTTGTTTGCCCCGAAATCCGGCGAAGAGACCCGGAATTTGATCAAGACCAAGGCCGGCGAAGGTGGCGACTTCCTGAAGCAGGCCAGCGCCGATATCAAACAAAACGCGGCCACTTTGGTGGAAAAGAGCAAGGATGCGGTGGCCCGGCAGAAAGACAGCCTGGCCGACGCCGTGGAAGCCGGCCGTCAGGCGTACCGCGATTCCGTCAACCAGTCGTCTGCCGCGGAAGGCTCGGCATAATCGGTACGTATTGGCGGCAAGCTTTCAGCAATTGGCCATCGGCAGTCGGCCGCTGAGCGCTGAAAGCTGACAGCTTCGTTAGACGGGGGAAGATTTTCTGAGCATGCCGGAAGACGTGTTTCGCATCGTAATCACGGTTGCCGTCGTGTTGGCGTGCCTGGCGTTTGTGCTGCTGGCCGCGGTGGCCCTGGCGTTGTACCGCAGCACACGCAGAATGCAGCGCAAAGCGGAGCCGCTGATGGATCGCGTCGAGCCGCTGATCGCGAAACTGGATCCGCTTGCCGACCAGGTGGCGGCGATCATGCACAGCCTCGTTCCCGCCATCGAAAAGGCCGGACCGGCAATCGACGATCTCCGTCCCGCACTGGCGCGGATCGGTCCCGCGATCGATAAGCTGGTCCCCGTGTTCGATCGCACGCAGGAAGTGCTGGCCACCGTCGGCCGGATCGTGGAAGATACCCGTCCACGCATCGCCGAGGTCTCGGGCGAAATCGCCGAAATCGTTCACACCAGCCGCGTCCAGGCCGAACGCTTCGGCGAAACTCTCACCGACGCCACCGACCGGGCCCGTGTTCGCCTCGAGCAAATCGATCGTTCGGTGGAAAGCACCGTCGAACAGGTCAACGAACTGGGCGACGCCGTCAGGCGCGCCGTCACCCGCCCGGTCCGTGAAGTCAACGCCGTGGCCGCCGGTTTTTCGGCCGCCATCTCCACCCTGGTGCGCGGTTCGCGCCGCAGTTCGGTCGATACCGCCACTCAAGACGAAGAGATGTTCATCTGAAAGCTTCCCCTTCAGAACTTCAACGCCGCCAGGCTCGCCGGCTTTAGCCCCGCCCGTTTCTGAAAGTCGTCACCCCCGGTAAAGGGCCTGGCAGTGCGCGCACCGAGCAACGCGCCGATCTCAGCCTCGCCGATGCCGGGAATCAACCGCAGAATCCCGGCCTGAACCGTGTTGACGTCGAAACGCACCGGCGCTTCCTCGTCAAAAGCCGTCAGGCGCACCTTCACGGCGGGCAACTCGCAGGGCACTTCCGGCCCCAGCCGCGAAAGCAACACCGCCGGATCGGCCAGTACTTGCTCCCGCCACCGCTTGCGTGCGGCCGCTAAACCCTCCCGGTTCAGCCTGCCCACATCGAGCCGCAGCGCCGCCAAATAATGCTCTCTCCACAGCGACGCCGCCGCCGCGTCGACGAACGCGCCGTGACTGGTATCGTCGAGCGCGTCCACGATGGCGGCTTTCTCTGCCGGAAACAGCTTCATGTACTCCGTGACCACCCGCACCAGCCACGGCCCGGATTCCAGCCCCGGATTGGCCACGAGCGCCGCCTGCATCGCCCGCAGCATCCGCCGCTCGCGGGCGTCGATCGCCGCCCCATCCGGAACCGTGCTGCCGCGCATCGTGAACAGGAAGAAGAAGCTGGCGTAGTAGCCCTCGGCCTCCAGCAACTGGTCGGCGTCGCGCACGGTAGCAAAGTCGCGCGCCTTTTCCAGTTGCACCCGCAGGTAGTCCGGCCCCTGAAACGCGCTTTCGAAGGAAAAGTCATTTTCCCTTACCTCGCTGTACCGGGCCAAGCTCTGTGAATAGCTGGTCAGGTCCGCCGAGTGGTG
>JBKQIF010000057.1:0-43330 GCA_052148435.1 Bryobacteraceae bacterium
CCAGCGCGCGGCGGCAGCCTAGCCGGGGGCGAGTGCGGCCGCGGCGCGGATGCGCTGAAGGGGCGTGAGCGTGCCGCTGGTCTTCGCACCGCCAGATGGATATTCGGTACAGATTGACCGCATTTTGCGACATGGTCGCGTGGCCGCCGCCTCGGCTCGGCGCAGAACATGACGGCGTTTCCGCGGCGGAGGCCCTCAGCGGCCTGGAGCAGTGCCTATGGGACATCCGGGGCAAAGTCTTTGGCGCGCCCGTGCATGAACTGCTGGGCGGCCATCTGCGCGACCGTATCCGCAACTATGCGAATATCAACCGCTCCACCGATGCGGCAGACATCGTACACGTTCACGATGAATGACCAAGAAGAAGTTTGCCGAAGGCAACTGCGGCTCCCGGGACATCTACAGCTCTCCGAGCGATCCCGCGCTGATCCAAGAGTATGCGATCCCCAACCGTCACATGCTGGAGCTGAACCAGACCTACAATCCCTTCAAAGAGGAGATATTCAAGGACCCGCTCGTCGTCCGAAAGGGATACATGGACCTGCACAACAAGCCCGGCTACGGCATGGAGCTCAAGCCGGGAATCGCGGAGAAGTTCCCGTACCTGCCCGGCCGTTACGACGGGCCCAATCCGGACCTTCCGCTGCCAGGCTAGCGGCGGCACGACGCGCCCGGCTTTGGTTCGGCAGGCCGCCACCTGGGCGCATCCTTTTCCAAAGCGCCGCGGGAACGGAGGCTAGCATCTCAGTCTCCCTTCCTGGGGATCGATGGTTGGGCCGAGCGCGAGCACAACACCGCCCCGTAGGCGGCCAGCGTGGGAACGCTGATTTCCGTCCGGCCGCCGCTGTGTCTCAGCGGCAAATCGACCGGCGCGCTGTCCGGGGCAAACAGGCGAGCGGAAGCGAAACTGCCGGTGACCCAAATGGCAATGGATTTGGCCGGCTCAGTGGCATAGTTCACCAACTGGATCAGCAGCCGCCCGCCATCGCCGGCCACGGTCACGAAGGAAAGGACGGAGGACGTATTGAATACGCTGACGCCTAGTTCCGGCGTGGTCAGGAGATCGTTCAAGTCCCGGCCAACGGCCTGCGGATCGGGTGTATCGTCCTTGTAGACGGCCACCTCGCCCTCGGACTCCGCCACGATCGTGTACGATTGGTCCTTCGGAGCGCCGCCCCACGAAGGGCCGCTCAGAACCAGGCCGCCCGCCGCCGCGAAGGCGCGCAGGATTTTCCGCTCGGCTTCGGTGGCGGGAGCGAGATCGAACGCGAGCACAGCCCGCAACCCCGCGAGCGAAGCCGCGCCAAGCTCGGAGCGGTAAATGACGCGGTACGGAATGCGCCACCGCGCCACCAGGTTGAGGTACTCTTCCGAGTTGGCCGGGTTCGGACCGGAGGCGTCCAGGATGATCCCGACATTTCCGAAGGGCGCGAAGCCGCGCCACTCCGAGTGGCTTTCAAAGAAGGCCAGGCAGTCCCCGATGTCCCGCCAGACGGCCAACGCAGCGGATTCGCGGCGAAGCAGTTTCGCGCGCAGGTCGTCGTCGAGCGTAAGAATCCAGCGCGCCCCTGCGGCCGCCGCGTCGGCTATGCTGCGGACGTAGATGCCCGGCGCGCCGTCGCGGGGGTGATGGCTGAGCCAGACCGGCCGGCGTCCCGGGTCCGGGCGGAAAGACTGCGCCAGCCAGAGGTTGGAGTCGAGCCACACCTCACCCGTTGCCGACGCGGTGACGCCGCCAGTGACGCCTGGGGACAGGCCCTCGACGGCCAGTATCTTTCCTGTCGTTTTGCGGGCAAACGGCGATGGGACTATCGGGATCACTAACGCGGCGCTCCCGAGCGCGGCCAGCGCCTTCTCGATACGCGCCGCGAACGCGAGGCCTCCCGGGAACTCTCCTTCGAGCACCAGTCCGTCCAGTTGCGCGTCGCGGGCGGCGGCAGCCGCAGCGGCCGGATCGGCGCCCGGATAGACGAGGCCCAGAACGGCAAAGCCGCGCTCACGGGCCCGGCGCGCGTACTCCGTGACGAGCTGGCGCTGCCGTTTTTCGACCTCCGGATCGGCGCCGGCGCTGAGAGTCAGCAGAAGGCAGTTGATTGGCGTGCCATCGAGGAGGCTGAGAGTGGCGGGGTCGTACCAGCGGGACATCGCCTCCCGAACTTCCCGGTTGGCCAGCGCCTTGTCGCCTCCGCGCCGGGCCAGTTCCAACGGACCCCCGTCCCAGCGCGCTGGAATCCATGCCGCCGGAATCCCGGCGCCTGCCGCGAGCGGAGCCAGCGCCAACCAGAACAGCCAAGCGGGCCGGCGGAGCGCGCGCTTCACGCCTCTGGCCTCACACCTTAACCAGCTCAATGCCTTCGCGCTTGCCCAGATTCCGCGAATACTGCTTGTCGTTGGCATTGTTCCAATGTTCGTGAACGCCCAGGCTCGTTACCGGCGCGTGGTCCTGGTCGGGGTCGTACACCGTTCCGGAAGGCGGTTTCTCAGCCAGGGCTGCCTCGTGCAGATAGTTCTCCGGCTTGCCGCGGCACTCGTCGGCTCTCGGCTCATTGCGGATGAAATCCAGCCCCACCGAATCGATGGCCACCGGGTCCTGCGACGCGAAGATGCTGGAACACCAGTGATCGTCGAAGGACTCGTATTTTATGACGCGTTCATTCTGGCTCACCGCTACGTATAGAAAATCCGACAGGTAAAGGAGCGTTTTGCCGCCCAGGTGTTTGTGCGCTATCAGGTCCACCAGGCAGTTGTAGGAGCCCATCGGCAGATCTCGCGACGCGAAATCGTGCAGCGGCTGGGGAGTGAATCCGGGGCCCTCGAAATACACCGAGCCGAACAGGTTCTTGGCGGTCTGGGTCACGCCCATGAGCGCGTGCGCCCGCGATAGCGCTACATTCACCAGGTACTTCGCCTCGGTGACGCATTGCGGCAGATATGCGGTCGGCACGCCGGCGCGAGAAAACCGCACGGGATTGGCTTTGTCCGGCTCGGCCGCGATCCGCCCGTGGCCAGCCATCCTCTGGCTGGCCACGAAGTTCACCGCCTGGAAGTTCGGGTCCGGGTTGGCCCGGATCCGGTCGTAAATGGGATCGCCAATGTATCGCGACGCATCGTATAAGGTGATGTCCCGCCCAGGCACGCCCGCCACCGTAATGAGCTGATGCACCACCGAATACAGCACCTGCGGGCTGGGCATTCCCGCGCCGAAGCGCCAGGCGCCCGGACGATCCTGGTTAGAGTTCACTTTGATGGCAATCTTCTCGCCCGCCTGGTATCCGCCGCCGCCCAGCTTCCGGGTCTGCTCGAAGGAGCCGAACAGGGCCCGCCACGCCTCCTTATCGGTTCTCTCGCCGGCCAGGGCACGCAGGTTTCCGGAAACCATGGCATCCACGATGCGCGCATCCGTGTTCGCATCGTCCCACCAGTTACCGGTCTTGCCATCCCAGGTCGCCACCTTGGGATCGTGGGCCCAAACAACCCTGCCGGGGTGAACGCCTTTTCCAACGCCCAGTGGCGTGTTTGGCGGCTCCGTGGGGGTCTTAAACGGCGGATCGTCTGTCCCCGTCGTCATCTTGCCCATTCGTATTTGCTGCTGCGGAAAGGGCCAAGCCGGACAGGCCGCCAGCGCGGCGATTCCGGCATTCAGCGCAGTGCGGCGGGTCAATTTGAGATTCGCGCATCGATCTGCGGGCATAATCCAGACCTCGAGCTCTTTTTCGGTCCCGTGCACTCAGTGTATACTAATCCGCCTCAAAGGTTGAATTGTAGGCATCGCTGGCCCGGATTCGAAATCTCCGGCCAGCGGTGCCATCCGCTAGAAGGAATCGCGGAACCTGAAAATGCGGCAAGAAGATGATCGACGAACAGATCCGGCCCATTCTGGTCGGCGGTCCCGACTTAACGGCCGCCGCACTTGTACACCGTTACGGCGTTCTTCCAGAAGTACTTGTCGATCGTCTGCGGGTCCTTGTCAGCCAGGTAGTCTCTGACGACACGGTATACCACGGGGTAGGGCGCGGTCATGTCGCATACCGGCCAGTTGCTCGCATAGACCACGCGATCCGGGCCGAATGTCTCCCAAAGCTCGTCCAAGGACGGTTTGTAGAAACTGGCATCGGCCTGAACCTGGCCGCCGATGCGGCGCACCACTGCGGAGACTTTTGCATAGACCGAAGGAGCGCTCCCGAGCGCGCGCAGATCGGCGCGGTAGGCAGACCTTTCGGCCTCGTCCCGGGGCGGATCGAGCGGCAGATGGCCCAACACCAGCCGAAGATCCGGCAGCATAAAGGCGAGGCGGGCGATCGCCGCCAAGCGCCGCGGGCCATCCAGAAGAATGTCCAAACTGAGGTCTTTCGACGCGAGCAGCTTCAGGCCGGCTACCGCTGCGGGCTGCCCGACGATTGCGGGAACCGAGGTGGCGTTGATCCGGATTCCGCGAAAGAGCGAGTGCTTGCCAAACCGCTCCAACGCGTCCTTGAAGTCCGGATGCCCGGGCTGAATATTACCCACCACGGCCCAAACCAGCCGGCTGCGCTCGGCTACTTCAAGTAGCCACAGATTATCTTCCAGCCAGGCGCTGGCCTCTACCGCCACCACTCCCTCCACCCGGAACGGTTTGATGTTTGCCAGGTATCGCTCGGGATAGGTCGGCCGATACAGAAGCGGCTCGTTTTTTGATGGCCATGGCACGCCCTGCGGCCTCGTGGGATCGTAGAAATGGACGTGGGCATCGAGGACGCGGCGGGGATCCGCCGCCGGCGCCAGTCTGGCCGCGGCGCTGGAGGCTAGAGCGGAGCCGGCGCGGAGGAAGGTTCTTCGAGTCATCATGGCGAAGCTGTAGTCTAGGACAGCCCGCAGGGCCGGTCAAGGGCCGTCCGTTGCCCGTCCGTTGCAGTGCCCGGTCCGATTGGGTATCCTTCTGCAAATGCGAATACATCGCTGGCTTGCCGCCCTTGCCGTGGGCGGCTGCCTCTTTGCGGGCGACGATCCCCGCGCGCTCGAAGCCCATCCAGGCAAGAGGCCAGTCCTGGACGGAGTGATCTCACCCGGCGAGTGGGACGATGCCACCGTATTCGTGGGCGTCGAGGGATGGAGGCCGCAGTTCTCGGCCGTAACCGACCCGAAGGATCTTTCACTAAAGGGCTACGTTAAGCACGACGGCAAACGGCTGTATTTCGCCTTCGACGTCACCGATGACGTCCTGTACGGCATCGACACGCCGCGCTGGCTGCCCCCGAACAACCCCAAAGCGCACGACCTGACTCGCGAAGGCTTCCCCTGGTTCGGCGACGAAATCGAACTGCTCATCAATGCTTCCAATCGGTGGATTGGGAACCAGGACTCGGCTGGGAACGGCTCATCTTGGCAGATGGTCTGCAATTTGACCAAGTCACGCAAGGGCGGCATCGGCATTGGAGGGCTGCTGGAAGGAGAGCCACGCCGCAGTGCGGACGCGTGGCGGACCTATCAGGAGTGGATTCTCTCGGGCGCGCAGGAGTGTGCCGCTAAACCAAAGCCCGGAGGGAAGGGTTATATCATTGAATGGGCCGTAAGCTTCAACCCATGCCTGGAAGTCGAACCGGGGGTATTCTACTCCACCGCGATGGGCGACCGCGCCATGGGTCTGAACATTCTGATCGGCGATTTGGATGAGCCGAAACCGGACAACCCGTACGGGTTCCACCACGAGAACTCATTTGCCGGCTCACGGAATACGCGCACAGAACTACGGGATTTCGGAACCCTGTGGATGCGAGTCAAGTAAGAGTTCCGATTCAGCGTTCGGCTCCCAAGGAGGCATCGACGCTGGACAGGTAAGGTCAACACCGTGACGAGAGTGGAGGTAGCACAGAGATACCTGATCCATATATGGCTAGACCTTTTCCGGCACTACGAACGGCTCGCGGTACTGGCGTGTGAACAGGCGATTGGCTTCGGCGTCGCCGGGGCAGGAATAGGTGGCGGCATCGAAACGCAATGTTCGGCCCAGGCGGTAGGAAATGTTGGCCAGGTGAACCAGTGTCGTGGAGATGGCGCCTTCTTCGATGGGCGCATTCAGGTCCGACGGCTTGCGGCTGCGCACGGCCTCAATGAAGTTGGCCCAGTGATTACCCATCGACTCGGCGGCGGAAGACCCAGGCCCCGGCTTCTGCTCGCGGCCGAGCCAGCTGGAATACTTGTGGGAGTCTTCGTCCCACATCGAGAGATACCCCTTAGAGCCGTAGAACGTGGTCCCGACGGTGTTGCCGGGGTTGGGCTCGCCGATGCCGGCTTCATGGTTGGAGATCCAGTGGCGGACTTCAAAGACCATTATCTTTTTCGAGGGGCCCTGATCGAATTCGAAAGTAGCGGTCAGCGTGTTGGGCGTCTCCTGATCGTCATCGAACATAAAATGGCCGCCGACGGCGCTGATTTTGGTTGGATATGTCACTACCAGGCCCCAGCGGGCCATATCGACCTGGTGAATTCCCTGGTTACCCAGGTCGCCGTTGCCATAATCCCAAAACCAGTGCCAGTTGTAGTGCAGCCGGTTAGCCGTGTATTCGTGCCGGGGCGCCGGTCCTAGCCAGAGATCGTAGTGGATACCGGGCGGCACGGGTTCCACCGGCTTGCGGCCGATGGTGTCCCGCCATTTGAAGCACAAGCCGCGGGCCATGTAGACGTCGCCGATCAGGCCTTCCTGGATGCGTTGCACAACCTCGCGGCCGATGCCGGAGCGTTGCTGGCTACCGTGTTGCACCATGCGTCCGTATTTTTGCGCGGCGGCTACGATCTGGCGAGCCTCGAACATATTGTGCGAGCAGGGCTTCTCCACGTAAACGTCCTTGCCGGCCTGGCAGGCCCAGATCGTCTGGAGCGTATGACTGTGGTTCGGGGTGGCGATGGAGATGGCGTCGAGCGACTTGTCTTCCAGGAGCTTGCGCAGGTCCGTGTAAGCCACCGGACGCCTTCCTTTGGTCTTTTCGACCGCGGCTACTTGCGCGTGGAGCACCGTTTCATCAACGTCGCAGAGCGCGGCAATTTCCACGTTGGTCATCTGGCTGTAGGCGCGGATGTGGTCCCGGCCCCGGCCGTGGAAGCCCACGCACGCGACTCGGACTGTGTCGTTGGGACTAGCGAGCGGCCTGGAACGGAGCGCCACGCCTGCCGAGATCGCGGAACCCAAAAAGTATCGTCGGTCCATGCCAGATAGTGTAGCCGCTCCGGAAGTGGGGGCGAAACCGCTCCGGTTCTGGACACGGCGGCGTGGATAGACGGGCGTGCGCCGCCTCGCCACCGGAAGGCAACTTTCGTTGTTCTTTGACGCGAACTAAGATACTGTCATCACCTCGCAGAGCACGCCGTCCTCCAAGACGGGTAGTCGCTTTCGGATTCATCGCGCTCGGAGTGTTCAGGTTTTTTGGCGGCGCCGGTATCGGTGGTCTGTGGATAGCCTTTATCGGCTGGTTTTTGCTGCGGGCAGCGCGAGAGAGCTACGTGCAGGTCGGACTAGCAGAGTTGCGAGGTTAGCAGCGGACGCCGCTGGGCGAATGGATGCGCCAGCGCGGGAGTTCTCGGCGAGCGTGGCGGGAGTTGACCGTACGCCGTCGAACCGCAGCACACCGCAGCTCGCTGATCTTCGCCGCGTCCGCCGCGTCGGTGGCATGCGGATTCACGGGCGCGGCGGCACGAGCACGGGCACGGACGAGATGCCCCGCCTGTGACCCCGTCTACCTCGCACGCTTTGTGAGTTGTGAGGCTGTTCCCTTTTTCGCCAATTGCCGCTTTACAACCGCGACTAGTTGCCTGCGCTGCTCCGGGGTCAGGCGCTTGACGGCTTTTGCCAGTCGTTTGCGCTCTTCCGGAGTCAGTCGATTCATCGCTTCTGCTAGCCGCTCTTGCTCTTGCGGCGTCAACCCCGCCTCCGGCTTGGCGGGGGCAGTCGTCCTTTTCCTTGCTCCCGGAGTGCTCGCTGGCCCTGGGCGCCCATGGAAAGCTGCGCCGGAATCACGGCATAAGTGGACTGACCCTCCGCACTCTTGGCAGCGGCTGCCGGGCAGATCCCCGTGACCAAAGCAATTGATGCGACCACAATTTCGACGAGGGGCCCGACGCCTATGCCGGCCCACCTGACACGGGTGTTGGCAGAGGCGATGGTCATACACGCCAAGAAAGCAGCTCATTAGCCACGCGGCTTCGCCTTTATTTTCAATCAGATAAACGAAGCACGAGCGTCGCCGTCTTGACAGCGAGAACAGCCGTCAAGTCTTTGACGACTCAGCGCTGGAGGGTAGCCACTCGCCCTCGAGCACGGCGGAAGCGGCTAACGTAGCTCCGCGCGCGGTGGCTCTTCGATTCTCGCCGCGCCCGCGTCGGCCTTCCCGCGGCCCAACGCGTTCCACGAGAGCAGATTCAACCTCCTCTTCAGCGCTTCCCAGGTCTAAACGGCGAAGCTCTTCGACCCTGGCGGAGTTGAGGAAGTGAATCAACTCACGGGGTGCGCTCTGGCCGGCTCCTGGGACATCCGCTTCTTCGAGCCAACCATCGGCATGGCCACCCGCATGGGTTTCATTCCCGACCACTATGTCGATATCACCAGCTGCCCGTTCGTCGCGGCCACGCTCCAAGCTCCCGGCAAGTCTTGAGCGCAAGCATGGCGCCCACGCTTTCCGGGAAGGGTCCTACCCCGCAGGGCGGCCAGCCTCATTCACAACAGAAAGCCAGTCACAAACTCCACCTGGTTCACGATCACCTTCGTCGATGGGATGTGATACCCCTGCGGCCCCCAGTGCGTGAATCGAAGCGCCGGCGCGATCTTCAGGCTCCTCCACCGCACTTCCAGTCCGGCTCCTCCGCCAATTCCGAACACCGAGGAGTTCTCCGTGAGCAGCCGGAACGATGGTCCCGCTTCCACGAAGGGCGTAACTCGTCCGGCCCCAAACCTGTATTTCCCCAATACCGGAAATTCCCAGGTCAGCGCCTCTGCGCCCGAAAACGAGTCGGCCACCTCCCCGTTGCTCAGCACCGTGCGCCGCGAGACCTCAATGGAGTGGTGTAAGCCATCCACCTCCAGGGAGAAGTGTTTCAGGAAGGGGACCTCCAGCGCCGGGCCGAGAAGGAACGTGTCGCCGCCTGTCACATACATCGTAGCGGGCTCCTGCTGGAAGCCGACGCTGCCCGTCGGCACCCGGGAAATCAGGACCGCGGTGGTACTCGCCGGCACATCGTGAAATATGGTCGTGCCTCCGACCATGCCCAACTCGACCCGCCGGCTCAGCGGGTGCCACGGAGAGCTCGGATGCCCGCTCACGCCGACCAGCACTTCCACCTGGTCCGATCCCGACTCCGCCGAATTCCCCAGCGGCCGGTCGTGCACCCACCGCGTGTATCGCACCATCGGCGTGATCTCGAATTGTCTCCACCGCACCGTCACGCCAATACCCGCCGTCACTCCGTAGTGCGAAGGGTTGGCGTTCAGGTTTGTAGTAGGCCGGAAGGCCGGCCCCGCTTCGACGAACGGATCCACCTTCCACCAGTGAAACCGGTACTTCGCCATCAGCGGCAGCTCATAGGTGACCACCGGCGAGGGCGACACGGCGTACAGAACCCCGTTCGGCTCTACGAACGCAACCGTCAGGTGCAGTTCCCTGTACAACGCGTCGCCTTCCACCGAGAAGCTTCGGCCCAGCCGGTACTCCAGCGTCAACCCCACCACGTAATCTCTCGCCTGGGAATAGGATGTGAAGGTCTCCGGCACGCCGGCATTGACCGTTTCAAACGCGTCGGTCACCGCGCCGCCGCCGGCAAAGCCCACCGACACCGTCTGAGCGCTACACGTAAGAATAAGGAAGCTGAGAACCCCATAACGAAGCAGCATCCCCCCGCGGACCGCATGCCGCGGACCAGATCCCCCGGCAAGGAAATTCAGCGGATGCAAGAAAAACAAGCCTCCTCCCCTCCACACCGGCCACTCCGCCACAGCGCAGTCACCAACTTCCTCCCCAATCATTTCATACATTTGCCTCTCAAACCCGCCAGGCCGCATGCTACCCTCGAATCGGGCGGACCGGGGCCCCCTCTGGACCCAGGCCGCCCTTCTTATATTTATGGCAATCGAAAAAACAAATCCAGGCCAACCGTCTCAACGCACACCTCGCTGCGCTCAGGAGTCGGAACCCAGGAACCCCGGCCCGGTCGATTACTGGCGAAATATCCCCTTCGCTCAGAAAAGCCCCAAAGACACGGTTGTGGGAAGTAGACCGGGACGAAGTCCCCTGTGAGAGCTCGAACGGTTCGAGCATCCCTCGCCACCCCGGCAAACCACCGCGGCCTTTCCCCCACCAACCGGTCTGGCGCCGATTGGCGTCCGCGTCGCACCTCGGAACAGTGATAACATTCATCGGGAAGGACAAAGACATAATGAAGCTCTATTATGTGCTGGCGTTTGCTTTGGGGGGGCTGATGCTCCTCCCGGTGACAGCGCGTGAGCCCATCGCCGCTCGCATCATCCATGCGGATCCCGCTAAATACCGGCATAGCGCGGCGGTTCACAACGGGGCCGGTGCTCTGGATTACATGGCCCTCTTTGACGCGCACAGTATGGATACCAACTTGTACTTTCTCCACAGGGGAGTCATCGAGCCTAAGAGCGGAATTGGCGCTCACTTCCACAACCAGTGCGAGGAGATGTTCATCATCTTCGATGGCGAAGCGCAGTTCACCATTGATGGCCGCACATCGCTGTTGAGAGGGCCCGCTGGCGCTCCCTGCCGCATGGGCCACTCTCACGCCATCTATAATCCCACCGACAAGCCGGTTCAATGGATGAATATTAACGTCTCGCTGATGAAGGATAGTTACGACGCCTTCAATCTGAACGATCCGCGGGTGGATGTCCAACTCGATCCGATTGCCGTGTTCATGGCAATGCACCTCGATCGAGCGCTGCTTCTGCCCGTAAATGCCATGAACGGCGGCAAGGGGACCGCGCAGTACCGTCGTGCGCTGAATACCACGGTCTTCGAGGGTCCGTGGGCTTATGTGGATCACCTGCTGCTCCCTCCGGGCGCATCTATCGGTCCCCACCTGCACCACGAAGTGGCGGAGTTCTACTACGTGATGAAGGGCCAGGGGACGATTACGGTCGGGGGGCGTGGCAACCCGGAAACTGCCGAAATCAAAGAAGGTGACGCGATCCCGATCCAGTTGAACGAGGTCCACTCGTTTGAGAACAACGGGAGCGAACCGCTGGAATTCCTGATCGTCGGTGTCTCGCGGGACAGTTCCAAGAGAGTGGACAGCATCGATTCCGAGAACCTCGGTGGCCGCCGCGGGAACTAGGTACCGGACGCCGCACGCCGTGAAAACGCGGCAGTCCGCGTCGCGCTCGCCGCCGGCAAAGGCTGCGGGCAGGGCGGTTGTTAAGTGAAATGCATAACGGAGAGCCGGGAAATAATCCGGATCGGAGAGGAATGAACGGTGAGCGCGATCACACGCAGGAATTTCTTGGGCGTCACGGCAACGGGCGTGGGCGGACTTTGGCTAGGTGATGCAGGGCCGATGCCGGCAAACCCTGCGGCGGCTGCGGGCAGTTTCGAGTCGCTCTACAAAGCCTTTGTGGATCCCGACCGCAAATACAGCATCCGTCCATTCTGGTTCTGGAACGGCAAGATGGAGGGAGAGGAGATCAGCCGGCAGATTCGTCTGATGGTGGAACACGGCGTGTACGGGGCATATGCGCACAATCGGGATGGGCTCCAGACTCCGTATCTCTCCGAAGATTGGTGGCGAGCCGTCGGTGCCGGGCTGAAGACTGCGCGGGAGGAAGGCTTCTCTTTTTGCCTGGTAGACGATTTCGAGTGGCCGAGTGGCGAGGCGCGCGACTATTGGATGCCGGGAGCCAACAAGAGCCGTGTGGTGGCGGCCAATGCCGATTATCACATCCGCGCGCTGCATCCGTTGGAGACGCTGGTGACCGGCCCGAAGCGGGTGGAGGTTTCCCTGCCAGCGGACACCCACACAGCGGTGGCGGGTAAGCTATTGGGATCCGGTCGGCTCGACGGGGAAACGCTTCACACTCTGGCCCTCACCGCGAACGGCAATGTGCTTTCCTGGGACGCGCCCGATGGTGAGTGGCTGGTTGTGACCTATCAGCTCCGACGGTCGAAAACGCCGGACGGCGGCACGGTTGACTTGATGAATCCCGAGGCAGTTCGGAAGTTCATCGAGATCTATTACGAGGAGTTGTTTCGCCGCTACGGCGAATATTTCGGCAACACTCTCCCGGCGACCTTCGCCGATCACGAAGGGAGCTATGGAGGAACCATTGCCTGGACGCCGCGGCTGTTTGAGACTTTCCGCAGCAAGGCTGGCTACGACCTCGAGCCGCTACTTCCCGCACTGGTTTACGACATTGGACACAAAACGGAGAAGGTCCGCTGCGATTATCTGGACACCATTAGCGATCTTTATTCCACGAGCTTCTTCCAGCAGGTCAACGGATGGTGCCGGGCTCACGGTCTCCAGTATTCCGGCCACGTCTGGGAAGAGTCGCTGTTTTTTGGCCCCTGGGTGCAGGGGGATTTCTACCGCATCTTGCGCGCCATGGGCCAGCCCGGGTGCGATACGTTGCGGGAATGGGGCCGGCAATCGGTTTGGCTGAAGGAAGTCGCTTCCGTAGCCGATTTTGAAGGCCGCCACGTGGTATGTGAGAACCAGGGCGTGCAGGGCAGCGACTCATATCTTTCGCCCGAGCGGATGCGGCGTGTCTCCAACTGTCTGGGCGCCTGGAACATCGGGGAGTTCGTTCCGCATGCGTTCGACTACGATCTCGGGCGCATCAACTTCCCGCCCGACTGGTTCCTCAGCCAGCCATTTCTGCCACACTTTCGCGCCTACGCCGATCAGATGCGCCGCATCAGCTTTATGAATCGCGAGAGTCAACACGTGGCCGAGTTGCTGCTGTACTACCCGCAAACATCGGTGTGGGGACAAAGCTCACCGGCGTTTCGCACGGAAGGTTCCTCGGACATCACAAATTCCGCCAACTGGAGTCAGGACGCCGCGGAAACCAACTCAAGCTATGCGCAACTCAAACTCCGGCTGACGGAAGAGAACCTGGACTTCAAGGTGGCCGACGATGGTTACCTGGCCGCGAGCCACATGGAAGGAAAGAAGCTCGCCATCTCAACATCGCGGTTCACGGCGTTGGTACTTCCGCCGATTTCGACTATCCGGCTGCACACGGCAGAGCGCGTGCGTGAGTTCTACGGCGCGGGCGGGCGTGTGATCGCCATTGGCCGGCTTCCGTTGATTTCCGTGGAGAACGGCCGGAAGGACCCACAGCTGAAGTCGCAATGGGAAGGGATGTTCGACACTGTACCCACGCTTCAGCCCTTTACGCTGCGCTCCAACGCGAACGGCGGCCAGGCTTATTTCGTTTCGGGATCGGTGGACGATGCGGTGGCCCTGTTGGCGAGCGCCATCGGCGACTTCGGAATTGTGAGCGGGCCGAGGGAACACCTCTGCTTCCTGCATAAAGAAAAGGACGGCGCGGACTTCTATTGGATCGTGAACGATAGCGCGGCCGCTCGTACCAATATCCTGAGCCTGCGCGCCACCGGCAGGCCGGAACGCTGGGACGCGGTCACCGGCCAGCGCTCGCCTGTGTTTTACCAAACACAGACCCCCAGGACCCTGGTCCGGCTGTCGCTCGGTCCCTGGGACGCTGCATACGTCGTCTTTGACCCCGGCGGGCCGGCTCAAACAATGGAACTCAAAGCAACCAACCTCGACGAGTTTCACATCGAGCGAACCTCGGCGGGCGAAGTGCGGGTTCATGGCAAAGCGTTGGCCGGCAAAGATCCCGCTTTCGTTGAGTTGAGCGACGGCCACCAGCGATACCGCGGCGAATACCGGCCCGCGCCGGCCGCGCCACTGGAGATCGCCGGCGACTGGAGGGTGACGGTGGAAGCGCCGGCGATCCCGATTCCTTACGCTCAAGCGATGGACGATCCGCTCGATCAGGGCTTGGGCGAGCACTGGTTCGAGCCCAACACGACTCATCGGCCATGGGAACAGGTTTGGCTTTCCCCGATGAACTGCGCGCTGCGTGAGTGGAATGTTCTGGGGCCTTTCCCGAATCCCGACGACAGCGGGCTCGATGGGGTCTACCCGCCCGAAAAGGAGATCGATTATGACGCCACCTATGTAGGCGAAGGCAAGCTTCAAATTGGTTGGACTGCCACCGATAGCGGCGAACGCATTGCAAAAGGTGGAAGCGGATGGGATTCGCTGTTGCTTCAAATGGCCGGTGGGCCCTACGCTCCCGCGAGCAACATCGTCGATTACGGGAGCGCCGCGAGAGCGGGATGGCCGCCCAATGGCACGTTTTACGCCCAAACCAATCTCTACGTTCCGGACGCGCGACGGGCTATGGTGATTCTCGCCACGGGCAATCCTTGCGCAGCCTGGATGAACGGGCAGCAGGTCTTTTCGGGTTGGTCGCGCCCGCTTTACTTCGAGCTCGCTGACGGTTTCGCGCACCGCATTCCGGTCGAACTGCGGGCGGGATGGAACAGCCTGCTGTTGAAATTCGTGCACAACCCCGAAAGCGCCCGCTCGGGCCAGTTCACTTGCCGCGTGGAACATGGGAACGGCGGCTCTGTGGCAGGCCTGGTTGCGGGTCCTCGCCGGTTCTCCGGTGAATGGCAGCAGGGCTCGCGCGGCTTTCGCTGGCTGCGAATCCCTGTACCGGCCGTGGCCGGGCCGCTGCGCGTGCCGATCCTCAAGAACTCCTGGTCGGTCTGGATCGACGCGAAACCGGCGCGGGCAGCGTCCGAAATTCCGCTTCCGCAGGGCGCCCGCTCCGTCACGGTGCGCATTAGAGGAGACGAGGTTCTCGATCGACCCTTCGAGTTTCTGACCGCGCCCGCTTCTCTTCCCCTGGGGACTTGGAGCGTTCCTGGCCTGGAGCATTTCTCGGGACGGATGACGTATGAAAAGACCGTTGAGGTCCCGGCCGGGCTGCTGGCGGAGCAGGTGCTGTTCGATTGCGGCCAGATAGGGGTCGCAGCGGAGGCGTGGGTGAACGGCGAGCCGGTGGGATCTCGTCCCTGGGCGCCCTTCGTATTCGAGGTCAGCCGCCGTTTGCGTCCAGGCCGCAATGATTTAAGGGTGCGCGTTGCCAACACCGAAGCCAACGCCCGCGCAGTGGGAACCTCGTTGGACATCCTGAAGAATATCGCCCTCAATGGCTGGCTGGGGCCAGTACAATTGGTACCTTATTTTGAACGTAGCATCGCGTGCGTCCGCGTCTGAGATAACCTAATTCCTGAATGACACCGCGCGAACGCTGGCACGCCCTTTTCGCTGGCCAGAAGCCAGACCGCGTGCCTTGTGATTATTGGGGCGCCGCCGAGGTTACCGTGTAAGCCGGGCAATCAGCCAGCGGCCCGCATTCAGACCGGCAGAACTTCTTTGATGAAGGCATCATAGCTGCGCGGAGCGTGCCCCAACACGGCCGTCAACTCGTCGATCTCCGCCTGCGTCGCCAGCAGCCCGGCGTTCAGGAAGTGTTGGAACATAATCTCAAGATCGCGCACCAGCCAGCCGGGCATGAATGCGCGCATCTGCGCCGACCAGGCTTTCAGATCGTCTCCCACGTAAATCACCGGCTTGCCGAGATGGCGGGTCAACATCTCGGAGATCTCCGCGCCTGTCCAAGCCCGGGGACCCACCAGCGAATACGTCTTGCCGGAGTGGCCCGATTGAGTCAAGGCGATGGCGGCGGCTTCGGCGATGTCGCGCACATCCACGCGGTGCATGCCCACGCTTCCAGAAGGCTGCGGATAGACGCCTGCGCGGATGGCATCCAGCACGGCAAGATCGTTCTGGTAGAAATTGTTCGGCCGCAGGATCGTATATTCCACGCCGCTCGCCCGGATGACGCCCTCAATCGGAAGTTTAGAGACGAAGTGTGGAATCATGAGCGCCTTGTCAGCGTGGTGCACGCTCAAATAAACGATGCGCCGGATGCCTGCTGCAGTTGCCGCATCCACAGCGTCGATCCCTTGAGCGGTCTCGTCGCGGTCGAGCGGTGTAATCAGGAATAGCTCGTCGGCTCCCGTAAAGACCGACGGAAGCGACTCAGGCTCCAGCATGCTCCCGGTCACTCCCTCGACGCCCTTCGGCAGCGAAGCGATCCGGTTGGCCGAACGGGTCATCACCCTCACGTCGGCCCCGCGCTTCAATAGCTCCCGGACAGTCTGACTACCGACCGTGCCGGTGCCGCCAATCACGACAATCTTCGACATAAAGCGATCTCCTCTCTTTCCGCGACCTTCCAGAATACCAGCGGACGGCGAAGATCGTCGAGCCACGGCGCGCCGGGCTGCTTCAGCCGCCTGTTCTAGCAGCCGTGCCGGATCCTTGTGGCCCCGGTAGAAGGCCGACGAACCGCGGCTACCGCATGTTTATGGCGATCGCCACCTCCCGGCGCCTTCGAGATTCCGGCCGCGCACTAGGCGCAAAGCACAAGTTGCTCGTGGCGTTCTGTTCAGTTGAACGGCTGCAGCAGATAGCGTTTGACCTGCTCCATACGCGTGCAGTCGGGGCAGTCCGGATGGCAACTTGAGCCCGCGTGAGCCATGAGATACTCCATCTGCTCCCGCATCACAGAGGCGGCAGATGCGGGCGTCAGGTAAACCCTCTCTCGCGCTACCTCAACAGCAACCCGAGAGTGTTGGCTGGGCGATGACGAAATGCTTTCCATAACAGCGCTCCCATCCAGCGTTAGTGGAGCCGACCCTGACGCCAACGTTAGGGCCGGGCGGCGAACTCCTCCGTTGTTGCCACCAGCCGAAGCATAGGTCTTCCAAGCGTCTTGGACAATAGCCATTCTTGTTAATGTCTCGAAGATTGCTTCCGATAACGAAATGCGGTCTGGCGAAAGTGAACCAGGGTCCGGCAGGCCAGCTCGGCGGTGTGAGGTTGCCTCAAAGAGCAACACCCTTTTCTTTGAACACCTTGAGGCCGTCACTGCTAATCGAAAACCCGCAAGACGGCCTTCATTGCCCGCGGTGTAAGGTCACCGGAACCGTCATAAAACCGAACCGCTGGCTTTTGCTTATTCCTGTGGGCCGGTCCCGCCACCGGCCCGGCGAATCGACTCCCGCCACGCTCGCCGCGAACTCCGGCGCTGGAACGTCCGTCCGTATCGCGAACTCGCGCGGCGGCGTGCGGCGCCGCGGGAAGGCTGCCGCGGGCGCGCTCGGGCGCCTCAAATCCCCTTCGCAGAGGTCAATTCTCGAAGCAGAGAAGGCGATGAACAGATCGCTTCGAACAGGAGGCCAGCATGGAAAAAGTCTGCCGGCAGGGTCACGCAAGCGACGCGCAAGGTTGACCAAAACGCGGAATAATGGTTCCTAGCGCCGCGTGGCCTTTCCAAGCAAGCTGATCTGCAGGGGAGCTTATGATCAGACGGAGAGATTTTCTTTTTGCAGGCGGTGTGGCGGCCGCGCTCCCAGCGCAAGCCGCTCCGCGACCCCATGTCGAATCGATCGGCACGATCAGCCAGCAGCCCGAGTTTTATCATGGTTGGGCCACTCTCGCAGCGCGAAGGGACGGAGAATTACTGGTCGCCTACTCCGGCGGGCGGGAGAGCCACGTGTGCCCATTCGGTCGCGTGGAACTGATTCGATCACGCGACGGCGGACATACCTGGAGTTGGCCCGAGGTACTTCTGAACTCTCCTATCGACGACCGCGACGCGGGGATGCTCGAAACTCCATCGGGGTCGCTACTGGTCACGACCTTCACTTCGCTAGCATATGAAACGGCGCTAGAGCGTGGCTCTGGTTGGGCTGCGGAGAAGCTTGCACGCTGGCAGGCGGTGAATCTTCGCAGCACCCAACAGCAGCGCCAGGCATTACTGGACACGTGGATGTTACGCTCTACCGATGGCGGAATGACCTGGTCGGCAGCATTCCGCGTTCCGCTGAGCAGCCCCCATGGTCCGACCACTCTGTCCGGTGGACGTCTGCTTTATGCCGGAAAACAACTCTGGCAACCGGGGCAGAAGGTCGGGGTGTGCGAATCCGTGGACGATGGCCGGACCTGGCGCTGGCTGTCTGACATCCCCGCCCGATCAGGCGATACGGTGGTGGAGTATCACGAATTGCACGCCGTCGAAGCGGCGAATGGCCGGATCATTGTCCATATCCGCAATCACAATCGGGTGAACCCAGGCGAGACGCTGCAATCTGAATCAGCCGACGGCGGGAAGAACTGGACCACACCGCACGCAATCGGTGTCTGGGGGCTGCCGTCGCATCTGCTGCGGCTGCGGGACGGACGGTTGTTGATGTCCTACGGACATCGCAATGCGCCATTTGGCAATCAGGCACGGATCAGTTCCGATCACGGTCAAACATGGTCGGCGCCCATCATCATCTCCGATGACGGCGCAGGACCGGACCTCGGGTATCCTGCAACCGTTGAGCTGGCGAGCGGGCAACTCATCACCGTTTGGTATGAGTCTCTGAAGGACTCGACGCACGCAGTGCTTCGGCAGGCCCGTTGGTCGATCTAATTTGGCACTAGCACGGCGGCCCGCCCACGTAGGACTCAAGCGCTCGCTGCGGCGACAGCGCTCCCGCTGGGGTTCGACGGCGAACGATCAATGCCAAACACGCCCGCCGTGCTCGCCAACATTGACCCATTCGCGCGGCCCTTCCAGGGTGAATCAGGTTCCGGAATCCCGTCAGGAGCGGTGCCTGGGCTGCCGTTTCGTCACGTATGAGATGAAGGTCGGTCGCCATCGCGATGTAGTCCGGGAGATGCCAGGTCTCCGGGTCTGATCCGGGATTCCTTTTCAGGGTACCTGCCTGGAACAAACATGTGACCGCGGCTTCAATTTCAGCCGTGGTCTTTTGCTGTATGCCCCACAGCAGCAGTGCTTCAGCAACGGACCCGCCGATTACCGTCGCGGCCTTCCATTCCCCTCCAGCGAGGCGGCGGTCTGGCGTGCTGCCAGGAACTGGTGGCGAGCTAGGGCGGGCGGAAGAAGTTCCGTTTGGACGGGAGCATCATCGATCTGCCGGTGAGCATGTTCGACTGGGCATGCGCCCATATGTCAGCCGATCGGCGGTATTGAGCGGTGGCCGCGGCAACCCAGCCGAAGTTGCTGAATTTACTATGTGAACGAGTTTTGGCTACAGACAGGTATCGATGGCCTACATCCACTTGTCGTTACCAGCGAAAATCGCGCACTAGCATCAGCCCGCTCTCGTTGTCGGTCGGCACCACCCACACCAGGAAACGGACGCGAGGGTTTACGGCGAATGCCGGCAAATCTCGGGCAACGGGAGCAGGGATCTGGGCAAACCTGACTTGCGACGCGGTCCTGATATCGAAGCGGTTCACCGAGATCATGGATGGCGTAGCGTGATCGAAATCCAGGTAGTAGATGTAATTTCCGGAGAGCGCCCAGGAGTTGTGCCAGGCGGACTCGAGCACCGGAACCTCATCCCCTCCATCCGGCGGGACGCTCCATATTCCCCGCTGGTTGCGCTCCTTGGAATAGAACAGACGCGCGCCGCCGGAGGACTCGAATGCCTGGTACCCACCGTTCTTCGTGACCTGTCTCGGCTCGCTGCCATCGGCGCGCATCTTCCAGATCTGGCGGGCGCCCGAGCGGTCCGACATGAAATAGATCCAGCGGCCGTCATGCGACCAACTGGGCTGTGCGTCCGCCGTCGTCTGGTCGGTCAGGCGAATCACTTTTCCCCCGTCAGCGGGGACAGTATACACATCACGGTTACCCCGCGCGGTGGCATCGAAGGCGATGGTCTTCCCGTCCGGCGACCATGCCGGCGAGGACGCTCCCAGCCCGCTCTCAAAAAACGTTAGCTGGCGCGGGTTCAAACCGCTGACCTCGCAAACCCAGATCTGCTCTATGCCGGTGCGCCCCGATGAAAATGCCAGCCGCGTGCCATCGGGCGAAAGACTGGGCCCGTGATCTGCCAGGGTGGATCGGGTAATGGGCGCGGGCACGGCCGGCGCGCTTCGTCCGATGGACATGCCAACAATATCGGTGTCGCGCGCAGCCCGCGCGAAAGCCAACTGGCTGCCACCATCCGTTCGGCGCACCGACACGGAGGGTTGGCGGGCGCTGTCATCTGAGGTCCCCACGCGGACGGGCGTCCGGACACCCGATCCATAGGCGGGTACGCGGAATAACCCGTGGGCCGAATCGAAAATCACGAATTTGTCGTCGGGAGTCCAGGCGACGCCCCGGATTGGCTCGCCCAAGGTCGTCAACCGCCGCGGGGGGACGCCGCCGGCCGCCGGTGTCACATACACGTCGCTGATCGTGGTGTCCGTCCGGACGAACGCAACCTCTTTCCCATCCCACGAGAATTCCGGGAATTCATCTTTGGCGGAGGAAGTGGAATGGGTCACCCATCGCTTGCCGCCAGTCGCCAGAGTGAGAAACGCGATGCCGGGCGATCCGGTCTGGGGGTCCTGAGCGCAGATGGCCAACAGCATGCCATCGGGACTCCAAGCGACGCCGGACCCTGCTACCTCCGCGATCCTCTTCTCGTCTCCGCCGCCTGATGGAACTATGAACGCAGCCCCGCTCCGGAGAAAGGCGATCCGGCTGCCATCAGGCGACCAGGCGGGATAGTCGTCCGCCGCCGGGTCGTTGGTGAGGCGCGCAGGGGCACCGCCATCGACGTTCCGAACGTAGATATCAAGGTTGTCTCCGTCCTGTCCGGTCCAGGCAAACGCGAAGCGGCGGCCGTCGGGCGAGAGGCTGGGGGAACGCTGGGTGCCCGGATAGCTGGTCAGGGGCGCCACGCTCAACAGGGGCGCCGGGCCTTTTGAAGCACTGGAACCTTCCCGCCACCAGAGCAGGGCTGCCACCACCGCGACGACCGCCAATGCCGCGATGGCCGCGTAGATCTTTGCCTGCGACCGGGAAGGCGACACTCGGGCGACGGGGGCGATGAACCGATAGCCACGGCCGGGGATGGTGGCTATAAATCGCGGGCTGCTGGCGGAATCGCCCAAGGCATCGCGCAGTTTACGGACCGCAGTGTGAAGGCCATCATCGTAGTTGACGACCGTATTACCCCAAAGCTCCCGGCGAAGGTGATCATGGCTAACCACCTCGCCCGGCGATTCGAGCAGTGTGCCCAAAAGGCGCAACGGCAGTCCCTGAAGCTTCAGGTCTCTGCCTTGTTTGCGGAGTTGAAGGGAGGCTGCGTCGAACTCGAACAAGCCGAAAGTGACCTTGGCAGTCCGCGGAATCTTGCTGGCTTCCATACCGAAACGGCCCACCACCGGGTGGCCAACTGAACTCTAGTTCTACCACGGGTCTCAGGGGTCCGCAAGGAACCCACATGGTATACCGAGGCAGTTCATGCGTGGTGCTATCTCATTGTTTTCAAGAGGAATACGCGGTCAGGAGGCAACATTCGCGGATTCGGTAAGAGTTCAGGCCCCATCGAGGATGAAGCGGATTACTCTGATCGGAACTTTTCATGTTCTTCGTTGTTCGCTTGGACAACGAAGACTGGGGGGGCCGGCATGGACCCTTCCGGCCCCCCGGACTGCGCTCCGGCTATCGGGAGCGTATCGGCTGTTGAAATCAAGGATTACTACCGTGGCGAAATCGTACACACGCAATTTAGCCGTCTATTTTCCAGTCAAACGGCTCCGGTCCCTGGCAGCCGGGTTACTTGCCGGACTTTTGCTCTCGGCGCCGGCCTGGTGCCAGGCATATGTGCCGTCATCGGTCCCAAGGCATACGAGGAGTATTTGAAGCGGCAATCAGCACAAGCACCGGTCCAGACAGGCCCAGGCCGGTAGGTTGGCTGAGCAGGTTCAGAAGGCTGTCCAATTTTAGGGAGAATTGCAATGTTCAATGAAAAATCGGGCGTGTCGCGCAGGACATTTCTCACCACTTCGACATCCGCTTCGGCGGCGGTTGCTTCGGGGAGTCTCGTCACCAATGCGGATCTGGAGCAGATCTCCGGCAATGTGAATACGAGGTCGGGGCCCTCGGCTTTGAGGATCACCGACATGCGCATTGCGCATTCGGACCGATCCATGCTCATGCGCCTCGATACCAACCAAGGCATCTCCGGGTATGGCGAGATCCGGTACGATTGCAGCAAAGCGCACGGCCTGATCTTGAAGAGCCGCATCATCGGAATGAACCCGTGCAATGTCGCGGAGATATTCCGCAAGATCAAAAAGCACGGCGGGTTTGGTTGTGATGGCGGCGGGGTTTCCGCTATCGAGGTTGCCTGCTGGGACCTGGCCGGCAAGGCTTGGGGTGTGCCCGTCTGGCAGATGCTCGGCGGCAAGATGCGCGACCGCGTCCGCCTGTACTGCGACACCACCAGCAGGCCGACCGGGGAAACGATGGGCAACCATTTGAAAGAACGGATCGCGGCCGGTTGGACCTTCTGCAAGATGGACCTGCATGCCGGCGGCGAAGACGAGGTCACCCACACGCAGGGAAGCACCGTGGGAATGTATACGCGCCCCGCACCGGACCCGACCGCGAACCGGCCGGTGCGGAGAGGCTTCGCCGATGCAATGTCAGGTGGACCGCTGCCCGATATGAAGCTACCGATGGGCGCCTATAACCCCTACGGCGAGCACTTGTTCACCTCCACGTTTTTCACCGATAAAGCGCTGGATTGGCTGGCGGACTACTGTGAAACAGTGCGCAGTATTGTCGGCTATGAAATTCCGATTGCCACGGACCACTACGGTCACTATCCCATCGAGACCTTTATCAAGTTCGCGCGGAAACTGGATAAATATAACCTGGCCTGGTACGAAGACGTGGTGCCGTGGTTCTACCCCGACCAGCTCCGGAGACTCAAGGACGCCTGCACCACGCCGATCTGCACCGGCGAGGACGTTTACCTGGCCGACGGCTTCAAGGACCTGTTTGAAAAGCAGGCAATCTCGATCGTGCACCCGGATCTCGCCAATGTGGGCGGTATTCTCGAAACGAAAAAAACGATCGATCTGGCCACGCAACACGGTATGGCATCCTGCATTCACAATAACAACGGCCCCATCACGTTGCTTGCCAGCGTGCATGCCGCCGCCGCCGGCGACCAGTTTCTGGCATGTGAGTATCACACGGCTGACGTTCCACATTTCCTCGACCGGATCAGAAGGACGGACAGGCCGAACGATCCGATCATCGACCGGGGCTATGTCACGGTACCGAACGGACCGGGACTGGGCATTGAGATCAACATGGACGTTCTCAAGGCAAATCTGCACGAAGGCGGATTGTTCGAACCCACCACAGAGTGGGACAACGAGACTTCGTTCGACGGTCATATGTGAGGATCAACGATGAACCGGACGAGTATTGCCTGTTTCGCGGTGGCCTGCTGTGCCATCGCGTTCGCGGCCGTTGCCGCCGCCCAGACCGCTTCGGGCATTCCGCATCTCCAGAAACAGGGGACGGCGACGCAGTTGATCGTCGATGGCAGACCTTTCCTTGCTCTGACTGGAGAGCTGGGCAACAACACCGCCACGAGCCTGGAGAACATGCAATCCGTCTGGCCGCGCCTGGTGGCCGGGAACCTCAACTGCGTGCTGGCGGCCGTCTCATGGGCACAAGTGGAGCCGGAAGAGGGCAGATTCGAGTTCGCGCTGGTGGATGGCGTCCTTCAGGAAGCCCGGCGCAACAATCTCAAGCTCGTGTTCCTGTGGTTCGGTAGCTGGAAGAACGGCCTTTCGAGCTACGCGCCCTATTGGGTAAAGAAGGACTACAAGCGCTATCCGCGGATTCGCCTCCAGGGTGGCAAGAGCATCGAACTGCTCAGCACCTTCGGCGAGGCGAGCCGCGACGCCGACGCGCGCGCCTATCGCGCCCTGATGCGCCATATCCGTGAAACCGACGGCCAACAGCACACCGTGCTGGCGATGCAGGTGGAGAACGAAGTGGGTGTGTTGCGCGATTCGCGCGACCGCTCCGAGGCCGCCAACAAGGCGTTCTCCGGACCCGTGCCCAGAGAGCTGATGGATTACCTCCAGAAGCATCGCGAGACACTGGCGCCGGAACTCCGCGAAGTTTGGTCGGCCAACGGCTCCAAGACCGCCGGCACTTGGGAAGAAGTTTTCGGCGCCGGGAAGCCGCAAAGTGTGGAGATGCCGATCCAGACCAACTCCCCGCCGCTGAGCAAGGAAGAACACGAGACGGGCTGGCGAAACCTCCACTGGGCCGCCGACGAGTTCTTCATGGCGTGGCACTATGCCCGCTACGTCAACAAGGTAGTGTCGGAGGGCAAGGCGGAATACGGCATTCCCATGTATGTCAACGGCTGGCTACAGCAGCCGGACATGGCCTGGCCGGGTACGTATCCGAGCGGAGGTCCGCTACCGCAGGTGCACGATATCTGGAGAGCCGGCGCGCCGGCGCTCGACATCCTGGCGCCCGATCTTTATATTCCGGAGTTCGACTGGACCTGCGAGCGATTCACGCGCAACGGCAATCCCCTGTTCATTCCGGAGACCAGCCTCAACCCCGCCAACGCCCTGATGGCTTTCGGCAAATATAACGCCATCGCCTACTCCCCGTTCTTTATCGAGAGGAGCATCAGCGCGGACAGCGAGCTGGCCGCGACCTATCGCCTGATCGCCCAAATGGCGCCGGTCATCACGGCAAACCAAGGCAAGGAAAGCATGACCGCCCTGCGGCTAAAGCAAGGCGAAGCCCCCAAGCAGGTCAAACTCGGCAATTACACGCTGACTGCCAGCTACGTGGGACGAGGCCGCGTTCCGATCGCGCCCGAGCCCCCGGCGCAACCAGGCCAACGCCGCGCCGCGGCGCAGCCAACCGCCCCTGCTCCAACCGGCGCACGGACCGAGGGCAGTCCGCAACCGCCCATGGAGGCGGCCGCGATCCTGGTGGCATCCGGACCGGATGAATTCTACCTGGGCGGCGGCGGATTGCGAATCGGATTCACACCGAATACGCCCGGCCCTTCGACCGTGGGGCTGGGGATCGTGCAGGAGGGCAAGTTTGTGAACGACCAATGGGTGGTGGTTCGCCAACTCGGCGGCGACGACATCGGGCAGGGCGAGATTCTGACCCTGCGGCCCAACACCATTCTGCGGGTGCTGGTCTACCGCTACGAGTGAGCAGCGAAGAATTGCGGAGGAGACCGCCCGAAGGGAGCGGCGGTCTCAGGAGGTCGTTGTGGTGAAGAGATTCGTCCAACTTTCTCTGGTGCTGGCCTGGACCGCTTCGCTTGCCCTCGGGCAGGGGAAGCCAATCCCGCAGCTGGTGAAGAAAGGCGAGAAGTTCACGTTCCTGGTGGATGGAAAGCCCTTCCTCATCCTGGGCGGCCAGGTGGGCAACTTCAGCGCCTTTCCGGACCGGATGGAAGCGGCATGGCCCAAGCTCAAGACCATGAACGCGAACGTGGTGGAATACCCCGTCTATTGGAACGCGATCGAACCCGAGGAAGGCAGGTTCGATTTCGCCGACTTCGACAAGATCCTCACGGCCACGCGTGCCCATGGCCTGCGGGCTGTAATGCTCTGGTTCGGCACCTGGAAAAACGGGGCAATGGACTGGACGCCCAACTGGGTCAAGTCCAATCCCCAACGGTTTCCCCGGGTGATCGACTCCGGCGGCAAGCCCATCCGGGTCCTTTCGCCCATGTCGAAAACGAACCTGGACGCTGACCGTAAGGCGTACGCGGCGATGATGAAGCACCTTAGGGAAATGGACGAGGCCGACCGCACCGTCATCATGATGCAGGTGGAGAACGAGCCCGGCTCGCTGGGCAGCGTTCGCGATTTCTCCGCGGAATCCAACAAGCTGTTTAACGGTCCGGCGCCGGCGTCGTTAGTGACGGCGCTTAAGAAGAACCCGGGAACGTGGAAGGAAGCCTTTGGCCGGATTGCGGACGAAGCTTTCAACGCCTATTACCTGTCCACCTACATCAACGAAGTGGCCAAGGCCGGCAAGCAGATCTACCCGCTGGTGACGTACGTCAATACGTGGAACGGCGGTTACGGCACCAACGACAGCTACGAGAAGTTCGACCGCCCGGGCGAGAGTTACCCTAGCGGCGGAGCTGTATCGCACATGCTCGACCTGTGGAAGGCGACCGCGCCCGACATCGATATCCTCTCGTCGGACACCTCCGCCCAACCGACCAATCCTTACCGGATGATTTCCTCCCGTTATCGGCGTCCGGACAACCCCCACTGGAGCCCGGAGGCGGTCAGAGAACTGGTCGGCGCACGCAATTCCTTTTACGCGTTGGCGGAATTCGATTCAATCGGCTTCGGTTCCTTCGGAGTGGACAGCTCCAATAGGGTCTCCGCGCCGCAAAACCTAAGCCCATCGTTTGTCGATCTGGCGGCGAACTTTCGTCTCTTTCAAGCAGCCATGCCGGCGATCCTGGACCTGCAGGGAACCGGGAATCTGCAAGCTGCGGTCGAGGAAGACCCTATCCGGGCACGAAATCTGATTCTGACCAACTACGATGCGCTGGTGCGATTCCGCCCTCCCACCAGGTTTGCCCCGGCCCCCACTGGCGAACCCTCCGGGCGGGTCTTAATCGGCGAATTGGGTCCGGACGAATTGCTGATTCTGGGCTTTGATTCCACGGTTCAATTCCGACCGGTTCAGGGGTCGGCTTATACAGCGGCGCAGTTCCTTCTGGTGGAAGAAGGCTATTACGACCCAAACGGAGCCTGGAAGATGACGGACCTTGGGCAGACCGCTCAGGGCGACTACGACCCTCCCATGGTCACTCTTCCGGCACGCGGAGCGGTGGTGCGGGTCAAGCTCATGAGATATTAACCGGCAAGAAAGCCTTGCCAAACACTCGACCTGACCAGAACGAATTGCTTCTGGAGGCGAGCTTAAGTGGAGAACAATGAACGACCAGTCCTTATCCCGACGATTTTTCCTGTCCGCCGCTGCCGCCGCACCGGCCGTGCCAGCCCTGATCGCTTCCGACAGGATTGCCATCTTCGACCCTCCTCCCGACCGCATTCGCATCGTCACGGTCTCGACTTCATATGCAGCCCCGGCGGCAGTCTTCACCCCCGAGGAAGTTAAACAGATGCAGGCGCAGGGGAAGAACGTCGAGATGACGGTGACCACCAGCCAGGACCACCTGCTGCAGGTGTTGCCGGAAGCCGATGTGGTCTTCGGAGCCTTGACGCGCGATCTGTTTCCGATTGCCAAGAAGCTGAGATGGCAGCAACATACCGAGGCCGGCGTGGATACCATCCTGTTCCCGGAACTGGTGAAGAGCCCCGTGGTGTTAACCAACATGGCGCGCATGTTCGCGCCGGGGATCTCCGAAACCGCGATTTCCATGCTGCTGGCGCTGACGCGCGGCTTGAACAAGTTCTACATCCCGCAGTTCGCTAAGCGGCAATTCCATGCCGAGCGAAACCTGGTGGAAGTTGACGGCCTCACTATGGGAATTGTCGGCATGGGCGGCATTGGGCAGGCCGTGGCGATGCGCGCGCATTACGGTTTCGACATGCGCATCCTGGCGACCGACGCCAAACCCATGGTCAAGCCTCTGTTCGTGGACACACTGCGCGAGCCGGGCTGGTTTATGGAGATGGTGCCGCAAGTGGATATCCTGGTGGGCGCCGCGCCGCTGACCAAGGACACCCGCCACATGTTTAACGAAAAGGTCTTCCGCTCGATGAAGAAGACTTCGTACTTCCTGGGCCTTTCGCGGGGCGGCTTGACCGACCAGACGGCACTCGTGCCGGCGCTCAAAGAAGGCTGGATCGCCGGAGCCGGTCTCGACGTGACCGATCCCGAGCCGCTGCCATCGGATAATCCTCTGTGGGACTGCCCGAATCTGGTGATGACCTGCCATACGGCGGGATTCTCGCCACAGCGGCGGGTCCGCCAGATGGGCCTCATTGCCGAGAACGTGCGTCGGTACGCCAACGGCCTGCCGCTGTTGAACGTGGTGGATAAGAACGTGGGGTATTAAGCGGTGCCTCCGCATTTTCTAACTGACTCTTAAAGGAGGTTGCTTTCTTCATGACACCGATGGCAATTGGAGTTTTCGCGCTGCTCGCCGCGCTGTGCGGTGTCCCCGTAAACGCGCAGACACAGGGCCAGACCCTGGGAGCTGCCAAACCTCCCGCCAGCTACATCAACTCGGTCGCTCAGGCCGGCAAAGATGTCTACGCTCTGCCGATGTGTCTGAACGTCTGGATGGGTGGACCGGGAACCAGTGCTTTCGGCCGTCCCGGCGACGGTTATCCAAGCGGCGGAGGTCAAGCGCACACGCTGGACCTCTGGAAGGCAACGGCTCCGGCCATCGATGTTATCGCTCCCGATATCTACGAAAGCTCCGCCGTCGTCTATCGTCAGCTTCTTTCGGACTATGCCCGTTCCGACAACCCACTGTTGCTGGTGGAGACTGGGCAGGGACTGGAGTTTGCGCGATACTGCTTCACGGCCATTGGCGAGTACGCGGCCGTAGGTTTTGCGCAGTTCGGAGTGGGGATCAAAGAATACGGAATGACCGCCGACGGCGAGTTCGGCCCGCAGTTCGCGGATATGGCGGCGAATTTCCGTCTGTTGAGTAATGCGGCTCCGGTTATTGCGGAACTGCAAGGGACGAAGAGACTACAGTCCGCAATCGAGGAGGACGACATCGCGCGTCGCCTGCTCTTTTTCGACCGCTACGATGTGCAGGTCAGGTTTCCTCCTGCCATGGGCAGGCAACGCAATTGAGGGGAACCCCGGCCAAGGCGCAGCCCGGTGTTTCCGCCAAGTCGCCCTCGCTGGGGCTGATGTTGCCGAAAGAAGGTGCGGTGCTCCGAGTGAAGCTTCGGTGGGATTGAAGCTGGATAACCTGGTCTCCCTGATGACCTTGGACGAGAAGATCGCGTTCCTGAGTCAGACGGCGCCGGCCATCGAGCGCCTCGGCATCAAAAGCTTCACCAATTTCACCGAGGGCCTGCACGGTTTGGGGTGGGCGGGAGGAGGCAGCATCACGTCCACGCAGTTTCCACAGGCCATCGGGATGGCTTCCACCTGGGATCCGGATCTGCTCCGACAAGTGGGTGCCGCGGTAGGATACGAAACGCGCATTCACAACGTGAAGACCGACGGAAAGCGCGTCGGTCTGGCCCTACGGGCGCCACTGGTGGATGTTGGGCGCGAACCGCGCTGGGGCCGCAACGAGGAGGCATACGGCGAGGACCCTTTCCTCGATGGTTCCCTGGCGCTTGAGCGGAACCGGACGAGGACCGACTCCGTAATAGATGAGCGCGACCTGCGTGAGTACTTACTGGTGCCTTTCCAGAAGACGATCAGCGAAGGCCACGCCCAGTCCTTCGTGGTGGCTTACAACCTCCTCAACGGTGCTCCCTGCACTGCCCATCCCAAGCTGCGCGGCATCGTGATGAAGGAATGGGGATTTGACGGCATGATCTGCACGGATGCGGGCGGCATGCCCAACCTAATGCGTTCCCAGGGGGTCGTTTCCAGCCTGCCAAAGGCGGTGGCCATGGCGATCCAGGCCGGCGTCACTGTGTTCCGCGACCAGCACTCGAGCTATTTCAGGGAAGCGATCGAAAAGAATCTCCTCACCGAAGCCGATATCGTTGACCGGGTCAGAGGCGACCTGCGGATGCGGATGCGCCTGGGAGAATTCGGCCCTCCGGCGCTGGTTCCCTACAGTGCCATCGCGGGGAAGGAGGAACCCTGGTACGGCCCGGAGCACAAAGCTCTGGCGCGGTTGGTGACCGACAAGTCTATCGTGCTGGTGAAGAACGAGGGGAGCATTCTCCCGCTCAACAGGAGCACCATCCACTCCATCGCTGTCAGCGGCGGCGGTGGCAACGAGGTGTTCCCGGATTGGTACGCCGACACGCTGCCTTACGCGGTGACTCCCGCCGAAAACAAACAACACAGGAGTACGAAAGATGAAAATAACTTCCGCTGTTCTGGCCGCTCTTGCGGCCACACTCGTCATCGGCACGCTCCACGCCCAGGTCGCTGAGCGCCCGATTCCCCGCCTGGAGCAGAAGGACGGACGCTTCGCTCTGTTTGTGGACGATGCTCCATTTTTGATCTTGGGTGTAGAGGATCAGGACCTGGGCCTGGAGAATACCTGGCCTTCGCATCCAAAAGATTGGGCTGGCATGGAATACCTGCATGCCAACACGATCGAAATACCGATCTACTGGGATCAGATTGAAGAGCACCCCGGGCAGTTCGACTTTTCGTCGATCGACAGGCTCCTGGCCGAAGCTCGCCAGCATAATGTTCGTCTCATACTGCTCTGGTTCGCCACGTGGAAGAACGGCAGCCAGCACTATATGCCCGATTGGATGTTGTTGGACCCCGCCCGCTATTTCCATGCGGTCGACAGGAACGGGCAGGCAGTGGACTCGCCTTCACCGTTCTCGACCGCCTCGCTCGAAGCGGACAAGAAGGCATTCGCCGCTGTCATGGGACACCTTAAGGCAGCCGACCCGCAGCGCACCGTAATCATGGTTCAGGTGGAGAATGAACCCGGCAACTGGAAGAGCGTCCGCGATTTCTCTCCGGCCGCGCAGAAGTTCTTCGAAGCTCCGGTGCCGCCCGAGATCCTCAAGGCCATGCATGTGAAGACCGCCTCTTCATCCCCGAACTGGCAGGAAGCCTTTGGTCCCGATGCGGACGAGTACTTCAACGCCTGGTCGGTAGCGAGATATGTGGGACAGGTCGCGGCCGCGGGAAAGGCTGTTTATCCGCTGCCCATGGACGTCAACGATGCTTTGCGCAACCCATTCCATCCGGGCCCTCCCGGTGAGCCGGGAGGGCCTGGCGCCTACGAGAGCGGCGGCCCAACCGACAATGTGATCCCCATCTGGAAAGCCGCGGCGCCGGCCATCGACATTCTGGCACCCGACGATTACCAGGGCGACCCCGCCGCGTATCTGAAGGTTCTGGAACTCTATCGCCGCGACGACAATCCCCTATTCCTGCCTGAGAGCGGTTGTTTCCAGTGTGACCCGGCCAGTGGCGACTTTACTCGCTATTTCTTCACCATGCTCGGTCTTCAGGCCATTGGAGACTCGGAATCTGGGAATGAACCGGTGCCTTATTTGGCGAGGAATTTCGTGTTGGTCGGACCGATGCAGCGGGAGATCGCCCGCCTCAATTTCGAAGGGAAGCTCAAAGCCGTGGCGGAACCGCTGCACTTCAAGGGCTCAGACCAGGGCGACCCCAGGCAGACGCTGCCGTTCGGATCCTGGAACGCGGTGGTGACGTACGGAACGGGCCTCTACGGTCCCCCCACAGGCGCAAATCCCACGCCGCAGGGGCGCGCTCTGGTTGCCCAACTCAGTGACAACCAGTTTCTGGTGGCTGGATACTTTTGCACTGTCGACTTCTTTCCGGCCGGCACCGCGCAGCAACGCGCGTCCCAGCATATCGTACAGGGAACCGGCCAGATTCCCTCCGCCCTCATCGACGGTAAATGGCAGCACCGGCAGTTCCTGCGCGTCGAACAGGGAAATTACGACAACGGCGTCTTCAAGCTCCTCCGCAGCCAGAATGGAGATGCGACGGACTATGGCCTCCGCTTTGGCGAGGAACCCGTGGTGCTGCGCGTCACGCTTGCCGCCTATTAGTGGCCGGTCTCGAAGCGATCCGCCGCGTACGTCCGCGGCATCTGCAGGACTTTCGAAGACACTCGCGTCGCCATCCACGTAGCCGCGCAACTCCGCGCGGAATTCCGATGGCTGCCGGTTGGCGAACCCGCCCGGCGTGAAATCGGCCGCTTGCCAAGGCCGAATACCCGCTGCCCATGTACGTAAATACCTGGTGCTCGATGCCCGCGCCGGGCCGGGGACCCGGGACGTACCCCAGCGGCGGCCCCGAGCCTCAGGTGGGGAACATCTGGAAATTTGGCGCGCCGGCGTTCAAACTCTATCCCGGAGCCAGAATCTACAAAGACTTCCGGCAAATGTTCGACAAGGAGGAGAAGAACTTCGATGCTCTGATCGTCGCCACGCCGGATCCCTGGCCCCGATGATCGACCCAGGTGGTGCGTACGAATGGAGTCGCGGAGAGGAGTTTTCGATTGGTGTGGTCGATGAAATAGTACACGCGGTTGCGGTCGCAAGACAGGCCTTCTTTCGCTTCCCCCATCGAGCCAATGCGCCAGCTCGTGGATCACGAGCCGGAAACTGGATGACCTTCTCCAGTGTTAAGCACTGCGCTACACGGATGCCCGTGCAGAAATTAAACCAACACGACCTTAACCGGGAGTGCCGGGCGGCCACGATGTGGCCACTGCGTTCGTAGGCTGAAAGGTCGCAGGTGCAGGGAGGTCGGGCTCAAGCCAGCCCCAACTCCCGAATTGCGGTTCCGGCACCGCGCAGGTTTGCCAGCTTCATTTCCGAGTACTTCCTTGAGAGGATGACGCCATCCGCACCGGCGCGGAAGGCCGCCGTCACCGCATCCCTGGTGCCTTCCGGAGTTGATTTACTGGAAGAAGCTGCCGTCGGGATGTCAATATCGATGCCCGGCCAAAGTTGCGTCGCGGCGCCATTCAGCGCCGTGCGAGCGCGCTTCGCCTCCTCGTACACATAGTTGGCTGACAGACCCGTCCCGGGGATTTCCGCTAACCCCTTTTCCTGCGTGTAATCCAGTACCCGATAGTGAAAGTCGAGCAGTTCCTGCGACGGCACGTCGCCGTACATCGTGCGGCCCACGGTGGCAATGTAGTTAGCCATGCGCTCGCCGCCACAGTTGTGGTACATCACCATCTTCAGGAAGTCCGAGTGCGTCGAGATTTCTGCAAGGTCCTGCTCCGCCCGGTAGATCGGGTTGAAGGAGTTGTTGTGCCAGATATGCCAGCCGATTCCGATGGAAGGTTTCACCTCCTTCACTTTCTGGTGCATAGCGGCGTAGGTTTCGCGAAGGCTATCGGTCCAGAGCATTTCCCAGGCCAACATTTCCGGGTGGCGCAGCATCAAGCGCCATACGGTCACGTAATAGCCGTCCACCGGGCGCCGGCCCTGCCGCGCATCCTGAACGAATCTGCTCAACGCACGAAAGCCTTCCCGTGCCCGTCCTGGGTCGATGCCACGCGCCTTCGCCTTGCCCTCACAAAACTCGCAAAAGCAGGTGACGCCTGCCGGGTCCTGGTATGACGCCAGCATGTTGGCGAAGGCGCCCTGGCGCTCGGAGCCCCACATGATCCCATCGATTTCGTACGACCGAGCGTAATCTTCCACGGTGCCCAGCAGCCAGTTACGGTAGTTCGGATTGTTGAAGCACAGCGTTTCGGCATTCCCTCCATCGAGACGCCTCTCCTGTGCTTTGCCGATACCCGGGATGCCAGCGCCCTTTCCGCTGAAGACGTCTTCGAACCAGCAGATTGTCTTCATACGGCGCCGGCGGGCCGAAGGCAGAACCGCTTGCAGCACGTCATAATCGCCGAATTCCGGCGCACGGAAGTTCTGGATCACCGTATTTTTGTAATACTGCGGGTGGGTTCCGGTGTAGCTGCCACCATGGAAGGTGTCCGTATCGTGCTCTTGTTTGCCATGGTCCGGCAGCGTCTGACCGGGAATCTGCCTGCCTGCGATTCCGCGTCCGTAGGTGAAAGTCGCAAGGAAAAGTGTATTGATACCGGCGGATTCCTGAAAGATATCCAGCACTTTCTCGACACCTTCGTCCACGAATGACACGGCGCCAACTTGAATGCCGATCATTTTGGCGGCAGGTGCGGCCTTCACGGCCTGGGCCGCACCGGCCATTCCAGCCACGGTGGCGGCGCTCAGAAACTCTCTTCGATTCATGCGACTCCTCCTCACCACAAGCGTCATCGGCTACAAGTATATGACGCTACGAGGCAGTCTGATCCTCAATCCAGCGGTTCAATACAGCGGTTCGTTCCGTCGTCGCTTTCTCCCGCATGCTGGTGCCGCCGGCCGCGATCATAATGGAGTAGAGGTCATATCATGGACCGACGCAGTTTTCTGAAAAACCAGCATCATCTCCTCCAGCGCGCTGCCCCGGCTGCGGGCGGCCTCCCCAATCGCCAGACGCCCTTACAACAAGGAGGTCAGCCTTTCGGTGATCGGCTTCGGCGGAATTGTCGTAATGGGAATGGAGCAGCAAGAGGCCGATCGCACAGTGGCCGAGGCGGTGGACCGCGGCATCAATTACTTCGACGTGGCGCCCTCCTACGGCAACGGCGAAGCGGAGGAGAAACTCGGGCCCGCGCTGGCGCCTCACCGCAAGAATGTTTTTCTCGCTTGCAAGTGTGAGCGGCGCGATGCCGAAGGCGCCCGGCAGCAGTTGGAGCAATCCCTCAAACGCCTGCGGACCGATCATCTCGACCTCTATCAATTCCATGCGGTCGCCGGGATGGAAGATGTGGAGCAGATTCTGGGGCCCGGCGGCGCGGGGGAGATGTTCTTGAAGGCGCGCCAGGAAGGCAAGGTACGGCACCTCGGCTTCTCCGCTCACAACGCCGAAGCCGCACTGGCCCTGATGGACCGCTTCCGCTTCGACTCCGTGCTCTTTCCCGTCAACTACGTGAATTACGCGCAGGGAAACTTCGGGCCCCAGATTCTGGCGAGGGCCAAAGAAAAAGGAGTTGCACGGTTGGCGCTCAAGGCCATGGCGCACACGACCTGGAAACAGGACGAACCACACACCTATCCCAAGTGCTGGTACCACCCCATCGAGGACCCGGAACTGGCGCGCAAGGCCCTGCGATTCACGTTATCCGAGGACATCACCGCCGCCATCCCTCCCGGCGATGAGCGACTGTTCCGCATGGCACTTGCGGCGGCGCCTGGTCTGAGGCCCCTGAACGCGGACGAGCGCCGCGATCTGCTGTCCAGCGCCCGGGGCATGACTCCAATTTTTCATGCGTGATGCCGTAAACGAAGGAATCCTGCCTGTGCCGCCTGCTATCGGCCGTATTCGAGGCACTTGGCTGGATACCGGTCCCGTGCGCCTGGGACCTGGAACTTCGGAAGCTGGGACCGTTAAGAGCGATGCTACGACTCAGAGCACGAAAAGGCCGCAACACGACCGCTCTTTAGGACGCAAACATACAAACGCAACCACGTTGCCGAGAAACACTAAAACCACGGATGTGCCTGGGCTGGCAATGAGCGGCTCGGCCGACAGAGCACTACCGATATCACGCCTTAACGCTGTTCACCACCCGTGCGGCCCATCGCATCTTTGACGAAGATGAAGGGGCCGCGATTGTTAGACTGGAAGTGCCGCGCCGTCCTTCGGAGGTTCCCTATGCACCGATTGCTTTGGTTCCTTTCCGCCGTCGGATTCGTGCAAACGGGCTGGCCGGCTAGCCTGGCGGTTTCAACGTTTCTGAAAGACGGCTTCACTCCCAGCGCCATCGCGGCAGACGCGCAGGGCAACGTGTACGTCGCGGGCAGCAGCGTTATCGACCCGAAGGCGCAGACCACGGGTGCGATGGTAGCGAAAGTCGACAGCAAAGCCAGCCAATATCTTTATCTCACCTATCTCGACAGCGCCGCCAGCGATCAGATCTCGGCCATGGCAGTGGACAGCGCCGGCAACGCGTACATCGCGGGCTGGACCGGAAATCCCAATTTTCCCGCAACGGGGGGCGGCGCGCTCGGCACGGCGCCTACCGGCGGCACCGACTTGCGGTCGTTCGTCGCCAAGCTGAGCCCGCAAGGCGCGGTGGTGTTCGCGGTGCTGATCGGCGGGTCGGTCGCCTCCATGGCGCGCGGCATCGCGGTCACGCCGCAAGGGCAGATTTTGGTGAGCGGCGTCGCCAATGGCACCGGATTCCCGGTTACACAAGGAGCTTACAGCATCGCGGACTCCACCAACCAGTGGTTCCTGATGGAGCTGGACCCGACGGCCAGCAAGATAATTCTCTCCGCGACCGGGATTGGCGGCAATTCGATCGTGGTGGACGCGGCGGGTGACATTTATCTCGCGGGTAGCAGCACCGGAACCGACTATCCCACCACGGCCGGCGCCTATCAGACCACTTTCGTGCAGGGCTACACGTGCGTGTTTTTGTGCCAGATCGGATTCCCCGGCGGATTGCAGCACGTCACCAAGGTGGACCCCGCAGCTTCGAAGCTCATTTACTCGACGGGCCTGAACGGCATCGCGGGCTCCGCCGGATCTACCGCTAATACCGGCCTGGCGGTGGATGCCGCCGGAAATGCTTATGTCACCGGTACGCTGGCGGAGGCATCCTACCCGTTTACCGTCACGCCGCCGCAGATCTACACCGGTTATCTTTCCAAGCTCGATCCGGCGGGCGCGAACCTGTTGTTCTCGATTCCGTTCGGCGGCGCGGGCGTACAACTGGATTCATCGGGCGCCGTCTATGCGGGCGGCACGGCATCCAGCTACACACAGCTTTTTACCCCCGGCCCAAACCCGCCGCCGGGGCTTCCGTCGGTTTTCTCCTGGCTGCCCGAAGCCTGCCTGCCGAACAATATCACTGCCATCAGCGGTGCGTGCGAGCTCAAGGTGGACCCCGCCACTGGCAATATCGAGGACGGGCAGTGGATCGATGGATCGGCGCCCAGCGCTACCGGGATTGTGCTGGCCGGCGGTAAGGTTTGGGTCACGGGCACGGCTGTGGCCCCCGACGTGCCGTTTTCGCCCGGCGTGCTGGCGCCGTTCGCGCCGCTGAGTCTCGGGCCGGGATTTCTGCAGGGCGGCTGGCTGGCGGCGGCCGATTTCTCAACCGGCCCCAATACCGGTCCGGCGATTGCGTGCGTGCTGGACGCCGGCAACCTGACCCACGTCGGCGCGGTGACGGGCTTTGAGTTGATCTCGATTTTCGGAGCCAATCTGGGGCCGGCCACTGGCGTGGCGGCGCCGGATGGCACCGACGCCTCTATCGCCGGGGTATCCGCGACCTTCGACGGCGACAATCCCGCGCAACTGCTCTATGCTTCCGCGGCGCAGATCAACCTGGCCGTGCCGTTGCCGCTGCCATCGCGTACGGTAGCTGCGTGGCCGACTAAGACCGTCATGCAGCTAAGCGTAAACGGCGCCACAGTCAGCCGCCAGTTTCCGTACATTTTGACTAACCCGAACCTGTTCGCAAACCTGATGGCCGGCCAGATCTCGTGTGGAGGCGCCAGCCCCAGTAATCAGGGATATCAACCGGTGGCGAACAACGCCGACGGCACTCTCAACTCGTGCGCCAACCCCGCGCCAGCCGGATCCACGGTATCGTTCTACATGCACGGCACAGGCGCGAGTCAACTCGGGTTCCCACCGGCGGGGCAGATAAGCGACTTGTCCGCCACGGTCGGAGATTGTTCCGCGCAGGTGACCAGTGCGGCTCTAATCGGCGACTTCGTCTACCAGGTGGAGGTGACAATGCCCGCTTCCCCATCGGCCTGCACTGGCGAACCCGGAGCTACTCCGAAGTATCAGTTTCCGGTGACCTTCAACTACAACGGGGCGATCGTAGGGCCCTATATCGTACCAGCCCCCGGAGCTCTCAGCTTGGATTTCGCGCCAGGGGAACCGATGACGATGATGGTCTACGTGACGCAGTAAGAAGCTCTCAGCAACCAGCTTCGAGCCCAGGGCACGGGGAAACCGCGTAATCCGCCCTAGCGGCCCAGGCTGGCGTTCCGCTTACCGTTTGTCGGCTACTTGGAAAGAGGCGCCACCGGAGTTGCCGCTACCGATAATAGGGGATAACGTGCCCTCAAGAGCTGTCTCCGACGTACTGAACGCAGAGCACGGCCGAACTTTCCGAACGAGCAGCCGCAAGGGCCGGCCGCACTGACGTCAGCGATGCCGAGCGCTGCAAAGCCCCGGCGCGACGGATGACGGGACACTCGGAGATTGCCCGGCTGCCGACAGGACGCTGCCTGTATCGGGTCTTGACGTCGTCGTGAACCGTGTCGCAGTGTCGGGTCTAGCAGCAAGTCTACGGTCGCCGACTTTGGAGAACACGGGTCCAAGCAGCGATTTCGGGACCCTGCGGCGTTAATCGCCGATAAAGCTCGCCGAGCCGTCTGAAAGTCTTCGGACAGCAACGCGCTAAAGCATGCTGTCCAGATGTGCGGTAGGCTGCCGGCATTGAGCTCATCCACCAAGCCTCTTGGCGACCGGGCAAGCCGCGCTGGCGTCCGGCGTTAGTCCCCAACAGGCTGGGATTGCTATGATGGCGGCTGGGCCTTTTTGATCTTTGGCTCACTCAATGATCGGCGAAATCCTCGACGCCAAATACCGCATCGACAAGCAGCTCGGCGCGGGCGGAATGGGGAATGTCTACTTGGCAACGCATCTCGGAACGACTCGGGTTGTCGCGGTCAAAGTGATCGCTCCGAGGTGGGCGGTGGAACCGCAGTTTGTTGCTCGTTTCCAGCGCGAAGCACAGGCATGCGGCCGCCTCCGCCATCCGAATATCGTCAATGTCACCGATTTCGGAATCGCGAAAGCCTCTCGCGGCGACATGCCGTACCTGGTGATGGAGCTTCTCGACGGACAGACGCTTTCGGATTTCCAGAAAGGCAATCCGCGTATCGGGCTACCGCTGATCGCGGACCTTCTGGACCAGATCGGACTGGCGCTTGCGGAGGCGCACCGGCATGGAATCGTCCATCGCGATTTGAAGCCCGACAACATCTGGCTGGAACCAAACGGCCGTGGCGGGTACATGGTGAAAGTGCTCGACTTCGGAGTGGCCAAGGTAAATCTGCTCGGCGATTGGGCTCCGCGCTCGAAAGAGATGCCGGAGGTGAGCGCCCGGAAGACTGTCGTTCCGGAGCCCTCGATGCCCGGCGACGAATTGGAAACCGTCGCGATCGATATGACGCATGACGCCGGGTCATTGAAAGTCGGCACACCAACGGAGGAGACAGAGACCGTCGCTCTGGCGCCAGTTCCGTCCGCGCCATCCTTCGGATCATTCGACAGCGGCTCAGGTGCGCAAACCATGCCGGGTAGCTTGGTCGGAACCCCCTCGTATATGTCGCCGGAGCAGGCGTTGGGAAAAGAAGTCGACTTCCGTGCCGATATCTATAGTTTGGCCGTCGTGGCCTACTCCCTGGTGTACGGTGAACTGCCCTTTACCGGAAAGCCTAGTGAGCTACTCGAATATCACCAGACTGAGAATCCTCCCCGGCCATCGTCCGCCCACAAGATTCCGCGCGACGTATCGGACGCGATTCTCGCCGGACTCGCACGCAATCCCGCGGATCGCCCGGCCTCTGCAATCGCATTTACACGGCGGTTCCATAACGCAGTGGACGCCGAAGTTCTCGCACTGCGGCGATCGAAAGCATTTCTGCTGCAACATCTCACGGCATATGCTCTTTTGATGTTGCCCATTTACACGGTCCTCTTGTCGATAACGGCATTGCTGGTTTCCTTCAGCGGGAAACTGGTGCCGGTTGCCGCGATGAGAATGGTGCTGGTCCCAGTGGCAGCGGCGATTCTTTTCATTTTTTCCGACAACTTACTGCGCGCAGCCGCGGCGCTGATGGCAATGGACGAACAGGTCCGCGTCAGGAGGTTCCTATCGTTCCGAGTCTTCTGGAAGCTGGTTAAGACGGTACCGGTTCTCGCGGTAACGCAGACCCGCTCTCTTTTGTTTTTCGGGCCCGGCTGGGTTATCGGCGATAGCCTGTGGCCGGTGCTTTGCGTGGTTGAAAAGCTATCGGGGAAGGCGGCCGTTCAGCGCTCGCGCGATCTGATGACCGGCTTGCGGTCCGCCGGGCGCGCCCTGGCGATTCGCCATTTAGCACTAGCTGCATTCGCGATTGCAGAGGTGATCAAATCTGTTGGCTTCCTTTGGCAAAGTGGGCGGGCCGATCAGAATGTGGTTATCACTGCATCCTGGTTTCCTGTGTTCGCGCTTTTTGCCGGGGCTCCGCTGTTTCTGTACGACCGGACGGCCGCCAACGAGAGTGGTCCGTTGCTGCAGTTAGACCGTACGCCGGAGGTGCGAACGACCGCGCGAGCGTTCTCCGTCAGCTCAATGATCTGGTTGGCGGCTGGGGCGATCGACTTGATGTATCAGCCGATCAAGCTATGGCTGTTCGGCGCGCGCTGAGGGCGCTATGGAGGTCTTGGAAGGCAACAGTGACCTGGGCGACGTGGCTTAGACGCCGATAACACCAGATAACGAGGCAAATTGGCGAGCCGATAAGACTTGTCCACACGGCGCCCTCGACACAAGCGAGTCTTCGAAGGGCCGTGTCGTCCGATTCGCGAAGCCCGCTAGTACTCCTTTGCCATAATTTCATGGACAAACCGGCTCACCGGGCCTTAAGATCAAGTCCATGACGCCCCAAGGCATGTCCGTAGATGCATTCAACTACCTTATTGCGTTCACGAAGGGGCACGAGGGCTACACTCCGTTCCTCTATAACAACTGGCCGATAAAGAACAAGAAGAAGGACGTTACCGCGGGCGTCGGGATTGCCGTCTCCGACCGCGAGAAGGCGGCCGCCGACCCGATTCGCACCTTGTTCCGCATGAAAGGCTCTGGGGCAGTCCCCAGCCCGGAACAAATGAAGAAGGAATTCGACCGGGTCAACGACTTGCCGCGAACCCCTGACAACCTGTTCACCGACTACGGCGACAAGTCCCCCATGGAGATCCCGGCCAACATCATGCTCTCAAGTCTGTTGGCAAAGATGAACGATTGTTGGAACCAGCGAGGGGTCCAATTCCCCGATTTTGCCAAGATTCAGGCGCAGGCGCAGGTTGCTTTGCTGAGTTTCAACTATGGAATGAGACTTTCCAACCGTCTCGCAATGTGCGACGCGGTCAAGGCCGAAGATTTTCTTACAGCTTCGAGAACTTGCGTCGTCACCGAGTGGGATCCAAGAAAAAATGCCGCCCACCAGCGGTTATTCGATAATGCGGGCGCGATCATGATGACCAGCCGGGACCTGAATCTTCTTCCGCCGATCACCGCGGGGTTCAAGCCGCCCCCGTGTCCGCCCCTTCCATTTAAGCTGCCTCCCTTGTTCACTCTTAGTCTCAAGCCATAGATTATTCCGCCCGGAACACCCGCCAGCTCCGTATGGTCAATGCAGCAGCCGCGGCCGCAAGTATCCATACAACCAGGTTCCGGCCAGCGCGCTGACAATGGCGACGATCATTACCGTGATGCCACTGTCAAACCGGTCGATGGCGGCGGCGTACTTGCCGGTTTCCTCTGGCGTGAGTACCTGGTACCCATCATGGAGCCGGCCGACATCGGCTTCGGCTCACCCGGCCGGAGGCAGAGGATCGCTCGGTTGACGTAACCTTTGCGATGGCGCACCACGCGCGCCACGAGGCCGGCCGATTGGAGGCTGGCCAGCCGTTGTTCCGATAGGCAGGCGTACAAGCTACCGTCGGCGTTGTAAACGGGAACCAGGGTATTCATGGTTTTGGACACACGTGGAGTAAGTAGGTAGAGCTGTGGGAATGAGATTCGAGCGTCCCGGCGCTCTGGACGACTGCGGAACGCTTAGCCAGCGTTCAAATTGATCCTTCGAAGCTCTTCCCGCCGAGCGGCCGCCAGAACGCAGACGCGTTCTCAACCGGCTGTTTGTCGATGGCGATCGCTTTGATTCAAACCATTCCCGACAATGGAATTGCAGAGCACATTCCACCAGCCGCCCGCGGCGGATCTGGCTGAGAAGTTGAGGCGAGGGGCTCCGGCGGACTTCCGCTTCTGCGTGAAGGCCTGGCAGTTGATTACGCATGGCGCCTCCAGCCCGACGTATCGCAAACTGAAAACACCACTCCCCAAGAGAAGCAGACGCGCAGTCGGCGGGTTCCAGCCAACCGAGGAGGTATGGCGCGCCTCCGACGCCACCGAGATCTCCACCGCGCTGGTGGTGCCGTGGCACAGAAGTAACATCAAAGGTGTAAACTTCCCTTTGGAGAAGCGGCCAGGCCGCCAGACAAGGAGTCCGAACGTTATGCCGGCATTGACTCGAAGAGGTTTTGTCATCACTGCGGCCGCTGCCGCCAGAGTCTCGGGCGCAAACGACCGTGTTCGCCTCGCCGCAATCGGCTGTGGTGGACGCGGCCAGCACCTGATGCGCATGGCGAAGCTGGCCGGCGGGGCTGAGTTTGTCGCCGTGTGCGACGCCTGGGATGTGCGCCGCCGCGAAGGAGCAGCTTACCTGGAGAAGGAACTGCCCGGCCCCAAAGTGGAGCAGTACTCGGACTACCGCAAGCTGCTGGAGCGGAAAGATGTGGACGCCGTCATCGTGGCATCCACAGACCACTGGCACTCTCGCATGACTGTGGACGCGTTGCACGCCGGCAAGGACGTCTTCTGCGAAAAGCCGATGACCTCACTGCCGGAGCAGGGGCTGGATGTCGTGAGGGCCGTGCGCGCCACGGGCAAGCTGGTGCAGGTGGGCGTGCAGCAGCGCTCCATCGACCATTTCATTGAGGCCAAGCAGAGGTTCTTCGAAGGCGGCATGATCGGCCCGGTGCACCTGGTTCGCACCTACTGGAACGCCAACAGCGGCTACCTGACGCCAGTACCGCCCGGCATGGAGACCAAGCCGGAAGGGCTGGATTGGCAGGCCGTGCTCGGCTGGCTCCCGCAACGGCCCTGGAATCCGAAGATGTACTTCAACCGCTTCGCCTATTGGGAGTTTTCCACCGGCGGCCAAACGGGCGGCCTGTTCGTGCACATGGTGGACGTGGTCCACTGGTATCTGGGCCTCACCAAGCCACTGTCGTCGGTGGCCCTGGGTGGCATCTACCAATACAACGACGGCCGCGACACCCCCGACAATATCAACTTCATCCTGAACTACCCGCAAAAGTTGAATGTGACTTTCGAGGCCACCATCACCGACATGATTCCGCTTGAATCGGCCGATATTGTGTTCTTCGGCGAGAAAGGGCGGCTGAACATCTTCCGGGGCGGCTACCGGTTCCTGCCCGCCGGGGGCGGCGAACCGATTGTGGCCAAGGGCGGTCCGGAGCCGGCGCATATGGGCAACTTCCTGGATTGCGTGCGCTCGCGCAGGCAGCCCAACGCCAACGCCGTGGACGGCCACTACAGCGCCATGGCGTGCCACATCGGCAACATCGCGTACCAGACGGGGGAACCCGTGAGATGGAAGAGCGAGTGGGACGTATGATGACGCCAGGCATCAATATGGAATTCATCCGCTGCGAGGACAAGAGCTTCGCGGCGGGCGTGGAACGCGCCGCCCAGATCGGTTACCAGTACATCGAGCCGATGGTGCACAATGGGCGCGAGTTGCTCAGCGAAGCGGGCTATTTCCACTCCGTTTCAATGGACGAAGATGCGCTGTGGGTGAAGGATGTCTGCGACGCAAA
>JBKQIF010000058.1:0-76243 GCA_052148435.1 Bryobacteraceae bacterium
CGGTTGACGCCCACGAAACCGGAAGTGGGGTCGCACACGGGCCTGCCCAGAATCGGACGCAGCATGAGGCGGAAAAACCAGATACCCAAAGAGCGGACCCAACCGGTGCGCCAGGCGCCATCGCCGGAAACGCGGCAGCCGATGACCATCTCGCAGCCGGTTTGCCGCAGGCGATCGAGGAGGCGCGGAATATCGCGCGGATCGTGTTGGCCGTCGCCGTCGACGCGGATCACGTACTCATAGCCCAGCTCATAGGCCAGCGTGTAACCGGCCTGGAGACACCCGCCGAGTCCAAGGTGGTGGGGCAGGGGCAGAATGGCGGCGCCGGCTTCGGCGGCCAGACCGAGGGTGCTGTCGCTGGAGTAATCGTCGATCACGAGCACGGGCACGCCGGGCACGGCTTCCTTTACCGAGCGGACGACGTGGCCGATGGCACCTTCCTCGTTGAACGCCGGCACGATTACCAGCAACGCGCCGGGGCCGTTTGCGTGGATCAAAGCGCGGCTATCCTCCTGAGCCCGATGGAGTGGACGCGCAAGAGGTGGCGAAAGACGGCGGGAGTGATGCGGGCGCGGGCGCGGATCTCGCGGCGCTGGCGCCAGAGCCGGCCGCCGCGCCGGACTACGGCGAGATGGGCGCGCAGCACGCACCACAGCAGTTTCGGCCCGGCCTGGCCGCTGGTGCGGAAACGCGCCGCGCTGCCGCGGCCGCCGAGCAGGAACCGGATGTGCCAAAAGTACCGTGCGGCGGCAGCCAGCGGAACCGCCGCCAGCATCCACCCGGGAAAATTCTTCACCGCCACGAAGAGGCGATTCCGTTCCACATAATAGGCCTTCAGCGCGGAGGCGGCTCCGGCCGAATAAGAATAATGGTGCTCGACCACGGCGCGCGGGGCATACACGCATTTCCATCCGGCCCAGCGGGCTCGCAATCCTAGGTCGGTATCCTCGCAATAAAGGAAAAAAGCTTCGTCGAAGCCCCCCAACTGCTGCAGCATGGTCCGGCGGTAGAGGGCCGCGCATCCGCTGGGAAACAGAATTTCTTCGGCGACCGGGAAGGCGTCGGGCGGACGGCCCTGTCCGCGTTGCTTGCTCGAACCGTCGCGTGCCACCAGCATTCCCGCCGAATCGATGCGGTCTTCGCCGAAAAGGCGGATTTGGGGAGCGCACATGCCGGCATCGGGACGGCGTTCGAGGGCCCGCAGCATTTCGTTCAGCCATTCCGGGTGGGCCGCTGCATCGTCGTTCAAAGTCGCCAGGTAGGGAGACGCGGAGGCGGCCATAGCCTGGTTGATGGCTGCGCCGAAGCCCACGTTGCGTCGATTGTCCAAAACCTTGGCGAAACCGTCGAAGCCGGCCGCGTGAAGGGTGCGCGCCGCCCGTCCGGCCCCGCTGTTATCGACCACGAGCACCTCAAAATCCTGGCGGATTTGCAGCTTCAGAGAGGCCAGGCATTCGGCCAACCGAGCGTCCGCCGACAAGGTTGGAATGACTACAGTGACCAGACTCTCCGGCAAGCCTAAATTCTAACAGGTTAAGCCTTGTGGGGCTGGCCGGGAGCCGGCCGGGAGCCTGCCCCACTGTAACGTTCGCCCGTTCGGGAGCGCCTATTGGTTTACTATGACCAAAAAGCTGCTTTTTGTAGTATTGATTGCCCTGGTCGCCAGCATCGCTCTGATGGCTGCCGACGTCAGCGGCAAGTGGACGTTTGAACAACAGGGCCGGAACGGGAGCCAGACCGTCACCCTCAATCTGAAGGCGGATGGTGGCACTCTGACCGGCACGGTATCGGGCGGCATGGGCCGCGGCGGGAATGCCGAGCAGGATATCTCCGACGGCAAGGTGGATGGCAACAACATCTCATTCGCGGTGAAGCGGGAATTCAACGGCAACACCATGGTAATCACTTACAAGGGAACCGTGGATGGCGACACCATCAAGTTGGATGTAACCCGTCCGGGCCGCGGCGGCGGCGACCCGGTGACCACATCCGTAACCGCAAAACGGGCGACCACCTAGACAAACGGTTCTAAAATCCGATCCGGCCGGTGTGCCGGGGCAATAAAAGCGGCTTGGCTTGCTTGGGCAACGCCAGGCCGTTCTTGTTGGTGGGGCAGACTTCCCGGCCTGCGCCTTCCTCGAAAATCGGTACACGCCCATCGGGTTCGATCACAATAGCCCTGCGAGCGGCGAATCACGCGCCCCGCGGCGCAACCTTGTAAGATAAAAGTATCCGTATTTCGCCTGTTCAAACATCATGTGGATCGTCCAACTCGCGCTTCGCCGGCCCTACACCTTTGTCATAATGGCGATGGCCATCGTCATTCTGGGAGTGCTGGCAACGGTGCGTATGCCGACCGACATTTTCCCGGAGATCGATATTCCGGTTGTGAGCGTGCTCTGGACCTACGCCGGCGTTTCGCCGCAGGAGATGGCGGAAGCGATCACGGTGCGCTCCGAACGGGGCATCACCATTTCGGTGAACGATATCGAGCATCTGGAATCGTCGTCGCTGCCCGGGCTGGCCGTTATCAAGGTTTTCTTTCATCCGCGCGCCAAGGTGGAAGCGGCGGTGGCGCAACTGGCGTCGGCCACCCAGGCCTCGCTGCGCACGCTGCCGCCGGGCACGCAGCCGCCCAATATCCTGCGCTATAACGCTTCGAGCGTGCCCATCCTGCAACTGGGAATTTCCAGCGATACGCTGAGCGAGCAGGAGCTCTACGACCTGGGATACAACTTCATTCGCACCCAGCTTGCCAACGTGGAAGGCGCGACCTTTCCGCTGCCCTACGGGGGACGGCCGCGGCAGGTGACGATCGACCTGGATCCGCGGGCGCTCTACGCGCAGGGGATCTCGGCCCAGGAGGTGGTGCAGGCGGTCAACTTGCAGTCGTTGATTCTGCCCTCGGGGACGGTGAAGTTGGGCGCCCAGGAGTACGCTGTGCGGATGAACAGTTCGCCCGAGCTGGTGTCGGCCTTCAACCGTCTGCCGGTGAAGCAATCCAAGAACAACACGACGATTTATGTGGGCGACGTGGCGCACGTGCGCGACGGGTATACGGTGCAGACCAACATCGTGCGGCACAACGGGGCCAGGGGCGCGCTGCTGACGGTGCTCAAAAACGGTGGATCTTCCACGCTCGAAATCGTGGAGCAGATCAAGGCCATGCTGCCGCGCATCCGCTCCACCCTGCCGCCATCGCTCAACCTGAAGCTGCTCTTCGACCAATCGATTTTCGTGCGGGCGGCGATCGCCGGGGTACTGCGCGAAGCCACTATGGCGGCGCTGCTGACCGGCCTCATGATCCTGCTGTTTCTGGGGAGCTGGCGCAGCACCATCATCGTTTGCGTTTCGATTCCGCTTTCGATTCTGAGCTCGCTGGCTGTGCTCAACCTGCTGGGCGAGTCGATCAACGTGATGACGCTGGGAGGGCTGGCGCTGGCGGTCGGGATCCTGGTGGACGACGCCACCGTGGAAATCGAAAATATCCATCGCAACCTGGGGATGCGCAAGCCCATCGTGCGGGCCATTCTGGATGGCGCCATGCAGATCGCGGTTCCGGCTTTTGTTTCCACTCTGTGCATCTGCATCGTGTTCGTGCCGGTGGTCTTTCTGACCGGCGCGGCGCGTTACCTTTTCACGCCGTTGGCGTTGGCGGTGGTGCTGGCGATGATGGCGTCCTATCTGCTGTCGCGGACGCTGGTACCCACCATGGTGCGGTACCTGCTGGCGGGTGAGGTGGCGCGCTATAGCGGCGAGGGCGGGGCGATTGAAGACAAAGCCGGATTCTTCGCCGGCGTCCATCATCGGTTTCAATCGGGCTTCGAGAAGATGCGCAACCGCTATCGCGGTCTGCTGGGGCAGGCGCTGGCGCATCGAAAGCTGGTGGCCGCCTGTTTTCTCGCGATCTGCGTGGTTTCGCTCGCCTTGATTCCGTACCTGGGGGAGGACTTCTTCCCGCAGGTAGATGCCGGACAGATCCGGCTGCACGTGCGCGCCCCGGCCGGAACCCGTATCGAAGAAACCGAGCGCTATTTCGCCCAGGTGGAAAATACCATTCGCCGGATCGTTCCACCGGCCGAGCTGGTGGACATTTTAGATAATATCGGGCTGCCGTATTCGGGCTTCAACCTGGCGTTCACCGACAGTGTGACGATCGGCGCTTTCGACGGCGAGATCATGGTGTCGCTACGGCCGGGCGAGCACGCGCCTTCGAGCCAATACGTGCGCCGCCTGCGCACCGAGCTGCGGCGCGAGTTTCCGGAGCTGACGATCTTCCTGCAGCCGGCCGATATCGTAAACCAGATTCTGAACTTCGGCCTGCCGGCGCCGATCGACGTTCAGGTAGTGGGGCCGCTGACCAATGACAAGGCCAACTTCGCGCTGGCGCGCCGCATGGAGACGCGCATGCAATCTATTCCGGGCGCCGAGGACGTGCATATCCACCAGGTGGTGGCCGCGCCGGAATTGCTCTTCCGGGTGGACCGGACGCGGGCGCGGCAGTTGGGCCTGACCCAATCCGACGTTTCCAACAGCCTCTTAATTTCGCTGTCTTCGAGCGCCTTCATCGCGCCCAATTACTGGATCGACCCGCGCAACGGCGTGGACTACCCGATCGCCGCGCAAACGCCGCAATACGTGGTGGATTCGACCGCCGAGCTGCTGCGCACGCCGATTCACGCGGGAGCCACCGAGGCGCCGCAGTTGCTGGCCAACCTGGGCCGCCTGGAGCGCGACACCACTCCCGCGGTGGTGAATCACTACAACGTGCAGCCGCTCTACGATATTTACGCTAACGTGCAGGACCGGGACCTGGGCGCGGTGGCGGGCGACGTGGATCGGGTGATTCGCGACTTCACGCCCCAGCTTCCCAAGGGCAGCTTCATCGAAACCCGTGGGCAGGTGTCCACCATGCGCAGCTCGTTCGTCGGCCTGGGGGTGGGCATGGTGTTCGCCATTCTGCTGGTGTACTTCGTGATGGTGGTGAATTTCCAGTCGTGGCTGGACCCGTTCATTATTCTGATGGCGCTGCCCGGCGCGCTGTCGGGCATTGTGCTGATGCTGTTCGTTACCCAGACGACGCTGAGCGTGCCGTCGCTGATGGGAGCGATCATGAGCATCGGCGTGGCCACCGCCAACAGCATTCTGCTGGTGAACTTCGCCAACGATTTGCGCGAAGACGGAGTGGATGCCCTTACGGCCGCGCTCGAAGCCGGGTACACGCGCCTGCGGCCGGTGCTGATGACCGCGCTGGCCATGATTGTGGGCATGTTGCCGATGGCGCTGGGCCTGGGAGAAGGCGGCGAACAGAATGCGCCGCTGGGCCGCGCGGTGATTGGCGGCCTGCTGGTGGCCACCATGGCTACCCTGATTTTCGTGCCGGTCGTATACAGCGTGCTGCGACTCACGCCTCCGCGCCACGGGCGCCGCGCGGGGATGGAATCGATATGAAGACGGAAGTGGAAATCCAAACGCGTCCCGGAAGCGGCCGTCTGCTGGCTTTCTTCGGCGTGCTGGCGCTGCTGGTGATCGCCTGCATTGCGGGTGGGCTTTTGCCGCGGATGGCGCGACAGAAGGGGCTGGCGGCCTCCGCGGCCGAGGTGACCCAACGCAAGCCGGTAGTGATCGTTTCGGCGGCCAAGACGGCGCCGGCCAAGGAGACCATCGACCTGCCGGGCGATTTCGAGGCCATGGTGGAATCGCCGATTTTCGCCCGCGCGGACGGCTTTTTGAAGTCGCGCGTGGTGGATATCGGCGACCATGTCAAGACCGGGCAACTGATGGCGGAGATCGAAACGCCGGAGCTGGATCAACAGATCGGCCAGGCGCGGGCCAACCTGGCGCAGTCGCAGGCCTCGCTCGACGAGCTGAAAGCCGATATCGAGCTGGCGCGGGCCAACCAATCGCTGGCGCAGGTGACGCTGGACCGCTGGCAACACCTTTCCGATAAAGGCGTGGTGGCGCGCCAGGAGCTGGACCAGAAGAAGGCCGACTTCGACGTAAAACACGCGCAAACCCAGCGCGCGGATGCGACCCTGGCCACGGCGCGCGAGACGGTGCTGGCGAGCCAGGCCAATCTGCAGCGCCTGCAGGAAATGAAAGGCTTTGCGCGGGTCGTCGCGCCCTTCGACGGCGTAGTGACGGCGCGCAACGTGGACGTCGGCACGCTGATCAACGCGGGCAACGGGGGCGCCTCGCGCGAGATGTTCCGGGTGGCGCGGATTACGCCGCTGCGGATTTTCGTGAACGTGCCGCAGACCTACGTCAGCGAGATGCACAACGGTCAAAGCGCGGAGCTGCGGGTGGAAGAAAAGCCGGGCGAAATTTTCCCGGCCCGCGTCACCAACATTTCCGATTCGCTGAATGCCGACTCGCGCGCCATGCTGGTGATTCTGGAAACGCCCAACCCGGGCGCGACGCTCTTTCCCGGCGCGTACGCGCAGGTGCGTTTTACCCTGGCCCAAGCCAAGCCCCTGCTGCGTATCCCCGGCGACGCCCTGATCCAGAGCAAGACCGGCCCGCGCGTAGCCGTCGTAGATAGCGGCAACATAGTCCATTTTCGCGACATCGCCATCGGCCAGGACCTGGGTACGGAGATCGAAGTGCTCTCCGGCCTGGCGCTGGGCGAACTGGTGATATCGAATCCGAGCGACGCGGTCGTGGAGAACGCCTCGGTGGACGTGCGCAGGCGGTAGGGGGCGCCGCTCATTTGTCGTGGGGCGGACGCCCCCGGTCCGCGCCCGACCCCCTGATCGCGCATCGCCGAAGGTAAGGGTGGCAATCTACCGGCGAAGACCTGCCACACGTCAGCAGTGGTAGATCGTAGAAAGTAGCGACTCCCTGCCCAAAACGCCTAAGACTGTCCACTTACCGCGCGGCGGCTTCGCGCAGCGCCAGCAGGTTGAGGTATTGCGACTCGCCGCGATTCATGGCCTTGGCGCCCTGCTCGAAGGCGGCCACGGCCTTCTCGCGCTGGCCGAGCGCCATCAGCAGCATACCTTGCGAGTAGAGCAACAGACCGCGGCTCTCCCGCTCGGCCGCCGCTAGGCGTTTCTCCACCGCACTCTCGGCCGCCTCCAGGCGCGCTTTTCCCTCGGCGGGATCCAGGCGCGCCGCCGCCAGCGCGGGGAACGGGAAATTCTCGCTGGATGGGGCGTCGCTTTCGTTGGGGTCTTCCTTGGCCAGCTTCGTCCAGCGCCTGCGAGCCGGCTTCTGCTCTCCGCACGCAGCTTCCAGATCGGCCAGGTAATACTGGAAGCGCGGCTCCTTCATAAAAGCCTCGAATCCGTACATGGTGAAGGTCAGGCCCTTGTCCTCGCTGCCGATGGCTTCGAACCCCGCTTCCACCAGTTCGCAATGGCGATTGGCTACGTCCGCGCGCATGACCTGTAACTGGACTTCGATATAAGCTTTGCGGATCTCGGCCGGCTGCTTCTCCTGGGGGAAATTCTGCGCGGTGAAGAGGTTCTTGCCGTACGTCAGACGGCCGTCGGCCACGTTCATCAGCGCGGTGCTTGCCACATCGCGCGAGGAGACGCCCTTGCCGATCGTAGTGGGTCCGCTCACCGGCAGGGAGATGGCCGCGGCCGGTGTGGCTTCCGCGCTATTCGGGGCCGGCGCGGCCGCGGTATGTCCCGCCTCCAGCGCGTTCGGGGCCGCGGCGGCTGGCGACGACTTGGGCGCCTCGGCCATCACCGCCAGCGCAGCGGCTTTATCGCCCTTCATACCGCCCAGCGCCTGGCTCAAGAGTGGGTACAACTCTGGTATATCGTGCCGCAGGGCGCGCGCCTTCTGCCATTCGGCAATCGCTTCGTCCGCCATATCGGCATTCATCTCGAGCAGACCGAGCAACCAGTGGGCGGACGCATCGGAAGGGTTGGCGGCGAGCGCAGCCCGCAGCACGGGGAACGAACTGGCGCGATTGGGGAAGACGCGCTCCAGCGGCAACCCCGCCGCCAGTTGAAAATCCGCCGGGCCGTCCCCGCCGGTTTTCTGGCGGCAGTATCCGCGATAGTATGCCACCAGGGCATCGCTCTGGGGCAGAACCGCGCCCGGCTCGGTTTCGTTCGCCGGCACCGGCGGCCAGGTGCGGTCGAGCACCGCGAGGGCGTCTTTGTATAACCCCAGGCTGAGGTACCCATCGGCGATATCCAGCACCCGCTCCGGATCGGCCGCCAGGTGGCGCTCTAGCGCCGCGTCGGGTTGTCCGGGCGCCCGCTCCCACTCGAGAAACGAATCGATGGGGTCGATCGCCAGCCAGTAATTCAGCCGCTCCTTCGCCTCATCCGTCTTGGCGGCGGTTCGCAGGAGGGCCGCTTCCATGCGTCCGGCTCGCAGCGGAAAGCCGGGCAGGGAGCGCGCCTGGCGAAGCCGCTCCAGGGCATCCTCGATTTTCCCGCCTCGGGCCAGCGACGCGGCCGTCTCCACCCGCGCCGCCATTCCAAAGGCTGCGTCGGCGGCAATGCGTTGCCAGGTCGCCTGGGCGTGTTCTTCCTGTCCCAGAGCGGCTTGGGCCACGCCCAGGTAGTAGGTCACCTCCGCGTCGCCGGGAAGGGACGTCGCGGCGGCTTCGAGCATGCGAACCGCTTCCCCATACCGCTGCTGGCCCACCGCCAGGCGCCCGGCCGCTTTCTCGATGGCTGCGCTATGAGGAAACTGCTCCAGCCCCTTCGGATAGTTGACGGTAGCCCAATAATAGTGCCCGTTGCGTTCGTTGTCCCGGTTGCAATTGACGAACACGTCGGCGCTGGCTGGATGGGCGCAATCCGGCTGCGGCAACGGGCCCAGGGCGGCGCTAGACACCGGATCCGCGTCGTACACGCCTTCGGTGTGCGCCAGCAGCAGCGTGCCCTTCGCGTCCAGCAGCTCGAAACGGTATACCGCTCCGCTCGCCGGATCGGGAATCGAATGCGACAAGGTATGCGCCGGAGCCAGGTCCCCGGTCTCATCCCACACGGTGGCGGAACCGTTGAGGATGCGAACGCGCGCGCCGTTGAGGTTGCGGGTCACGTTCAGCTCCGCCGTAAGTTCGCTCTTGCCCTCGGTCGTTCGCCGCCCGAAGTACAGCACTCCCCAGGTATTGGCGCGGGTAATGCCATCGAGCTCTCGCGCCGGCAACCAGTATTCGGTAAAACGCCGCTCCTCGAAGGGACCCAGGAACTCCAGCTCTTCCTGGGTAGGAAACACGCCGGCCTGGATTTCGATGTACTCGCTATTATCGTCGGAAAGCGCGCGCCGGATTTCGGCGTCGTTCGCGCCCCATGCCCACAGCTTTTTCCCCGGCACGGCCGCCGGGTCGGCCACGTGCGCGGTGGCCGTACGGCTGGAGCCTTGATAGGCCGCGAAGAATGGCTCGCGCGTGCCGTGCGCGAACACGCTGAGCGCGCCCTTCATATTGCCGACCATGCTCTGGTCGATGCCCTTATCGACGCCGGTGGTCGCCACCGGCCAGCTATCCATGCGGTTCTCGCCGTGAAACGCCACCAGGTGAGTGGGCAGCACCAGCCGCGTGTCGCGCTCCAGCTTCACGGCGGCATTGCTCCACCAATAGTAGGGATGGCGCGCGGCGGTCTGGTTGCTCAGCGTCACGTTCTGCTCCAGCATGGCGACGCCTTCGCGCAGCACGAATTCCACCCGCCACTCCATGCCGGTAACGCGGTCCCTGGCCCCCACCCACACCACCGCCCGGTCCGGCTCCTGGCGCCAGGCGAAATCCACCGGCGAGACCGTCACGCGCGTGTGGCCGATCGGAAAATTCAACTCGATGCCCAGGCTGACCCACGCGCCGCGCAGGCCAATCAGCCCTTTCTTGATCGACCCGTTGGTGTGAAACATGGGCCGCCCGCTCAGTTTGTCCAGGCAGGTGTAAAGATGCCCGCCCAAATCGGGCAAAAAGCTGCACACCAGGTATTGGTTTTCGATCACCAGGCGGCGCCACTCGGACATGGCGCGCTGGTGCCCCAGGTTGGTACGGTTGGCATAAGGGTAATTGGCCTCGTAGTCGTTGACGGTCATCGCGTCCAGGACCGGCTTGAGATCCGCGGGACCTTCCAGGTACGTGGGCAGGGTGACCATGTCCTCCCAGGCCCGCACCGCGCCCATCGCCGATGAGGCCAACATCAACAAGACGAACCAACGCGGCAGAGCCCACATGGCGATTCAGCGTAACACAACCGGGCCGGCGCCGAACGGTTCCGGCCGGCCCGCCGGCGGCGGAGAAAGTCCCCAAATTGCCATGCTACAATCGGAGCAAATTCCAACAGTTGAGGTGCCTCCATGGCGCAGGAAAACGACCTCTCTCGCCGCGATTTGCTGAAGACCGCAGGAGCGGTTACCGCCGTGGCCGCCGCCATCGAAGGCGCGCCGGCCATTCAGAAGGTCAAAGCCGCCAACAGCCAGGTGCAATACGGCATGATTGGCACCGGCAGCCGTGGCAGTTATCTCCTCAAGCATCTGAAGAACATCGATAGCGGCCGCTGCGTCGCCCTTTGCGACATTCGCCAGGTGGCGCTCGACCGCGGCGTGCAAACCATCGGCAACAATCCGCAGACTTATAAGGACTACCACGAGCTGCTGGACCGCAAGGACATCGACGCCGTATTCGTCATCACGCCGCTCTACGTTCACTACCCCATCACCCGCGACGTGTTGCTCTCCGGCCGCCACGTGTTCTGCGAAAAGTGCCTGGTGTTCAAGCCGGAAGAGGTGCATGGCCTGCGCGCCCTGGCCAACGACCGCCCCAAGCAGATTCTCCAGACCGGTTTGCAGCGCCGCTACAGCACCTTTTATCAGACCGTGAAGAACATGGTGGACGCGGGCGTGCTGGGCAACGTACACCATATCCACGCGCAGTGGCACCGCAACATGATCAACAAGCCCAGCTCGCTGTGGACCATGAAGCCGGGCGGCCCTTCCAACATCGAGAACTGGCGCCTCTACCGGCAGTTTTCCGGCGGCTTGACGGCCGAGCTGACTTCCCACCAGGTGGATATTTCCGATTGGATGTTCGGCTCCTCGCCCGAGTTCGTAATGGGCCTGGGCAGCCTGGACATATTGAAGGACGGCCGCGACGTGTACGACAACATTCAGTTGATCTACCGCTACCCGAACGGCCAGAAGATGACCTATTCCTCCATCAGCACCAACCAGTTCCTGCCCTATTTCAACGGCCAGCGCCCCGAAATGGGCGAGATCATCATGGGCACCGAGGGCACGGTCGAAATCACCGTCGGCGACGATGTCCACATGCCGGTTGCCTGGTGGTACCGCGAACCGCCCAAGACCACCGTCGTCACCCCGGCCGCCAAGAAGAACACGCCCTTCGACGCCGGCGCCACCATGATCGCCTCGGGCGGCGCCAACGGTCCCTACCCCATCATGACCGGCGATTTGCAGATGACCGGCAAGGAAAGCTTCCTCGATCGCGAAGTCAAATTCGCCCGCCGCTGGCTGTATTCCAAGGGCGTGTTCGAACAGGAGGAAAACCGCAACCCGGTGGACGTGGAGCTGGAGAGCTTCTTCGAGAGCTGCCGCACCGGCAAGCGCCCTCGCGCCGACCTGGAAAAAGGTCTGGCCGATTCGGTGGCCGTGATCCTCTCCAACCTGGCCATGGACGAGGGCCGCAAAGTCTACTTCAACGAAATGGAAAAACTGGGCACCAGCGCGGAGAGCGCCAGAAAGACAGAGTAGGGGGAAGGCATGGGACACATCAACGCCAGCGCCTGGGTTTTCGCTGTCGCCGTCTGTGCAGCGCTCCTTGTCCTCAACCCTCGTCGGGTGGCGGAGAAGATTATAGAAGCGATCAACAACTTCCCGCGCGGCGGACCTCCAGCTCCGATGCATCCTTCTCCCGCTGGTGACGACGCTCTGCTGCGGAGGCGGTCCAAAAAGGTGGAGAGTTAGCCCGCGCCTACTGTCTCACGAAGGACCGTTTGCCTTGACCGGTCAAAATCCGAAATGCCGCGGATCCCGGCCGATTAAGATTGCGGCGAAGACCTTCGGCACATACTCGCGCGTTTCTAGAGGCAGCGCCCGCACACGGTACAGGTACCAGAAATTGCGCTGCTTAATTGGGTCGCGCACGGTTCTGCTCACCGCCTCCTTCACCTTTGCCGTGCCGCTGTTGTATGCCGCCAGCGCCAACATTACCGAACTACCGGCGCCGAAATCGAGAATCAGGTCCCGCAGGTACTTGCAGGCTGCAAGCGTGGAGGGCACCAGATCTTTGCGCTCGTCCACCCGGCCGTCGACGCGCAAGCCGAACGCTCTCGCCGTAGTCACTGTAAATTGCCATGGACCAACCGCGCCGGCGGCGCTTGGCTGACCCGCGGCGAGCGCGCTCTCGACCAGCGGGATATAGGCGAGATCCGCGGGCAACTTCTGCTCCTGAAGGATCCGCCGCATGGTCTCGAGCTGACCGCCGGCCTGGTTGAGCGCGCGGGTAATGAGCGGCCGGTCCGCTCCCTGGTCCTGCTGAATGTAGTGGTTGACGCGCTCGATGAACTCGGGCGGAATGCTGTAAACCTCCGCACCGAATTCAGCCATAACGGAGTGGAGTTGCCGTGTAACGAAGTCGCCCCCTTCGTACCCGCCGCTCAGACGGAAGAGCACGTCCTGCCGCAAAGCTTCGGCCTGATTCTGGTAATCGCTGAGTTGGGCGAGCAAGGGGTCGATATTCTTGCCTCCGCCGGACGCCTGCAACTCCGCTTCGAGCCGCTGGATGTGGGCATCGATGGCGCGCTTTTCCCGCTCCAGAGAGGTAATTCTCCAGATTGCCACCGAGGAGACTGCCAACAGCGCGGCCAGGAGCGAATAGCGGATGATCCGGAATCGGTGGTGGGTCTGCCGCAGCGTCTGGACGATCACGCTGCGCATGATCGTCATAGTCTGGCCGCCCACGCCGCGGGCCCTCATGCGCCGGGCGTAATTTACCGCCGCGGAGAGCAGCTTTTCGTGGGCCGTTATGGGGAGTACCGCACCGGCCGGGATTGGAGTCATCGCGGAGGCCGATGTTTCGATGGTGCGATCCAACCCGGCGGGTGCGGCATCTGCCAAAACGAGGGCGAACTCCGGCCCCGACCTTCCGAGTTGAATGATCGCCGGAGGAGAGACCTCGGCCTCGGTGATGCGCTCACCGTGGATCCACGTGCCATTGGTGCTGCCCAGATCGCGCACGCTGCAGGACCCGGTACCCCGGCAAATTTCGACATGGTGCAACGAAACCGTGTTGGAATCGGCGTCATCGACAACCACATCGTTGTCGGGAGCGCGCCCTATTCGCGTTGTGCCGTCCGGCATCAGGAACCGGGTGCCTGCCAGCGGACCCAGGCGAGACAGCAGCCAAGTGTTCGCCCGCTCACTCGCCGTTGGCTCTTGAGACATTGGTCACTGTCCTATGGGCAAGGTCCGCCACCCTATGCCCTAAGTTCGGGTATGCTTAGTCCCAGGATATCCAAGGTACGCCCCGCCATGCCATGCGGTGGGTTCATCCGCGATCGAGCTGAGCCTGCAAATCGCCCGGATATAGCAATTTCAATTCCGGATACTTCTCGGCGAGCCGGATCAGGTCCAGTTCGTCTTTCTTCCGCTTGCTCAAGCGTCGCCGGGGATCGCCATATGCCCAGAGTTTGCCCTGTGTCACGTCCTCCAGACAAGCCACCCTGGCGCGGATTCCCAGGACTTCGGCCTCCACGGACCGGGCCAGGAAAGCCTGGTATCTTTCGTCCGTCGTGAACTGGACCCTGAGTTCGCTTCCCGGCGGCAGCAAATTCACGGAGTGCGCATGTGCTTCGGTTTTGAAGCCTTGTTGCTCAAGGTGCGCTGTCAGATCGGGAAGGCTCGCCGCAATGATCACGATATCGGCATCCAGAGTGTAGACCGGCTCGACATAACAATTGACGGCCAAGCCTCCGATCAGACAATAAGGCCCCAAGGATTCACATGCCACGATCAGCCGTGCGAACTCCGAACCCCCTCCCCGCGTTGTCAATTCGTATGCCTCCAGTGCGGTCACATCCCCACTCTATCGGCAGGGCGCGCCCCACGCAAGCCCAATGGCCAGCCGGAAAAACTCTACAGCGAGGATCTTCAGCCCGGAGCCGTTATAGGCGGCGTGCGCGTGGTCAATCCGTTCGTCGCGTAGGGAGTTTCCGGGCTTCTCTCCGCCTATTTCGGCGCCAGCGCCGGCGCATCCAGAAGCACCTTCACCGGGCGCGCGGCGGCCAGGGTCACATCGGCGGTCGGTTTCAGGAAGTCGGCGATCTCGGCGCTGCGCGCGGCCAGCCAGTCGGGGGCGGCTTTGCGGTCATGGGCCAGATCGTCGAGCGCCTCCAGGCCGGTGCGGCCCAGCGCAGCCAGGTGCTGGGAGAGCGGCTGCAATTCGGCCAGCAATGCGTTGTCATCGAACAGAGCTTCGAACTGCGCGTCGTTGGACATCCAGAGCTCGAAGGCGCCGCGCAAAAGGTCCAGGTCCGTCTGGCTCGCTCCGGAGCCGCTGGCCACCCTCCCGGCCGCCAATTCCAAGGCGCGCACGGTTTCGCTCTCCGCCGGGACGGCGTCCACTAATCGGTTGAGCGGCGTGCTGGTTTCGATCTGGCGCGCGCTGCGCTTTCCCAACCCGAGCGCCTCGGAGGCTTCGGCCAGCACCCGCAGCGGAGGCGCCGGGTGTCCGCCGGTGAGGCGGCCCAGCATGGGACCGTAGACCGCGCGGTGCTCCACCCCGGTCCAGGCCAGCAGCCGGCTGACCACTTCCATGCGCTGGTACATCGAGGCCGCGTCGGTCACCGTCGGCGGCGACCAGAAACGCTCGGCGATGGCGGCGGTACGCGGCCAGATGCGCGAATCTACGGTTTCCGAATCCACCAGTTCGGCCCACATGCAGGCCTCGCCGCCCAGAATCCGCCCGGCCGCTTCCGGCGCCAGTTCGGCGGCCGCGCCCGCCAGCGGGTCAACCGCGTAGTGGAACTTCGCCGGGCTCAGGTGGTCCAGGTAGTAGCCCCAGGAAAGAATTCCTCGATAGCCCTTGGTGGCGGATTCGGCCAGCGAAGCCTGGCCGCGCCAGCTTTGGATCACCGTGCCCTTGGCCAGATCCGGCTGCATAATTTCGTCCCAACCCACCATGGTCTTTCCGTGCCGCGCCAGAATGCGCTGCAGGCGGTGGTTGAAGTACAACTGCAGCTCGTGCGTCTGGGTCAGCTTATGCGCCCTGGCGAAGGCCTGGACGTGCGCCGACTCTTTCCACTGCCGGCCGTTGACCTCGTCGCCGCCGATGTGGAAGAACGGATCCGGGAACAGCAGCGCCATCTCGCCGATGAAGGCGTCCAGGAACTGGTAAGTTTGCTCGCGGGTGGGATCCATGGCGGCGTCGAAAACTCCGAAGTCGCGGCCGACCTGGTAGGGTCCCGGCGCGCTGGCCAGGGCAGGATAACCCGCGAACCAGCTCGTGCTGTGGCCGGGCATGTCGAATTCGGGAATCACGCGGATGCCGCGGTCGCGCGCGAATGCCACCACGCGGCGAATTTCGGCTTGCGTGTAGAAGTGGCCGTCGGCGCCTTTGCCCTGCAGCCGCGGGAACAGGCGGCTCTCCACGCGAAAGCCCTGGTCGTCGGAAAGGTGCCAATGGAATACGTTGAGCTTCACCGCCGCCATGGCTTCCAGGTTGCGCAACACCACTTCCACCGGCATCCAGTGGCGCGAGACATCGAGCATCAGGCCGCGCCACGGGAAGCGCGGACTATCCTCGATATGAACCGCCGGGATTTCGAAGCCGTGCGGGCCGGGCTCGGCCAGTTGCGCAAACGTAGCCAGGCCGCGCAGCGCGCCATCCACGGTGGCGGCCTTGAGATGCGCGCCGTCGGCGGTTACGTCCAACTGGTAGGATTCGTCCTCGCCCAGCTTGGGATAGAGCGGCGCGCGGGCGGCGCACTCGACCTTCAAGGTAGCCTCGGCGGCGGAGGCCGGTTTGCCGGCAATGGCAATGCCCGTCTCGCGCGAAACCAGCGTCACCAGCCGATCCACGCCCGCGGCCAGACGAGGATCGGCCGCGCCCGTGGCCGCCGCGGTGAAGTGTGCATCGATCGCGAGCGCACCCGCGGCAGTATCCATTTTCACGGGTAAAGGCATCAGCGCAGGCGCGGCGCCGAAGGCCGACAGGGCCAGAGCCGGCAACCACATTGGGTACAACAAGAGTCGGGAGGACATCTTTTCTACTGTAGTCCGCAATTCCGGCACTGGCTACTGGCGTGGTGGGGCATGCTTTAGCTTGCCCTCAAAATCAGTCGCACGGGCAAGCTGAAGCGTGCCCCACCTGAGTTTCAAGTCTCCTCGCGTACCGCTCGCGCCGCTCGCCAGAGAACCAAGGCCAGGGCCAGCGCCAGTACGGGAAGGCTGTACATAGCCTGGTGCAAGCCGGCGGCGCGCGCGGCTTCCAGCGCCGAGCCGGCGGCCGCCGCCCTGGCCGCCAGCCAGTCGCTCAATTTGCCGGTGGCCAGCGGGCCGAAGGAAGCGCCGCACAGGTACATCGCCATGTAATACGCAGCCATGGCGGTGCCGCGCAGGTGCGCCGGTACGATGTCCTGAATGGCGGCGTACACCAGCCCGTAGTAGGTTTGGAGTAGGCCGTATGCCAACATCAGCAAGACGACCGAGGCAGCCACGCCGCCGGCCGGCACGAGCGTCCCGGCAAAGGCTGCCGGCGCGGCCACCAGCGCCGTCGTCGCGGCCAGACGCAAGCGGCGGGCCGCCAGACGGCTGCCGGCGCGATCGGCCCCACGATCGCCCAGTGCCCCAGCCGCCAGCGCGCCCAAAACACCGGAGATACCCGAGCCGACCCCGGTCCACACGCCGGCTCGCGCAATCGTCAACCCGTGATAGCGCGCCAGCATGGCCGGCAGAAATGTGGAAAAGCTGTAGAGGGCGAAGTTGACGACGGCGCCGGAAACGGCAATCCAGCCGAAAGCCGGAATCCGTAGCAACTGCCACGGGCTGGCGGTGGATTTTGCGGCGGATATTTCGGAAGCCGTCCCCGCGCCCGGCTCGCGGAGCAGCAGCAACGCCGGCGCCAGTACCAGTCCCGGCAGCGCCGCAACCGCCAGCGCCACCCGCCAGCCGAAGGCCTGCGCCACCGGACCGCCTACGGAAAAGCTCAGGAAACCGCCCACCGGCACGGCCATCATGAACCATGCCATGGCGTGCGTGCGGCGCGCCGCCGGAACCAGGTCCGCCAGCCAACTGGTGGCCGCCGGCGCGCAAACCGCTTCCCCCACGCCCACGCCCAGCCGCGTGACAGCCAGGCTGGCATAATTGCGCGCCAGGCCGCCCAAACCGGTCAGGCAGGCCCAGACCGCAACCCCCGCCGCCAGCAGCTTGCGCCGGCTGCCCGTGTCGGCCAGGCGGCCGAGCGGCAGTCCCGCAACCGCATACAGCAGGGTGAACGCGGTGGTCAGCCCGCCCAGCTGCGCGTCGGAAAGATGAAACTCGCGCCGCAACGGCTCCAGTACCGCCCCTAACGCCTGGCGGTCGTAGAAGTTGAGGACGTTGACCAGAAACAGAACCAGCAGCGTGGCGCGATTGGGAAAAAGCTGGAAGCTTTTCACAGGCTAAAGCCTGTGCCACCCTGTGCCAATAGGCTGCTGAGAGCAGGTGGCACAGACTTTAGTCTGTGTGAACATCCGCATAACCTTCCTTCACAGCTTAACTTCGGAGTCCTTCAAGTTCTTAGGCGTCGGAGGAGCGGGTTCGCTCGCCGCCTCGGAGCGCTTATGCACCGACACCGAGCCGTGCGTCACCGTAATCCGCAGGGTGGGCCCGCTCCCTGCCTTGCCCTTCAGCGTGGCCCGCCGGCCATCCTGCTCCTGCTGAATGGGCTGGCCGAATTCGTTGGTGGCATCGCCCCGCTCGGCGGTCGCCTCCAGGTCGAAGGTGGCTTTTTCGGGAAGACCGAGATCGATGTTGCCGCTATCGGCGCGCACGTCGATGGCGGGAGTGGGCAGCCCGGTTTCGATTTCCACATCCCCGTGTGCAGCCTCCAGTTCGAGCGATTGGGAAAAGTCCGCGATCTTGATATCGCGCGAGCGCGCCACCAGCCGCACCGGACCGGTCAACCCCCGGCCGTCGAACTGGCTGAGGTCCATGGTGATGTGCCCGGGCACGGCTTGGGCGTGCAATTCGGTATTGCGCGCGCCTTCGAATTGCAACGGTTTGGCCAGGTTCTTGAAATCCAGCGATCCGCTGAACGCACCGGTGACGGTGACCTGACCGCCGATGTTTTCCAGTTCCAGGCCGGAACCCTCGCCATTGATGTCCACGTTTCCCTTCACGTCTTCGGCGCGCAGCGTGTCGCTGTGGGACAGCACCAGGCGGACGTTGCCGCCCACCCGCGCCAACCGGGCGTCGCCGCGGTCGCTTGCCAGCTCCACGTTGCCGGCGATGTCGGAAACCTCGTAGTCGTTGCGGCGGCCGCGTGCTTCCACGGCCAGGCCGCGCGGCACCGTGATTTCCAGATCGTCGGCGATGCTGGCAACGTCGGAGGCGCGATCCTGGTTGGTGCGCACGATCACGTGATCGCCTTCCACCGCCACCTCGACGGGCGTGCCGCCGTTGGCCCGGTCGGCGTCTTCGTGCTTATAGGCGCGGATGGTCTTCTGTCCGGTCACCGTAATATCGGAAGTGTCCATGCCCGAAATCTTGAGATTGCCGCGCGGCAGGTCCACCACCAGCAGCTTGGCGCCGCCGGCGGAAGCCTTGGCCGAAATCGGATAGTCGAAATCCGTCCCCAGCATGTGAGTGAAGCCTGCCCGCCAGGGGAACCCGGCGTGCGAGGCGGCATACATGCCCGATCCTGCCAGGCAGATGAGCACGATGAGCAGCACTTCACCGCCGGTGAAGCTGCTTCCGAAGGCATTCTCTCTGGGCAGCAGAACCTCGATCAAGCGCCCCAGGCCCCACAGAATCAGCAGGAACGGCCAATACTGTCCGAGCATGTCGAGCACCTGGAAACCGGGGTGCAGATTGCTCCACAGAAACAACAGGCCGAGTCCCAGAAGGATGATCGGACCAGTGAACGATCGGCCTCTCATTCGGCGCCTCCCGGATTGGAAGTCCCCGGCCGGGTCTCGGGCGGGGGCGTGGGGGCGCTATACGGCCCCTGCGAATAGGAAGTGCCGCGGTAATCTCCCGCGGGTGGAGGAGGCGGCGTGGGTGGCGCCGGCGGCCAGGTATTCGGTGGATAAGGAGGTGGCACGGCCGGATTCGCCGGCGGAGGCGTCGGTTCAACGACCCTCCCCAGCAGGCTCAGCAGCCCCGCCACCACCAACAGCACCGGCCACGTCTGCGCGAACCCGTACGGCGTGAAATTCTCGAGCGCGAACAGTACCCCGACCGTGATCAGCATCACCGGCCCCTTGATCGAACGGGTCAGGCCGCGCCGTTGGCGGCGGGCGTCCTTCCGCGCCTGGCGTTCCGTCCAGCGGGCAGCGCGGTCATCGTTCATGACGCACCTCGGGTGGCGCGGCGTCGTGCGGATTCAGGCGCGACCACAGCATATAGACGCCCGCGGCAATCAGCAGCACCGGCCAATATCGCGCCACTCTCTCGAAATCGAGCAGGTCGAGGGTGTGCAGCAGCAGCAATACCCCGAGCACGATCAATCCCACCGCGGCCAGGGGAAAGCTCGCTCCCGAGCGCAGATCCAGAATGCTGGAGTACTCGTCCACCACCTCGCCGGACGCCAGCCGCTGCGCCGTGCGGTGAGCTTCGAGCGCCATGTACGCCCACCAGGCGATCACCAGCATCACGAAAACCGGCTCCAGACCGTGGACGGCGTTCGAGTCGGCAATCGACATCAGCAATCCCCAGACCACCGCATGCACCAGGCCCTTGGCGTATTGGCCGTTGTAGATGGCGCCAACCCCGGGAATCACGCCCAGAAAAAACGCCAGTGCCGGCGACACGTTGGTAGTGGCATACGCCGGCGGCGGCGGATACGGCGGGGTATACGGCGGACGCGTGTAGCCGCTGGCCGGCGGCGGCGTGGCGGCCTGCGCGGGAACGTGCTCGTCGCAATAAATCGTTCCGGCCGCTTCGCGCCGGCAAGCGTCGCAAAGCGGCTTCCCGCAAGCCCGGCAATATGCCATGGCCGAAATTTCAGGATGGTTTTGGCAATTCATAGTGCTCCCCTGACCTAACGTGGGTCTCCCTCTACTGCATTAGCCGGCGGATGGACCCGCAATTGGTGCTCATCCAGCGCCGGAGCGGTTGCCGCGGGCGTGGCGGGCGGCTGATCGTCATCCCGCTGTTGCCACTCCCGCAACGTAGATTGAATCTGATACACGACTTTCAGGTTGTCGTAGAATTTCTCGGCGCGGCCCCAGCTCCGATAGGCCCGGTCTTCCAGGCCGGCCCATATCGCCGACGGACGCAAGTCGGCGGCCCGAAAATGGTAAACCGGGGTCACGAAACGTGCCAGCGTCGCAAACACCAATACCGTCATGGCCGCGCTCATCACATAGCGGGGCTGCAGGATCGGGCTGAAGAGAGCTTCCAGCCACTGCCGCCCGCGCGATTTGGGTTGGCTCAAGGGCGCCTGAAACAACAGCCGGTTCACCAGCGCCGGGGGTGGTTCGACAGCTTCCACGGTGGCTAGGAACCGGCTCGCCGCCGCCGAATCGTGCGCCAGTTCCGCACATGCCGGGCACACCGCCAAATGGCGATCGAGCTCCGCCCGGGCCGGCCCGTCCAGCGTGCCATCCACCCAGTCGCAGATAAGAATTTCCGCATCCGCGCAGTTCATAACGGCAACTTCCGTTTTCGCAGCAACCGCGCCAATTCGGCGCGCCCGCGATTGATTCGCGACTTCACCGTTCCTTCCGGGATATTTAACACCGTGGCGATTTCCCGGTACTCCATTTCCTGCAGGTCCCGCAGAATTACGGCTTCCCTCAGGTCCGGCGAAAGCTTCTGCAAGGCCGCCTGCAGGATCTCGCTGGTTTCCCTGCCCGTCACCAGGCGGTCGGGCGGATCGGCCGCCCCGGCGCTCGCTTCCTCAATCCGCGGGAGTTGCTCCTCAATCGAATCCGTCACCCGCTCCTGGCGTGTCCGCCGGTAATGATCGATGAGCAGATTGCGCGTCAGCCGCGCCAGCCAGGTCCCGAAAGATCCCTCCGCCGCGCGAAACGTTCTCAGCGTGCGAAACACCCGCAGGAAAACCTCCTGCGTCAGGTCCTGCGCCTGCGCCCCACTTCCGGTGAAACGGTAGCACAGCCCATACACCCTCCGCGTGTGCTGCCGAATCAGTTCTTCCCAAGCGCCCTCGTCGCCGTTCAGGCACTTCGACACCAGTCCGAGATCCGTGCGCAAGATTCCGTCTGCCAAATTCCGCTCCTGGCGTACCGCCGCCAAGCCGGAATTTGCATGCATTCCGTTGGCCTCGGTTGCGAAAACATCGAAAGCTAGCGTCGCGGTCGCCATGGCACTCGTTCTTTTCAACTAGAGAAACGAGGCTTTATCATGATAGGTTCAATTTTTCCACCATAACAAGTGGTATCGGGAGGCTTTTCATTCCGCAACGAAAGTGGATCTGGGCGGCGGTGCTCGGCGTCGGCGGCGCATTTCTGTTCTGGGCCCTGCGCCGGCAGCTCGCCAACCTGTCGTTCGATTGGAAGCTGGCTGGCGCCAGTCTCGCCCGTTTGCAGTGGCACTGGCTGGCGCTTTCCCTCCTGCCGATTTCGAGCACCTACATCGGTCGTGCCCTGCGCTGGCGGATCTTCTTGATGCCCCTCAAGCCAAAGCCTTCCTTCCGGAACTTGCTCTCCGCCACCGTCATCGGTTTCACCGCCATCACCCTGTTTGGCCGGCCCGGTGAATTCGTGCGCCCGTATCTAATTGCAATTAAAGAGAAAGTATCAATTCCATCGCAAATCTCCGCTTGGGTCCTGGAGCGCGTATTCGATCTTCTGATGGCCACCCTGGTGTTCGGCTTGGCACTCGCCCGTTTGAACTCCGCGGGTCTGCGGCTCAGCAGCCGGCTGGCGTGGGTTTTGCAAGCGGGCGGACGCATGGCCACCATCGCAGGATTGGCAGTTTTGATACTACTGTTGTCGATGCGACATTTGGCGGAGCCGCTCCGGCGGCGCCTTACTTCGGCTCTGGCCTTCCTCCCAAACCGCTACCATCAACGCATGGAGCGCCTCCTGATGGATCTGGTTGAAGGGGTCGAATCCACCCGCAGCGATCTTGCGCTCTTCCTGGTTTTTTTGTATTCCGTGCTCGAATGGGTGCTGATTGTCGTCTGCTACTGGTGCCTGGCAAAAGCCTTCGGTGGCATGCTACAGCTCTCTTTTGAGGAGGTTCTGATTTTTGCCGGGTTCGTTTCATTTGGTGCGGTCATCCAACTGCCCGGGATCGGAGGAGGAGCACAGGTGGTTGCGGTGATAGTCCTGACCGAGCTTTTTGGTGTCAAACTGGAAGTGGCCACTTCGTTCGCCATCTTCATCTGGGCTATTACGTTTTTTGTAGTAGTTCCGGTCGGGCTGATTATTTCGGTGAAGGAAGGACTCAGTTGGAGGAGTCTGCGGCGTTTAGGGCGTGAGCCGGTATAGTGTGAGCCAAGTATGAAATGCCCGTTTTGCGATCATCTTCATGACAAAGTGGTGGACTCCCGCGAGAGTAAGGAAGGCGATGCCATTCGCCGCCGGAGGGAGTGCCTAGCTTGCGAACGTCGATTTACTACATATGAAAGAATAGATGAAGTGCCGTACATGGTAATCAAGAAGGACGGCCGGAGGGAGAAGTTCGATCGTCAGAAAGTGCTGGGCGGTTTGTTGAAAGCATGCGAAAAACGACCTGTGAGCATGGCGCGGTTATCCGAACTGGTGAACCGGGTGGAGTCGAAAGTCAGCGACTCGCCGGATCGGGAGATATCTACTATAGATATAGGAGAATTTCTCATGGACTGCCTGCGCGAGTTGGACAAGATCGCCTACGTACGCTTCGCATCGGTGTACCGCGACTTTCAAGACGAGCAGGCGTTTTTCGATGAGCTGAAGACGCTGATGCGGCAGAAATTGCCCGAAGGCCGATAAGATCCATGAAGGGCGCCTGAAAATGCGCAGGCTGTCTGTAACCTATGCGGTTTGCGAACATCTCATACAATAGGGCTTAACAACGAGCGGGTACTGGTGTTATGATTGATCCGTTGAACCCTCTGGCGGAAAAGTCTTCCCGGCTAGCCGGGGCTTGGCCATCAAGTCGAGCACGATTCAGGTATATACCCCGTTTCCCAACATTCGGTGAGCTTTATTTGCTTTTTCCGTGGGGGAGGTGAGTCTTAGTGGATCATTTTGAAGATCAGTTTCTGGCGGACAGTCCGGAAAATCTCGGTTTGAACTTCGAGGACGATGCGAAGTTTTTCGATGCTGAGGTCGCTCACGACGCCGACTTCCTGGCGCCGCAACAGCCCGTCGAGGAATCGATCTATACCGACGACCCGGTCCGCGTTTATCTACGCGAAATGGGTGCTGTTCCCCTGCTCACGCGTGAAGGCGAAGTCGATTTGGCGCGCCGTATGGAGCGCGGTAAATTGCGGATGCAAAAGGCAATTAGCCGCTCCGCCCTGGTGCAGGGAGTGGTGGTCGAGTTGGCCGAGCAACTGAAAAAGAATGCCATTGAGTTGGAAAGCCTGGTCGATCTCGGCGATGTCGAGGAAGGTTCCCCCGCCGATCTGCAAGTGCGCGAGGAATCGCACGGCCGATTCAGCGACGTGATTGTATTGCACAAGAAACTGCAACAGCTTGAACTGAAGGTGGAAGCCACCCCGGTGGCCAACAAGCGCCCGCGCAAGCGGCTTTGCGCCAAATTGAACCGTGCCAAGGTAGAGACTTCCCTCGCAATTCGCCGTTGCCCATTCAAGGTAAACAAATGGAAGGAGTTCTCGCGGGAGATCGAACGCGCCGTTGAGGAAATCAGCCATCTGGACGGCGAAATCAGGAAGCTCGAAACCCGCAATAATCCCGCTAACCTGGTTCGCCTCCGCGAAATCAAGCGCGAAATTCGTCGGCGAGAGCAGGCGGCTGGCGCCAGTCTCCCCGAACTTCGCCATAGCTTGACCGTAATCCGTCACGGCGAAGCCGAAGCCGAGCGTGCCAAGAAAGATCTGGTGGAGGCTAACCTCCGCCTTGTGGTTTCGGTCGCCAAGAAGTACGTAAATCGCGGACTTCACCTCCTCGATCTCATCCAGGAAGGCAATATCGGCCTCATGCGTGCGGCCGACAAGTTCGAATATCGGCGCGGCTACAAGTTTTCTACGTACGCTACGTGGTGGATTCGCCAAGCCATTACGCGGGCCATCGCGGACCAGTCTCGCACTATCCGAATCCCGGTCCACATGAACGAGAGCATGAACAAGTTCCTCCGCGCCACTCGTGAGCTGGAGAAGGAATTGGGCCGTACTCCTACAAATGAAGAAATAGGACGGCGCATGGATATCCCGGTGGAAAAGGTACAGAAACTCAAAACCATCTCCCGAGATCCGGTATCGCTGGAAACTCCGGTTGGCCGCGATGGCGAGTCCGCGCTGGGCGATTTGATCGAAGACCGCTGGGTAGGCTCGCCGGTGGATGCGGTGATTGAGTCCAACGTCCGCGATGAGACCGCGGGCATCCTGAAAACTCTCTCTCCCAAAGAGGAGAAGGTGATTCGGATGCGCTTCGGCATTGGTTGCGAGCGCGAGCATACGCTGGAAGAAATCGGCCAGGAATTCGACGTGACGCGCGAGCGGATTCGCCAGATCGAAGCCAAAGCGCTGCGCCAGTTGAGAGCGCCCGAGCGGGCTCGCCGGCTTCGGGCCCTGATGGCGGCCAGATAGATTTTGCTGTTGACGTTTGCGAGGTAAGCCATTACTCCTCCTAAGCCGGAGGGATTCCCACGGGAAATCTCTCCGGCTTTCTTTTTGGGTCGGCCATTTCCGGTGTGCTGGTATAATCGACACCAGGGATCCAATTAGGGATGGAGCAAAATCAGATCCCGCCTCAGCCTCTACCCACGCCTCCTGCCGAGCGCCCGAAACGTTGGGTCCGAACCGGTTTCGTCAACGCTGCTTCGTGGCTCCGCGATCTGGTCTTTTCGGTGCTGATCGCCATCGTCCTCATCGTCTTCATTTACCAGCCCGTGAAAGTGGAAGGCACCAGCATGGAACCGGCCCTTGCCGACCAGGAGCGCATCTTCATCAACAAGTTCACCTACTGGTTCGGGTTGGGGAAGATTCAGCGTGGCGACACGGTCGTCTTCTGGTACCCGCTCGACCGCACCAAGTCCTACATCAAGCGCGTGATCGCCGTTCCGGGCGATTGGGTGCGCATCGTATCCGGCGAAGTATACGTCAACGACAAAGCCCTGGCGGAGGATTATGTTCCCCCCGATTCACGCGACCGCGTTTCCTGGCCGCTGAGCGCGACGCCGGTGGATCGCCAGGTGCCGCCAAACGAATACTTCGTGCTCGGCGATCATCGCTCGCAATCGAGCGACAGCCGCGCTTGGGGCTATGTTCCGGCCGAAAATATCTACGGCAAGGCGGTTTTCGTGTACTGGCCGCTGGACCGGATCGGCCGCCTGCGGTGAAAAATCAAATTCAAGCCGCAGATGAACACAGATAAACACGGATAAACCCTTTAATTTGTTTATCTGAGTTCATCCGTGTTCATCTGTGGCCAAATTTCTTCACTTCTTCTTTGGTCGTGGCTGGAAACTTGCCCCCTCACTTCCGAAACAGCCACATCGCCACCGACAGAACCACGCTGATCAAAATGCAGGTGGTGAGCGGGAAGTAGAAACTCGAACCGCGGCCCTGAATGCGGATGTCGCCCGGCAGGTGCCCCAAGCGTAGCGGTAACTTGCCGAGCAGGCTCACCAACACGCCGGCCGCCACCAGAATCAAGCCCAGAACGATCAATGCACGCCCTGCCGGCATTTACAACTCCGCCATCTCAGCGTACAGCGGCCGAAGCGCCGGATACAAAGCGCGGTAGACGGAGTGGGCTTTCCGGTAATAGCGGGCATCTTCCGCCTCGGGCGCAACCGATTCGGTTTCGCGAATCGTGGCGGCGCAGGCCTCTTCCACCGAACCGTACGCCCCCGTGCCGGCCAGCGCCAGCAGTGCCGCGCCGTAGGCCGAACCTTCCTGGTTTTCGAGCGTCACCACGCGTTTGTCGAGAATGCCCGCCAGAACGCCGCGCCAGAACGGGCTTCTGGCGCCGCCGCCCGAAACGCGCACCGAGTTCACTTCCACGCCCAGTTCCTCGATGATGTCGAGGCAATCCCGCTGGCTGTAGGACACGCCCTCGATCACGGCGCGAATCAAATCGGCGCGGGTGTGGCTGTTGGTGAGGCCGATCCAGCCGCCGCGCGCCGTAGCGTCCAGGTGCGGCGTGCGTTCACCCATCAAATACGGCAGCCAGAACAGACCCTGCGCGCCGCGCGGGCTGGTGGCCGCTTCGGCAGTCAGTGCGTCGTAGCTTTCCCCGGCCGCCAGCCGGTTGCGAAACCACTGCAGGCTCAGCCCGGCGCCCTGCGTCACGCCCATGACGTGCCATTTGCCGCGGACCGCGTGGCAGAACGTGTGCACGCGCCCGGCGGCGTCGTAGGCCACCTTTTCCATGTGCGCGAACACCACGCCGGATGTGCCCAGCGTGCAGGAAACGATTCCCGGATGCACGATGCCGTTGCCCACCGCGCTGGCCGCCTGGTCGCCGCCGCCGCCCACCACCGGCGTACCGGCCTTCAGCCCCGTCAGTTCCGCCGCTTCGGCGCCGACCACGCCGGTGATCTCGCTCGATTCGTAGCAGCGCGGCAGAATGGCGTTGTCGAGCCCCAGGCCGTCCGTCATTTCGCGCGACCAGCGCCGATGAACCACGTCGAACAACGCCGTGCCGGAAGCGTCCGATACCTCGGTCGCGTATTCGCCGGTAAGCTGCAAACGCACGTAGTCCTTGGGAAGCAGCACATGGCGCACGCGCGCGAAGTTTTCCGGCTCGTGGTCGCGCACCCACAGCAGCTTGGGCAGGGTGAATCCGGTCAGCACGGGGTTGGCGATGTAGCGCAGAATGTTCTCGCGGCCCAGCCGGGCATTCACCGCATCCACCTGCGCCTGGGAGCGCTGATCGCACCAGATCAGCGCGGGCCGGATGACACGGCCGCCGTCATCGAGAGTCACCAGCCCGTGCATCTGTCCCGACAGGCCGATGCCGCCAATGGCCTCGCCCGCCACGCCCGCTTCCGCCAGCGCGCCGCGAATGGCCTCCTTCGCCGCGTCCCACCAGTTTTCCGGGCGCTGTTCGGCCCATAACGGCCGCTCCATCTTCATTTCTTCATGCGCGGCGGTCCGGCTGCCGCGAACCACGCCGCGCTCGTCCACCACCAGCGCGCGCGACCCACCGGTGCCAATATCGATTCCCAGCCACATAGACCCCTATCGTAGCTGATAGCCCCGGAGGAGCAGGTGTTCAATTCGCCGCCTTGAGATCCTGTCGCCGGAGGACCGCATGGTGCGGATGCAGAGGAAGCTCGAAGACTACTATACGATGGGCTGCCGGCATGTGTGGGTGCTGGACCCGCGCGCGAAGAAAGCCTGTCGCTACGACGGAACGGCCGTGGCGGAGGTACCAGGCAGTTTGGCCGCCGGCGACCTGACGCTTCCGCTGGAAAAGCTATTCGGGTAGGCGGAAGCGGTCAGGCTATCGCGCAGCCCTACTTCACCGCCAGCGAAAAAGCCGCCGAGCAAAATTGCTGGGCGAGGGCGGTGGGCGGGAAGGTGACAACGGCGCAGACAGTTAGCGGAGCGGTGCTCCCGGTCAAGCCGGAGGGAACAGCCACGTTGATTTGCTGGACGCCGGGGATGCCGGGGGCGGAGCCGGCGTAGACGGGAATGAGGTTGGCGTCGGCGCCGATAGTCGCGGTGACGGTTGCGCCGGTGGGAATGCCGGTGGCGAAGATCTGAATAATGCTGCCGGCGGCCGCTGGGTTGGCCGCGGCATTGAGCGAATTGTCCTGATTGAGCACGCCGTTACTGAAGACGGCGGGCCAGGCGGGGGAAATCGCCACGGTGACGGGCGCACTGGAGACACCGCCAACGGTGACGACCATGGTGGCGGAGTTTCCCGAGCCGAGGCCGGTGGGGAGTTGGAAGTTGATCTGCGTGGCGGAATCGTAGAGCACCGTGCCGGCTGTTCCATTGAACGTGACGCCGACGTTGCTGCCGGAGAGGCCGGTGCCGAGAATTGTGCCGAGCGAGCCGGCGACCAGCGGAGTAGCGGCAAAGTTAGCGCCGTTGACGACCGAGGAAACCACCACGGTAGATGGCGCGGGCAAAACCTGCAGCGTCACCGGCACGCTAACGGCCGTAGCCAGCGGACCGCCTTGAACAGTGAGAGTGGCCTGATATGTTCCGGCCGCCAGGCTGGCGGAATTGGCCCACACGCGCACGCTGCCGTTGTTCTGGCCGGAAGTGTTATCGAGCGTCAGCCAGCCGGCGCCGTTGGCGTATTGGATGGTCACGCTCCAGTTGAGAATGCCGCCGCCGGAGTTCTGAACCGGCACATAGCCGGGCAGGCTGGTCATGGCGCCTCCCGCGTAGGCGGTGAGCTGGATCGGCTGCGCGTTGACGGAGAGCTGCGGAAAGTAGCTGGCCGAGCAATCGCCGACGAGGCTGCAGTCCGACTGCGGCTCCGTCGCGAGGAAGCGGGGGATGGGGGCCGTCTGGGACGCGGTCATAACGGACGATACGGGGGCGTAGGAAACGGTTTCGGACGCGTTGGCCGGCACGGTGACGGTGGCGAGGCCGATGAAGGTGGGGAACTGGGCGCTCTCCATGGTGCTGGAACCGGCGTCGACCACTTCATAGACCAGGTAGCCGGAACCATTCGAAAGAGATACCTGCGAAACGGCATTGAGAGCCAGCGGACTGGAACCGGAAGGGAGCGGAGTGGCCGCGCCGCCGGCGCCGGTGCTGTCGGCCCCAACTACCAGCGAGAGCAGCAGGGTGCCGCTCGCGGGAACGTACCGGCCGGCGGCTTGCGCCTGGCCGAAGTCGCCGCCGGCGGTAGGTACGGCCGCATCGGAACCGGCGATCCAGGTGGGAACGAAGAGCTGCGCGGCGGAAGGGACACCGGAGTAGCGGATGATGAAACGGGTGCCGTTATCGTCGCCGGCGCCGCGCGGCTGGAAAGCGCCCGCGAAGCTCTCGGTCAAACGGGTGGAGGCGAAGGCGGTTCCGGCGGCAAACAGATCCGCGAGATCGAGCGTTGTCGGCAAGGGGGAGCCGACGCATGCGATGCCGGTCTCATAGAGCGTGGCGTACAAACTGGGCTGTGAGTACGCGACCGTGGCGGTGGCAACGGTGAGCGGTACGCTGAACGCCACGTCGGCCGCGACCGAACGCGGCGTCAAACCCAACTGGCTGACGTCGGCGCGCAGGCCGGAAACCTGAAGGCTGAGCGAGCCGCTAGCCGGGACGGAAACGCCGATTCCGTTAAAAGCGATGCTGGAGCCGCTGACGACGCCCCGGTAGGAGGTGGGCACAAAGCCGGTGCCGTAGTCGACCGAAAGAACGGAGTCGAGAGAACCAGAGGCGGCGTCGATGCGGTCGGTAACGTTGACCGGCAGGTAGACGGTGAGATTGCCCGAAATGCTGCTGGAGGGCGCGGCCGAGCAACGCAAGACGAGACCGCCCAGGCGCTCGGTGACGCCTTCGGCGCGCACCAGGGCAGGAACGGCGAAAACCGAGCATTGGGCAGCTTGGGCTCCGGTTTGGGCTTGCAGGGCGCCGGCCGCGGCGCAAAGACAAAGGGCACAGACGGCAATATAACGTTGGAGCATAGTGAGTTAGGATTCTCCTTACTCGGCTGACAGCCGAAGACGCGGGCTTCCTACGTAGACGGGGTGCCTCGTGCGTTTGGGTACGAATCGTCGTACGCCCTAACGCGACTTTAATCGTCCCCGAGGAGAACAAGCAACTTACCGTGGAACTTTAACATGAATAATACGAAGCGGCGGGGTCCGCGGGCGGGAGTGCTAGGGGCGAAGAAAACGGCCGGCGGGAAGACCGCGGGCTTACCAATCCGCATAAGCGGTCCCGTCCAGGCTCGTCTTATCCGAACCGCTGCGCACATCGAAGATGCCCGGCTCGGATTGGTTGAGCGCCTGGCTGGCATCCTCCATAATGGTCTTCCAGGTCGAATTGGAGGCGGTCATCGGATCCATCGGCACTTCTTTCAGGTACCCTTCGCTCACCAGGTCCTGCAGAGACTGGGGGGCTTTCATTTTGTCATAGCTGTAGTTGTCGATGACCGTGCGAAGGGTGAAGAGGTTGTTCTTGAGCACGCTTTCCTTGGCGCGGACGATGGTCTTCTGATAGATGGGAATGGCCATGGTGATAAGCAGCAGGATGATGGAGATGACCACCATCAACTCGACGAAGGTGAAGCCGCGCGTGGTGGCGCATGCTTTAGCTTGCGCAGTACATTCTGGGGCACGCGCTTCCGCCTGCCCACGCCGCCGCACATGTCGGAACTGCCAATTACCAATCGGCATAGGAACTGCCATCGGGGGCTTTCTCGTCGGTTTTGGTGTAGATATCGAAAACATCCTGGCCGCCCCAACTGTTGGCTTTAGGATCGTCCTGGTCGCTGCGCATGCCCCACTCGGCCGTGCCCGTGAAGGGATCGCGGGGGATGCGGCGCAGGAGGCGGAGTTTCTTGCCGTCGGCCGAACCGGGGAGCTTGATGCCGTCCACTAAGATGTCGAGTTTTTCGGGCCAGCAATTGGTGCCGGCTTTGGGGGCGCCGAGATAGCCGAGGTCGCAATAATCCTTGTACTTGTCGATGGCGCGGCGGATCTCCTCCAGATCGTGGCGGAGCTCGCGCTCCCGCTGGGCGCGAACTTTGGCGCGCGCCAGCGGCACGCTCATAGTGGTGAGAATGAGCATGATGGTGAAGGCCACGATGAGCTCGACCAGGGTCAGGCCCTCTTGCCGGGCGCGGCTGGAAGCCGAGGCGGCCGCCGGCAGCCCGTCGTGGAAGTCGTGGCAGGCCAAAGGCCTACTCCACCAGGGCTTTGAGGCCTTGATGTGCCGGCCGTGGAGTAGGCGTTTTCGCCTGCGATCGGCCGCGGCGCCGCTTCTATCGCGGGCTGCTAGGCTACCGCCCGGAAACGTGGGCTCGACGCTCTGTGGCTGCTGCATGACGATACTCACTTCACGTTAATGGTCAATTGGGGGCTGGCGGAAGCGATCACCTGGCCTTGGGAATTGCGCACCGCCAGGCTGGGTATGGTGACGGTGGTGGAACCGGCGGCGACCGGCTGAAATACCAGGGTGACGAGCGTTCCGGAAGCGGCGGAAGGAGCCGGCGCGCCGGGCTGCCGATTGAGCTCGATGGCGGCCTGCCCGGCCTCGTTGCGGATGGTCCTGCTGAAGGCGATTTGCGGTCCGGTGCCGAGCAGGTTGCCCGGCTGGACGTCGGTGAGCTTCAGGACTTTGGGGTCGAATTGAACGAACATGGGCGCGGTGGCCGGATCGGCGGCGTTGTCCAGATGGAGGGCCACGGTCAGAGACGCGCCCACGGCGGCATCGGCCTGGGCCGGCGCGAAGTACACGCGGGCGGACCCTCCGGCGGAGGGAGGCGGCTCGGGCGGGGCGGGCGCACCGCCGGTCTGTGGCAGCCGTGTGGACAAAGGAGGCGCGGTAGCGGGCGGCATGGGACCGGTGGCCGCGGCCGGCGCGGTGACGACCGGCGCGGGGGCGGGCGGTACCTCGGCCTGGTTTTGGGGAAGTGCCTGGGGCGCAACCGGGGCCGCGCCGGCCTGCGGCTTGTCGGCGGGCGCGCCGCCATCACCCGCCGCGGCGTAGTGGATCTTGACGCTGGCGGTGTTGCCTACGTCGATGGGCCTCAGGTTGTCGGGTGTAATGTCGGGGCGGCGGATGATGTGCGGGATGAGCACGATCATGATTTCGTCGCGATTATGAGTTACGCTATCGCCCTTGAACAGGGTGCCGAGGAAGGGAATGGAGGAAAGGCCGGGGATACCGCTGACGGTCTTGTCGTCCTCGGTATTGAGCAGGCCGCCCAGCAGGCCAACCTCGCCTTCCCGCATGCGGATTTCGTGCTCCACCTTGCGCTGCCCGATGATGGGCTCGTTGATGCCGCCGATGCTGGTGTAGCCGCTGACGGTGGAAATGTCGATGGTGATGTGGATGGTGACTTCGCCGTTTGCATGCACCCGCGGCTGCATGCCGACATTCACGCCCACATCCAGGTATTGGAACTGGGTACTCACCAGCGGGCTGACGCTGACACCGCTCACGCCCGGCTGGTAGCTGCCGGTAGCGGTGGGCTCGCGCGATCCGATATTCAGGGTGGCCTTGACGCCATCGAGCGAGCGAAGCTGCGGGGCCTGCAGGATCTTCGTCTTGGCGTCGCTCATCACCGCCTGCAACAGCGCGCTGGGCAGGGTGGTGGACCAATCCGCGCTGGACAGATGGCTCAGGGAATTGAGGCCGACGGTGGACGAAGTCGAGGTGCTGGCAGTGGTCGTGCCACCCGTGCCGGTGCCGGCAGTGGTGCCGGACGAGGTGGCGATCGTGGAGCGTGGACTGAACGTGCCGGGCATGTTCAGGCCGCCGGTGATGAGGGCGGCGCTGAGCTGGCGGCTGAAGGTGGAATTGACTTCGATCACCAGGACGTCGACCAGGACTTCGGCCTTGGGCTTGTCGAGGTCGCTGATGATTTTTTCGGCTAGAGCGATTTTGTCGGCTTCGCCGCGGGCCACGATGGCGTACTGCGAGTTATAGGGGAACAGCTTCTGAATATCGGTGATGGTGCGGACGGCATTCAGAACCTCCTGCAGCTCCTGGGTGGTGTTGGTGTTCTGCAGGTAGAAGACCTTGGTGACCTGTTCTTCATAGTCGCGGCGCTTGGCCTGACTGTCGTTGGTGATGAAGATGGCATTGGAGGAGAGCGGCTTCCAATAAGACTTGGTGAGCACGCCCAGGTAATCGAGGGCCTGTTCCACGGTCAGGTCGTCCAGCTCGATATTGAAGCCGTCGTGCGCCGGCGCCTGATATTCCGGATCCCAGAGCAGGTTGATGCCGGCCAGCTTCGAGACGGTTTCGAACAAGACCCGGGTCTTGTTGTTCATTTTGAGGTTGATGGGCGCCGGATTGAGGGGCTTGAGCTCGGGCACCGCCAACATGCGCCCGATCTTCTTCTGCTCATCCTGCTGGAACGATTCGGCGGGAGTGAGGGCGCGTTCGGCGGGAGGAGTTTCTTTGCCGGTGGCTTCGACGCGCTTGCGCTCGCGTTCGATCATGGCCTGGGTAGTATGGATCTCCTGAGCCGCCACGGTGGAACCGGGATCGGTGGCGTAAGCCTTCTGGAACTCGAGGAGGGCATTACCCAATTGCCCGGCCGCGCGCATCCTGAGACCACTGTCGAGGTGCGCCTGGCTGGCCTGGAAGCGCACTTTATCGGTAGCCATCTGATAGCCGACGTCGGACGGATCTTCGGCCAGGGCTCTTTCGAAGCAATCGAGAGCGGCGTCCCATTCTTTGCGGGCTTGATGGGCGCGTCCTTCGGTCAGCAGGTGGTCGCCCTTGCGGTTGCCGGCTTCGGCGGGAAAAACGGGGCCGAACAGGGCCAAAATCGCGAGAATCGCCGTTAAACGATTGAAAGAGAACATTTTCGGTCTACTCTAAGCTGCTTTCTGGAGCCTTCCCGCGGGCTATAATAAGGCCAGAGGCAGTTACGCGGTCCGGGGCCATCTAAAGTGATTGACGCGATTGCGCTTCGGGACGTTGAGACCAAAAATTGGCCGATAAGAACTCCAGTATTAAAATCCTCAGCGACAACCGGCAGGCGGGGCATAACTACTTTCTGATGGATCGGTTTGAGGCGGGGATTGTCCTGGTCGGGACGGAGGTGAAGGCGGCCAAGACGGGCAAGATCCAGCTTAAGGACGCCTACGCCGCGGTGGAGGGAAACGAGGCCTGGCTCATCAACGCGCATATCAGCGAATACTCGCACGGCAACCGGGAAAACCACGTGCCCGTGCGCAAGCGCAAGCTGCTGCTGCACCGCCGGGAGATCGATAAGCTGCAGGTGGAGACGCGGGAAAAAGGCCTCTCGTTGATTCCCACCAAAATCTATCTCAAGGGCGGCCGTATCAAGTGCGAATTCGCGGTAGCCAAGGGCAAGAAACTGCACGACAAGCGCGAGACCGAGCGCGCCCGTACCGCCGAAGCCGAAGCCCGCGCCGAAATGCGCCGGCGAGCATGACCGCAGCCGCGGGTGGGACAGACCATCGTTCCTTGTGGTCTGTCGTCTCTGGGCCTGCGGCCCGCGCAAGCCCATGAAAATTTCTCAGTATGAGGCAATATTCTACATGGGTGGGAGGCGTTTTCGACCCCGTCCTGCCGGTCTGGAGTGCAGAAGTGCAGAGGAGTGCAGAGGGAGTGCAGAGGGAGTGCTGTCCCTGTGCGCCTGTGCGCCCTCTGCGCCCCGACCCCTTGCCCTCGGCGAATTTGAGGGCGCATTCGATCGGGACATTGGTCGCGAACTTGATCTTTTCGAGTCCCACTGCTTTGTCCTTTCGCGCTTTAGAGCCTCGCGGCTGTGTACGGCTCAATTATGCTTAGCGCGCTAAGCATTGTCAAGTGGTTTTTCTCGCCTCATGCTTAGCGTGCTACGCTAACTTTTGAATGGCGGCGAAAAAGAAACTACTGACGATTGATGTAGTCGCACTCGGGAAGGCCGGAGGTAAGCGCCGCGCGGAGAATCTCACCGCGGCACGTCGTTCGGAAATTGCGCGCCAGGCAGCCGCGGCACGTTGGGGTAAGAAAAAATGACTCGTGTGGTCCGGGTCGCCCTAGTTCGCGGCGAACTCTGGCTCTCGGCGCACGGTCGCAGTCTGGCAATTCTCGCTGGTATGGTGTTCGCGCTCTGGATTTGGCACGGCTACGCGGAAAACGGGCGATATAAAGTCTACCAGCGGCAGGACAGGGCGCCGCTCATGGTCGATTCACGAACCGGAGAGCTTTTCGTTTTTTCGTCCGGTCATTGGGCAGCAGTGGCGCCGCCGGCGCCCGCGAAGTAACCCCGCACACGTCCCAGCTCACCAGGTCGCGGACGGATGTCTCCTCGTCGAGGTCGAAAACCGCGTCCCAAGCGCGAAGGGACAGCCTGAAGCGAGCAGCTCGTTTCCGTGACTTTCCAACATAATGAAATCAGCATCTTGCAGCGAAATGGGACGGAGTGCTCCGTCCACTTCGCTGATTCCTCCAAATGACCAGAGGGCTCACTCGGGGGCGGGACGTTGTCTGCCGCGTGGCTCCATTACCCCAGACGCGGTCTTTCACCTGGTCCGGCTCCGACATGGCCTCGTCCACCAACCCGGAAAACGGCACCGTCAGCTACACCTACGACGGCAATCGGATTTGGGCAGGATTACGCGGACCAACGCTACTACACCAGCAACTATCGTTCTTTGTGGTCTGTCCTGCCGACTTTGTGGTCCGTCCTGCCAGCCTCGGTCACAGAGTTTCAAGAAATCTCATAATTCATTTATTTGCTATCGCTTAAACGATCTCCACCGAGCCCTTCAGCACCGCCTTTTCACGCCCCCTCCTGCTACCTTGAAGACGGTATGAAGAAGCCGGATATCGCCCGGCGCATGGCACGCGGCTCGGGCGAGAGCACCAGCCAGGCCGCCGACCGGCTCGACCGCCTGGTTCATGGCCTATTGCAAGACCTGCGCCACGGTAAGGAAGCGCGCCTGCCCGGGCTGGGGCGCTTCCTGATCTCGCGCGACGGCCGCATCGTGCTGCAGCCGGAACGGCGGCGCCGGGGCGAACCGCGTGCCTGATTCCTCCCTGTTCGCCGAATTGGCGCAAGTGGTCACCGAGGCTCTGGCCAGCGGCAAATCCGTGGAAGTGGAAGGGCTGGGCGTATTTTACCCCGATCCGGTTTCGGGCGTCCGTTTTGAAGATTGCCGTAGCCCATCCGTGTTCCTCGCTTACGCCAAGGAAGACCTGGCGGTAGCGTTGCGGCTGCACGATGCCCTGCGCGAGGCCGGATTCCGGCCGTGGATCGACGTCCGCATGCTGCTGCCGGGCCAGAACTGGCCGCGTGCCATCGAGATGGCGATTCAGAACGCCGATTTCTTCGTAGCCTGCTTTTCCCAACGCGCCGTCGTGAAGCGCGGCGGCTTCCAGGCCGAAATCCGCTACGCTCTCGATTGCGCCCACAGCCTTCCGCTGGACGATATCTACATCGTGCCGTTGCGTCTGGACGCCTGCCGCGTGCCCCGCAGCGTGGCGCGCCAATACCACTACATCGACCTGTTTCCGGACTGGCAGGCCGCGCTACGCCGGCTGACCGGCATGATCCGCGCCGAAGCCCGCCGGCGCCGCGAGGCCCGCTTCCGCCCCTCGGCCGCGTGATTGAGCACTTATGGCTGCCCGCTGAAAGCTCTCGCTGATTGCTTCCTTCAACTCGTGTGATCGTGGATAATGCGCCATCCTTTGGCGCTGCGGTGCATCACCAAGGTGTAGCGCCCGGACGTATCGCCGCCACCGGCGGCCGTTCGATCGAGCTCGAACTTGCCCGTGACGAGCGCATAATCGGCGTCCAACGGCCGCACCGCAATTTCCGAAAAACGCAGCGTGCCCATGGCCTCCCGAGTGGGATAGCTGCGCCGGTAGCGCTCCAGGATCGCCGCCACGCCGCCGCGGGTGACTTGCTTGCCCACGAACGTGGTGTTGGGCGAATCCTCGTAGTAGGAAGCGAAGGTCTCCAGATCGCCGTGGTTCCAGGCGGCTTCCGAATCCTTCATCACCGCCCGAATGTCGTCGTTTTGCGCCCACAAACCCGTAGCGCAAACAGCCGCCAGCAACACCTTCCCATGCCAGTTCCCCATGCGGTCGATTATAAGCCGTGGCGCAGACCCTCCAGTCTGCAGCGCCGAGATTCGTCTCGGCGTTTTTGTCGCCCTTGGCTTCACTCGTTCCGAATGGCGCTCAGCGGGTCTATCCGCACCGTCCGGCTCGAAGGGGTGTTGACGCTGCGCACCTCGCTGCCGATGCCGAAATGGGACCAGTCGGGCTAGAATTGTACCCAACCACCCATGCGATCTTCCCTGCTTGTCTCGCTACTCACCGTTGCGGCGCTCCCCGCTCAAACCGGCGCACAGACCGCCTCTCAGATCGACGCCCAGCGCGCGGCCGTGGCCGCCATCCGCGAAAATTACACCAAGTTTGAATACCAGGTCCCGGTCCGCGACGGCGTCAAGCTCTTTACCTCGGTGTACATTCCCAAGGATGTGTTTACCGACGGCAAGTCCTATCCCATCCTGCTGCAGCGTACCCCGTATAACGTGGGCCCGTACGGCGCCGACCACTATCGCGCCACCCTGGGCCCGTCGGATTTGTTTGCCAGGGAGAAGTTCATCTTTGCTTATCAGGATGTGCGCGGGCGTTACATGAGCGAGGGCGAGTACACCATTCTGCGCCCGCACCAGCCGGCGAAGAGCGGTCCCAAAGACATCGACGAAAGCACCGATACCTACGACACCATCGAATGGCTCCTTCACCATATTCCCGGCAACAGCGGCAAGGTGGGGATGTACGGCATATCGCAGCCCGGATTCTACGTCACCGCGGGTATGATCGACGCCCATCCGGCGCTGGTGGCCGTCGCGCCGCAGGCCCCCGTCACCGACTACTACATGGGCGACGACGTCTATCACAACGGCGCTTTCATGCTGGCCCACCGCTTCAGTTTCTACATGGGCTTCCGTCCGCGCCAGGGCGACCCCGCGCCGCCCGCGCCGGTGCTGCCCTTTCCCTACGGCACGCCCGACGCCTACCAGTTCTATCTCGACATGGGCCCGCTCTCGAACGCCAACGAGAAATACTTCAAGAATACGCAGCCTTATTGGAATCTGAATATCGCCCACACCTCCTACGACGAGGTGTGGCAATCGCGCGCCATCTGGCGGCACCTCAAGGCCATTAAGCCGGCGGTCATGCTGGTGGGAGGCTGGTACGATACCGAGGACCCGCAAGGCTTGCTGCGGCAGTTCGACTTCATGGAGAAAAATTCGCCGCCGGCCGACATGCTGGTGATGGGGCCTTGGAACCACGGCGGTTTTTCGCGTGGCGCCGGCGACCGTTTGGGCAATGTCAACTTCGGTTCGAACACGGCCGAATACTACCGCGAGAAAATCGAGCTCCCCTTCTTCCTTTACTATCTGAAAGGGCGCGGCGACGGCAAGTTTCCCAAAGCCTGGGTGTTCCAAACCGGCCTGAACCAGTGGCGCAAGTTCGCTGCCTGGCCGCCGGCCGAGGCCAAATCCGCCGCCCTTTACCTCGACGCCAAGGGAAAGCTCGCCTGGCAGGAACCGCGGCCGTCGGGTTTCGACGAATATCTATCCGACCCCGCCAAGCCGGTTCCATACGTCAACCGCATCCAGATTGGCGTGGTCAACACCTACATGACCGAGGACCAGCGTTTTGCCGCCACCCGGCCCGATGTACTGCTGTACCGCAGCGGCGTGCTCGATCGCGACGTTACGGTTTTCGGCCCGATCGGGGTCGAGCTGAAAGTTTCCACCACCGGTACCGACTCGGACTTCGACGTGAAGGTGATCGACGTTTACCCCGGCGATGCGCCCGACTATAACAATCCGGCGCCGGCCGGTCCGGCTGGCGCCGCCGCGGCGGGCGCCGTGCCCATGGGAGGCTATCAGCAACTGATTCGCGGCGAGCCCTTCCGCGGCAAGTTCCGCAAGAGCTTCGAAAAACCGGTGCCCTTCGATCCCGGCAAGCCCGATCGCATCGCCTTCAGCCTGCCCGACATCGCCCATACCTTCCGCACCGGCCACGAAATCATGGTGCAGATTCAGAGCTCCTGGTTCCCCTTGACCGACCGCAACCCGCAAAAGTTTATGGAGATCCCTCAAGCCCTCTCGACCGATTTCAGCAAGGCCTTCGAGCGCATCTATTGGGGCGGCAGGGACGGCTCCCGGCTGGTGCTGCGGGTAGTGGAATAACGCTGGTTTCAGCGGCAAGCTTTCAGCGATCGGCAATCGGCCGCTCCAGTGTGGCTGATCGCTGCCCGCTGACAGCTTCGACTGGATGTTAACGATCGACAATATAGGTGTTCCCCGTACTTCTCTGGGAAACTAACTGTATGCCCGGGCGGCGGCGGTGCGGTGCAATTCCACCTTAAATTGCACACCACACTCTAAAGTGACGAACTCGGAGCCGATATATCGAATGAGGAGTGCTTGATGATCGGCGTTCCGAAGTTCGCGCGAAACAACCCGTTGGCTGAAGCGCTGCTGGTGGGATGGGCGCCGGCGGTTGGCTTTGGCGCCTGGACCGGGCGCATCCCGAGGGCTATCGAGCGCGCGCGGAGATTCCCGCCGGGTTGCCCGCCATGAGCGCAAACTCTTCAAAGGCGCGTGGGGCGGCACGATCCTGGCGTGGCCGCCTGGTTTTGCTGGTGGGGCTCCTGGCAGCCTTGCTGGCCGGGCTCGGGATCTGCCGGCGAACTGCGCGGACACCCCCCGAGCGAATCCTCAAGATCGGCTTCCAGAACAATCCGCACTTACTGTATGTGGATGCGCAGGGCCGGCCAACCGGCCCGGCCTTGGATCTGATCGACCTCGCGGCGCGCCGGAGCGGGATTCGCCTGGACTGGGTGTACACGCCGGAGGGCTTTGAGCGGGCACTCTCCACCAATACCCTCGACCTGTGGCCACTGACGGTGGATCTGCCGGAGCAGCGGCGCTTTCTCTACATCGGCGCGCCGTGGGCCAGACTCACCTATGTGATCGTTTCGTTGCCGTCTCTGCCCATCCACGGTCCGCAAGACGTGCGCAGAAGAACCTTGGCCGCAACCACTCGGGTCGCCGCCGATGCGCGCGTGATCGAACGCTATATGCCCCGCGCCTCCGTCGTTCCCCAGCTCGATTCGGCGGGCGTGATTTCAGCGGTCTGCAGCGGAGCCGCGGCCACCGGCCTGCTGGCGATCAGCCCGTTGCGCGCCCCGCTGCAATCCAGTTGCAATGGAACGGCTCTGCGATTGCGTCCCATCGCCGGCGCCACGTACTGGATCGGATTGGGAGCCTCCAAATCCAATTCCGCGGCGCAGGCGGCCGCCGAGACGCTGTGCCAGGAAATCGGCCGAATGGCCGCGGACGGCACTACCGCCAACATCGACTTTCGCTGGAACACCGATATGAGCACCGAGATCGGCGCCGTCTTCGCCGATCGCAAGGCGCGGCTCTACCAGACTGTGCTTTTGACAGCGCTGTGCGTGTTTGCGATCACGCTGCTGGTTACGTTCGTACTGGCCGGCCGTTTGGCGGTTTCGCAGCGCATCGCGAAAGCCGCCAACCTGGCCAAGAGCCAGTTCCTGGCGAATATGAGCCACGAAATCCGCACGCCTCTGAATGGGATATTGGGGATGACCGAACTGGTGTTCGACACCGAGCTGACTCACGAGCAGCGGGATTACCTCGGCGCCGTCAGGGTTTCGGCGGATTCGCTGCTCTCGGTGATCGACGATATCCTCGACCTTTCCAAAATGGAGGCGGGTAAATTCGAGCTCGATCCGGTCGCATTTGAGCCCCGCGTGCTGGTGGAACAGACGGTCGGAATGCTGGCGTTGCGCGCCCATCAAAAGGGTTTGGAGCTGGCGTGCGAAGTGGGTCCTTCCCTGCCCGAATCGGTGGTGGGCGACGCCGGGCGGATCCGCCAGATCCTGATCAACCTGGTAGGCAACGCGGTGAAGTTTACCGAGCGCGGCGAGGTCCTGGTAACGGTGAAGGGCGCTCCCGTCCCCGACCGCACGGGCATCGAGCTTCGCTTTTCGGTCCGCGATACCGGGATCGGCATCGCGCCGGAGAAGCAGCAGGCGATCTTCGAGGCTTTCACCCAGGCCGACTCCTCCACCACCCGCCGTTACGGTGGAACCGGCCTGGGTCTGACGATTTCGCTGCACCTGGTGCAGATGATGGGCGGCATCATCTGGGTGGAGAGCCAGCCGGGAAGGGGCAGCACCTTCCATTTCACGGTCCAGGCCGGCCGGGAAGGGAACTCGCCCGCTGCCGTTCCACCCGATCGCAAACTGCTCGAAGGCGTTCCGGCGCTGATCGTGGACGACAACCAAACCAACCGGCGCATCCTGTTCGAGAACCTGTCCCGATGGGGGATGCGGCCGGTCGAGGCGGAAAGCGGCGCGGCCGCCATTCGTCTGCTGGAAGGCGCTTCGTTCCCGCTGGTGCTGACCGACGTTCACATGCCGGAGATGGACGGCTTCCAACTGGCCGAGCACATCAAGCGAGGGAATGCCGCAATGCCGATCGTGATGCTGACTTCGGACACTGGCGCCGGCGATGTGACGCGCAGCCGGGAGTTGGGAATCGAGGCATACCTCACCAAGCCAGTCGCCCAGGCGGAATTGCAGGAGGCGATCTTGCGGGTTCTTTCGCGTGCGCCGCGCGTCCAGCCGGCGCCGCCGCCTGCCGAGCCTGCCTCCGAGAGCCCGAAACGGGCCGTCACCCTGCGCATTCTGCTGGCGGAAGACAACCCGGTCAACCAGCAGGTTGCGCTGCGCATGCTGGAACGGCAGGGCCATAGCGTGACGCTCGCGGGAGACGGCCGGGCGGCCTTGGCGGCACTTGGGCGCGGGCCTTTCGATCTGCTCCTGATGGACGTTCAGATGCCGGACATGGATGGATTCGAGGCTACCGCGGCGATTCGCGATCGGGAACGCGGCACCGGGGAGCACGTCGCCATCTTCGCCATGACCGCACACGCCATGGCGGGCGACCGGGAGCGATGCCTTGCGGCCGGCATGGATGGCTACATCGCCAAACCGATCCGCAAGAAGGACCTGCTGGATGCCCTGGCCCGGGTGCGCCCTGCCCATGTCGATCGCTAATTACCGTACCCATCGACCCGGCTGCCGCTGCGCTTTGAAGTATGCTTCTTTTCCAGCTCCGTGATCGCCGCCAGCACATCCGTGCTGTGATGTCCCCGGACGACGCTCTCGGGGGCGTAACGGAAGATTGGCCTGCGGATATGCAAGAAGGCGCCCGGCTCGGTGACAAAAATCTTGTGACTAGATTTGCCGTATTTTCAAACACATGCGGTTTTGGTTCCACCTCCATGTACTCGCCCGCATGCTACCTTTGGGTCGGGTAGCGAGCTTGCGCTCGCCGCAAGCTTTCGCGTGGCTCACAACGGGCCTGGATTGTCAGCATGACAGGGCGGCGTTTTGGTACTACATCTTCCGAGGGCGCTCCTAGTACGATAAAAGTCATAACCCCATGGAAACTGTTGACCACGCGTATAAAACGTGGTCAGATTGGCTAGGCCAATAAGACCGCGTGCGGCGTATAGTCCCTTGACGGAATGCCGATGATTCGGGTATGTTCAATTTATCACTAGAACGTCTTTTAGGCTTGCCCGAAGTGGCTGCATCAGCATTGAGCATGTCTAGGTGGTTGTGTCCGGTAGCTATAAGAAAACAAGTAACTTACTCGGCTGACGGGAATTTACAGTCCGGACTTGGCTTGAACGCGTCAAATTGGTCAGGGAGCAATGAGGGCGCACTGAGGCACCAAACGTGCTCATCTTGTCGATAAGGAGGTGAAGCTTATGGCGCCGGCATTCACTGAATTGGCGAAATCCAGCACCGGGAGCGTCCCCGACCAGCCGCTAGACAGATTCAAGGAATGGGAGTCCGCTTACGAGAACTGGTTTAGCCACTATTTAAACCAACCGGGCAAGTTCTGGGGCGTTTACTCTCCATCAAGCAACACGTTCGCTGTCCGATTCGCCGATGAAGCAAGGAAGCCCAAGGAACATTTCATGCGACGACTGCTGATGCAGTTCACCTTTTTCCCCGGGACTAGAATTCCACATCATCGACGGTTCACGTCTGACCAAGAGGCTATGCTTAACGACTGGGCTATGATCGGTTCTGATTTGTACAGGGCAATTCAACAGTATAAGGTCGAGCCACATCGTGTCCGAACAGATCGGAAGACCACCGACACCCCCGCCGCCGCCGCTAGGTAAGCAGCCCGGATATGCCGCGATCGCTGTAGAGAGTTTCGCGGGACCAATACCGCCGCCGCAGATTCTTCAAGGGTACGAAACCGCCTGCCCTGGGGCTGCCCACCGCATCATCTAACTGGCCGAGTCTCAAAGCGCCCATCGTCGCAGGATGGAAGAAAAGGAGCTGGATGCGCAGGTGGAAGGCATGCGCATGCAATTTCATGAGGCACGTCGTGGGCAGGTGTTTGCTTTTTGCGTTTCGGCGTTATTCCTAATCTGCGGCGCGGTCGTTGTTGTCTTTGGGTACCCGTGGCCAGGAGCCCTTTTCGGAACTATGGGAATCAGCGGCATTGTCACGACTTTCGTCACAGGCAGAGGCAGCAAACCAGAATCCCAACAGCGTCCATCATCGACTGCACCCCAAGGTTCACCAAAAGGAAAGCGGAACCAACGCCGGTGAGCCCCTAGGCAACTTGAGGTCCGACAACGGTGCGGTCGTCTGTACAAGGGGAATCTGCTCAATCCGGACGTTACCAACGCGTCAGAATCCACCGAGCGCTGAAGTCTGCTTCTTTTCCAGCTCCGTGATCGCCGCCAGCACATCGGTGCTGTGATGCCGCGGTTCGGTGTCCATCCAGATTTTGGCGATGCGGCCCTGCGGATCTACCAGGAACGTGGCTAGGACGGGCCGCTTCAGAATCATCGCCAGCCGGTGCCTCGCGCCGTAGCTTTTCGCCATCTTTCGCTTGTGGTCCGATAGCAGCTTGAAGGTGAGCTCCTGTTGCGCGGCGAACTCTTTGTGGCGCTTGGGGGAATCCGGACTGACGCCGACAACCACGGCGTGCGCCTTTTCGTACTCCGCCAGATCGCGCTGAAAGTTATGCGCTTCGATGGTGCAGCCGGGGCTTTCGTTGTACGGGTAGAAATACAGAACCACCCATTTGCCGCGGAGATCTTTGAGATTAACCGTGCCGCCATCCTGGGCGGGCAGGCTGAAATCCGGGGCCACATCGCCGGCCTTGAGCACCCGGTTGATATCGGGGTGTGGCACGGCGGTCTTTTTCTTGAGGAACGGCATGCCGAATGCCGTGCCGAACCCGAGCAGCGTAACGGCCGCCAGGATAAGGAGTGAGCCGGCCCGAAATGGAGTGAGATCGAAACCCAACCGAGCCTTATTCAATCGGGTCTTCCCGTTCCATCCACAGGGTCGGGCGCTGCTGTCCCACCATGCTCCGAGTCTACAACAGCCGGCTTGTTACAATGAAGCTTCACGCTCATGTTGGCTGATTCCATACAGGAACTGGAAGCCGGTTCCCTGGCGCGGATACACGCGGCCCGCACCCAGGAAGAGTTGGAAGCGGTGCGGGTAGAGGTGCTCGGCCGCAAAGGCACGCTCACCCTGGCGCAGAAGGAAATCGGCAAGCTGGCGCCGGCCGAGCGTCCCGCCTTTGGGCAGATTCTGAACGGCGCCAAGCGGAAGCTGGAAGCCGAACTCGATCTCCGCAAACGCGAGTTCGACCGGGCCGCCACCGGCGCGCGTCTGGCGGGAGAATGGCTCGACCTGACCCTGCCCGCTCCGCCGCCGCGGCGCGGCCACCTGCACCCCATCACGCGCATCCAGCGGGAGCTCGAAGAGCTGTTTCGATCGCTCGGTTTCGCCGTGCTGGACGGGCCGGAGGTGGAAGACGAGTATCACAACTTCGATGCCTTGAACATTCCCGCGGAGCATCCCGCGCGCGACATGCAGGACACGTTTTGGCTCGAAGGCGGCAACCTGCTGCGCACCCACACTTCGCCGGTGCAGGTGCGCGGCATGGAACGGCTGGGGTTGCCGCTGCGCATGATCGCGCCCGGCCGCGTGTTCCGCAACGAGAGCGTGGATGCGTCCCACGAGCACACCTTCTATCAACTCGAAGGCATGATGATCGACCGCGACGTTTCGGTGGCGCACCTGCTCTATTTCATGAAAACGCTGCTCGCCGCCATCTTCCACCGGGAGGTGGCGGTGCGTCTGCGGCCGGGTTATTTCCCGTTCGTGGAGCCCGGCTTCGAACTGGATATTCAGTGCCTGATCTGCGGCGGCGCCGGCTGCGCCGTGTGCAAGCAGAGCGGCTGGGTGGAATTGCTGCCCTGCGGGCTGGTGAACCCGAACGTGCTGCGCATGAGCCACATCGACCCGGAGGAGTGGAACGGCTTCGCCTTCGGCCTGGGGCTGACGCGCCTCGCGATGATGCGCTACGGCATCGACGATATCCGCCAACTGCAGGGCGGCGACCTGCGATTTCTGGAACAGTTCTGAGGCTCCGAGGCGCCATTGAAGTTCTCCTATAACTGGATTCGCGAACTGGTGGAGGGCCTGGATTGCCCCCCCGCACCGCTGGAACGATTGATCACCATGAAGACCGCCGAGTGCGAGGGCATCGAGGCGGTGGGAAGGCTGCTGGCCCAGGCGCGGGTGGCGCTGGTCTTGACGGCCGCACCGATCGCCGGTACGCACCTGACCAGGGCCGGGATCGATATCGGTCCGCTCGGCCGCCGCACCGTGGTTTGCGGCGCTCCCAATTGCCGCGCCGGCATGAAAGCCGTCTGGGCGCCGATCGGCAAGAGGACCATTCACGGGGTGGAGAGCGACGGTATGCTGGCCTCCGGCGCCGAGCTCGGCATCAACCGCGACCACGAGGGAATCGTAGAACTGGAAGCTCCGGTGGGCGCTCCGGTTCCGGGCTGCGAACCGGACAGCATTATCGAGATCGATAACAAATCCATCACCCACCGTCCGGATTTGTGGGGGCATTGGGGCATGGCGCGCGAAGTGGCGGCCATCGCCGGCGGCAAGCTGAAAGACCCGGTGCGCCTCACTTCGCTTCCTTCCGCAGCGCCCGCGATCCGGGTGGAAGTGGCCGACCCGGCGCTCTGCCCGCGTTACAGCGCGCTGGTGCTCGAAAACGTGGCCGGGAAGCCCTCGCCGCTCTGGCTCCAGTGGCGGCTTTCGAGCATCGGCCTGAACCCGATTAGCAATATCGTCGACGTCACCAACTACGTGATGGCGGAGTTCGCCCAGCCGATGCACGCCTTCGACGCCGACAAGCTGAAGGGCGGCACCATTTTCGTGCGGCGGGCGAACGCGGGCGAGCGCTTCGCCGCGCTCAACGGCGAGGAATACACGCTCGACCCCTCCAACCTGGTGATTGCCGATGCGGGAGGCGCGATCGCCCTGGCCGGCGTGATCGGCGGCGCGGAAAGCGCCATCGGCGAGTCTACCCGCCGGGTGGTTCTGGAAAGCGCCACGTTTCAGGCGGCGTCCGTTCGCAAGACCTCGTCCGCCGTCAAACTGCGCACCGACGCTTCCATGCGCTTCGAGAAAGCGCAGGATCCGGCCAATACCGTTCGCGGCCTGGCCCGCGCCATCGAGCTGCTACATGCGGTTTCGCCGGGAATCCGCATCGTGGGCGGGGCGGCCGACGTGGCGCGCCCCACCCCGCCGCCGGCGCCGATTTCGCTGCCCCTGGACTGGCTGGACCGCAAGCTGGGCCGCTCGATTCCGGCCGCCGAAGTTCGCGCCATTCTGGAGAGCCTGGAATTCGGCGTGGAGCAGGCCGGCCCGCGGACGTTCTCGGTTACCGTGCCCGGTTGGCGCGCCACCAAGGATGTTTCCATCAAGGACGACCTGGTGGAAGAAGTCGGCCGCATGGTGGGCTACGATTCCATTCCGCCGCGCGCCCCGCTGGTCGCCGCCGCCGTACCGCCCGCCAACCCCGAGCGGGATTTTCAGCACGAAGTCCGCGGCCTGTTCGTCGATTCGGGCTTTACCGAGGTTCACAACTACTCCTTCCTGAGCGAGGATGCCGCGCGCAACTTCGGGTACGAACCCTCCAGCCACGTTCGCGTGACCAATCCCATCTCGAGTGACCAGGCCCTGTTGCGGCGCTCGCTGGTGCCCGAGCTCTGGCGCAACCTGGTCGAAAACAGCAAGCACCGCGATTCGTTCCGGCTGTTCGAGATCGGGCTGGAGGTTCACAAAAGCGCATCGGGAGCCAAGCCAGGCTTGCCGGAAGAAATTCCGCACCTGGCGGCCGCGATGTACGAGCGCTCGGGCGACGGCAAGGCGGGCTTGGACGAGTTGAAGCGCGTGGCGGTCTGCCTGATGCCGGGGGCTGCCATTGAACCCTGCCAAGACCCGTCCGAGGTCGAGATTTACCAGCACCCGGCGCGCACCGGTTCCGTGGTCTGGAAGGGCGAATGCGTGGGGCGATTGTTCGAGATTCACCCGTCGCTGATGGAGAACGGCCGCGCCGCGGTGCTCGATCTCGATCTGAAGCGGGTGATGCGTCTCGGCGCCGGCGAGGTGAAGTACTCGGCCGTCCGCCGCTATCCTTCAAGCGCGTTCGATCTTTCGGTGATTGCCGGCGAGCGCGAATACGCGGCGGCGCTGGAAGCCAATCTGCGCCGATTCGCGGGACCGCTGGTGGAGAGCATCGAATTCCTGCGGGTGTACTCCGGAAAGCCGCTGCCCGAAGGCTCGAAGAGCGTTTCGTACCGCTTGACGCTGGGCTCGGCGGTGCGCACTCTCGAAAGCGAAGAGGTCGGCGCGATCCGCGCGCGCATCATCGAAGGAATGCGCGGCTTGGGTTACGAGTTAAGGGTGTAGAAGGGCTGCGGGTCGGCTAACGGCCGGTGTGCAGATTGTTGTGGATGGCGTACAGCGCCAGTTCCAGGCGGTCGGAAACACCCAGCTTGTCGAACATGTTGTGCAGATGGTTTTTCACCGTCTGCTCGCTGATGAACATCTTTTCGGCCATTTCTTTATTCTTGAAACCCTGCGCCACCAGAGCCACGATTTCGCGCTCGCGCTGGCTCAACGGGCTGCGCTCGCGCTCGCGGGTGGAGTTCACGGGCGAAGGCATCTGCGGAATGTCTTCGTTGGCGACGAACTGCCGGATCACCGCGGCCGTGGTATGGGAATCCAGCCAGATTTCTCCGGCATGCACCTTGCGAATGCTCTTAATGAGCATGTCCGTAGCGGTCTGCTTGAGAACGATGCCCGAAGTGCCCAACTTCATCGCCTGCACGAATTCGTTCTTGTCGTCGGAAGCGGTGAGCACGATCACGCGGGTCTTGCCGCGCGCCGTCTGAATGCGCTGCAAGGTAGCCAACCCGTCCAGACCCGGCATTTTCAGATCGAGCAGCAGGATATCCGGCTCATGTTGCTGCAATACTTCGAGCACCTGACGCCCGTCTTCCGCCTGGGCGACGACTTGGAAATCCTCTTCCAAGGCCAACAGCCTACAGAGCCCGTCGCGGAAAATAGGATGATCGTCGGCGACCACGATCCGTATTTTCGAGGTGACGGGAGGCGTCTCGGAAGGGGACCCCGCGATGATGCCGTTGTTCTCTGACATACACTTTCCGCTGGAACCATTGTACGGTCCTGTTAGTACCAAGTCAATTCGTTTTCAGGTAATTCCCCGCAATGAATTCGGATGGGCGGCTCCTTTTCCTCCAACTTCCGCTACAATGAAGTATGGCCCGAGGTTGGGAAAGCAAGTCGGTCGAATCTCAGACTGAGGCTGCCGAAGCCAATCGTTCCGCCGTAAGGGTCCGCAAGACCGCTCCGGCGGAGCCGCTCGAATTGATCCGCAAGAGGGAGAGCCTTCTCCTTTCGCGAACCAGAGTTACCAGGGAAATGGAGGCCGCTCAGAATCCTCGCTACCGGACGCTCTTGGAAAAGTCCCTGCGGGAGCTGAACACGCAAATAGCCGCCGCCGGCGGCCACTAGAGCCGGGAAGTACGCCGGCTATTCGGCAATTCAGGACCGGGAGCGGGTTGGAACGCCACGCTCCGAAGGTGGCTGGTGTGTGCGAACGGTCCGCCTTTGTGGTCCCGATTTGGACGTGGCAAGCAGAATTCCGAACCCCAAGGGGTTGGTTGCCGTCATCGGCGTCAAATGTGATACATGGTTGGCTCGGAGTCGCCGCGCTGGCGGCGGCAGACATCCACCTGTTGGAGCAGGTCGGCCAGCGTGGTCCGGTCCAAAACGCCGGAGATAGCGTCGCGCACCTGCCTCATGATAATGCGGGTACCGCAGACTTCCACGTCCTCGCATTCCTGGCAGGGCCGGTAGGCGGTTTCGCTGGCACAGGGAAGCGGCGCCAGTGGGCCCTCCAGGATGCGGACCAGCGAACCGATGTTGATGGTCGAAGGCGGACGGCTCAGACGATACCCTCCCTTGCGGCCCAATTTGCTTTCCAAGACTCCATGACTTTTCAGGTCGAGGAGGATGGCTTCCAGGAATTTCAGCGGAATGGATTCTTCCTTTGCCAAGGTACTGATGAGGATCGGTCCTTCCCGGTAGCGCCGCGCCAAGGCTTGAATGGCCTTCAATCCGTACTGGGTCCGCTTCGAAATGGTGCGCATGCCTGACTTTCCAGATGCCCTGTTTACAGAGTACTGCAAGGCTGGTGAACTTGACACTGGAGCTACGATCTTTATAAACTCGATTGACAAATAGTACATTATAAGGGACTAGCGGCCCGTGACAAAAACCCCTTCCTGATGCGAAATGGGGGAACAAATGCGCAACGAGGAAAGGCCGCCTGAAAGCCGGCTGCAGCCAGGATTGGCTGCCCCACGGGACTATTCTCGTAAGGACGATTCATGCCAAACTCTAAACGCCAACCCGGACTCGGCACGCTGGCTCTGCATGCCGGTCAGGAACCAGACCCCGCTACCACGGCGCGGGCCGTTCCCATCTACGCCACTTCCAGTTATGTCTTCAAGGATTCTCAGCACGCCGCCGATCTTTTCGCGCTGAAGGAATTCGGCTTCATCTATTCGCGCCTGATGAATCCCACCAACGACGTGCTGGAGAAGCGCCTGGCCGCGCTCGATGGGGGCGTGGGCGGGTTGGCGTTCGCCTCCGGACAGGCCGCCATCACGGCCGCCATTCTCACCATCGCGCATGCGGGACAGAACCTGATCTCCTCCACCAGCCTTTATGGAGGCACCTGGACTCTGTTCACGCAGACGTTCAAGAAACTGGGGGTCGAGGTGCGTTTCTTCGATCCGGATCACCCCGAGGAAATCGCCCGCCTGGCGGACGAAAACACGCGCCTGGTCTATCTCGAATCGATCGGCAATCCCAAGAACGACGTTCCGGATTACCGCAAGATCGCCGACATCGCTCACGCTCGAGGCCTGCCGGTAATCATCGACAACACCGTCACCACGCCGGCCCTGCTGCGCCCCTTCGATCACGGCATCGACATCGCGGTCTACTCCACCACCAAGTTCCTGGGCGGCCACGGAGTCCACGTGGGCGGGGCCATTGTAGACAGCGGCAAATTCTTCTGGGAAAACGACCCGGCGAAATGGCCTGAATTCACCACGCCCTCGGATTCCTACCACGGCGTGATCTTTACCGAAGCGCTGAAGCCGCTTGGCAACCTGGCCTACATCCTCCACATCCGCACGCATTGGCTGCGCGACACCGGCGGGACGATGAGCCCGTTCGCGGCGTTCCTGTTTCTGATCGGCATCGAAACCTTGCACCTGCGCATGGAACGCCACACCCAAAACGCGCAGGCGCTGGCGGAATGGCTGGCCGTGCATCCGGCGGTGACCTGGGTGAATTATCCCGGCCTGCCCGGCCATCCCCATTACGAGGCGGCGAAAAAGTACCTGCCGAAAGGCGCCGGCGCGATCCTCGGTTTCGGCGTGCGCGGGGGCAAGGAAGCGGGCGTCAAGTTCATCGATAGCGTGAAACTCGCCAGCCACCTGGCCAACGTGGGCGACGCCAAGACGCTGGTAATTCACCCAGCCTCGACCACCCACTCGCAACTGGAGCCGGCCGACCAGGAAGCCACCGGCGTGACGCCCGAATACATTCGCGTCTCGGTGGGCATCGAGGATATCGAAGACATCGAAGCCGATTTCGACCAGGCGCTCGAGGCATCGCAGGCGGGTACCTGACGTATTCGACATTTCCCTTTTTCCCCTAATTTTCCAGGCCCGAGGGCCCGCGGAGCGCAATTTCGCGGTCCGCGCTAGCATGATGTAAGAGGGAACCAGTTTCATGTTCGCCAGCGAAGAGAATTCGATACAGATCGACGCCCCCCTTACGGGCGCGCAGAAGACCATTCTCAGCGAAGAAGCCATCGGCTTCCTGGGAAAGCTGGCGCGGGCATTCGAACCCCGCCGCCGCGAGCTGCTGGCCGCCAGACGCCTGCGCCAGCGGGAAATCGACGCCGGAGCCAGGCCGGAATTTCTGCCATCCACGGCACAGATCCGTGCCGGCGACTGGCAGGTGGCTCGGATCCCGGCGGACCTTCTCGATCGCCGCGTCGAAATTACCGGCCCGGTCGACCGCAAAATGATCATCAACGCGCTCAATTCCGGCGCCAAGGTCTTCATGGCCGATTTCGAAGATTCGAACTCGCCCACGTGGAACAACGTGATCGAAGGGCAGGTCAATCTGTGCGATGCCGTGCGCGGCGCCATCACTTACACCAGTCCGGAGGGAAAACGCTATGAGGTGAGCGAAACGCCGGCTGTGCTGATGGTCCGCCCGCGCGGCTGGCACCTGGTGGAAAAGCACTTTCTGATCGGTGGCGCGCCCATCTCGGCGTCGCTATTCGATTTCGGTCTGTTCTTCTTCCACAATGTCAGGGCCCTGATCGCCAAAGGCACAGGCCCGTATTTCTATCTGCCCAAGCTCGAAAGCCATCTGGAAGCGCGCCTGTGGAACGACGTTTTCCTGCTGGCGCAGAGTGAACTCGGGATTCCGCGCGGCACCATCCGCGCTACCGTGCTCATCGAAACCATTCTGGCCGCCTTCGAAATGGACGAAATCCTCTGGGAGCTGCGGGAGCACTCGGCGGGGCTGAACTGCGGGCGGTGGGACTACATTTTCAGCTTCATAAAGAAGTTTCGCAACCGGCCCGACTTCGTGCTGCCGGACCGCGCGCAGGTGACCATGGACCGCGATTTTCTGCGGGCGTATGTGGACCTGCTGATCCAGACGTGCCACCGGCGCGGCGTGCATGCCATGGGAGGCATGGCGGCCCAGATCCCTATCAAGAACGATCCCGAGGCCAATCGCATCGCACTCGAGAAAGTGCGCCAGGACAAGCTCCGCGAGGTACGGGCCGGCCATGACGGCACCTGGGTGGCCCACCCCGGGCTGGTATCGATTGCCCGCGATGTCTTCGACAGCTTTATGCCGTCCCCCAACCAGATCGAAAAGAAGACGGCCGTTGAAGTCACCGCCGCGGACCTGCTGGCGGTACCCAACGGCGAGATTACCAAAGAGGGCGTGAACCGCAATATCGACATAGGTCTGCAGTATCTGGCCACCTGGCTTGGCGGCAACGGCTGCGTGCCGATCTATAACCTGATGGAAGATGCCGCAACCGCCGAGATCTCCCGGGCACAAATCTGGCAATGGATCAAGTATGCGGCGCGTCTGGCCGACGGGCCAGCCGTGACGCCGGCCATGGTGCGCGAGACGCTGGAATACCAGCGCGAGCGGCTCGGCGGCCAATTGCCGGCGCGGGAACTGTTGCTTGCCAGCGGCTTGTACGAGCAGATGATGACGAACCCTGAGTTCCCCGAATTCCTGACCCTGAGCGCCTACGAGTTGCTGGATTAGAACCACCGCGCCCGATCCGGAACAGTTCCGGGCAAACGCGCAGCCAGGCGGGAGCGCCGGGACGAACTTCGGCGCTGCTGATGCCGCCGGGCCTTTTCCAGGTATTGAGGAAAACTGGCTGACCCAACTGACGGGGAATCGGCGCGGGAAACCAGGCGGGACATGGTTCTCTTGTCGTCTGTCGAGCGGTTGCGGCTGGCGAGGCCCGACAGACCACGAAAAACGATGGTCTGTCCCACCTCTTGATCGCTGAAACCTGGAGAACCTCGGCTCGGTTCGGGCTCATCCGTCAGGCGGCGGCCGCTGAGGACTTACCGAGACAGCAGTGTTTGTATTTCTTGCCGCTGCCACAGGGGCAGAGGCCGTTGCGGCCGGTTTTGGGTTCGGGGCGGCGGTAGGTTTCCGGCGTTTGTGCGGGATTGTGCATGTGGAAGACGGGGCGCGGTTGGGCGTCCGGCTCCGGCGCGGGTTGGGCGTCGTTGTGCGCGGTTGTGCATTCTTGTGCGTCGCTTGCAGGTTCGGGGGGCTGCTGTTGAGAGAACCGATTGTGCTCAGCTTCCGCCATGGCAGCGAACAGGTCGGCCATGCTGGCGGGCTTTTCCTTTTCGAACTTGGGCGGGGTGGCGACTTTCTCGATGATGAAGGTAGCGGCGCGAAGGAGGGCCGAGGGTGAGGATTCCGGGTTGGTGAGGACGTTGCGGAGGGCTGCAAAGGCGAGGTCGGCCAAATCGACGGCGCGGTCGCGGTAGAGGATGGCGCGGTCGTGGTGGGCGTGGGTTAATGCCTCTCGGAAGCCGTCCGAGCTGCGGCGCCAGTTGGCGATGGTATTTCGATGAATGCCGGCATGGGCGGCGGCGTCGGCCAGGGTGGCGCCGTTGGACAGGGCGTCGACGACCTGGAGTTGTTGCGGGGTGAGGTTGAACATAACGATCGCTTGCGGCTACACGATAGCGGGCAAGCATGGAAAAACGGGGGCGGGGAACCCGCTGATTTGCGCTAAGGCATTGGGGCGGAAGGGTTAATAAATATTTTCAAAATTTGTGACCGTGGGCGGAGTGGGTGGCTGCGGCGCGGGCGCCGGGAGAATCGCGCAGTTCTGGCCGTCGCGCTGTATTATCCCCCTGGATTCCGAGAACTTGACCGCTGGGGCGCCGGACTTGACGTTGGCTGCGTCATTCCTTACTCTAAGGGCAATGGAAGTTAACTTTACGCCGGAGCTGCAAGCGAAGCTTGAGCGGGTGGCTGCGCAAAACAGCCGCGCCGCGGACCACTACGTGCAGCAGCTTGTCGAAAACTATCTCGATCACGATGTCTGGTTCCGGCAGAAGGTTACCGCCAGCTTGGGCCGACTCGACCGCGGGGAGTTTATTTCCCACGAGGAAATCGGCGCCGGTCTTGAGAAGATGTTCCAACCGTAAATGCTGATTCGATGGTCGCCCGATGCGGCGGCCGACTTCCGAGACATCGTCGACTACATTCGCCGGGACAATCCCGCCGCCGCACAGCGAGTCGCTCAAACCATTTACGAACGTCTGACCAGGCTTGGGAACTTTCCGCACAGCGGAAGGCATGGCCGCGTGGAGGGTACGCGCGAATTGCCTTTGCCGCCGCTGCCCTTCATTGTGGTGTACCGGCTTCGGCCAGGTATTTGGCGGCGATGGTTTCCGAGCCGGCTATGTCGGCTATGGTGCGGGCCACTTTGAGGATGCGGTCGTGGGCACGGGCAGAGAGCGACATACGGCGGACGGCCAGTTCCAGGGTGCGCTCGCCGGAATCGTCGAGGGCGCAGTGTTTGCGGATGGGATGGAGCGGGTGGGCGACGTGGATATCGATTCGGTCGAGTCTCTCAGAACTATGATTTACTCTCCCCAAATTTTCCTGAGACAACCCCGGCCGGCGCGCCACTTCCATCTTCCTGGGGTTTATGGCGCTCTTCAAGACGCAAAGCGCGGCCGTTTTCGGAATCGACGCTCACCTGATCGATATCGAGGTGGATATGTACGGGTCCGGATCGGCGCGCGATTTCGTGATGGTTGGTTTGCCGGATATCGCGGTGAAGGAGAGCCGGGAACGCATCAAATCGGCGCTCATGAACTCGGGCTTTGGCTACCCGCCGCGCTGCGTCACTATCAACCTGGCGCCGGCCAACCTGCGCAAAGAGGGGGCCGGTTTCGACCTGCCCATGGCCATGGGCGTACTCGGCGCGATGGGGATGGTACGCGGCCTGGAACGGCACCTGATTGTGGGCGAACTGTCGCTCGATGGCGCGATCCGCTCGGTGCGCGGCATGCTTTCCGTGGCGGTCTGCGCCCGGGACCGCGGCATCCCCAACCTGATCGTGCCGGTGGAAAACGCCGCCGAAGCCGCGGTGGTGAAGGGCGTCAGCGTCTTCGGCGTGCGGCACCTGGCGGAAGTCGTGGCGCTGCTCACCCGCCCGGATCAGTTTCAACCCACCCTGGCGGAAGAGGCCATCGAGGCCCCGCCCACTGCGTCCACGCCCGATTTCCGCGACGTCCGCGGGCAGATCACCGCCAAGCGCTCTCTCGAAGTGGCCGCCGCCGGTGCGCACAACGTGCTAATGATCGGACCGCCCGGTTCCGGCAAGACCATGCTGGCCAAGCGCCTGGCCGGAATTTTGCCGCCCCTGAACTTCACCGAAGCTATCGAAACCACCAAAGTACACAGCATCGCCGGCGCGCTTGGGAGCGGCGCCGGATTGATGCGCGAACGGCCGTTTCGCGCCCCGCATCACACCATTTCCGACGCCGGGTTGACCGGCGGCGGCAGCGGCATGCCGCGGCCCGGCGAAGTCAGCATGGCGCACAACGGCGTGTTGTTCTTGGACGAGTTTCCCGAGTTCCCGCGCGACGTTCTGGAAATCCTGCGCCAGCCGCTGGAAGACGGGATGGTGACCATCGCCCGCGCCAACATGACGCTCTCGTTCCCGTCGAATTTCATGCTGGTGGCTGCTATGAATCCATGCCGCTGTGGCTTCTTTGGCGACGCCACCCGCGAGTGCCGCTGCACGCCGGCGCAGATCCAGAACTACCTGAGCAAAATCAGCGGCCCCTTGCTCGACCGCATCGATATCCACGTGGAAGTGCCCGCCGTACCATTTCAGGAGCTGCGCGGCGAAGCTAAAGCGGAGCCGTCGGCGGCGATCCGCGAGCGCGTCCTCCAGGCTCGCGCCGTACAGCAAGCCCGCGGCTGCACCAACGCCCGCATGCCCACCCGCTCCATCCGCAAACACTGTGCGCTGGACGATTCCGGCGAGCGAACCCTGGAACTGGCCGTCCGCCGCATGTCACTTTCCGCGAGGGCCCACGACCGCATCCTCAAAGTCGCCCGCACCATCGCCGACCTGTCCGGCTCGGAGACCATCGCCGCCAAACATTTGGCTGAGGCGATTCAGTATCGGAGCTTGGATAGGAATTACTGGAATTGAGGCGGGGGAGATTGGCGCAGCACAAAGTGGGGATGGATACGCCCCACGAGGACATTTCCCACCGTTCGCGCAACGCTCGGCTGAACCGCCGACGTTGGGCCACCGGTGCGCCACGTTTGACCCAATCTTCGGGGTACCATCCCTGTAATCACGCGTTTGTCGCCAAGCTCGATCCAAGCGGCACCCAGGTAATTTACAACACGGTGCTCGCTGGCACTAGCGAGGATCGCGGCTATTCCATCGCAATGGACACCCTCGGAAATGTGGATGTTCCCGGAACGACCTTTTCTGCGGATTTTCCGGTGACCAGCAACAGTTGCGGGAGCAAAAGCAAAGGACCGAATCGAATGAGAGCCACCCAATCTTCGATTGAGCAACCAGATTTCTGATGGCGGCCGGCGGCACGGAAGAGACCGGCCTCCGATAATGTTGATCCACGAGCACGACAATACTCAGCGAATCGCGAATCTGAGAAATACTGACCTCGAAAGGCGGACTGCTGGCTCGATGTGGTGTGGGCTTGAGCGAAAGTCCCCGACTGCGGGAACCCCGGCACGATGTGCTTCGCCAGTTTACGGGTGGATTCGCGCCAAGAGATCCGCGTGGAGATAGTCGGAGCTGCCGGCAAGTTCAGCGTGATGGCAACTAAACTGCCAGGTGCACTAAGCTGACAGGAGGCGAGGAAACATGAAGACCCCTGAACACAATGAGACGCCGTCCAGCCCCGCCGAGGAACCGCCTGGCCCGATGCAGCGGAGGCGGCACGAGGATTTTGACGCCTACTACGCCGGCACGCCTCCTTGGGATATCGGGGGGCCGCAGCCGGTCTTTCTGGCGCTGGCGGAAGCTGGCGCCATTCGAGGCCGGGTCCTGGACGTGGGTTGCGGGACCGGCGAGCACGCTCTCATGGCCGCCGGCATGGGCCTGGACGCGACAGGCATCGATTCGGCTCCAGCCGCAATCGCTCTTGCCGAAGCCAAGGCCCGCGACCGCGCTTTGATTGCGCACTTCCTGGTCCATGACGCCCTCCAGTTGGCTTCTCTCCACAAGCAGTTCGACACTGTGCTGGATTGCGGGCTGTTTCACGTACTCGACGACAACGATCGCCGTTCGTTCGTCGAGAACCTCCGCGCGGTGATCCACCCGGGCGGCCGCTACTTCATGCTGTGCTTCAGCGACCGTCAACCGGGGTCTGGCGGCCCCCGCCGGATCACCCGGGACGAAATTAGGACCAGTTTCGACAAGGGATGGCAGATAGACTCGATCGAGCTCGCCAAACTCGATACCAGGATGGGCCCTGACGGAATTCTGGGCTGGCTAGCGCGCATCACGCGGACATGAGGGTGGCGTCACCTATGCGTTTCTTTAGCGGAGCACGAGATCGCCTCGTGGGCTTCCGTGCTGACGCCTACCGCCGATCCGCGCGAGCCGTGGACCATCCAGGAGATCGATCGCCTCCCCACTGCGCATCGCGTGCGCGTCGCCGATATCGACGGCAGCGGCAAGCCCGTCGTGATCGTTGCGCCGCTCAATGGCGCCAAAGCCGCGCCGCCGGACTACCGCGACCTCACGCCGCTGGCCTATTATGTCCCCGGCGAATGGAAACGCCATGAGATCAAGCCTGAAAACTTCGGCCTGGTGCATGGCATCTGGATTACCGATTGGGATGGCAATAAGCGCGACGCCATCCTCACCGCCGGCTTCGAAGGAATCCAGCTCTTCAGGTTCACCGCCAACAACGAGTGGACGCGCACCGAGCTGGTCAGGGGCGATCCCAGCCCCTGGCCCAAGTCGGGCGCCGGCGAAATCGCCGTGGGCCACCTCGGAAGCGAGCGCTTCCTGGTTTCTATCGAGCCCTTTCACGGCAACCAGGTGGTGGTTTACCGCTCCCAAAACGGGAAATGGACTCGCCAGGTGATCGACGATTCACTGGTGAATGGCCACACCATTCAGACCATCGATGCCGATGGCGACGGCCGCGACGAAATTGTCGCCAGTTGCCAGGGCAACACGGTCCGCAACCTGTACCTCTACCACGCCGATGACCCCGCCGGCCAGCACTGGTCGCGGCAGATCATCGACAACGGCGGAATGTCCGGAGCCACCTGCGTGGTGGCCGATCTCAACGGCGACCACCGCCCCGACCTCGCCTGCATCGGCTCCACCGCCAACCTGAAGTGGTACGAAAACCGGTGACGGGCGGAGTTCCCGGGCGGTCTCCAGCGCGCGGTGGAAATCCCACATCCATGCCCCGCTGCCACGTGCCGAAGGACTACGCTTGGTTGGCGTCCACCGTGATCTTGCGGGAACCCACATCAAGACCAGTTAACGGTCAATATCGGCAACCGTTTCCGGATCGGCTCCGGGTCCGTGAGGACAGCGGGACGACGGACTTTAAATACAATGGCGGGAAGCCCATACGAGCAGGAATACTGCTGTATGTATCGGAGTGAAGGGCCCAGGCCCGCCTAGCCCCTGGGTCCGTACAATAGAATGTCTAGATCCATGCGAACCCTTCTGCTTCTCGCCGCATTTTCAGCCCTCTCCGGCGCTGACCATGATTGGCCCGCTTACGGCGGCGGACCCGCGGGCATCCGCTACTCCGATCTCAATCAGATCAACCGCGCCAATGTGAGCCAACTGGCCGTCGCCTGGACTTACGACACCGCCGACGGCGCCGGCGATCCGCAAACTCAGCCGATACTCGTCGCCGGCGTCCTCTATGGCCTCACGCCCCGCCACAAGGCCATCGCGCTCGATGGCGCCACCGGAAAACTGCTGTGGACGTTCGATTCCGGCATCGCCGGCCGCGGGCCGAATCGCTCAGTGGTCTACTGGACCGATGGCAACTCACCGCGTCTTTTCGCCGCAGTCCAAAGCTATATCTACGCCCTCGACGCCCGCACGGGCAAGCCAATCGCCGATTTCGGCAACGCTGGACGAATCGACCTCCGCGAAGGCCTCGGCCGCGATCCCGAGAAACAATCGATTGTCCTCACCAGCCCCGGCATTATTTACAAGGACCTGCTGATCGTCGGCGGCCGGACCCCCGAGGCCCTGCCGGCCCCCACCGGCGATATCCGCGCCTTCGACGTTCGCACCGGCAAGCTCCGCTGGAGTTTTCACACGGTTCCCCACCCCGGCGAGTTTGGCTACGACACCTGGCCCAAGGACGCCTGGACCTACACTGGCGCAGCCAACAACTGGGCCGGCATGGCGGTCGACCAGAAGCGCGGCATCCTCTATGTCCCCACCGGCTCCGCAGCCAGCGATTTCTATGGCGCAGACCGCGTAGGCGACGACCTCTTTGCCAACACCCTGCTGGCATTGAAAGCCGACACCGGCGAGCGGATCTGGCACTTTCAGGGAGTCCGACACGATCTCTGGGATCGCGACTTTCCTACTCCACCCTGCCTCGTCACTGTAAAACACGACGGCAAAATGGTGGACGCCGTGGCCCAAGCCACCAAGCAGGGTTGGGTCTACCTTTTCGACCGGGTAAATGGCAAGCCGCTGTTCCCCATCGAGTACCGCCGCTACCCTGCCAGCGACGTCCCCGGCGAGGTCGCCGCCCATACCCAGCCGCTGCCCACCAAGCCCGCGCCTTTCGCCCGCCAGCGGCTCACAGAGGACGTCCTCACCACCCGCACGCCTGCTGCGCATGCCTGGGCGGTCGAGCAGTTCCGCAAACTCCGCGGCGGCGGTCAGTTCGTGCCGCTCACGGTCGGCCAGGACACGGTGGTCTTCCCGGGTTTCGACGGCGGCGCCGAATGGGGCGGCCAGGCATTCGACCCGGAAACCGGCCTCTTCTACGTAAATGCCAACGATCTGGCATGGACCGGCGGTCTGGCGGAAACCAACGATCGTAACTCCGCCCGCCGGACTTACCAGACCAATTGCGCCAACTGTCACGGCGACGACCGCGTCGGCGCCCCTCCGCAAATCCCCGCACTTACAAACCTAAGTGGCAGAATGACCGCGCAGGCGATCTCAGCTGTCATCCGCCAGGGCGCCGGACGAATGCCATCGTTTCCGAATCTGAGCGCCGCCGACGTAGCCGCCGTGGCGCAATACATTCTGAGCGGCGAGGACAAGGAATTGGTCGCCGCAGGCAGCCCTAAGGCTCCCGCCAGATTCCGTTTCACCGGCTATCGCCGGCTGCTCGATCCCGATGGATACCCAGCCGTGCAGCCGCCCTGGGGCACGCTCAACGCCATCAATCTGAATACCGGCGAATATGCCTGGAAGGTGCCGCTAGGCGAGTATCCAGCGCTGGTGGCGCAAGGTATAAAAAATACCGGCAGCGAGAATTATGGGGGACCGATTGTTACGGCCGGCGGCCTGGTCTTCATTGCAGCTACTAACTTCGACCATAAGTTCCGCGCCTTCGACAAGTCCACGGGAGCGCTCCTGTGGGAAGCGACACTGTCGTTTTCCGGCAATGCCACGCCGATCACTTACCAGCTTGCTGGACGCCAGTATCTTGTCATCTACGCCACAGGCGGCAAAGCTCCCCGCGGCGGCCCTACGGGTGGCGCTTATGTGGCCTTTGCCCTGCCAGCCGGCAAGTAACGCCCATTGGCCGGAGCTGGCCGGAGCGTCGCCGACCCAAAGGGACGGCACCATTCTCGCGCTTGTGCCTGCCGACGAACTGATCGCCGGTGACGGAAAACGGAACGTTATGGACAGATATCGGTAGCTTTGCACTGCCCGTGTTCTGTTGCCGTGGTCGCGTTTGCCGGCCAGGGCGACCGGTGACGCCACCTGCGGCGCGCCCCGTTTCCGGTAACGCTTTACCGCTACCCAGAGTCCGGGCGAGCTTGCCGCGCGGCGCCACAGCGTCCCGATCCCCGGCGCGAGCTACAATTGCGCTTTCCCAGGAGGTGGTGCGCATGACGAGAGCCGGCGCCATCGCATGGCTGCTTGCAGTCCCCGCGGTCCTGGCGGCGCAAGCCCCGGCCCCGGTGGTTCTCTCCGGCGCCGGCGTTCGCCTGGAGGCGCGCGTCGTCAACGGACGGCTGGAGGAACGCTACCTGGCGCGCTCGCGGACGGGTTGGACGCTGGTGGCGCAGGCGGCCGGAGAATCCATGGGTGCGCTCGAATTGCGCGGGCCCGGCGCGGAAATCGTGCCTGGCGCGGCCGAGAGCGTGTCTCTCGAAGGTGGCCGCCTGGTGGAACGCATTACCGCCGGCGGGCTGCGCCTCACGCGCATCGTCGCGCTCGATGCGCGCGAGAACTGGCTCCGCGTTTCGGTCCTGCTGGAGCCGGGCGCGGCCTCTTCGCTGCACTCGTTCTCAGACGCTTTTGTTTTCGCGCACAAGCCCGACTGGTCGTATTCGCCTTCGGTCGGCGGCTTCAATCCAGATGGGCAGTACAAGGCGCCCCTCATTCTGACTCAGGCCGGGCCGGTGGCTTTCGGCATCGTCCCCGACCTGGCGACGTTGGACCGCGCCGCGCTGAAGCGGTGCAATCACGCCCTGCGCCTGGATGTTCCCGCGGGGCCCCGGCTCGCGGTCGGGTTTCAGCCGGCGCGCATGGCGTTCCATTCCGTCTATACCCTCGACGAAGACCGCGTCTGGACCGCGGACTCTCCCGTCACCAACGCGTACTATCTGTTGATCTCGGCGGCCGCCGTTCCGGGCCAGGCTTATCGCGAGGCGGTCCGCTTCCACTGGGAGCGGTTCGGCCGCCCCGCGCAGGCCTCCGCGGCGGCGCAACAGGCCGGTACGGACGCGGCCTACAGATCGCTGGCCTTGTGGGATGACTGGCGCAAACAGGTTTGGGACAAGGAATCGCCGGAACAGTGGCTCTCCACGCGCCTCGATGGCGCGCTTGCCGGCGCCGTCCGGACCCGTCGCTGGGGCGGGCCCAAGCCGTCGCTTTATATGTCGGCGTGGTTCAACAGCGTGCGCACCGCAGTGGGCATGGCGCTGTATGCCCGGCGCGCGAACAATCGGGAACTGCTCAATCTCGCCCGGCAGACCATCCACCTGGCCCTGCGCGCGCCGGGGCCCGACGGCGCTTTCAAATGCATCGCGGTCCCCGACGGCGACAACATCGTCTGGGCGGCGGGCGATGGGATCGGCAACAGCCTCAAGAATGGATACCTGGGATTCGACATGAGCTGGACCGCCTACTGGCTACTGCGATGGCGCGCCGCCAACCTGCCCGGCTCGGAGGACATATTGGCCCGCGCGGAGCGGCTGGCCGATTTCTTCCTCCACCGCCAGCAATCCGACGGCATGCTTCCCACCCGTTTCGACGAATCCGGCGCGCCGAGGCTCGAAATCTCGCGCCAGGTTTTCGCCGAAACGGCGCCGGTCGCGCTCTTTCTGCTGGAACTGGCCGGGCAGGACCACAACGCCCGTTACCAGGAAGCGGGCCTTCGCGGCCTGGAATTTCTCGAACGGCGGGTGGCGCCCGAACGCAAGTGGTACGACTTCGAAACGTTCTTCAGTTGCAGTCCCCGGCTGGCCTACCTGGACCCGGCCACGGCGCAATGGCCGGCCAATGACCTCGCGCTGATCCACGCGCCCGCGGCGTATCTGGCCGCTTTTCGCGTCACCGGGCGCAAGGAGTTCCTGGATCGTGGCCAAGCCTTGCTCGATTACCTGCTCCTCTATCAGCAATCCTGGACCAACCCGGCGCTGGAGCGGCTCTCCGGCCCCAACATGCTGTTGGGCGGGTTCACTACCCAGAACTCGGACGCCGAGTGGTCCGACGCCCGCCAGAGCCTGGCCGCCAACGTGATCCTGGACTACTACCGCGCGGGCGGAAGCGTGGAATACCTCGAACGGGGCGTGGCGGCGTTGCGCGCGCAGTTTCCCATCTCCCCTTCGGAGAATTGGGCCCATAGCGGATACGGCTCGAAAGCCGGGGTCAGCAGCTTCCACTGGGGCACGGGAAGCGGCCTGGCCGGCGTGGAGCTGGAGGAGGATTCTCTGCACGACTTGACTGTCGATATCGCCGCGGGTGAGGCCGTCGGCGTCAATGGCATCGACGTGGAAAGCGCGGCGGCGCGCGGCGACCGCATCGAACTGAAGATCGGCAGCCCGTTCCGATGGTCCCGCCGGCCAGTGGCCGCCTTCCTGCGAGTCCCTCCCGGACGCCGGTTTGCGCTGTTCACGAACGGCCAGGACGCCGGCAGTTATAGCTCGGCCGAGTTGGGGAAAGGCGTCGCGTTGCCGGTGTCTTTCCCCCGTGCACGATGAGCGCGGTGCAGGGGCGTCCGTCGTGCCCAAGAGGCGTTCCAGCGCGTTCGGCCGTTCCAACCGCGTTTCCGGAAAAGTGGCAGTGGGGTGAGGAATAGGCGCCTCAATGGAATGAAACGCCACTTTAACGGGATCCACCGCTCGCGCGAGGACGAAAATGCTTCCGGCGACTTTTCTTTCTCGGCTGAAAGGATTAACCTGTCGTGAAAGGACTCGGAACGACATGAGCACTTCAGCCGCGCCCCCGATGCCAAAGCTCTCGCCTCGAATGCCGGTGCGCTACATCAAACTCGGGCAAGGAGGCGGATGGGAGGGTCAATATTACTGGTTTCTGGTGCGCCGGCCACGTCGATGGGGCCTTGCCAAGGGCGTTGTAGTCGCTGCCCGGGAGCCGGCGCGCTGATTGGGCGGGTTTTGGGAATCGGCCATGGCACGGAAAAACAAGAAAAGCTTTCCTGATTTACTCAACCGCCGCACTTTTCTGATCTCTTCGGCCCTGCTCACGGCGCAGAGCGCCACCGCCGCGCCGGAAGCGGAAGAGCACCCCTCCGGCAACGAAGTCATCTGGTTCCGCTATCCCGGCGGCGATTGGAACACTCAGGCGCTGCACCTAGGCAACGCGTACTTCGGAGCATCGCTGATCGGCGACGTCAAACAGGAGCGGCTCGCGCTGGGAGAAAAAAGCTTCTGGACGGGCAGCCCGGTCGATTCCAAGGGCGGCCATTATGGCATCATCCCCGGCGGCAAGGACGCGATTCAGCAGGTACGCCGCCTGATTGTGGCGGACCAGATCCACGAAGCGGACGCGCTGGCCCAGCAGTACCTGATGGGCAATTACTCCTCGTTCGGCTCTTACACAACGGTCGGCAACTTACTGGTCGATTTCGACGAACACGAAGGAGACAGCGCGGACTACCTGCGGGCCCTCGATCTGCGCCGCGCCGTTGCGACCATCACTTACCGTCTCGGCGGGGTGCGCTATCGCCGTGAGTACTTCTGCAGTTATCCCGCGCGCGCCCTGGTGATGCGGTTCAGTTGCGACCGTCCGGGCAAGCTCGGGTTCAAGATACAGGTCGACCCGGCGCATAAGAAGCACGCCCCCACCGTCAGCGCTTCCGCGAAAACCGGGCGCTGGGCGCTGGCCGGGCAGATCGACGATAACCAACTGCGCTATCAAATCCAAATGTCGGTTCGCCACAAGGGTGGCCGGCTGACGGAAGACGGCGATGCGCTGCGGCTGGCGGGCGCGCAGGAAGCCACCGTCATTTACACAGTGGCCACGGAGTATCGCTTCGAACCGCCGTCTTATCGCGGCGGAAACCCAGAGGCGATTGCTTCCGGCGTGATGAACCGGCTGCAGAACCGCGGCTATGAGGAGCTGCTGGCCGGGCACGTTGCCGATTACCAGAGGCTTTATCGGCGGACGAGTCTCCAGTTAGGCGGTGGCGTGGGCGCCCGCGAAGCGCTGCCCACCAACGAGCGCTGGGCGTATTACGATAAAGCCGATTATGCGGATGTCGGCCTGAAGGAAATGGCATTCCATTTCGGCAAGTATCTGCTGATCAGCGCATCCAGGCCGGGCGCCCTGCCGTCGGGACTTCAGGGCCCATGGGCGAACGCCATGACGTCCCCCTGGTCGGGTAATTATCAGATCAACATCAACATTCAGTTGATCTATATGCCGTGCGGCGTGCTCGGCCTCAGCGAGTGCCAGGAGCCGTTTGTGGAATGGCTCCGCGGCATGGTGACGCCGGGACGCGAAGTCGCCCGCGCGTATTACGGCACGGAAGGCTGGATTCAACATACGACGGGCAATATCTGGGGTTATGCAAGTCCTGGCTCCTCACTCGATTGGGGCATTTTCCCGAGCGGCGCGGCGTGGAACTGCCGCCACGTGTGGGAGCAATACGAATTCACGCAGGACCGGACCTATCTGCGGGAAAAAGCCTACCCGCTGATGAAGGAGGCCGCCCAGTTCTATCTGGCCAACCTGATGGAATACCGCGGCCACCTGCTGCCCGCGCCGGCCATTTCCGCCGAGCACCAATCCAGCCTGGGTTACCTGGAGCCGCCCTTCCAGGACGTCGAAATGGTGGGCGACCTGTTCGCGAACGTGGTGGAGGCCGCCAAGGTTCTGGACGTGGACGCCGAATTCCGACAGCGGGTGGCCGCCACGCGGGAGCGGATGATGCCGCTCAAGATCGGCCGCCTCGGCCAATTGCAGGAGTGGGTAGCCGATATCGACGATCCCAACTGCAAGCATCGCCACTTCATGCACCTGTACGCGGTTCATCCGGGCCAGCAGATCGATCCGCTGCGCATGCCGGAGCTGGCCGCGGCGGCGCGCGTCTCGATGAACCTGCGCGGCGACGGCGAAAACGCGCAGCGCTTCGACCCGAAGTACAACCGCGCGACCTGGGTGTGTTCCTGCCGGCATAACGGAAGCCCCACTGACGGTTCCATCGGCGGCAACTGGTCGCGGGCGTGGAAGATCTGGATCTGGGGCCGGCTGTTCGACGGCAACCGCGCCGACAAGATCTTCTCCCAACTGATCGGCGAGGCCGGAAACGAGAACCTGACCACTTACCAGCAGCGCGGCGGCGCCAACGACACGCGCGCCAAACCGATGCAGTTGGATGGCTCCATAACCACCCCCGGATTCATGGCGGAGATGCTCCTGCAATCGCAATTCGGCGAGCTGCACCTGCTACCCGCGCTACCGGACAAGTGGCTGTCCGGCAGCGTCACCGGCCTGGTAGCGCGCGGCGGCGCCCGCGTGGATGTGAAATGGAACCAGGGCAAGCTCGCGAGCGCCGTCATCACGCTTCCCAAAGGAGCCGCCGTGCCGCCCGTGCGGGTGGCCCAACAGTCCGTCGACCCAACCCAGGACCGCCGCATCCAGTTGCGCTGGCTCTGATATGATCCCCAGTGAGAACCAATCGTCAAGCGCAACCCGCGGCGCGAGAGCAGGACGCAACGGACAGGCGAACATTCAATAAACTGGCTGGGGCGTCTGCAATGGCCGCAATCGCGGAGAGCGTGATCTCCGGGCTCAGTCATCCGCCTGCCGGGAGCCAGCGCCGAACTAAGATTGGGTATCATCGGGACCGACACACCCCATGCCACCGTCTTCACGCAGTTGCTCAACGATCCAAGCGCCGATCAGCGGTTCTGCTCCAGCAGGAGAAGCCAGCCGCGCCCGGGCTGAATCGGAATCGGCTCGCCCGGGGCGAACGCTGCTGCCGGTTGAAAATTCTCGATCGCTGCCGCGCGGATGACCCCTCTCGCCGGATCGATACCCAGTCTTTTCCAATCGATCTTCGGCGTGATCGACACGGCTTCCTTCGCCCAACTCGCCACGGCAACCACCGAACGCTGCTTGCCTTGGTAAACCGTCGCCAGCACGTCTTCCCGGCCGGTGCTTACCGGACTCTCCGGCACCCACCAGCCGATCATTCGCGAGGCTGCGAATCCAGTCTCGTCCTCGAATTTCCAAATCGCCCGTGGATCGCCTGCCCACGGCAGCCGGTTGGTCATCCCGAACAGCATTCCCCGCCATGGATTTCCGCCGTCCTGGAGCATCTCACCCATCAGCCCGAAGGGAATGCCCGACATCTCGGTCATCCAAAAATCGGGCGCGGAGTTGTAGTCGAAGTACTCGCCAAACCACAGCCGGTCGATAAACGGAAAATGCTCCAGATATAGGTTCGCGCTGTTGGCAAACCCGTCCCGTGGGTTGTACTGGTTCGCCGAGTGCAGATCGATCAGCGCACCCGGATGCCCGCGCAGCAGCACTTTCCGTACACGCTTCATGGTGGTCCGGTCAAAAGCGACATCGTCCAGGTAGAGTCCATCTATCCCCACGTTCTCCACCAGCCACCGCAGACCCTCGACATAGAAGTTGTGCCATCTGGAAATGCCCGTCGTTACCAGCGCAGCGTCCCGCAGGTCCGGCACATACCAGCCCGGAATGTAGCCGCCGTCGAGATGCTCCTGCAGCCATGCCGGACCTCCTCCCGGGCCGTTCGCCAGCACCTCGTCGCCGAGGCTCCGCAGCGCAAAGAGTTCGGGCGCGTGGTTGGTCAACTCCCGCACCGTGTAATAGATCTTCACCTTAATCCCCCGTGCGTGCGCCTGATCGATATAAGCCTGCATCTCCGCCGGTCGCAGGAACGGATAATTGATGAACGGATTGATCTCCGTGGCATGGTGGACGTTCACCGTGTTAGCCCCTGTTGCGGCAATCTCATCGAGCGGCTTGTAAGCGTGATAAAAGCGAGTCTTCCACTGTGCCCCGGTGTCGATCGTGTGAAACGGCGTCACCAGCAGCCGGAAGTCGTAGTACTGCACCTCCCCGGCGCGCAAATGCCGCGGACCGCTGAAGCACTCGACCAGGTAGCTCGATTTCCGCGTCCGGAAGCGGCAGCCTCCACGGCCGTCGTTAGCCCACGAAGCGGGCATTACCAGCGGCTTCGATAGATAGAAGTTCGTGTTCAGCGGGCGCGAGTAGCGGTCGTCATGCAGGCTGAACTGCAGCCCCGCGTTCACATCCCCGATCCATGCCGAGTCCTGGTTGTGCTCCACGTCCCATTTCCAGTCGAAGCTCTCCGGAGCCCTTCCACCTTTCAGTCCCAGGCCCATCGCGTAGCGCGCCACATCCACCCGCAGCGGAATCTCGAGCAGCACGTCGTCGAGATCGATGTTCTCCTTCGCCGACAGCGCGATGGAAAACTCCACGTTGCCATCGAACTCTGCGCTCCCATCGATCGACGCCCTCAGCGGACCCGCGTGCATTCGGCTCACCCACGCCGCCACGCCTTCAGCCCGGTTGGTGAACTGCACTCCGTCGCCCGCCCATCGCAGTTCCGGGCCGGTCCCCTTTGCCACCAACTCCACCGGCCCGGCCAACAACTCGCGGGGTTTCGCCGCCAGATGGGTCATCTCAATATCGAAGTAACTGCGAATCGAATCGGGCAGCCCCAGCGGACCAAGCACGATCTCCCGTCCCAGCACGCCGATGTTCCGCCCTTCCACGCGGACCGGTGTGTAAGGAGGCACAATCCCGTCGTCCACAGCGAGAGTGGAATCGAGCCACCGCAGCCGCGAAAGCCGCGACGGGTCGTCATCTCCCGCATTGCGCAGAGGCTCTCCGCCGACCTCGAGATGAAAAGGCACTCGGGTCTCCGGTTCGCCCGCCGCCGTCACCGTAATCGTGGTGTCGATTCCGCCCCCTGGTGCCGTCACTCCGCACCAAACCGGCTGGACCGAACCTTTTTCGACGTTCACCACCCGCCGGAACGGCCGGCTCTGCCAATCGATTCCGCCTTGATTGAAACACCGGAAGCCCGCCGCACCGAAGCTCACTCTGACGTCGTTCAGAGCCGCCCGCACCGCCCACACACCGAGTTGAAACGTGTAGAACTCGCCCGGCGCAGCGCTTCCGCGAAACGACTGGCCCGGACCGCGCTCAACCCAACTGCGGGGCAAATCGCGGGTCATCCGGATCGGCCGGCTGCGGTCTTCGAGGAAAACGAGGTAGCGCCGATTCGGGTAGTGCGCCAGCAAGGCGCCTGTTTCAGCGGCCGTGGCAATCGTTTCCGTCTCGATGAACCGGTCGAACTCATCGACCGATTCGAGCCCCACGAACTCCGCCTCCGGCAGCGTGGAAGCATTCACACTTGCCGACCACGCGGCATCCGCCGTATCGCGCCACTCCGGGTAGTCCACCTTCGGATAATTCACCGGCCTGCTAACGCGATACGGCAGGTAGTAGACGTAGTAAATTCCCGGGCCGCCCGTTGGTTGAAAAGCGATATCGCCGGACTCGCGGCTGATCGCCAGCCGCACCACATTTCGAATCTCGTGTCCGTTTCGCCCGTCTACCACGACGAGCGCTTTCCGCTCGGGCGTCTCATCGCGCCGGCGCCACGGGATGCGCGCCCGCACCACTGGAGCGCCGCCAGTTGTCACCCTCAGAACGGCTCGATGGTTACCAAGCTGATCACGGTCCCAACTCTGTGCCGTCGAGGCCAACGAGAGTGCAGAAAGGACAGCAGGTAGAAGAACGCAGCGGGAGGAAGCGGTCACCTTAAGTATGTTACGCCAAGCTCAGTCCGCCTGGCGCGGATAGATCCGCTCTTCCCGCTCTGGCATCCCTGACACATCTCCACTGGACCCGAGGTTCAAAGCGTGGGCCATAGGCGACGGCCATCCGGAGGCAGAAACGGTCGGCTGGATTGCCACATGTGATGCCGGCTTGCCGTTCTTAATCCAGCGCGACCTCCCGGAGCGCCCATCCCGGACTTCGCGGCCGGACCCGCAAAACTCGTACGCCAGAAGAACACCTTGCCTGCGCGGACCGCAGGCGTTGAGAGCGCATAGTCGCGCAGTCGCGAATCGCAGTCGCCCGCGCGGGTACCCTGTATGCTACCATGCGCCCTCGGAGCAATCTTGAACGATACTGCCCTGCCTTCCGGAACGGACGGGCGGCTGCCCGCCTTCCACATCGAAGCCGACTCGATTCCCGAAGCCTACTATCTGGCGCTGGCAGCGGTGCATTTCAATGGCTACACGCTGCGCACACAGTATGACCGCCGTAACGCGGACGGCACGTACCTGGACCCGCCGGGCAAGGACGCGCGCGTCTCCATCCGCATCCGCGACCCGTTCGCACAGCCGCGCTATCCCGTGCTCAGCTATTGCGAGCGCGGCAAGTACATCGCCGAGTTCCTCGGCGCCAAGGACCACCTGGTGGTCCCGTACCGCGAGCTGCTGCGGAAGGTACGCGCTGGCGAGGAGTTCGAAGCTACCGAATGGCCCTACTGCTACCATCAGCGACTGGTGGCCTATCCGCGCGCGGACGGCAGCACAATGGACCAGCTCGAGCTGATTCTGGACAAGCTGGCGCGCGACCCGATTACGCGCCGTGCCGTGGCCACCACGCGCGTGCCCGAGATCGACCTTTTCATGGCATCCGACATGCCCTGCCTCGGGGAGGTGCAGTTACGGGCCATCGAAGATCCGGGCGGGCGGCTGGTGCTGCACATGCACGCGATGTGGCGCAGCCGCGACTTGTTCAAGGCGTGGGGCGACAATATGATCGGCATCACAAACCTGCAGGCGCGGCTGGCGGCACGCCTGGCGGCCAAGACCGGCCGCGAGGTGCTGGTGGGGCCGTACAGCGAGTCAAACGGCTCGCTTCATATTTACGGCCAGGACTACAGCACGAAGGGAATGGACAAGTTCTTCACGCGCTTTCCGGATTGCGATCCTTTCGTGCGCCGCGCGCGCACCAGTGAATTCGTCCGTGACGCCGAGGTGATCCCCCAACTCCAGGACCTGCTGAAGGAAAGCACGTGGCGCTTCCCGCCGGAAGCCGTAAGGCTGATCGAAGACCTGATTGAGGACTACCGCTCGGGGCGGTTTGTGCCGTAAGGCGACCTCCTGGCCAACCAGTGCTGTGCACTGTCCTTGCGAAACGGGCATTCTGAAAACTGGGGTTCGAGCGGGGCCTTTGGTGGACGGAAGGGGATTTCGCAACACCTATGCGGGCACCGTTGCCCGGTCAGTTCGATGCCCGGGACTCGACCACGCAATCAGGCAGTGTAGCCAGAACCCGTCTAACCTTGGACAGGGGATGCTCAGGAAAGCGCGCGCCATAGGACTCGTCATCGGAGACGAAGCGAAGAACGCTACGGTCAACTCCGCCGTAGCTGGGGTGGTAGGGGTCCTGCGCCCACGAGCGTTTGTAGTCCTGCATCGCCAGCTTGCCGGCGTTGATGAGTTCCGCTGTAATAACGGCCTCACGCACGCCGGTTGTTCCACGCTCCTGGCATGGCGAGGCGCAACACGTTAAGGCCTTCCGGAGACCGCAGGGCCGTCCCACCGCCCCAGAGTCGCTTCCACCAGGACATCTCAACCCCTCCCAGCTAGAGAGAGGTCTAACGCCGCGCGTGAACGGGCCGCTTGAGCCCCGACGGTGACCGGAACCAAGTTTGAATCCGCCGCCGAGCTCATTTGACCGCGTTCCCGTCCGCATCGATCAAATGCATTTCCCCTATATTCAGCTCGCGTATGCCGCTTTCCACCTTCGCCCGGTCGCCGACGACGATCCAGATCAGGTTGTCCGGGTGAAGCACCGATCTTGCGGCATCTTGAATATCGGCAGTGCGCAGGTTCCTTACTTTCGCGGCATAGGTGTCGAAGTAGTCGTCCGGATATCCGAACTCCACCATTTCCTGAACCGCCGATACGACTGAGCGCAGGGACTCGCGCGAGCCCGGAAGGCTCATAGTTCGATTCGACACCGCGGCCTGCAATTCCGTATCGGTGACGGGCTTTGCCGCGGCGAACGCGTGCAGTTCCTTGTTCATCTCAGCTAGCGATTCGTTCGTCTTGTCGGTCTGAACCGGGGCAAACGCCAAGAAAAGTTGCTGACCCTTCGCTTTCCAGAACTCGCTGAACGCGCCATAGGACCAGTGCTTGTCTTCGCGAAGATTCATGTTCAGCCGGGAGCTAAAGTTGCCACCGAGCATATCATTCATCACATCAGTCGCGATCTCCCGTGGACTGTTTTTCGGCAGCGCCGGCTCACCTGCGATCACAACAGATTGCAGGGCGCCTGGACGGTCGATCAGATAGACGGCCGGTTTTGGCGGCAGACCGACTTTAGAGAGATTCTTCTTCGGCATATCGCCTTGACGCCAGCCGGCAAAGAGCCTTTCCAGCTTCGGCTGAATCTCGCTCAGTGTTGTATCGCCGGCGACAACCAGTGTCGCCGCGTTCGGCTTGATCCAGGTACCGTGGAACTTAATCAGGTCCTCTCGTACGATCCGCCCCACACTGGCCGAAGTTCCGGAACCGGTCAGTGGATTGCCGTAAGCGTGATCTTTGCCATATACGAGCGCCGGCAACACCCGCAACGCTATGGGAACCGGCTGCACCTTTTCCTGTTCGATTCTCGCCAGGAGCAGTTTCTTCTCACGCTGAAAATCGGCGTCCGGAAAAGACGGATTCAGAATGACGTCGGCGAAAAGGGCCAGCGAATCGTCCAGCTTCGGTTTGAGGGCTGAAAGAAATATGGTGGACGCGTCAAGGTCCGATCCCGCTTGAAGCTGCGCTCCGAGCCGCTGTAAATCGTCGCTGATCTGCAGCGCGTCGCGAGTTCGCGTGCCGTCTGTCAGCAGGGTCATCGTCAATGACGCGGCCCCCGGGCTGCCGAACTGGTCGGCGGCGTATCCGGCATCGAGCAACATCGTTGCGTCCACAATTGGAGTATCGTGCCGTTCCGCCACCACGATCTTCAGTCCATTCGAAAGGGTCGCCCGCTGCAGTGTTGGCAGCTTACCTTCAGCCGCTGCCGGGACCTCGGGCAATTTCGAGCGATCTATTGGGCTTGCGGCGTTTGTAAAGGTGGGAAAGGGAATTACCTCCAGCACGAAATCCCCGTCCGACAGCCACTGCTTCGCGGCGGCTTGCACCTGCGCCGCAGTCGCACTCTGTTTGAAACGCATCCAGTTCCTGTACGCCGAGGGATCACCCATAAAAACCTGCCCTTGCGCCAGCACATCGGACTTGCCCCCGAAACCTCCGACGCGATCCAGCCCGCGAACGAATCCGGCCATTGAGGTTGTCTTCGCTCGTTCCAGTTCGTCGGCAGTCGGGCCGGCGGCGATCAGACGCGCCACTTCTTCCTTGATTGCGCTCTCCGGCTTTGTCAGATCCTGTCCGGGTTTCAGGGTTGCCGTGATCGTGAACTGCCCGGCGATTTCATTGCTATTATCGGTTGCCGTGACAGAGGTCGCGATCTGTTCGTCGTAAACCAGGCGCTTGTATAGTCTGGAATCCTTGCCGTCGCTCAGGCAGGTGGCAGCAAGATCCAGATAAGCTTGGTCTGGGGTTCCACGCTGAGGAACGTTCCAGACCTTGTAGATTCTGGGCTGCGGGACGCGGTCTTCCACCCTCTCCCGGTGACTGCCAGTCATCTTCGCAATCCACGCTTCCTGATGAGCGACCGGTGGACCAGGGGGAATGTCCCCAAAATATTTCTCTACCTTCGCCCGCGCCGTCTCCGGATCGATATCGCCAGCGATGACCAACGTGGCATTGGACGGACCGTAGTATGTTCGGAACCACTCCTTCACGTCGTCGAGCGAGGCAGCATTCAGGTCGTCCATCGATCCTATGACACTCCACGAATAAGGATGGCGCGCGGGGTACGTCGCATCCACGATGAGTTGCCTGACGACACCATAGGGTTGGTTTTCGCCCAGGCGCTTCTCGTTCTGTACCACGCCGCGCTGCGTCTCCAGCGTTTTCACGTCGAAGGAACCGAGCAGATGTCCCATCCGGTCCGATTCCAGAAAAAGGGTGTAATCAAGCGCGGATGTGGGGACGGTCTCGAAGTAATTTGTCCGGTCGTTGCTTGTGGTACCGTTCAGGTCGGTTGCGCCGATCTTTTCAAAAGCATTGATGTAGTTCGTTTTGACATTCTCGCTTCCACCGAACATCAAATGTTCGAAGAGATGCGCGAAACCGGTCTTGCCGGGCTGTTCGTTCTTCGATCCCACGTGGTACCAGATATTCACCGCGACAATTGGCGCCTTGTGATCCTCGTGAACGATAAGCGTGAGTCCGTTTTGCAAAACGAACTTCTTGTATGGAATGTCAAGGTTAAGGTCCTGGGCTGAAGCCGCGAACCCGAAAGAAAACACGGCAAGCAGTGCGAGCGGCAGTTTCATTTCTTTGCCTTTCGTCGGACGTTTGAGACTAGCACAATGGCGGGGTCGGCCGATTGGCCCCAAATGGCGTTGGGGCGTACTGGACTGTGTGTCGGATCAGTGGTACTCGAAAAACGGCTCACGCCTGAAACTGCAGGTGAGGTCTGTGGACAGCGTTAAGAGTAAATATCGGTAGTGGGCCGCAGTCGCTGGATCGAGTCGAGGTCCCAATCATCGGATGCGGAGGTCTTCGTGGGAATGGGCGGACATTCACTTTCAGCCTCAGCCGTTTTTTGGCAACCGGTCAGTTCCAAATTGCTCCGTGTTCAGGTCGTTAGTGCGTCGGTTCCGGTTCTAGCAGCACGAGACGTCGATGGGCGCAACCGGCTGGACGGTGTGCTTTACCCAAAGCCCGTCTGAATTAAGCCGCTTGCGTGGCGGACAGGTGCGGCCGAAGTTTCAAAGCGGTAACATCGAGAGGCACTCTGGGTTACACTAGAGCCGCGTACCAGGGAGGCCTTTCGTCAGCCATGCAGAGGCTAGTCTCGGAGGGACTGAATCGCTATGAACTCTTCACAAGGTTCGGCCAGCCGTCGTGAATTCATCAAGACCAGCGGTAAATCGGCTGCATTTTCGGCTTTGGCCACCGTTGCGATTCCCCCCGTCCACGCAACGGGCAGCGACCTAATCCAGATAGCGCTTATCGGCTGTGGGGGGCGCGGCGGCGGCGCAGCGGCAAACGCACTATCCGTCAAGCGCGGTCCCGTCAAGCTCGTCGCCATGGCGGACCTGTTCCCGGAACGCCTTGCGAGCGACCTGAATAAGTTAAAGCAGAATTTCCCGAGTCAGGTCGACGTGCCGCCGGATCGCCAGTTTCTCGGCTTCGACGCCTATCAGAAGGCGATGGATTGTTTGAAGCCGGGCGATATCGCCATTTTCGCAACGCCTCCGGCGTTTCGCTGGGTGCACTTCACCTACGCTATCCAGAAGGGCTTGAATGTCTTTATGGAAAAACCCCTCACCGCCGACGGCCCAACGAGCAAGCGCATGTTCGCGCTCGCCCAGGAGGCCTCAGCCAAGAACCTCAAGGTGGGGGTAGGGCTCATGTCGCGTCACAGCCGGGCGCTCCAGGAACTGGCTGACCGTGTCCATAACGGGGAGATCGGCGAGATCGTTCTGCAGCGTGGTTACCGCATGCATGGCCCCGGCGGATATTTCCTCTCCTTGCCGAAACCACCTGGTATCACTGACCTGCTCTACCAAGTGAAGCGCTTCCACAGCTTCATCTGGGCGAGCGGAGGCTGTTACAACGACTTTTATATCCACCTCGTCGATCATCTGGGATGGATGAAGAACGAATGGCCGGTAAAGGCGCAGGCGTTGGGCGGCCGGCATTACAAGGTCAGTCCCGAAGGAGTTGCCTACGTGGATCAGAATTTTGATGTCTATTCGGTGGAATACACGTATTCGGATGGCACCAAGTTCTTCTTTGACGGGCGCTGTATGAACGGATGCGAGGAGATCTACACGAGCTGCCTGCACGGGACCAAGGGCTTGGGGATCGCTTCTAAGAGCGGCGATTGCGGGCTGCCATCAAGCCTATATAAGACTCACACGGCGACCCCGGCAGACCTGATTTGGGAATCCAAGGTGAGCCCGGACGAGAAGGATCCCTATCAAAACGAGTGGAACGATTTGGTGGACGCCATTCGAAACGACAAGCCTTACAATGAGGTCAAACGCGGCGTGGAGGCGAGCCTGGTCGCGAGCATGGGCCGCATGGCCGCCAACACTGGCCGGGAAGTTACGTTTGACCAGATGCTCCAATGCGAGCACGAAATGGCGCCGGGCATAGCAGAGTTCAAAATGGATTCCCCGGCCCCGCTACTTGCTGACGCCAACGGCAGATATCCTGTGCCGCAGCCTGGCATCGTAACCAAGAGGGAGTATTGACGAGCTGGCGCTGCAATAAGTCGCCGGCCGGCACCAGCAAACTCGTAGAGTGCGATCGCCGCCTGTTCTGCTGTCGCTTGCTCTTTTCATAATGTGGGGCATTCCAGAACGGAACTTGACCGGGATCGATCCAACCAACTATTGAGCCTCGCGGATTTGAGTGAC
>JBKQIF010000059.1:0-4384 GCA_052148435.1 Bryobacteraceae bacterium
GATGCAACACGAGTCAGATCCCTCATGGCTTCACGTCCACCTCTCCCTTGCTCGCGTCCTGCTGGATCTCGGCTTCCGTCAATCCGGCGTTGCGCCCGGTCAGGACCTTCCGGCCATCGCTGTCGTAGGACAGCCCAAGCTTGTCGGCGCGCTTGTTGTCCGCTGCCTGCTCCGCATCTACGGCCCCGGCATCGCGCCCTTGTGCCGCCACCTCGGTGGAACGCGTAGACAGGCCACTGCGGATGGCGTCGTTGGAAGCCTTGATGTCTTTCTCCGGGTCAACCCACGGCCAGCCGGGCGTCACCCACTGCACTTCTTCGAATGGCTCAGGATCTTTGCTGTACGCGTTCAGTAGATCAATGCCGAACACCAGCGCCAGCATCGCCTCGCGCAGCCAGCGCTTATAAACCGGGTGGCAGACCTGGAAGATGAAGACCGAATGTTGATACTGCTCGCACTTGCGGCGGAACTCCAGCAGGCCGGCGCGGATTGAAGAGTAGTTGATCCCCGACAGGTCACCGCTGATCTGGTACTCGGCAAGCCCTGCGCCACTCGAAAAGGCTTGCAGGCACGTTCGGATGAACGATTTGAAATCGCCGCTGTCCTTGGCCTCGGCAAACTGCACTTCTTCGCCGAAGTTCAGAACCTGGAACGTGCCAGGTTCGAGTTTGCTGATCTGTGTCCCCGGCTCCGTCTGGTTCGGTCCGTTCTGGTATTGGTCCGGAGGGATGATCGGATTGTCCGGGCTGGCCTGCGTGATGAACCCGGTGATCATCGCCGCGAGCTTCTTGCGGACGATCTCGGCGTCTGTGTATTGCTCCAGTTCGTAGAGCTTCGCGATCACCGATGTGAGCCACGGCTGCCCCCGGAACTGGCCCGCGCGAATCGGCTTGTAGACGTGCAACACGTCGGTGGCGGGCACCCGCTCCACCGAGAGAGCGTCCATCGGGAAAAACATCGTCTCACCCGGATGTGCCTTCCAAAAGTGGTACGCTGCGCGCCGCCCATCGGTCTGAAACTCGATGCCGCACCGCACTGAGTTGTTCGGCGGCATCCGCTCGACAGCCGTCCGCCACAACGGTAACTGCTCTGCCTCGATCAACTGGAGTTGGAGCGGAACCGTAAGCCCTTCCTTAACAGAACGCGGCCGGAACCTGACGAAGCACTCACCCGCCTCCATGACTTCGCGCGCAATCACCATCTGCTGGCCGTAGAAATCCGTCTGGCCAGATGCAGGATTCCGCGGGTCGTACTCGACGTCGCACTCGCGTATCCATCGATTCCACTTCCTGGTGATCAGGTCGCGGATCTTATCGTCCGGATGGTGCGGCACTAGGCGAATGCCGCGCCCAATGGCGTTGGCGACGTAGGAATCGACGGCCGCCGCCGCCCACGCGCTGTTTCGAACCGCGTCCCGGTTGCGCGCCTGCAACTCCAGCCCATGCGAAAACAGGAGCGTGTTGAGGCCGAGGGACGGCGGATTCCATCCCATTCCCCGACGCCCGCGACCGGCGGCATCGAACGGAAATGTCCCCATGGCGCGGGTGCGCGGCACGCGCGGGATCGGCATCGGCTCGTGCCCGGCTTGGCGCGCGAGCGTCATCAACGTTTCAATTGGCACGGCGCTTTAGTGGCCCCACCCGTTTGTCGTGTAGATGCGCACCTGGCGCACTTGCTGCGGCCCGGACTGCTGGGCGACGTCATTGAGGATCAGGTTCCGGAGTTTCAAATAGTCATCCACGGAATCGAATTCGAACTCGCGATCCTGAAACCGGACTCGCCTCGCGCCCTGCTTCCGCGCGGCGTCGAGAGCATCGAGATCGGACTGCGTGAACGGCATACCTGGTCGGACTCCTTATCGGGACCCTTGATCGCCTGGAAAGCTGCGCCCTGCGTGCAAAGTCACAAAGTGATGTACTATGAACTTTCGTTCATGAAATCAGTGGCTTGGGCCGTCGTAGCATCAAGCTGAAACACGAGAGGATATAGTCGCAATGGCCGTGAACAGCTTTCGCCCGCGTAAGTTCGAGGATTTTGAAATCGTGGATGAGGCCAGCAAGGTGGTCGGCCACATTCGCGTGAAACCCAGTGGGGTGTTATGGGCACCCTCGAATGCCAAGGTTTGGTATGGTGTGTCCTTGAAGGAATTCGCCGCCTTCCTGGAGACGAACGGCAAGAAGCAAGACAAGTAGCTGGATTCCACCTATATCTCCACCTTAGAAACGAACCCGGCCACGGGGCACCCTCGTGCGCGGCATTAGAGATCCATCCTGAAGCGCACGCGGTTACGCGCGGTCTGCCTGCCATCCGTGCGCTGCTGTTGCTGCGGTTGTTTCACTTCCTGCACCGGAGGCGCGCCCACCCGGCGTTCGAGGTCGCCCCAGTGCTTCTCCTGAAAACGGTCGATGCCGACCCGTCCAGCCGCCGCGCGCGCATACACGCGACAATCGAGCGCCTCATTGCGCTCGCGCATCTTCTGCCACTCGTGCCGGCGATAGCCTTTGACGATCTTCGTCACCAACTGCTCGGCGGTGATCTGCTTGAAGTACTCCTCGCTATAGCGCGGGAGGTGACAATATCCCGGAGGAAAGGGAATCCCCTTCGCGAGATCCTCATCGGTGGGCCGGTCGAGCCGAAGCCAACGGTACAGTTCCTCCTTGGCCATGCCGGAATTGACCGGCCAGACTCGGACGCCGCGTTTCAGCTTCGCGCCCGCCGGCCCCACCTCCACCGGAGACGCCGACCCAATGAGGGCGGGCGCCCGCGAATCGCCTTTGATTACCAGCACGCGCCCGCCTTGCCGTCGCGCCCACTGGTACACCTCGATGGTGGCGAAGCCCGAATCCACGGCGAGTTGCAGGATCTGCAACTCCAGACCGGACGCCGTCGGGAACGTCTCACTCAAGAGCGCGGTTAGCTTCTCCCAAACCTGTGGTCGCGACGTGTCCCCTTCGAGCACCCGGTAATCGACCGACCACGATTCCTTGCCCCGGCCCCACGCGGTAATCTCGACCTCGATGCGGTCCTTCTGGACATCCGCGCCAGCCGTAAGGAACAGCCCACCAGGCGGCACGGTGCCGATCTTGTACGACTCGCGCCGGTCATAAAGTTTCTGCCACTCCGGCGCTTCGCCGAGCAGCGTCCACGTTTCGCCCAGCACGGTGTTGACGAAGACCTGAAGCAGCGCCGGGTTTTTCTGCGCCTGCTCGAACTGCTTGGCGGCGTCGCCCCACGAGAACCAACCGACCGGACTGTACAGGCTGGAAATATGGAATCCCGCCGTCCTACCATCGCCTTTCGCGCCGGCCCGCCACTCGCCGCGCGCCAGCATGGAGTGCTTCTGGTGGTTGCGAATCTCCTGGCCGCAGTGCTCGCAGACGTAAACCGCACTCTGCGGATCGCCCTTTGGCCACCGCAGTTGCGCGAACTTCAGAATCTGGAACTCGCGGCACGTCGGACACGGCACCCAGTACTTACGCTGGTCGCTCTCCTCATACGCCGACTCGATCCGGCTCATGCCGGTGATCTTCGGCGTCGAAACCAGAAACACCTTGCGGCGCGCGAACGTCCGCGTGCGCGCCATCGCCAGCGTGATCGGGTCGCCCTCGCCTTCCACATCACCTGGGTAAGCGTCCACCTCGTCGAGGAACAGATATCGCGCCGCCATCGACCGCAGGCCGACCGCGCTGTTCGCACCGGTCATCACCAGCACGCCCCCCGGAAAATCCTTCGACAGAACCGTGTTGCCCGAATCGCGCGACCGCGGATCGCGGACGAGCTTCCGCAGAACCTCCGACTCCTCGATCAGCGGATCGATGCGCTGCTTCGAGTTGCGCTTCGCCATCTCGACGGTGGGCTGCACCGCCATCATCGGCCCCGGCGCCTGGTGGATGATGTAGCCCATCCAGTTGTTGCCGCACTCCGTGCCGCCGATCTGCGCGCCCTTCATGAACACCGTGCGCTCGACGTGCGACGACGGCGAGAGGCAGTCCATGATCTCGCGCAAGTAGGGTGTCCGCTCCGTGCGCCAGCGACCGTGCTCAGCGGACGCGCGTTGCGAGAGCCAGCGGTAGCGGTCGGCCCACTGCGAGATAGTGAGCAGCGGGTCGGGCCGCGCACCAGCCGCCGCCGCTGCCGAGTAGATCTCTTCAGCCGTTAGATTCGTCGGCAAAATCATTCAGGGCCTTCCGGATCTCATTCGTGAGGAGCGCATGCACCGTGGTCTCTACGGTTTCGGCGGCAAGCATCGCCGCCAGACGGTCGGGGAGGTTGATCATCGCGTCGCGGAACTGCCGGAACTTATTGAAGGCGGCGACCTGGACCTCTTCGCCCGAGACGAGCTTCGCGATCCGTTCCTCGTAATCGATCTTGGCGAGGCGCGCCT
>JBKQIF010000060.1:0-5009 GCA_052148435.1 Bryobacteraceae bacterium
GTGAACGGCATTCAGCCGGGGCAGCGGGTCGTCACCAACGCGCTGGTGCTGCAGAATACGGTGGAGCAGTAGTCGAGACTACGACATGATTCGCGGCCTGGTGGATTTCGCTCTCAATAACCGTTTGCTGATGGTGGCGGTTGCCGTCCTGCTATTTGCCTGGGGCGTCATCTCTTTCGAAAACCTGCCCATTGAAGCTTACCCGGATGTGGCCAACAACTACGTGCAGGTCATCACCCAATGGCCCGGCCGCGCCGCCGAAGAGGTGGAGCAACAGGTCACCATTCCGCTTGAAATCGTGATGAACGGCCTGCCCCATCTGGAGCACCTGCGCTCCACTTCGCTTTTCGGCCTTTCCAGCCTGATGCTGGTTTTCGACGACGATTCCGATAACGACTGGAACCGCGCCAAAGTGCTGGAGCGCATGAGCGAGGTCACCCTGCCGCAGAATCTGCAGCCGCAGATGGGCACCGACTGGAGCCCGGTCGGGCAGATCTTCTGGTACACGCTGCACAGCACCAATCCCAAATACGACCTGATGGAGCTGAAGGCGCTGGAAGACTGGGTGCTGGAGAAACAGTTCAAGTCCGTGCCCAACGTGGTGGACGTGGCCAGCTTCGGCGGCATCACCAAGGAATACCAGGTGCGCATCGATCCCGACAAGCTGGTGGATTACGGGCTGAGCATCGGGCAGGTGGAGCAGCAGTTGGCCAATAACAACGTCAATGCCGGCGGCAGCTTCATCGAACAGGGTTTGCAGCAGGTGAACGTGCGCCAGGTGGGCCTGGTGAGCACCGTCGGCGACGTCGACAAAATCCTGGTGAAAACGCAGAACGGCACGCCGGTGCGCATATCCGACATCGCCACGGTGGAGCAGGGTCCCAAGATCCGGCTGGGGCGGATCGGCAAGGCGATCCACCGCGACAATGGCAAGGTGCTGGACAACGACGACGTGATCGAAGGCATCGTGCTGCTGCGCAAAGGCGCCGATTCCGACCAGGTGCTCAAAGACATTCATACCAAGGTGGACGAACTGAACCACGACATTCTGCCGCACGGGGTGAAGGTGGTTCCGTTCCTCGACCGCAGCACCCTGCTGGAGCTGACCACCCACACCGTGCTGCACAACCTGAGGGAAGGGATCATCCTGGTATCGATCATCCTGTTCCTGTTCCTGGGCAACGTGCGCGGCGCCCTAATTGTGGCCTTGACCATTCCTTTCTCCCTGCTGTTCGCGGCCATCTGTCTCGACCTGCGGCACATTCCGGCCAACCTGCTGTCGCTGGGCGCTCTCGATTTCGGCATGGTGGTGGACGGAGCGGTGGTGATGGTGGAGAACATCGTGCGGCACCTGGGCCGCAAGGGCGATCACCGCACCGCCATGGAGCGGATCAGGGAATCGGCGCACGAGGTGCAGCGGCCGGTGTTCTACGCCATCGGCATTATCATTACCGCCTACCTGCCCATCTTCACGCTGCAGAGCGTGGAGGGACGCCTGTTCAAACCGATGGCGTGGACGGTGGCCTTCGCCCTGCTCGGCGCGCTGTTGTTCTCCATGCTGCTGGCGCCGGTGTTGTCCAGCTTCCTGTTCCGCCGTGCGACGCGGGAGTGGCACAACCCGGTCATGATTTTCTTCACCAACACGTACCGGCACGCGGTGCGCTTCGCCATTCGCGCGCGCTGGTTGACGGTGGGGGTGGCGCTTCTGTGCGTGGCCGCGAGCGGGTACCTGATTGGCAGCGGCGTCATCGGTTCGGAATTTCTGCCGCACCTGGATGAAGGCGCTATCTGGGCCCGCGGTACGCTGGCGCCTTCGACCGGCCCCACCGAGGGCAATCGGCTGATGACCCAGGCGCGGGACATGTTCGCCTCGTTCCCGGAGGTGACCCAGGTGGTATCGCAGGTGGGCAGGCCCGACGACGGCACCGACACCACCGGCTTCTTCAATACCGAATACTTCGTGGATCTGAAGCCCAAGGCGGGATGGCGCCCCGTCTTTCATGAGAATAAAGACGCCCTGATCGCGGCCCTGGACCGCGAAGTGGAGAAACTGCCGGGCGTGCTGTGGAACTTCTCCCAGCCCATCTCCGACAACATGGAGGAGGCCGTCAGCGGGGTGAAGGGCGAGTTGGCGATCAAGATCTATGGCGAAGACCTGCGCACGCTCGAAACCAAGGGCGACGAGATTCTGAACGTGATGCGCAACATCAAGGGCGTGGAGGATCTGGGCATGTTCCGCGTGATCGGCCAGCCCAATCTGAATTACACCGTAGACCGGGTGGCGGCGGCGCGCTACGGAATCAACGTGGCCGACGTGCAGGACGCCATCCAGACGGCGGTGGGCGGCAACGCGATCACCCAGGTGCTGCAGGGCGAGATGCGCTTCGATTTGGTGGCCCGCTACCTGCCCCGCTATCGCGATACGCGCGAGGCCATCGACCAGATTCGGTTGCTGGCGCCCACCGGCGAGCGCGTTTCCCTGGCCCAGCTCTGCCAGGTGCAAACCCTGGATGGCGCTTCGGAAATCTACCGAGAAGCCAATCAGCGCTACGTGGCCCTGAAGTACAGCGTGCGCGGACGCGACCTGGGCAGCACGGTGGAAGAGGCCATCGTGAAGGTGAAGAAAAGCGTCAAGCTGCCCGAAGGATACAAGGTGGATTGGGCCGGCGAATATGCCAGCCAGCAGCGCTCGCAGAAGCGGCTCATGATCGTGCTGCCGATCACCATCGTGGTGATTTTCATTATTCTCTACACCATGTTCGGGTCCTTCAAATGGTCGTCGCTGATGCTGGCCAATATGGCCATGGCGCCGTTGGGGGGCCTGCTGGCGCTGCTGCTCACCCACACCCACATGTCGGTTTCTTCCGGCGTAGGTTTCCTGGCGCTGTTCGGCGTGTGCGTGCAAACCGGCGTGATCATGCTCGAATACATCAACCAGTTGCGCGCCCGCGGTAATACCATCATCGACGCCGCGGTGGAAGGCGCCGTACTCCGCTTGCGCCCGATCATGATGACGACCTTGGTGGCGACGCTCGGCCTGCTGCCTGCCGCGACTTCCCACGCCATCGGCTCGGATTCGCAACGCCCCTTCGCCATCGTGATCGTTGGCGGCCTGATGGTGGCCATGGCCATGAACATCTTCCTGCTGCCGACGCTCTATGTCTGGGCGGCGGGCGAGAACGACAAGCTGCCGGCGCCGGAATCGACGGAAGATATTTAAGTTGACAGTTATCAGTTGTCAGTTATCAGTCGCGTCTCCGAGATGGTAGGGAGCGGTGTGGAGCTGAAAACTGTAAACTGAAAGCTGTAAACTTTATGCCCCACTGGAATCGCCGCCAGTTCCTCGCGCGCTCGGGCGTGGGACTCGGTGTTGCGCTCGACCGAAGCGCCTTGGGTGCCGGCTCATCCGCCATTCCGATCGATTTCCGCTACGCGCCGTTGTCGGGACAGACAGCCTTCTGCTTTCCCGACGATCCGGCGAAGAGCCTGGTGGGCGAGGGCGGCGAATTGCGCTACGGCTTTGCCCATGGGCGCTTCGAGACGGTGATCGGCTTTTCGCTGAGCGGGGTCGAGCCGGATGTGGTGGCGCGGCAGGAGCTCGAATCGCCCGCCGTCCCCATCGTTCATACCCGGATCGACCGCGCCGAAGCGTTTCTGCACCTGACCGCGTTCGCCACCAACCGTGCAGCGGAGGGACGCGTCGATAACGTCATGGTCGAGATTCGCCCGCGCACGCGGCGCACGGTTCACGCGGCGCCGGTAGTTGCAGTGCGGTCGCGCCGCGCGGTGAGGAGCGAAGGGAGGGCGGTTTACCTCGATGGCAATGGCGGAGGGCTGCTCTTCGCCAGCGACCAGCCGTGCGCGGGGCTCTCCGATACGGGCGTCGAATGGGTGCTCGAGGGAAAGCGGGGCGCGGCCGGCGCAGATCGGCCTCTGCGGCAGTTCTTCCGTTTTCCGCAGGAAGGGCAGGCTCTCGAGAAGATCGCCGCCGGGCTGGCCGAGCCGGACGCGCTGCTGGCCGAAGCCCGGGAGTTCTGGCGCGCGTGGCGGCCCTTCGCCGAGCCGGTGCAGTGGCGCGTGCCGGGCCGCTATGACGAGTTTCTGTCGGCGTGCGCGCGCAACCTGCTGCAAGCGCGCGAGAGGAAGAATGGCCGGCTCACGTTCCAGGTGGGGCCCACGGTTTACCGCGGCCTGTGGGTGGTGGACGGGAACTTTATTCTGGAGGCCGCGCGATACCTGGGCTACGACCGGGAGGCGCAACAGGGTCTGGAAACCACCTGGGCGCTGCAGGAAAAGGACGGCGGAATTTTTGCCGGCGCCGGCCGTGCGCACTGGAAAGACACCGCCATCGCCATGTTCACGCTGGTGCGGCAGGCCGAGCTGAGCCAGGACTGGACCTACTTCCGCAGCATGCGGGCAAACGTGCTGCGCGGGGTCGATTTTTTGCGAGGGCTGTGCGCCAAAGCCGCTCAGGAGGGCAGCGCATCCGGCCGCTACGGCTTGTTCCCAAAGGGGATGGGCGATGGCGGACTGGGCGGGCTGCGGGACGAGTTCACCAACACCGTGTGGGCGCTGGCGGGGTTGAAAGCCGTGGAGCAAGCGGCCGCCGGGCTGAAGCTTTCGGGCTTCGAACCGGTTGCCCGCTTTCACCGCGAGCTGGATGCCGCGTTCCGGGCCGCGGCCCGGCAGGAGATGCGCCGCCACAGTGCGGGCTTCGATTACCTGCCCATGCTGATGAAGAACGACGCGCAATGGAACGAGGCCGACCCATGGGACCGGCCGCAGCCGCAGGTAGCGCAGTGGGCCATGTCGCACGCCATCTACCCCGGCCTGGTGTTCGATCAAGACGACCCGGTGGTGAAGGGCCACATCGCCCTGATGCAGGCGTGCACCCAGGAAGACATGCCGGCCGAAACCGGATGGCTGCCGCACGAGGGCACGTGGAACTATGCGGCTGCGTTCGTGGCCCACGTGTATCTCTGGGCGGGGCTGGAAGACTGGGCGCGGAC
>JBKQIF010000061.1:0-18069 GCA_052148435.1 Bryobacteraceae bacterium
CTACCTGACCGGCAAATCCGTCTCCGAAAGCAGGCTGGGGCTGTTATTTAACGCGGTGGCCAAAATCCCGATGCAGTTTTTCGTTCTCTTCATCGGCGCCATGGTGTTCGTCTTCTATCTCTTCAGCGGGCCGCCCCTGGTATTCCAGCGCGCGGAGCTGGCGCGCATTCAGACGTCGCCCGATTATCCGGCCCTGGAAGAGAGCTACCAGCGAGCGGTCGAGCGCCGCCGGCAGGCCGCGCTCGACCTGGCGCGCGCCCATCGCGAATCCGCCGCGAACGCGGCCCTGGTGACGGAATACCGCGCGGCGGAGCGCGAAGTGGACGCGGCACGGGCCAAGGCCGCCGCCCTGGTGGAGCGGATGGGCGGCGAAAAAGGCTTCAGCGATACCAACTACATTTTTCTGTCCTTCGTCATTCGTTACCTACCGGCCGGCCTGGTGGGGCTGGTGATCGCGGTGGTCTTCGCCGCTACCATGTCGGCCAGCTCCGGTGAAATCAACTCGCTAGCCACGGTGACCGTGGTGGACCTCTACCGCCGTCACATTCGCCCCAACGCCAGCGACCATCACCACTTGCTGGCGGCACGCTGGGCTACCCTGTTTTGGGGCGTCTACGCGGTGGCTTTTGCCGGATGGGGCAAGCGGCTGGGCTCGTTGATTGTGGCCGTCAACGTGGTCGGGTCGTTATTCTACGGATCGCTGCTGGGTTGCTTCGTGATCGCGTTCGCTTTGAAGAAAGTCCGGGGCACGGCCACCTTCATCGGTATGATCGCCGGGGAAGCGGCCATTTTCTGGACATTTTTCCACGGCGGCATTTCATACCTCTGGTTCAATGTGATCGGCTGCGCCGTGGTGGTGGGCACGGCGCTGCTGGTCACGGCGATCTGGCCGGAAGGGACGAAGCAGGGCGCGCAGGGCCGGGCAGTTAGTTAGCCAGGACGATGTTCACTGAGCCGGGCTTTCGCAATTGCGGTCGCGTAAGCGGCAACTGTCGCGGCTCGGAAATGCGCGAGTCGGATCCGCGGCCGTAAAAACCTGTGAAAAAATCAAATTCGAGCCACAGATGAACACAGATGAACGCCGATAAAGCCCTGATTTTCTTTATCCGTGTTCATCGGCGTTCCTCTGTGGCTATATTCTTTTGCGCCTTCTAAGGGAGTGGTTGCGCGCGAATAGGTTACCGAACTTCCGAAGCAGCGCACTTAGCTCAGTGACTGTCGGGAAACAATCTTTTCAATCGCCGGCAACCGCTCCCTGACGGTCGCGGCTCTGACTCGCGGCGTGAGCACTTATTGAGTGTCGTAACATAAAGGGAGAGACTCGGTAACCTGTTGCTCACATCGCCGGGCACTGGAAGTTGGAAGCTGCCGACCGAAGCGCCTCGGCGGCCTTGGCGGAAAGGCCGACGGCGCGATACGCTTCGGCTACGTGGCGCGCGGCGTCGCAGATCTCGCCCCGCACCAGCGGACAGCCCGTGTCGATGCTGGCGTTGGCGCCGGCTTGCCCGACGGCGCAACTCCGCGGATACGCCTGGCGGTACAGGGAGCCGAGCTCACCGGTGAGCCGGGGAGCTGCCGGATCGATCAATAATCCTTCGATAAGCGATCTGGCTGCAGCCCCCATATCACCCGTGTCCGCATAAACGCGGGATAATTCCTCGGAGAACTCCGGGATGGGCCGCAGGGCTCGGCCGAACAGCAGCCCGGGGATGGCTTTTTCCGGCTGCCCGATTCGTTCGTACACCCGGCCCAGTTCCAGGTAGGTTGGCACGTTATCGGATCGGATTGCGTCCTGTTGTTGGCGCTGGGCGCGGTCGATGGCGCGGGCGCGCAAGAGATTTTCGAGGGCTTTCCGGTACCAGTCTGCGCGCGCGGCTGGGTCGGCGTCGTCGCCCTCCAGCCGTTGGCACATTCCGGTGATATAGTAAGCGCCCGCATCGGTCTGGGCATCGGGGAGGGGTTGCAGAATCTCGATGGCACGCTGTCCCTGTTCCAGGGCCTGGCCGACCAGCTTGCGATCGCCGGTGACCAGCATCGAGGCGAGCAGGAAGTGGCCCTTGGCGCTGTAGGGCGAATCGGCTGTCACGGCGGTGAACAGCGCCCGCTCGTCCCGCCAGTCGTCGTTTCGCAGCCAGGTACGCACGGCCAGGACGAGCGCGAGCACGCCCGCGATGCTCAGCGGGGTGGTGCGGCCGCGGCAAATCCGGCCCAGAGCGAGAGCCGCCAGACCGGCCAGACCCACCGCCGGCAGGTACAAGAAGCGCTCGGCAAAAATCGTTCCGATCCGCAGCAGCAGGTTGGCGGTGGGCGCCAACGCGGCGAAAGTCAGTCCGATCAGGAAAAAAACGGGTTTAGCGCGCCGAAATCCCCATACTGCAACGCCCGCCGCCGCCAGGCAAACCAACAGGCCGATTATCGCCTGCCAATCCTGCCACGTATTGAATTTCCAGCCGAACACGAGGATCTGGTTGTACGAGTAATCCGCCGAAAGGTGTTGCGGCCAGCACATCTTCCAGAGACCCAGGCCAAGGGCCTTGATGGCGGTGGCGCGCGCCGTCCAGAAATCGGCGCCCATCAGCGGATTGTCCAGCACCGTGACCGGGGCGACGCGGGTTCCCGCCAGCATGCGGCCGCGCAGCCAGAAGAACAGAAGGTAGCCCGGCGCCAGCACGGCGTAGGCCGGCCAGCGTCGCTTCCACGGAACCGATTCGGAGGATGTCCAGTCCCAGAGCGGCATCGCCGCCGCCAGTGCGACGGCGCTCTCCTTGGAAAAAATGCCGGCCGCGGCAATCAGCCCCAGCGCCGTCAGCCAATAGCCTCGCTGGTTCGGCCGGACCCTCCGTGCGCGGGCATAGCACAGCAGCCCCGCAAGGACGCTGGCCGCCGCCAGCAGATCGGCCCTCCCCACTACATTGGTCACCGATTCGGTCAGCACAGGGTGGACCGCCCACAGCACTGCCATTACTCCAGCCATCACCCCCGCGCCGGCTCCTTCGCCAAACAGCAGCAATCCCAGCGCATAGACCAGCCCGATGTTGAGCGCGTGGAGCCCGAAATTGATCCAGTGGTACCCGGCGGGCGAATCGCCATTGCCCAGCACCGCCCAATTGAACAGATAGGTGAGCGTGGTGAAGGGGCGATACAGGCCGGTGGAGTTGTTGGTAGACCAGTATTCGCTGGAAAAAATCAGCCGCAGGTTCTCGGCTGTAAGCGCGCGGATGCGCGTGTCCCGCAGAATGATTACGCCGTTATCGAAAACGAGGCCGGCGCGAAACGAATTCGAATAAGCCGCCAGCGCCAGCAGCCAGATGGCCGCCAGGCGTGCAAGATGGGGCCGCCAGGGGAGGCGGGCTTGCGGCGCGGTGGCGGGAGGCGCCGGTTCCTTTTTTCGGTTCTGCTTGCTGGCACCCGCCATTCAGAAAGTTTTCTTCTCCGTTTCGTCGCTCCGCCGATCGGGCAGCGGATGCATTCCGAGCCGTATTGTAACGTGAACTGGGCAGCGCGGTGGCTCGAAGAGTCGAGCTGAGTGGGACACATCCCCCCAGCTGGGTGACAGACCACAAAAGGCGATGGTCTTTCCCACTGCGAAGACTGTAATACAAAGCCGCCCTACCGGCCGGCTGGAGTCGTGTTTTGGGACGCCGGAGCGGTTGGTTTGCCAGCGTCCAGGTGATCCCAGTTCAGGATAGCGTTGAATGCCAGCATGAAGGTTCCCTGGGTTTGCCACCGCCAGAAAGGACGCAAAGCGAACATCACAATGTGGCCCTTGCCGAGCGGAACGTCCACCAGCGCCGCCCGCCCGGATATGGCGCCGCCATCGGCGATGGTTCCGGAAAGCAGCATCTCGCCGGGATTGGTGGGGAATTGCAGAATCACGCGGGGGCGACTCTCGCTCGCGCCCGCGCCTCGTCCGCCGGCTTCGGCAGTCGCACCTGGTCCGCCGCGCCCGCCGCGGCCCCCTCGTCCGCCGGTGGCCGGCGCCGCCTCGGCAGCCTCGCTTGGATCGAGCGGAGAGACACTCATGGTGGTCACATTGGGGAATACGTTCTGCCCTTCGCCGCCGTTCACCGGGCCGACCGCACCTCGTCCGCCGCCGCCGAATCCGCCAAAACCGCCCAATCCGACAGCGGCCGCATTGAGCACCGGATCCTGATTGAAATACACCGGCAGGTCTTTGCCATCGTAGCCATACGCGATGGGGCTGCCTTTGTCCGCGAAGACGCCGCGCAGAATCGATCCGCGCGCGAAGAAGTTGGCGGGATGTTCCACCGCGACGCCGCCCGCCAGGTCGTACTCGGCCATTAACGCCGCGGTGGACCCTTCCGTAATCAGCAGGCCGCCCTCCTGGACGAACTTCGACAGTTCCTCCATGCCCTCCATGCCCATGCCTCCGCGAATGTCGTCGGTGGAATCGAGGCTGCCGAAACTCGGCGTCTCGGGTGTCTTCTTGTAGGGGATGGGCGTATTCCCCGTAACCGGCACTCCGTTGATTATGGATTGCGACGTGCCGCCGACGTGCGGGAATATGATCACATCGTACTTGGCCCGCAGTCCGCCATCCTTCAGCTTCCGGTCGGCGAAGTAGGTGTACGGCACGCCGTAATGATCCAGCGCCGCGCGCACCCAGCCTTCATCCTGGGTACGCGACCACGAGTGCACGTATCCGATCCGCGGCGTGGTCAACGGGTGCGTTTTGACGGGCGGCGCCGAAGCTGCCGCCCAGGCCGAAAGCCCCAGGTCCTTGAGCTGCGGCTCCAGGTGGGCGCGGTCGGCGTTAGGGAGAATCATGGCGCCGGCGCGGAACTTGTGGCCGTCCAGATCGAAATCCTCTTCCGCCGCCAGGGCCGCTATCGCCGGATTCAGCATGCGGAAGCGCATCAGAGTGTTATCGCTGGTGTGATCCACCACCAGCACCGCGCCGCTTCCCTCCACGCCGCCGGCGGCCTTGGCATCGGCCGTCAACAGCGTCATGGCGCGCTCCAGAATCGACTTGTCGTGAACCGCGGTCAGCTTCACGTCGCGCAGGTATTGCATGGTCCAGCCGGTGTCGTCGTAGGGCCGGGGGTTAGCCGGGGCATAGGCCTGCACGCTGGTATACATATCCACCAGCGTGCGGTAAGGCTGGTCGCCGCGAATGACGTAATCGCCCGCGGCCACTTCCAGCTTGCCTGCCTCGAAAGCGGAATCGGCGGTGTGAACTTCCACGCCCTGGCGGCGCAACTCGTTGACCATGTCCGCGGCGTCGGCCTTGCGCCGCTGGGCCGCCGGTATCACCCAAGCATTCGGACTGTCGGCGCCGTTCTTCCCCTTGTCGATGGAGCGCTGGTTCTTGAGATAGTAGTTTTCCAGATACAGTTCAGGGTTCCTGCCCACCTGGTTCAAAGCGATCAGAATGGCGGATTCCTGGATGTTGGTATTGTTGCGCGGTCCCCATTTCACCGAGGGCAGCGGCGGATTGGGCCGGAACCACTCGCGGCTAGTCGAGGTCACCGGCAGTTGCAGGTTCGGCTGAAGGTCGGGACCGTAGCTCTGCACTTCATAAAAGCGGCCGAACGAATTGTGCGTCAGCGCGATCCAAAAGAGATAATTCGGCACCCAGCCGTCGTAATAGCCGTAGGTCCAAACGCCGGGCACGCCGCGCTTGGCCAATTCCATGATTTCGGTTTCGCCCAGCAGCCACCATTCGTCGATCGAAATCGGATCGAGCGAAACGTTGTAGGGCCCGGTGCCGGTGGAAATGTATAAATAGGGCTCGCTTTCGTGCAGGTCGTGCAGGATGGTGGGGTGCCATTCCAGCACGCCGCGGGTGAAACTCCGGGTCAACTGGAGGTATTGGCCCATGCCGTCGCGGTTGTTGTCGTGCTGAACGTATTTGCCCCAGTACATCATCAACGAATTGCGGGCCGCGCCGTGCTCTTTGCCGTAGTAGTACGCGTCCACCACTTTTTCCCGGCCGTCCACTTCCAGCACGGGCGTGATGAAGGTGATCAGGTTATTGCGGATCTGCCGGATAAAAGGGGTCTCTTCGACGATCAGCCGGTAGGCCAGCTCGATGAGCATTTCCGGGCCGCCGGTTTCGGGCGAGTGAATGCCGCTGTTGATCCAGTAGATGGGCTTGGCGGCGTGAACCAGTTGTTTGGCCTGCTCCGGGGCGATCTTGCGCGGATCGCCCAGCTTGGCCAGCATGTCTTTGTACTTGTCGAGGTCCTGGAGCGTGGCTTCATCGGCGATGGCGAGCACGACGATGTCGCGGCCTTCCTCGGTGGTTCCCATTTTCCAGAAACGGGCGCGGGGAGACGCCTTGGCCAGCGCCTGGTAGTAGCGTTCGATGTCGGACGCGTGGGTGAGCTCGCCAGGCTTGCCGGGAATCCGGCCCAGGAACTTGAGCGGCGAGGGTACGGTAGCCGAAGCCGGCATGTGGTCCACCAGCTCGGTCGAGAAGCGCGCGTCCTGGAGATACTCGTGGATCAGCCTGGTGTATTCTTCGTCTTGCTCTTGGGGGGCCGGCGCCGCCGCGGCCGACCCCGAAGCCGGGGCCGGTTTGCCCTTTTTAGCTTGAGCCGGCGGCGGCGCCGCGGATGCCGCCCAGACAGTAAGCAGTGCCGTGAGCAACGCCGCCGGCAATGCCGCCGAGGAACGACGAATCATATGCAAGACCTCTTTTCCAATTCATCCTGGCCCACGTTCCTGACCGGATCTAGCATTTATAACGCATTGCGGGCGCGCGTACATGGAAAGATGGTGGCACAGGCTTCAGCCCGTGAGAATATGTAAATTCCAGACACAGGCTAAAGCCTTGTCATGAAATAACCATGCCAACTCCTGGAGGCCGACGTGGCGCACGCACTCGTGCGTGCCGTGTCGAGACTCGTCTCGACACGCACTTGCGCATGGGACATGGAAAGATGGTGGAACAGGCTTCAGCCTGCGAAAATATGTAAATTCCAGACACAGGCTAAAGCCTGTGCTACCTAAAAGACGTCCGTGGTCAAATAGTCGTGGATCGACTTGGCCCCGTTGCGTCCGGCGCCCATGGCCAGAATCACGGTGGCCCCGCCGGTGACAATGTCGCCGCCGGCAAAGACTCCGCGTTTCGACGTCTTCTGGCTGTCGCCATCGGCCACGATGTAGCCGCGTTTGTTGGTGGCCAGATCGGGGGTGGTGGATTGCACCAGCGGATTGGCCGTGGTGCCTACCGCGATAACCACCAGCGAAACCGGCGTTTCGAACTCCGAGCCCTGGACCGGTACCGGACGCCGCCGGCCGGAAGCGTCCATCTCGCCCAGTTCCATCCGGCTGCAGGTAGCGCTTTTCACCCATCCCTTTTCGTCGCCCTCGAACACCAGCGGATTCACCAGAAAGTGGAACTGGACCCCCTCCGCCTTGGCGTGGGCTACCTCTTCTTTGCGGGCGGGCATCTCGGCTTCCGTGCGGCGATAGAAAATGGAGGCGGAGCGCGCACCCAGCCGCAGCGCGGTACGGACCGCGTCGAGCGCGGTGTTGCCGCCGCCCACCACGATCACGTCCTTGTCTCGGCAGTCGTAGACCGGCTCGTCGTATTCGGGGAACTGGTAGGCGCGCATCAGGTTGACCCGCGTCAGGAACTCGTTGGCCGAGTAAACTCCGTTCAGATGTTCGCCCGGAACGCCGAGGAACTGCGGCAGCCCGGCTCCCGTCGCGAGAAAGACGGCATCGTAGCCTTCTTCCTGCATCAGTTCATCGATCGTCACTGTCTTTCCCACTACCACGTTGGTCTCGAATTCCACGCCCATCTGGCGCAGATTGTCGACCTCCTGCCGCACAATGTCCTTGGGCAACCGAAACTCGGGGATGCCGTAGATCAAGACGCCCCCGATTTCGTGCAGCGCCTCGAATACCCGGACCTTGTGCCCCTTTTGAATCAGATCGCCCGCACAGCTCAGGCCGGCCGGACCGCTGCCCACGATGGCAACTTTCTTTCCCGTCGGCGCCGCAATCGCCGGCAGGCCGAGTTGGCCGGTCGACTGCTCATAATCCGCCACGAACCGCTCCAGGTAGCCGATCGCCAGCGAAGAACCTTTCTTCGCCAGCACGCACTTGCCTTCGCATTGGTCCTCCTGCGGGCAAACCCGTCCGGTGACCGCCGGCAGGGAATTGTCCTCGCGAATTTTCCGCGCCGCGCCGATATAATCCCCCGCCAGCACCAGGTCCACAAAGTCCTTGATCTTCACCCCCACCGGGCACGCGGTAATGCAGGTAGTCTTCTCGCACGCCAGGCAGCGCTGTGCCTCGATCTTCGCTACCTGCTCGGGAAGGCCAAGGTTGACCTCTTTGAAGTTGCGGCCGCGTTCCACCGCGTCCTGCTCCGGCATGTGCTGCCGCTGAATTTTCATCCGATCGCGATTGGCGAGAGGGTTATGCGATGGCATCGGAGACCTCCCGTTTCGCCGCCGCTTCCAGCGTCTCCAACTGACAGCGCCCGGCGTCGGCGCGGCTGCGCAGATCGTGCATCAATTTCAGATCCTCCTCGGGGTTGGCAACGAACCTGTCGAGCGAACGCTTCTCGTCTCCGCGGTACATATTGTTGCGCTGGATCAGCACGTCGAAGTTGATGTCCGCCGCATCGAACTCCGGCCCATCCACGCAGGCGAACTTGCTCTTGTCGCCGGCCAGCACGCGGCAGCCGCCGCACATGCCGGTGCCGTCGACCATGATCGAGTTCAGGCTTACGACGGTCTTGATGCCATGCGGCCGGGCGACGTTCCATACCGCCCGCATCATGGGCACCGGCCCAATGGCGAGCACCAGGTCGATCTTCAAACCGCTGTCGATCAGTTCCTGCAGCTTCTTGGTCACCAGCCCCTGCTCGCCGTAGCTGCCGTCGTCGGTCATCACAAAAGTTTCGTGGCTGACGGCGCGAAACTCGTCTTCGAGCACCAACAGGTCTTTGCTGCGCGAGCCGGTAATGCCAATCACATGATTGCCGGCCTCTTTCAGAGCGCGCGCCGTGGGAAGGGCGACGGCGGTACCGACGCTGCCGCCGATCACCACCGCCAGGCCGTAGTTGCGGATCTCGGAAGGCTTTCCGAGCGGTCCGACGACATCCAGAATGACATCGCCCGCATCGAGCGAATTCATCAGCGTCGTGGTCTTCCCGATCGACTGCACCACCAGTGTGATCGAGCCTTTCTTCGGGTCGGAACCCTCGATCGTCAAGGGGATGCGCTCGCCGCGCTCGTGCAGGCGCAGGATGACGAATTGCCCGGGCTTCTGCTTCGACGCGATGCGGGGCGCTTCAATCTCGAAGAGCTTGATATTGCGTCCCAGGGCTCTGGTGCGGAGAATGCGAAACATAAAAGGTGGTTTACTCCTTGCGGCTGGAAGTCTCCATTGTAGCTGTAAGCGCCGGGCAATAAATTCGGAGTGGGACGGGCGGTTGCGGCACGGAGTGGTTACTTTTGATAGCATTGGAAAATCCGCGCCCCCGGAGAAACCCACATGCTTATTCGTTGGAGCGCGTTCTTTTTCTGTTCAGGGCTGGCTTTCGCGGCTTCCGCACCCACCTTCCCAGTGCTGACGTATTCCACGTATCTGCGGGACGCCTTCACGCCCACGGCGATCGCCACGGACTCATCCGGAAACATCTATATGGCCGGAAATGCGATCGTGGATCCGGCGACGGCGCAGACCACTGTGCTGGTGGTGAAGCTGAACCCGCAAGCCAGCCAGTACCTTTACGTGCGCTACCTGGGCGGTTCGGTTGCCGACTACGCCAATGCCATCGCGGTGGATGGCGCGGGCAATGCGTATGTCGCGGGGTCGATCGCATCTCCGGATTTTCCCGTCACCAGCGGCGGCAATCTGGGGACGGCGCCTACCGGTCCGGCCGACCAGCGATCCTTTGTGGCCAAGCTCGATGCCAGCGGCGTCCTGGTGTTCTCCGATCTTCTCGGCGCTTCGACCAATAGCGCTGCCCAGGCCGTTGCGGTCAACGCCGCGGGCCGGATCCTGGTGAGCGGAAACAGCGTGACGGAGGGGTTTCCGTCGACCGCCGGCGCCTATAGCATCCCCAATACGGCGAATCATCCCTATTTGCTGGAGCTCGACCCAACCGGCACGAAGACCGTCTTTTCCGCGACTGGAATCGGCGGCAGCGCCATTGCGCTCGACTCATCGGGCAACATTTACGTGGCGGGCACGACTTATCTGCTCGACTATCCGACCACGCCGGGGACTTATCAGGCCACGTTCCCGGCCTTCCTCACTTGCTATGCTCCTTGCACGGGCTCTTTTCAGGGAGCGAACCAATACGTTACGAAGGTCGATCCCAGCGGTTCCAGGCTGATCTACTCGACCGCGGTTTCGGGCAGCGGCAACACGATCAACCACGGCCTGGCCGTGGACGGCGCGGGTAACGTCTATCTCACCGGATCCGCGGGACCTACTTACCCTTTCACTGTCACTGTTCCCGTCCAGCCGCCGACGCCCGTGTTTTTTCCGGTTTTTGCGGGACTGCCGTTCCTATCGAAGCTCGATCCGGCGGGCCAGACGCTGCTGTTTTCGATTCCCGCGGGCGGCGCAGGCGTGCAAGTGGACACTAATGGATCCGTGTATGTCGGTGGCGAAACCGGTTACCTGGGAGGCTTCCTGATTTCAGCCACCATTCCGGCGCTGGCGAACATTCCCAACGTTTGCTTGCCCAACCTGACCAGCGAGGCACTCCTGTCCACCGAAAACGTCAGAAGCGCCGCGTACGTCTCTCAGGTCGATGCCACGTCGGGCAATGTGCTGGGCACGCAATTCATCGGAGGTTCCACGCTCACCGCCGCTGCCGTGGCGCTCTCCGGTTCCACGCTGTGGATCGCGGGAGCCACCAATCTCCCCGATTTTCCGTTCACGCCGAATGCGCTCACGCTGCCGGACTTCGGGCCGGTGTCGCTGGCGGGCGCTTACCTTGGCGCGGTCGATTTCTCGCAACCCGCACCGCCCGCGGGGACGCCCCAGATCCTCTGTGTGGCCTCCGCGTCCAACCTGGCCCCGGCGGGTCCCGCGGCTCCCAATCAACTGCTGACCGTCTTTGGAGCCGGGCTCGGCCCGGCCGCAGGAACGGGCGCCGCGGATAGTTCGACCACCAGGCTCGCCGGAGTGAGCGTCAGCTTCGGCGGCGTCGCCGCCCCGCTGCTGTACGTTTCTTCGACCCAGATCAACTTTGCCGTACCGTTTGGCGCGGACTTCCCCGCGGCGATGCAGGTGACGGTGAACGGCGTAGCCGGGCCGCTGCGGGAGGTCCCCATGACCTCGACTAATCCCAGTCTCTTTCTGAATATTCCGCAGACCTTTCCCGGCAGCGGCGATTCGCCGGGATTTGTCGCGGTGGCTCTCAACGCGGACGGGTCCCTGAACTCTCCCGCCAACCCGGCGCAGCTCGGCGCGATCGTCTCGGTGTTCGTGAACGGCCTCGCGCCGACGGAGCTCGTGAACGGCCTCGCGCCGAACCCGGAGACTCTCAACGCAGTGGCTCAGCTCTATACGGACAACGGATGGACGGTGACAAACGTCGTGCAGGCGACTCCATTCGTCTTACAAGTGGACCTTCAGACTCCGGCGCCGCCGGTAAGCCTTTCCTGCTTCCCGTCTCCGTGCACCGCGGGGTTCACGCTTTACAATATCGAGCCTGTGTACCAGTCGGCCGGCCTGGGCACAGAGCTATTCACTATGAGTGGAATGGTGTACGTGTACGTAGCCAATGTCCCGTAGTTGCCGTATGAGCCGAAAGCCCGCCTACCGCTGGCGCGGGTCGGGCTTCACCACCAGCGATTGCGTATAGCTCGCGCCGCCGGTCGTCAGCCTTACGGTATATGTGCCCGGAGGCATCCATTCGCCTTGGGCGCCGGGCGTGTCCTGGTAGATAGCGGCGATGGAATGCTCGCCGCCCCTGCGCCCACCCCCGCCGGCGGGCGCGGCGTGCAGGTCCCAGACGAACCGATGCATGCCGGCCTCGGCGGAGAGCGGCTGAAAGGGACGGATCCAATACGTGGGCACGTTGAGCAGCGGGTCCGGCTGCGCGGGCTGGCCGGTACTCGCAAAGCGTCGCACCACGCCGCCGGCGGCATCCAGGACTTCCAGCGTCACCGGGCCGGAACTGGCCGTGTTCAGGTAGTAATACAGAATCGCCCCGTCCGGCGGATTCTGCCCCCCCGGCTCCTCGGGCGGCAGCGGCGTATCGGTATTGGTGTCGCGGTTCAACCGGTACGTCACCCGCGGCGCAAAAAGCCGGGCCGCCGCCGTGGCCGCTTCCGCGGTCAATTGCCGAAGAGGCGAAATATCGTCCAGAATCCAGAAGCCGCGGCCGTGCGTGCCCACGACCAGGTCGTCGCCGTGAACCACCAGGTCCCGAATCGAAGTGGCCGGCATGTTCTGGCGCAACGGCTGCCAGTCGTCGCCGTCGTTGAACGAAACGTAAACCGCCAGTTCCGTGGCGGCGTACAGCAGCCCCTTGCGAACCGGGTCTTCGCGCACCGCATTCACCGGACCCGCGGGCAGTCCCCGCACCGTCTCCCGCCACGTGGCGCCGCCATCGTGGGTGCGGTAGATGTGCGGGCGCTGATCGTCCAGGCGGAAGCGGTTCACCGCCGCGTACACCGTGTCGTCGTCAAAATAGGAAGCGTCGAGCTGCGAGATCTTGCTCCACGCCGTCAGCTCCGGCGGCGTCACGTTCTTCCAGTTCTTGCCGCCGTCGCGGGTAAGCTGAATCAGGCCGTCGTCGGTGCCCACCCAGATGGTATCGACGTTGCGGCGCGACGGCGCGATAGCGTAGATCACGCCGCGGCGCGCCGCCAACTGCTTCTTCGCCGCCTCGGCGTACACCGCCACGCTTTCCGGAACGTCGGACGTTTCGCGCGTGAGGTCCGGGCTGATGGCGCTCCACGTTTCCCCGCCGTTGGTGGTCTTGAGCAGGACCTGCGCGCCCAGCAACAGCACCCGCGGGTCCACGGTGGAAAACAGCAGCGGCGCCGTGCGCAGAAAACGGTAGCTGCCCCGGCCCGGTCCCACTTGCTTCACTTCGCCCGTCGCGCGGTTGTAGCGGCTCACCTTGCCACCGTAAATCAGATTGGAATCCAGCGGATCGGGCGCGATGGTGCCGTACTCTTCCGCCCCCACCGGGTGCCATTCGCGGAAGGTGATCTGGCCGTCGTTGCCCCGGCTCGAAACCCCCGCCGAGCCGCTTTCCTGCTGCCCGCCATACACGTTGTAGGGGAATTCGTTGTCGGTAGCCACGTGGTAAAACTGCGCCGTGGGCTGGTTGTACCAGGAACTCCAGGTGCGGCCGTAATTGACGGTGATTGTCGCGCCCTGGTCCGCGGCCAGCAGAATGATATCGGGATTCTGCGGGTTGATCCAGATGGTGTGATAATCGTCGCCGCCCGGCGCGCCCTTGATGGCGGTGAAGCTCTGGCCGGCATCGGTGGATCGGTAGGTCGAAGTGTTGGCAACGTAGATGACGTCGGGATTGCGAGGGTCCACCCGCACGCAGGCGAAATCACTGCCGCGGCCGTAGATGCGGTTTTCGTTATTGACCCGCTTCCAGGTGGCGCCGGCGTCATCGGAGCGGTACAGTCCGCCGGTGTTGCTCCCCGCTTCCACCAGCGCGTACATACGGTTCCCGTTCGAAGGCGCAATGCCGATGCCGATGCGTCCCAGCCCCTGGTCGAACCCCGGCAGGCCGCCGGTGAGCTGTTTCCAGGTGGCGCCGCCATCGGTGGAGCGAAACAGGCCGCTGCCCGGGCCCGAGAACTCCCCGTTCTCCCAAGGGCCCTGGCGCGCCTGCCAGAGCACCGCGTAAACAAGGGCGGCATTGCGCGGGTCGAAAGCCAGATCCACCGCGCCGGTGTGCTCATCCTTGTATAACACCCGCTCGAAGCGATCGCCGCCATCGGTCGATCGGTACACGCCGCGCTCCGGGTTGGGCCCGTAAGGATGCCCCAGCACGGCCACGAACAAACGCCGCGGATTGTGCGGATCCACGATGATGTGGGCGATCTGCTGCCCGTCGCGCAGTCCCAGGTGCTGCCATGTCTTGCCCGCGTCCGTGCTGCGGTACATGCCGTCGCCCACCGCAAGGTCCGGCCGCTGGAGCCCTTCGCCCGAGCCCACGTAGACCGTGTTCGGGTCCGACGGCGCCACCGCTACATCGCCGATCGAGCCGGTGGCCTGATCGTCGAAAACCGGAAACCAGGTGCGTCCGGCGTCATCCGTCTTCCAAACGCCGCCGTTATTGACGCCGATATAAAACACGTTGGGCTGGCCGGCGACGCCTGCCGCGCCCACCGTCCGCCCGCCGCGGTATGGCCCGATGGAGCGCCAGCGCAGCCCCGCATAGAATTTCGGATCGAAGTTCTGCGCTCCTAGAGGAAGGAGAAAAAGGAGAATCCCAATCGACTTTCGCATGGTTTTTTCGAGAATAGCACTGTGGCGAATACCTGGGGGCTGGCGACTGGAACAAACGGCGGTACACATCGAGGATCGCGCCGCGGTCAGAGCTGCGCCGGTTGCCTCGCTCCCCGTCCGGGGCGCAATCAGTGAATTGACAGGTGTAAGGCAACGGGCTACGGTAGAAGGGTGAAGATAAGGAGCTTCGTCCATAAAGGCCTGAGACGGCTCTACCTGGAGGACAGCACGAAAGGACTGCCTCCCGATGGCGTGGACAAACTCCGCGCAATGCTGACTTTCTTGCAGGACATGCAGGACCCGGAAAAACTGCGTGCTTTCCCCTTGTGGAAAGCTCACCAGCTCACCGGAGACCGCAAGGGAGTCTGGAGTCTCAACGTTACGCGCAACTGGCGCCTGACGTTCCAGATCAAGGACGGCGAGATATTGGATGTCGATTATGAAGACTATCACTGAGGACAAGACCATGCGGATGCTAAACCCGGTTCATCCTGGCAGCTTTTTGCGGACCGAGATTATCGAGGCTCACGACCTTACGGTGGCAGGTGCGGCGAGGATTCTTCGCGTATCCCGCCCAACCCTTTCCAGTCTGCTAAACGCCAAGGCCGATCTCTCCGGCGACATGGCCTTGCGCTTCGAGAAGGCGTTCGGCGTCGATATGGACACCCTTATGAGAATGCAGAGTTCCTACGACATCGCCCGCACCCGCAGCCGCGAGAAGAAGATTCGGGTAAAGCGCTACCAACCGCAGCCTGCGGCATAGGGGTTCCACGTTGGAAACGTCCCGTCCCCGGATTAGGAACAGGGGCGCCACGGGTCATTCCAACGCCCGCGTCCGCGGCTCTAAGAGCAAGTGTTCAGTGCTACAAAGATTAGGTTTCGCATACAATGAAGAAGTGGAACAGGTGGCGAAGCCCGAGCCGCTCGAACGGAGTGAACATTCCGATCGCAAGCGGCCGCTTGTGTTCCTGGACACTAACGTGATCATCGGATACCTTCGGGGCGAGCCGTCGGCTGCGCAGTTATTCTCCGCTGAGGCCGAAGGCCGCATCCGTTTCGCCGTAAACCCTATTGTGCTTCAGGAATTACTTCTCGCTGCGGATGCCGCTGGCCAGCCTGAGTTCGAGCGAATCCGAGACCATTTCCGAGTGCTGCCGGTGGATTTCGCAAAGGCCGAAGCTCTCCTGCCGCGGGTACGAGCCCTGAGAAATCGCTTGGCCCACTCCAACGACATTCTCATCCTCAGTAGCGCTGTCGACTGCGACTTCTTTGTTACCCGGGACGCACTACTGAAGACTTTGGTGACCGCTGAGAAGCCCCAGGTTGTCACGCCTGAAGAACTCGTTACGCAGCTCCTGGCCGCATAGTGCGCGTCTACCTCGATACTGGGGTATTCATTGATTACCTCAGCACCCGCGGAAGCGCGAACGCACTTCTGAGATCGTCTGGACGGCGAGGGCGCTCCCCTTCGGAAATTGCCGCTGATGCCGAACGGCTGTTCGAAAAAGTCGGCAGACTCCATATCGGCGCCACCTCGTGCTTGACATACTACGAGGTTGAAGAAGCGTTGTATCGGCTGCTCGCGCAATCCGCAAAAGGTATTTCTCGTGCCGATACGTTGTTGATTCCGGCGGCACGGTCAATAACGACGCAGGTCCAGATTGTAGTTGAGCTATTCAACCTTTCGGTGCTAGACTTGACGTCCGGGACCGTCCGCCTTCAGCTGCAGCAACTCGATCTTCAGACCCGTGGCATTCGCGCCGCTGATGCGCTTCATGTGGCAACTGCAATTGCATTTGATGCCGACCTTCTCGTTTCGGCAGACGACGCGATTCTGAACCTGGACGGAATCCTCGCAAATACGCAGGGGAGCAAAATAATCTGTCGGGACACGGATTTGGCCCTTCAGCTCTTGTAGCACCCGCACGGCCGCCGCTTGTGCTATCCCCATACGCCGGCCTTTTCGGATCGGAAGTTCCAAGGACGTCATCGGAGCCACTACTCGGAAGTAAAACCAGCGGGCCTCATCCAGTCACTTGGCCGCGTAAGGCCCCGAGCCGCTGAACTAGCGCCCCCACCCCCGCGCTCGTCACGCCATTACAATAAAACCGTGCCAACCGCCAACGCTTCCATCCGCGAAATCTTCGAGAGGCTCGAAATCGAGCCGGTTAATTCGGGGGCCTGCTATGGCGCCTGGATTCCCAGTCCCGCTGGCGACGAACTTGCCTCCGTGAACCCTGCGACCGGCGAAACGCTGGCAAGGGTGCGGATGGCCGGGGTGGCCGACTACGACTGCGTCGTGGAACGGGCGCGCGAGGCGTTTCCGGAATGGCGTATGGTGCCGGCGCCGAAGCGGGGCGAGATCGTGCGCGAAATCGGCAACGTGCTGCGCGCGCGCAAGGCGGACCTGGGCGCGCTGGTGACGCTCGAAATGGGCAAGATCCTCGCCGAGGGCCAGGGCGAAGTGCAGGAAATGATCGATATCGCCGACTTCGCCGTGGGGCTTTCGCGCCAGTTGTACGGCCTGACCACGGTGAGCGAGCGGCCCGGCCACCGCATGTACGAACAATGGCATCCGTTGGGCGTGGTGGGCGTGATCAGCGCCTTCAATTTTCCAGTCGCGGTGTGGTCCTGGAACGCGCTGATTGCCGCGGTGTGCGGCGATTGCGTGTTGTGGCGCCCGTCCTCGGAGACGCCGCTAACGGCGATCGCGGTCGAGAAGATTTGCAACCAGGTGACGGACCGCCATGGGCTGAAGGGCATCTTCAATCTTGTGATCGGGCCCAGCCGGACAGTGGGTGAGGCCCTGATCGGCGACGCGCGCATTCCGCTGGTCAGCTTCACCGGATCGACCGAGGTGGGCCGCCATGTTTCCGAAGCGGTGGCGCGGCGGCTGGGCCGGAGCATTCTGGAGCTGGGCGGCAACAACGGCGTAATCGTCATGAACGACGCCAATTTCGACCTGGCCCTGCGCGCCATCCTGTTCGGCGCGGTGGGCACGGCGGGACAGCGCTGCACCACTACCCGCCGCGCGTTCCTCCAGTCCGGAATCGCCTCGCGCATGACCGAGGCGCTGGCGCACGCCTACCGGCAGGCGCGGGTCGGCGATCCGTTGGACGCGACCACCCTGATGGGACCGCTGGTGAACCTCCGCGCCGTGGACGATATGATGGACGGGATACGCCGTATCCGCGAGCAGGGCGGCGAGATCCTGAGCGGCGGAGGCAAGCTCCGGGGCTGTTTCGTCGAGCCAACTTTGGTGCGCGCGCGCCCCGACATGCCCATTCTCAAAGAGGAGATCTTCGCCCCCATTTTGTACCTGGTGGAGTTCGACGGCCTGGATGAAGCCGTGCGCTGGCACAACGACGTGCCACAGGGCCTGTCGTCGGCGATGTTCACTAGCAGCCTGATCTCCGCCGAGACCTTTTTGAGCCACCGCGGCAGCGACTGCGGGATCGCGAACGTCAATCTGGGAACGAGCGGCGCTGAAATCGGCGGCGCCTTCGGCGGGGAGAAAGACACCGGCGGCGGACGCGAATCGGGGAGCGACGCCTGGAAGGCGTATATGCGGCGGCAGACCAACACCATCAACTGGTCGGAACAACTGCCGCTGGCGCAAGGGATTCAGTTCGACTTGTAGGG
>JBKQIF010000062.1:0-14419 GCA_052148435.1 Bryobacteraceae bacterium
TCCAAGATGTGCCCCAACGTGCAGAACCTGATGTACGACGTGGAGCGCAAGATCGAAGTGGAATGGGTGCGCACCGCCGAGGACGCCTTCCCGGTGCGCATCGTGCTGCATACCGACGATCGCCCCGGCATGCTGAGCGAGCTTACCGCCCTGCTTTCCGATGAGAATACCAATATTCGCAGTCTGCAGGCCAAGCCGGAGCTGGACCAGGACGGCGGCGTGGTGGAAATGACCGTTGAGGTGCGGGACAAAAAGCAGCTCGAAAAGCTGGTGGCGGCCATGCGCCGCATTTCCGGGGTGCGCGACGTCGAGCGCTTACTCAACTGAACATGACCCCAGCCACCGAACCGGAACACATCGCCATTTCGAAGTCCAAGGGCATCAAGATCGATTGGAAAGACGGCCATCGCAGCGAATACCCGCTGGTGTACCTGCGCGATAAATGCCCCTGCGCCGCTTGCACCGGCGCCCACGGAACGCCGCCCCGCCAGCCGCAAGCCGAACCCCCTGCCTCTCCCTTTCCCATGTTCCAGCCGGCGCTCAAGATTCTGACCGCCGAGCCGGTGGGCCATTATGCCGTCCGCATCCACTGGAGCGACGGACACAATTCCGGCATCTATTCCTTCGACCACTTTCGGGAAATCTGCCCCTGTCCGGAATGCGGTGCTGGGAGCGCGCAATAACCACGGCGAAAAACCGCTTCCTTGTGGTCGCGGCTCGGTGGTGCGCCTACAGCAGCCGGAAGTTGACTTGGATCGTCGCCGCTACCGTGACTGGCTTGCCGTCCTTGTAGCCTGGACGGAACTTCCACTGCTTCACGGCTTCTTCCGCTTTTTCATCCAGCCCCAGGCCGAGACTCTGGACCACCCTGATATTGGTGGCGCGCCCATTGGGATCGACTTCGATGTACAGCGTCACGGTGCCCTGAAACTTGGCCTTGCGGGCTTCTTCGGAGTACTGCGGCTCCACTTTGAAGAGCAGTGCGGGAGCCGAGACGCCGCCGCCCACGCGGAAAACGCCGCCGCCATAGCCGCCGCCTTCGCCGGGACCGAACCCACCGCCCTTGCCCGAACCGACGCCGCCGCCCGTTCCCGAACCGATGCCGCCGCCCGAACCGGTGCCGTTGGAGGCGCCACCGAATTTGGAAAGCGGGTCGCCGTACTGGTTCATGTTGACGTTCGGCAGAGGAACGTCCGGAGGCACCAGTATGCTCGGATCCATCGCCAGCTTCGGGTTGGGATTGTTAATCACCGCCGAAGGAGGCGTGAACTCCCTTGGGGCAACCTTCGGCAGCCGCCCTTTGCTCGCCGGAGTCAGCGAGCGGTCGCCACCGCCGCCACCGCCTTGGGAGGTCTGTTTCTTGGGCGCCATCGCCAGATCCGGCGGAATGTCCGCTGGCAGAATCAGCGAGGTTGCATTGGCGATCACCTTCTGGGCCGGTTTGGTCGACATGACCACCACCACCAGAGTCGCGAGGGCGATCTGGCCGCCGGTGGACATCATGAAAGACTTCTTCTGGCGTCCGTACAGGCCCCAGATGTCTTTCACGGCAACCGGCTTGGAGGTAATCACTAGAGGGGGAAGCTGCGGAGGGTGAATCAGGTCCCTGATCGTTTGGATGAACGACTTGTAAAAGGGTTCTTCGATTTCCGCCGGCAGCAATCGTGACAGGTGGTCATCGAACGGATTGTTAGGTTGCGACAAGTCAGCCATGACAACAGTCCCCAGTTCTTAACCGTACAAAAAAGCCGGCTTACGCTAGTATCGACGAGAAGACCACAAAAGTCGTTACAGGTTTTGGAAACCCGTTCATGACCATTCGCCTTTCAGTTTATCACATCTCACCGTTTTTGCCCCCCAAACTGTTGGATCTGCGGGCATCTCGATGGTTCCGAAAAATGGGAGTTTTTGGCTCATTGTGCCCTCTCCGGCACGCTGCGGACAGCACTGCGGCTTGCGATTCCCCTGGCCGGCCGTTTCTGCCTGGTCCGGCGCCCGGGCCGCAATCATTCTGGCCGCATCGGCGCGCCAACTTTTCGCCGCGATGCCACGTCTTACAATGGAAATTATGCGGACGATTGCTTTGCTTGCCGCGTTGGCCGGCGCAGCCCTGGCCCAGGACAAGCCCGCCGACCTGTTTAACAAGCCGCCGGCCGATGTCGACCGGGCGCTCCGTGCCCGCATCGGCGAATTCTACCAGGACCACGTCAAAGGCGAGTTTCGCAAGGCGGAGGCCCTGGTCGCCGAAGACACCAAAGACTATTTTTACGCCGGGAACAAGCCGCACTACCTGAGCTTCGAACTGGTCAGCATCAAGTATTCCGACGATTTTCGAAAGGCCGAAGCGCTGGTGAAGTGCGAGCAGAGGGTACCTTTTCCGGAATTCGCAGGCAAGGCCATGATCTTCCCCATTCCCAGCTTTTGGAAGCTGGAAAACGGCGACTGGTATTGGTACGTGGACAAGAATCGCATGAACGATTCCCCATTTGGCCGTATGACCCCCGGCCCGTACCCGGACCAGACGGCTAAGCCGGTTGCGCTGCCGCCCATCGCCACCAGCGTCCAGCAATTTTACAGCATGGTGAAGGCCGATAAGAGCGAGGTCAAGCTGGCCCCGGGCGCCTCCGCGGAAGTGGCGATTTCCAATTCCAGCCCCGGCCCCGTCACCCTGGCGGCACGTTCCACCGCGCCCGGCGTCGAAGTCCATATCGACCAGGCCCAGGTCAAGGCCGGCGATCGTGCCGTGCTGACAATTCACGCCGGCGACAGCGCCACCTCCGGCTCCGTCCAGGTCGAGGTCAAGCCTACCGGTCAGGTCATCACCATCAAGACGACCGTTCAGTAGGCCGCTACCGAGCCGCGACCAAAGGGGGCGGTCTTGCGGTTCAGTTGACGGCTGGGCTAACCGCCCCCGCCAGCCGGGCGCGCAGCAGGTCGAGGTCGCGGGCATGGCGCGGCGTCGCCAGGCGGTAGTAAGCGTCGATCAAGGATCTCTGCTCCGGTCCGGCAGCGGTAGCCAGCTTTTCCCGGTGGGCGGCTTCCAGATCCTCGGGCTTGGCGGCGGGCAGGATTTGGCGCACGCCATCGATGGTTGCCAGGGCAAACCGCCGCTCGCTCGCAATGCGCCCTACCCACGCACTTTCCCCGCTCGTCCGGCCGTCGGCGAAAACCACCGCGCGCAGCGCTACCGAAGCGTTGGCGGGAGAAATCGCCACCCGCCGCACGGCTGCCTCATTGGGCTCAAGGTCGGGCGTGGAAAGCCGCAGCATGGAATCCCAGATCAGATCCTGGGTCGCCGTGTTTCCATTCGCCGTGTAGCTCACCGTCACCGCATATGCCGTAACCGCCGCGCGCCCATGGTTGCGGATCGTCAGTTCCACCGGACCCTTCACCGGCGCGCTCAGCGATACCGTCACCGGGGCGGATTGCGCCCAAAGCGCCATCGCGCCCGCCCATACCAACGCTCGAACCTTCATGCTCATAGGATACCGTTGCCCGCCCCGGAAAGGCTACCGCCGCGCCCGGCCATCTGGTACTGCTGCGCTGGACCTGTTGTGCGCACGGTGGTATAAACCAGTCCGGAGGTACGTTATGGCTTCGATGCCCACGACACCCGGCTCGACTCTGGACGACGCCACCACTCAAGTGGTGGTGCTGGCATTCGACCTGGTGGGCCAGCAAGCCGCGAATTTTCCCACCCTGCTGCAGAACAGCTTATCCGCCAAACCGGTGCAGGACGCCATCCAATCCACCTTGGAGAGTTTTGCCCTGAAGCAAAATGCAGCCATTGCGACCAACACCCTGACCGCCAAGGACGCGCAGGATTTGTTGAACGCCATTGTGAGTGCCGCGGGAGGAAAGGCCGGCGATGCGGCACTGCAGCAGATCAAGGATTCGCCGGCTTACAAGAAGCTCGAAAAAGCCATTAAGGACTTCCAGGCGGCCGCCAACTCCACTCCCATGGGCGTATGGGTCGACAAGAACCAGGCCGTCGTCTTCATCACCGGAATCGCCCTGGTGGTCGGCGGCGCGGTGGCACTCTACGCTACCAAGACCGGCGGCACCGTCCTCAATGCCGTCGTCGGGCAGATCAAGAACAAGCCGATCCAGGTTTTCAAGGTCGGCAAGTTCACCTTGCAGGCTCAGATGCTGCAATTTCAACCGGATAAGCAGGTGCTGGGAGCGGGTGTGATCGCCACCGAAAAGTGGCAGCAGTTGCAGGTGAGCGTGAGCCTGGGAGTAGTCGCCACCGGTGCGCAGGTGCAGAAGGTCAGTGGACAGGTGGTGGTGAAAACGGGCGGAGTGACGATTACCGGAGCCGCGACGGACATGACGGCCACCAAGAAGATCGATTTGCACCTCAGCATCGGATTGGACAAAAGCCGCGTAACTTTCGGACTGGGCGCCATCGACACCGGCGGCAAGATCACCGGCGGCTCCGTGGATGCCAGCCTCAAGACCGGAGCCGGCGATTTCGGCCTCAAGGGAACCGACGACAACCGAAACATCACCGGCCTGGCAACCTGGACGTGGCATTTCTGAGCAGCACGGGGCAGAAGCGCACCCAGCGATTGCAGGCGAAAACGCCTGCTCCACAAAGCGGTTTATACTGAAGAAGAACGCTTCCTACTCGCGTGCAAGACTCGATCCGGATTCGTGGCGCACGGGTCCACAATCTGAAAAACATTTCGCTTTCCATTCCCCATAACCAGCTCACCGTCATCACCGGTGTCTCCGGTTCGGGGAAGTCGTCGCTGGCCTTCGACACCATTTATGCCGAGGGGCAGCGGCGCTACGTCGAGTCGCTCTCGGCCTACGCCCGCCAGTTTCTGGAGCGCATGGAAAAGCCCGACGTGGACGACATCGACGGCATTGCGCCGGCCGTCGCGATCCGCCAGAAGAATACCAGCCGCAATCCCCGCTCCACCGTGGCAACCTCCACCGAATGCTACGACTTTTTGCGCTTGCTCTTCGCCCGCATCGGCCGCACCGTCTGCCCCGAAGACGGCCGCGAAGTCCGCCGCGATTCGGTGGATGAAGTGGCTGCCCGCGTCCTCGCCTTGCCCGAAGGCTCGCGCTGGTACGTTCTGTTTCCCTGCCCCACGCCGGGCGCGGGCGACCCCCACGGCAACAGCCAGGCGTTGCGCGACCGCCTCTTCGAGCTGCGCAAGAAGGGCTTCAACCGCCTGTTTCAATCCGGCAGGCTGTTCGAGTTTTCCACTCCCGAATCGCTGCTGGAAATCGATTTCTCGAAGCCCTTGTTCGTGCTGGTGGACCGGTTGGCGATTCACCCCGGCCTGCACCAGCGCCTGGTCGATTCCGTCGAGATCTGCTATCGCGAAGCCGGTGAGGCGATCTTCGAAAACGCCTCCACCGGCGAGCGCATCCGCGCCAACGAAAAGTTTCAATGCAAAACCTGCGGCCGCGAGTTCGCCCCGCCCGAACCCATCCTGTTCAGCTTCAACTCGCCGGCCGGCGCCTGCCCGCGCTGCCAGGGTTTCGGCAACACCATCGATTTCGACATGAACCGGGTGATTCCCGACCAGTCGTTATCGCTCGACGAGGGCGCCGTGGAACCTTGGACCAAGCCCAAATACCGGTCCTGGCTCGGCAATTTCAAAAAGGCCGCCCACGCCGTGCGCCTTCGCACGCCCTATTTCCAATTGACCGCCGGCGAGCGCGAGCGCGTCGAGGAATTCGTGCAACGCTTTTTCCAGTATCTCGAAACCAAGAAATACAAGCTGCACGTGCGCGTCTTTCTGAGCCGTTACCGCGGCTACGCGCTCTGTCCGGAATGCAAGGGCGCCCGCCTGCGCCAGGAAGCGCTCTGGGTGCGCGTGGCCGGCAACTCCATCGCCGACGTGGCGCGCATGAACATTGCCGAGGCCTACCAATTCTTCGGCGCCCTCAAGCTTACCCCGGAAGAAACCGCCATCGCCGACAAGGTGCTGGCGGAAATTCGCCAGCGCCTCAAGTTTCTCAACGATGTGGGGCTGGAATACCTGACCCTGGACCGCCTGGCTTCCACTCTTTCCGGCGGCGAAGCCCAGCGCATTCAATTGGCCACCTCGCTCGGCTCGCGCCTGGTGGGCGCCTGCTACGTGCTCGATGAACCTTCCATCGGCTTGCATAGCCGCGACACCGGCCGCCTGATCCGCATCCTCGACGAACTGCGCGAGCTGGGCAATACCATCGTGGTGGTGGAGCACGATCCGGAAGTGATGCGCGCCGCCGGTCGCATCGTAGACATGGGGCCGGGCGCCGGCGAACACGGCGGACGCATCGTTTTCGAAGGCTCGCTGCCGCAACTGCTGGCGTCGCCGGACGGCAATGGCTCCCTCACGGCACAATATCTGCGCGGCGATTTGCAAGTGGCGCCCGGGCGCCCGCGCCGGCCCGTCAATCCCAAACGCCTGCTCCAGTTCCGCGGGGCGCGCGCCCACAACCTCAAGAATATCGACGTGGAGATTCCGCTGGGGATGCTGGTGGTCGTCACCGGGGTTTCCGGCTCCGGCAAATCCACCCTGGTCCACGACGTGGTCTACCGGTCGCTCGATGCCGCGCACAAAGCCATCGACGCGCCGCCCGAAGGCGAAGAACGGGACGCCGCGCCGCGGCCCGCCATGGCGCGGGTGGAAGGAGCGCAGTTCATCCTTCACACCGTCATGATCGATCAATCGCCTATCGGCCGCACTCCGCGCTCGAACCCCATAACCTATATCAAGGCTTTCGACCACGTCCGCGCCCTGTTCGCCTCCACCCGCGAAGCCGAAAAGCGCGGCTACACCGCCGGCCACTTCTCCTTCAATATTCCCGGCGGCCGTTGCGAAACCTGCCAGGGCGACGGCACCGTCACCGTGGAAATGCAGTTCCTGGCAGACGTGGAACTGGTCTGCGAAGAATGCAAGGGCACCCGCTATAAGAGCGGCATCCTGGAGATTCGCTACAACGGTTTGAACATCCACCAGGTATTGGGGCTGACCGTGCGCGAGGCCATGGGTTTCTTCCACGCCAACCCCCGCCTGGTGGACCGGCTCAAGGTGCTCGACGACGTCGGCCTCGGCTACCTCCGCCTGGGCCAATCCGCCACCACGCTTTCCGGCGGCGAAGCCCAGCGCGTCAAGCTGGCCGCTCACCTGGCCGCGTCGAGCTGCCAGGGTACCCTGTTCATTCTCGACGAGCCCACCACCGGCCTGCACTTCGACGATATCGCCAAGCTGCTCGGGTCTCTCCAGCGGCTCATCGAAAACGGCGGCAGCCTGGTCGTCATCGAGCACAATCTCGACGTCGTTCGCGCCGCCGATTGGGTCATCGACCTGGGACCGGAAGGCGGCGCCCGCGGCGGAGAAATCGTAGCCGCCGGCACGCCCGAACAGATCGCAAAGTGTGCCGCTTCCTATACCGGCCGCTATCTGAATAAGCTGTCAGCCATCGGCCATCGGCCGTCAGCCACACCCGGGCCAGCCTTTGCCGAGCGCTGATTGCTTCGCGCCTAAATAAGCTTTCAGCTATCGGCTTTCGGCCATCCAGGCTCCGGTGTAGCTGACCGCTGATAGCTTTTGTCTACTGACCTTGGTTATCGCTCTCACTCCTAACCTTTGCTATCTACCGAGACACTCGATTTCCGCTGATAATACCCCTTGAATGGTGAGCCTTACGACCACTCCGGGGACCCTGCCCGCCGCGGATCGGCCTGAGCGCAGTATTCGCCGCCGGCGTTCGAGAGGGTCGCAAATCCTGGAATTTACGTTTGCTTTCCTACCGCTGCTGGCCTTCACCACCGTGCTGCTGGATACGGCATGGGCGGTGATGGCCAAAGCTACCGTACAGCGCGCCGTGCGCATGGCCGTCCGTTCCGGCGTTACCTTGACGGCTTCGCAGATGACCGGCAGCGCCTGTCTCACCGATACGGTGAAAGGCATTGTGCAAGGCGATTCCCTGGGGTTGCTGAATGGCGTTACCGGCTTGAGTTATATCAAGGTGAACTATTACCAGCCCCCCTCCGCCGGCAGCAGCGCGCCGGTCACCGATGTGTCGAGCTGCGCTGCCGTCAACGTGTCTTGCCCAACCATCGCCGACGTGGCGGGCAACATCATCCAGGTCTCGGTGCAGGGCTTGACCGTCACCCCTTTGATTCCACGCATTTTCGGCCTCGGCATGGCCCCCGATAACGCGCCGCTGCTGGTCAGCGTATATTCGGCGGATCTGATCGAGCCCCACGACAATCCGCCCTGCGTGGGGACGGCGCCCTGAGGTGGAAACGATGCACCGGAAAACCATGCGCGGGAAGAAATCTGGCGGCGGATCGGCCATCGAATTCGTCTTCGTTTCTCTAGTGCTCGTGCCTCTGTTTCTGGGCACCGGGGCGGTCGGGGTGAACCTGATCCGCACCCTGCAGACCATTCAGTTGGCCCGCGACATCGGCCACATGTACGCGCGCGGCATCGACTTTTCGCAGGTAGCCAATCAGACGGTTATGTATCAACTCGGCACCAGCCTGGGTCTGACCAGTTCCGGCACCACCAGCACCGCGACCGTCATCCTGTCCAATCTGATCTATGTGGATTCGGGGCAGTGCCTGGCCGATGGTAAATGGAACACCGGCTCCAATACGCCCAATGGCTGCACCAATTACCAGAAGTGGGTCTTCACCCAGCGGCTGGAGTTCGGCAATACCAGCCTTTTTAACAGCATCCTGGGCAACCCCACCAGTTCCATCGTGAATTCGACCACCGGCCAGATTTCGCAGAACGATTTCGTAACTAATGCCGGCGCGACGGCGAACTTCAACGCGATCAATCCATATAGCAACGTCAGTGGAGTGATCAGCGGCCTGCCTTCCGGCCAGACTCTCTACGCCGCCGAGGCGGGCGGGAAGGCATGGATCATGCCGCCCTTCCTCAACAATGCGTCCACGTATTCTTTCGATTTCTTTTGAGGTAATGCCATGAAAGCACCGGTTTCGCTCCGACGATCGCGGCAACGCGGCTCCGTCATGGTCATGTTCACCCTCAGCTTGCCGGTCCTTTTGGGGGTGATCGGCCTGGCCATCGACCGCACCATTCTGTTTGTCGTGGAGGCCAGGCTTTCCGCCGCCGTGGACGGCGCCGCGCTGGGCGCCGGCCGCCTGCTCGGAACCAACGCCAACACCACCGAAATTGCCGGCGAGTTTCTGAAAGTGGATTTCTGTGGATACGAGTGCTCCACCCCCACCGGTAACACCGGCTACTGGGGCAGCTACAACCTCACCCCCAACATCACCTTCACCAACAGTCTGGGCACCTATACGATTGCCATTAACGCTTCCGTCACGGTGCCGTTGCTGTTCATGCGCACGGTGCTGCCCCAAACCACCAGCACGACAGTCTACGCCAGCGCCACAGCGGTCCGGCGCTCCACGCGCACCGTCATGGTGCTGGACCGTTCCGGCTCGATGACTGCTGGAAGCCCACCCGCCTTCCCCGTGATGCAGGCCGGCGCCGAAGCGTTCGCCGCCGACTTTCTGCCCGGCACCGACGAAATAGGGCTGGTCATGCTACAGAGCAGCGCTATCGTGGCGTACCCCACAACCTATCCGTTGGTCTACCCTCCCGTGATGACCACCGGAGGTCCGGATACCAGCTTCGATACCAGCTCGGACCCTCCCGTAGGCCCTTTGTACACGGCACTGACCAATATGACCGGCGGAGGTGGCACCGCCACGGCGGAAGCGCTGTCGCTGGCCTATATCGGGCTGCAGCAGGCTCACAATCGCGACCTCGCCGCCAACGGCGTCGATAACATGTTGAATTCCATTATGCTGTTTACCGACGGCGTCCCCGACACCATCGCGGTCAGCCCCAATGCGCCCGTGGTCTGGGACATCGCCAGCAACTCCTGGAAGGGCGCCACTTCCGTAGTCACGGCTGCCAGCCACTGTACCTACGCCAACGTGGCCACCAACCCGGGATGGATCAGCAACCCGACATGGGCCAGCAACGCATCGTTAATGATGATGGGCACGATGGTCGCGCCGGGCGGCCCGCCAAACCCTTGGGACACGCCGTATGGGCTGTTCCTGCTGGCGGGCTACTACCCAAGCCCGTCTTCCAGCGGCAATGCGTTGACCTATTGGGAGGCGAACCCCGCCACCAACTGGGGCACAGGCGATCTGTCGCAATCCAAGCCATCGAATGCCCTCTCCGGCTGCCTGAGCGCCGCTCTTGGCGCTGGCGGCGGGAGCAACCTAGGCAACTTTACCCTCAACGGGAATGTCAGCAGGGTTCCGGCCTTTACGATCTATGGTGTGTCCACCGACCCTCCTGCCGGAAGCAGCCCCTACCAAGGCGCCAAACTGGTCCAGCCCGACGGGTCGTTCACAACGCCCTACGCGGGCGTCACGTACAGCTCCGGCGCCCTCACCAACGTCAATACCATCCCGATTGCGTCCTGGAATGCGGTGGACAACCTGGGCACCACCATCCGCTCGCAAACCGCCATGAACCAGATCACCATCTACAGCATTGGCTTCAGCGGCGATGGCGGCGTGGATGCGTACCTGCTGACCCGCTTGGCCAACCAGGGGGGGGTAGTCAGTTCCACCCAGTCGTTGGGCCAGTACATTCAGGTGGATAGCCTTAGCCAGCTTACCAACGCGTTCCAGCTCGTCGCCAGCTATATCCTGCACCTGTCCCGTTAACGGCGCGATTCACCAGTTGCGGCGCAGCCGGTACCGCCGGCCGCGCCACTCGATGGAATCGCCGAAAGCCGACCCCGCCAGCGCAATCAGCCAGAGCCAGGTAGCCACCGGCGCCAGCACCGTGTGAGTCCAGCCCCAGCGCCGGAACCACCGGGCGTGCCCGGGCAGGCAGGCGCGCGCCAGGCGGGCCCGCTCGTAGCCCTTCCACATCCCCGGAACAAGCTGCACCGCCAAAGCCGCCAGAGCCAGCCGGTGCCCGCGCGCCAGCGCAACCACCGATGCCGCCATCGCTCCCGCGTAAAACACGTGCGCCACCAGCCCGGGCCACCACAGCCGCGGGCAATATACCCGCGTCAGCAGCATCTGCCGCCGCGTCCACGCGAAGAAACCGCCCGCCGTAATCGTTTCGTGCGAAGGAGCCATCGCTCCCGGCGCATAAGCAATCCGCAGTCCGCCGGCGCGCATGGCGGCGGTGAGAGCGTAATCGTCGCTCACCGCCTCGCGCCAATAGTCCGGCACTTTGGCTTCAAAGTATGTGCTCTTCAGGATTGCCATCGAGCCGCCCCAGGCGAACGGGCAGTTGCCCGCGCCCAGCATGCCCGCGCACACCGCATCCCAAACCGAACGCAGCAATCCCCAGAATCCCCACCCGCCCGACGTCCAAAATCGGGCGCTCGCGAGGCCAGGGATTTCGGGCAGAAACCAACGGTACCCGGTCGAGGCGCCCACGCCCTGTTCGCTCAAGGGCGCGGCCAAAGCGCGCAGCCAGCCGGCCGTGACGCGCGTGTCCGAGTCGGCGAATGCCAGCACCTGGCTGGAGATTCGGCTGGCGCGGACGGCCACCGCCAGGTTTTGCACCTTTTCGCTGCCGCCGCCGTCGCCGGCCCCGTGCGCCAGCACCACGCGCACCCGCGCCGGAAGCACCCCGGCGGGGATGTCGGCGGCGCAACGCGCCACTACCATCAGTTCGAAATCCGGATAGTCGAGCGAGGCCAGCGCCTCCAGGTTTTCCCGCAAACCGTAATCCTCGCCCTTCACCGGAACAATCACCGTGGCGGGCGGGAATGCCGCCGGAGTTTCCTTTAGACGGGAACGAATGTAGCGGGCTCGCCCCGGTGCGTTCCGTACCGAAAGCACCGCCAGCAACAGCGCGGGTCCCACAAAGAACCAGTACCAGAACACCAAGCGTCAGGATACCGCTCAAGCGAAGAAAAATCGATTTGAGCCACAGATGAACACAGATGAGCGCAGATAAAGGAATTAAAAAATATCCATCTGTGTTTATCCGTGTTCATCTGTGGCTATGGCTGCTTCTCCCCTATTCCGTCTTCGAGTAGTAGTAGGTGTACTTGCTGTAAAGCTCCGAAGCGCGGGCGCCGTTGGCCACGATCCCCAGCACGTTGTTTTCGCACAGCGACTGCATGGCCCGCTGCACATTGTCAAACGTGGTGGAGCCGATCTTCACCACCAGCACGGTGCCGTCCGCCAGCGTGGAGAGCAGGTTGGCATCGGCCGAGAACAGCAGCGGCGGAGTATCGAAAATGGCCCAATGGAACAGGTGCGGCAGATCGGCAAACAACAGTTTCGTCTGCCGCATATTGAGGAGCTCGAGCGGGTTCTTCACCGGCGTTCCGGCCGGCAGGATGTACAGGTTGGTGCCCTCCAGTTTACGCAACGCCTGCGCGAACGTACACTGCCCCAATATGAAGTCCGAAAAGCCCGGGGCGCGGTCGAGCTGGAAGAGATTGTGCACAATCGGACGGCGCAGGTCGAAATCCCCGAGCAGTATCTGGCTTTCGGCCAGATGGGCCTGCGCCAGAGCCAGATTCACGGCGGTGAAGGTCTTGCCTTCGGCCGGCGAGGGGCTGGTCATGACCACGGTGTGCAGCGGTTGCAGGGTCTGCAGGTGGTTGAGCCTGGTTCGCAGCGTACGGAACTCTTCCGCGGGGGTCTCGTGGGATTTGTTGAGATCGAGCAGGTGCGATTCCGACGCTGGGTTAAAGGGCACGACTTCGACGTCGCCGAGCAGGCTCGGTTGCAGGTTCAGCCGGGTCGCCGCGGTGGGCGTGGGCAAGACACCCAGATCGCCGTTGTTATATCCGTTATAGTTTCCCTCGCCGTTCGCCGGCATTGGATCCGGGAGAATCCCGCCGGCTTGTTCCGCCCGGCGTAAAGCATCGTGAACGCGACTCATCTTTCCTCCGTGTGAATTACCCGTGTGGCGCCGGCCCTCGCCACGCTTAGCTCCTGCCGAAGAAGCGGAAATACATGGCGCTGGAGACCGCGATCGTGCCTATTACAAAAGCGCAGGACCACGCCAGCCAGAACAACCGCCGTTTCCGCCGCACCAGCAGAGCGTTCTCGAGCAAGGGAATGCTCGAAAGCACCGCCAGGTTGGTATAGGCTCTGACGTCTTTCAGGTTCTTGAGCGAAGTGTCCTTCATTTCCTTGATCGCCGCCAGTACCAGGCCGATTACCAGGCCGATGGCCGTACCGCTGGCGGCAAACAACGGCCGGTTCGGTTCCACCGGCTGTTCGGGCAGATTGGCCGGATCGAGCAGCTCCAGCATCTCGCCCGCCTTATGCGCCGTTAGATTCTGCGACGTCTGCGCCAGATCGCGCCGCTTCGACTTCTCGTCGTAATCCTCTTTGGCCAGCGTCAGGTCATGGTTCAGCTGCACGTACTGTTGCTGGTTCAAGGGCGCCTGGTCGATGCGCGCCTGAAACGCCGCTACCCGCTTGTTCGTCTCCGCCTGCGCCTGGATCAGCCGTTCGATCTCCAACTGGCCGGCTTGAATGCGGGTTTTCACCGAGCTGATGTTGTCGCGCAGGTTTTCCAGTTGCGCTTGCGCCTGCGGATCCTGGACCCTCACCGGCCCCGTCTGGGCGGCCGAATTCTGCTCGACCTGGCTCTTTTCCAGCTCCGCTTTCTGACTTTCGAGCGACGAGATGCTGGCTTTCAACTGGTTGACGTCCGGGTAGTTTTCCCCGTACATTTTTTGCATCGAAGCCAGTCGGGATCTGGCCCCCTGGAGCTCGGATTCGACGTTGATCAACTGCTGGTTCTTCACCGCAATGTTGGGCGCGTTGATGGTGCGCTCGGAGCTGCCCTGAACGAATTTCTGGTCGTTGATGTAATTGGTCAACTGATTCTCGAGCATCAGCTTCTGCGTTTGCGCCGCGTTGAGCTGTTCGGCGATCCGGGAAGCTTCCATTTGCGCCATGTTGGCGGCCTGCACGTTGGCGGCGAACTGGTCCGGCAGCCGCCCGTTGTTTTCGATCTCGAACTTCGTCATGCGGCCTTGCATCTCGTCCAGGTGTTCCTTGGCGCGCTTCAGCTCGTCGTCCATGAAGTTAGTGGTGAGGCGGATCGAGTCGGCCTGGGCGTTTTCGTTCTGTTCGGTGAACTTGCTCACCAGCTCACGCACCACCGCCTGCGCCTTGAACCGGTCGCTGTAACGGAAAGAAATCTGGAAGGCGCTGGCGAACCGCCGGTCCGAATTGGCCCCGGGAGCGTCATACATGGCGATCTTGATGTCCTTCGTGCGCATGTCCTGCACCACGTCCTCGAGCGATTTTTGCGCCCGCTCCTTGGGATACAGGTTGAGCGCGGGACGGGTAATCAACTCCACCAGGTCCGTCCGGCTCAGGATCTGCTGCTCCATCTGCGCCAGACGGTCCGACATCTGCTGCGTCAGTTCGCTCGGCACCAGGTGTTCGGAAACCTGCTGCGGCGTAATC
>JBKQIF010000063.1:0-24344 GCA_052148435.1 Bryobacteraceae bacterium
TGAAGGCCGCGGAGCATGTCCATGTTCTTTTCCACGCGGCGCTGGATGCGGTGCTCGTAGAGACCGAGGAGTTGCAGGTTCTTGCCGTCGGCGAGCCAGACGCGGGCTTGGGCGAGGGCGACGTCGATTTCGGGATGGCCGGCGGAGCCCTGGCTGGGCTGGCCGATACCGAGGGCGAAGATGGAGCTTTCGATGCCGCCGGCGCGGTTGAGCCGCCAACGGTCGTCGGCGATGGCCTGGGCGAGGTCGGTTTCCAGGGCGCCGACGGGGACGAGGGATTCGTGGATGCCCTTGCAATGTTTCTCGTAGGCCACCTGGTCGGCTGGCGTCAAGATGTGGACCTGGCCGGTCAAGCCGTGCCGATAGGCGTTGAGGGATCGCGGGTCGCGCGTCTTAGGTGTTAAAGCGGCTACGATCGGTTCGTACCTCATGACTGATCTCCGATTTCACTGTACGATGCGGGTTGAGCGCGGCTGAGCAGGAGTGCTTGTAAGTGGTTGCAGGGATGGGGCGGATTTTCTTGTGGGGGCTGTGACTGAAATCGATGGGTGCATTTTTGCGGCAAGGAGTTCCCGACAAGTGGGCCGGCTCATTTCCCTTGGCCGCGCGAAATGCCGGGGCTCCCTTTTCTATTGGCGTCCCGAGCTAACCTGTAAGTTGAACCTGCAACGTCTCGAAGAATACCGCCCGTGGTGGGCGCGCATCCGGCCCACCGTCCACTACCTGCTCGAGATCGAGGCGCACGTCTTTGCTCTGGCCATCGCCGCCAGCGTGCTGCTGTCGTTCTTTCCGTTCCTCATGGTGATGCTGTCCATTTTCCGCGACGCGCTTCACTGGCAAGGCGCGGTGGGCGCGATTTACCTGGCCGTACGCGACGTCTTTCCGGGCAACTCGGGCGGCGTCGTAGTCCAGAATCTGCAGCCGTGGATGGTGCCGCATCTTCACTGGACCTCCATGTTCCTGCTCCTGGTCACCTCCAACGGCATCTTCGAGCCGCTGGAAGTGGCTCTGAATCGCACCTGGGGAGTTACCCAAAACCGCAGCTATTGGAAGAACCAGGTGGTCAGCCTGGGCATGGTTTTCGCTTGCGGGGCGCTCATGTTGTTGTCGCTCATGTTGTCCGCTCTGAGCGCGGAGTGGGCTGCCTCGTGGCTGGGCAATGGGACCCTCGCAGCCTGGCTCACCATGTTGTTGACCAAGCTGGCAGCCGTGCCGCTCACCATTCTGGGGCTGTTCCTGATTTACTGGCTTCTTCCCAATCGCAAGATCGATCCGGCCCGCGTCGCTCCGGTGGCGATTTGGGTCGGCCTGGTGCTGGAAGGGCTGAAGTATGTGAACATGTTGACCCGCTCGTTGATCGCCCAGAAGCTCGACAAGGAGTATCACATGTTCCAATACTCCGTTACGATTCTGCTGGGAAGTTTCGTCGCGGCGATGATCGTGCTGGCCGGCGCGGAATGGACGGCCCGCCGCGACCGGGTAGACCCATTAGCGAAGGAGTGATGGCTGCCATGACGGATTGGAAAGCTCTGGCCCATGCCGCGGGTTTGGCGGGCGACGCGCAAGCGCTCGAACGGATTACGCAACCCCTTGAAACCATCGAGGCGGTTTTCCGCCCGTTGACGGAAAACCTCCCGCCGGAACTGGAGCCCGCCTGCACCTTCGATCCCGAGGAAGACGCCGAGTGACCATCCTCGAAGCCGGGCGTTCCTTGCGCGCCGGTTCGGCTACAGCGGTCGAGCTCTCGACGGCCGCGCTCGCGCGCATCGAACGGCTGGATCCGTCTTTGCGGGCGTTTATCACCCTCACCGCGGATCGCGCTCTAGCCGATGCCCGCCGCACCGACGCCGAATTGGCCGCCGGCCTCGACCGCGGGCCGCTCCAAGGCATTCCAGTCGCGGTGAAAGATCTGTTCGCTATCGCCGGGGTGCCGAACACCGCCGGTTCGCTGGTGTATCGGGACCGGGTAGCGGCTGGGGATTGCGCCGTGGTGGAGCGGCTGGTCGAAGCCGGGGCGGTCATGCTGGGGACGCTCAACATGCATGAGCTGGCCTACGGCATTACTTCCGCGAACCCGCATTTTGGCGCCGTACGGAATCCCTGGGACCCGGATCGCAGCCCGGGCGGATCGAGCGGCGGCTCCGGCGCGGCGGTGGCGGCCGGCCTGGTTTTCGCCGCCATGGGCAGCGACACCGGCGGCTCCATCCGCATCCCCGCGTCGTTCTGCGGCACGGTCGGATTGAAGCCCACCTACGGCCGCGTGAGCCGCTACGGCGTGCTGCCGCTGGCGCATACGCTCGACCATATGGGCCCCCTCGCGCGCACCGTACGCGACGCAGCCGTGGTGTTGAATGCCATCGCCGGATTCGATGCGCGCGACCCTGCTTCATCGCGCCGGCCGGCGGAGGATTTCATCCCAGCCGAGGGCTGCGGCATCCGCGGCTTGCGCATCGGTTTAGCCGAAAGCTTCTTCTTCGAGCGCATCGAGGCCGGCGTGGAATCCGCGGTACGCGGCGCCATGGCCCGTGCCGAAGCTTTGGGGGCGAGACTCCTACCGGTTCGAGTCCCCGACCCCGCCGCCATCAACGCGGTTGGCCAGATCATTCTTCTCTCTGAAGCCGCGGCCGTGCTGGAACCGTACCGCCAGCGGCGCGAACTTTTTGGCGAAGACGTGCTGGCGCTGCTCGATCAGGGAAGCCTGGTCCCGGCCACCGACTACATCCAGGCGCAGCGGATCCGCCGTTCCATGCAGCGGAGCTTCGCCAAAGCCTGGTCCGAAGTGGACTGCCTGATCACTCCCGCTACCGCCATCACCGCTCCACGGATCGGGCAGGCGACGGTAACCATCGGCGGCAGCGAAGAGCCCGTCCGTCCCGCGGCCACCAGGATGTCGCGCCCCTTCAATGTCCTCGGCCTGCCGGCTTTGTCGATTCCCTGCGGCCTCGATTCGAGCGGATTGCCGATCGGGTTGCAGATCGCCGGCCCTCCTTTTGAAGAAGCGCGCCTGCTCCGCGTGGGAGCCGCACTGGAGGATTCCGGGATAGGGCTGTCAGCAGTCAGCGGTCAGCTTTCAGCCACACCGGAGCAGGGCGACTGCTGACTGCCGGGAAGGTGTGAAGAAATAAAGCCACCGATGAACACAGATGAAGGAATTAAGAGATCTATCTGCATTCATCGGCGGTTCGAATTCGAATTTTGCCGCGGTGTATCCTGAAGGAAATCGGCAAGGCAGGCATTGTGCGGCTGGGACGGCGCGAACTCGCAGTGGTGTGGCTCACGCTCCTGTGTGGTGGGCTGCTCGATGCCCAGACGGACCTGAGCGGGCGGGTGATCGACGAAACCGGCGCCGGGGTTGCGGGCGCGGCCGTCGAGTTTCGCGGGGCGTCCTCTACCATTTCCGCATCCACGGACTCGGCCGGGAATTTCCGGGTGACCCTGCTGGCCGCGGGGGAATATGAAATCCGGGCTCAACGGCAGGGGTTTTATGTATTCCATGAAGCTGGGCGGCTGCTGGATGCGGACACCGAACACATCACCATCGTGCTGAATCATCAGCAGGAGTTTTCCGAGCGCGTGGACGTAAAAGCTTCGCCACCCCTAGTGGATCCGGCTCAACCCGCCGATCATCTGGAAGTGGACAATACCGAGATGTTGAACGTCCCCTACCCGGCGCCGCAGGATTACCGTAACGCGCTGCAACTGTTCGACGCGGTGGTCCAGGACAACGCCGGCCGCTACCATCTGAACGGCGGCGATTCGAACCAGGTCAACTACACGCTCGACCGTTTCAATATCTCCAATCCGGTGACCGGACAACTGGATGCGCGGATGAACATCGACAGCGTGGAATCGATCGCGGTAGAGGGCAGCCGGTTCAGCGCGGAAAACGGACGCGGTTCGGCGGGAACCCTGGAGCTGACCAGCCGCATGGGCGACGACCACTGGCGTTTTTCGGTCACGAATTTCTTTCCGGGGGTTTCCACCGACGGTGGCTTCCACATCAATAAGTGGACTCCGCGGGTGCAGGTTTCCGGCCCCATAAAGAAGGGCCGGGCGTGGTTCCACAACGGCATGGACGCGTTCTACAACGTGGACGTAGTGCATGGCCTGCCGTCGGGCCAGAATCGCACCCATGGGCTGACGGTTACGGACTTGAGCCGTTTGCGTTTCGACCTGACGCGCGGCAATATTCTGACCGCCGGTTTGCTGGCCGATTTGGGCGAGACTTCGCGCCTGGGCTTGAGCTTCGTGAACCCGGCCGAAACCACCACCAACCAGAGGGAGGCGTTATTTGTCAGCAGCATTCGCGATCAGCAGTATTTCCGGGGAGGGGCGCTCGCGGAATTCGGATTCGCGGATACGCGCGGCCTGACCCGCGATCTTCCGCAGGGCGACCAACTCTACCAACTGACCCCGTTCGGCGCGGCCGGCAATTACTACATTTCCACCGATCAGCATTTCTACCGGCAGCAAGCGCTTGGCACTTTGTTCCTGCCGGCGTATCGCTGGCATGGAACGCACCTGGTGAAGTTGGGGCTGGACTTCGAACGCGAGGCGTTTCATCAGTGGACCGTGTTCAATCCTTACGAAGTGCTGAACGCCGACCAGACCGTAGCGCGTTACGTCACCTTCGTGGGCGGACCTTTTCAGGTGGGCAACAATTTCGAAGGCGGGCAATATGTGGAAGATCACTGGAGCCCGCGCGAGGATCTGACGATCGAGGCTGGCGTGCGGGCCGAATGGAACGAGATTGTGCGGGAACTGGAGACCGCGCCGCGTCTGGCGGCGTCCTGGGCGCCGCGAGGGTTGGGCGGGACCAAGCTATCGGCGGGTTGGGGCCTCTATTACGACCCGATCTATCTGGGCCTCATCACCACGCCGCCGGGACAGGCCAGTCTGGCAACTTTTTATAACGTCGACGGGAGCGTGTCGGGACCGGTGGAGACCCAGTTTGCAGTGAACCGGAACGCCCTCAAGACGCCTTATTTCCGGGTGACGAGCATGGCGGCGGAACGAAAGCTATCGCCGAGCTTTACCGGGCGCATCGAATTCCTGAACCGGACGGGAGACCACGGCTTTTCGTTCGTGCCCGCTACGGCGGCGGCGAACGATCTGTTCCTGAACGGCGCCACATTCTACCTGGGCAATTCCCGGCAAGACCGCTACGACGCGGTCACGTGGAGCGTGAAGCATTCTTTCTCCGGCAAGTTCGAATGGTCGGCGGGATACACGCGCTCGTCGGCGCGCACCAACGAAGCGGTGACGTACAGCCTGGCCAACCCCATCTTCGCGCCGCAGATGCCGGGGCCGCTGGCGTGGGATGCGCCCAACCGGTTCCACGCGTGGGGATGGGCGCCGGTGCCGAGGAAGTGGCTGCCGCGGGGCCTGCAATTTCTGATCGGCGATACGACGGCCGCTTACCTCTTCGAGTTTCGCACCGGGCTGCCGTTCAGCGCGGTGACGCAGGAAGGCTTCGTCGATGGGCCGGTGAACTCGCTTCGCCTGCCCGGCTACTTCGACATCAATCTCCATTTCGAACGTAAATTCCATGCCATGCATTATTTGTGGGCCTGGCGCGTCGGCATGGACAACATCACCAACCACCTGAATGCCAACGCGGTCAACAACGTTATCGGTACCCCCGAGTTCCTGAGCTATGGCCGCGGGCAGGCAAGGGCCTTCGCCGTGCGTTTGCGGCTGCTGGGCAGGAAATAGAGGCGGCGATGATTTATCCGCCCATTCCACCATCGCTCAGCCGGCTGGGCGCGCGGCCATTTTCGTTTTATCCGGCGATCGGCAATATCCGGCACAACCAGTGGGTGTACCGGCGCGCGACGTGGTCGGAGATTCTGGTGGCCAATAGCCGCACCGGCGAGGAGATCTGGGTGCCGCGGCAGTTCGTGGGAGAAGTTTCCGCGGTAAACGACCCGGTGGTGATCCTGGGCCTGACGCGCGAACTCGAATATCGGGACGGCGCGGTGACCCCGGTGGAGCGCCGCGTGATTGAAATGCCGGTAGCCATGGGCGAAAAACGCGGACCGGCGGCGGTGCCGCAGGCGGATCACAAGCGCCCGCGCCCGGCGCCGGTGATCGGAATCCGCCTGGAATCGCCGCGCCGGAAGCGCTGGCTGAAGTGGCTGGGCGGGGCGCTGGCTTTCACCATTCTGATCTTGGTGCTACTGGCCAACGCGTTGCGGCGGTGACCGTAAGGCGCACAAGGATGCACAAAGATGCACAAATCCAGCCCCCGCCCGACCGGGGACGTGGCGCACGCACTCCTGCGCCACGGTGGTTCCCGGGCTAGCCGGCGTAGTAGCCTTCGCGGGCCCGAACGATATAGTCCTTTTTCTTGTCCTTGGCCGTCAGGTGAATGTGACGGTAGGCGCCGTTAGGAGCCTGCTCGGAAGTATAGCCGATGCTGTACTGATTGCGCAGATCCTCTTCGATGGTGGCGAAGACTTTGTCGATCGGATGGCTGTGAGAGACTTCGAAGAAGCCGCCGCCGGTTTCGCGAGACATCTGTTGTAGAACTTTCTTGCCATCGGCGTGGTTGTCGGGATAGCCACCTCCGGGATAGCCGCCTCCAGGATAACCGCCTCCAGGATAACCGCCGCCGGGATAACCCATGCGGCGGCGGCCACCCATGGGTGGATACATGGGGCCGTTGCCGTAGGCGCCGGAGTCGGAGAAAAGTACGCTGTAAATGAGCGTATCGGCGCGTTGCGCGCTCTCAATCGCCTGGTAAATGGTTTCCCTGGAGCCAGTGTCCACGCCGTCGGTGAGCAGCACCAGGGCTTTGCGTCCCTGCTGCTTCTTCATGAGATCGTTCGAAGCCAGGTAGACCGCGTCGTAGAGATCGGTGCCTCCCCGAATACGCCGCTGCGGATAGCCGCCGCCATTGGGATAATTTCCGCCATTGGGATAATTGCCGCCGTTGGGATAATTCCCGCCATTAGGATAGTTGCCGCCGTTGGGATAATTTCCGCCATTGGGATAGTTGCCGCCGTTGGGATAATTTCCACCATTGGGATAATTCCCGCCATTGGGATAATTGCCGCCCTGTTGCTGCTGCTGTTGTTGGTCGCCGATTCTCAGCGCGTTCAAGCCGTCTTCCAGTTTTTGCTTCGAATTGGTCAGATCCTGGAGCAACTCCACCTGGAAATCGAAGTGAATCAGAAACGCGAGATCCCGATCTTCGCGCAGAATCTGGTCGAAGAATTTCAGGCTGGCGGTGCGTTCGTCGTTCAGCACGCGGCGCTGACTGCCGCTGGTATCAACCAGCAGCCCGAGGGTGAGCGGCAGGTTGCTCTCCTGGGAAAAATACGCGATGGTTTCCGGGCGGCCGTCTTCGTCCAGTACGAAATCGGTTTTGGTCAAGTTATGGACGATGGCGCCCTTTTTATCGCGGACAGTAGCGAACACATTCACCACTTTGACGTCGGTGGAAAAAGTGGAACTTTCCCCCTGCTGGCCGGAAGGGGACTGAGCCGGCCGTGTCAGTTGCGGCTGCTGGCTCTCCGGAGGTGGCGGATTTTGTTGGGGCGATTGACCCTGCTGCCCACACAAGGCGCGGACCGAAGCGGCCGCCGCCAGTGTTTCCAGTATTTGACGCCGCGAAATCTGCTTGCGCATAGTTAGACTCGACGAGTTGCTATGGTGTAGATGCGCGGCCGGGACCGAGGGTTACCAGCGGCCGAAATTCCAGCGATGGCGCGATGGACCCCTGGGGCAGGCGAGTCTGTGTCCCGCAGAAAGAATCGCTCCCTGGCGGTCGCGGTTCGGCGCAGCGCGCGCCGGTAACCTGCTAAGCGCCGAGCGCGACGGCCTGGACCGCTTCCAGTTCCGCGCCGATTTCGACCTTGTCGCCCACCAGCACGCCGCCACCATCCAGTGGAACGTTGAACAGAAGGCCGAAGTCTTTCCGGTCGATAGATGTTTTGGCGGAGAAGCCGGCGCGAAAACCGCCCCATGGATCCTTGGCGCGGCCCAGTGCTTCCACTTCGACCGGAACTTCCCTGGTCACGCCGTGGATGGTCAAATTGCCGGTCACGATGTAATTCTGCTCGCTCAGCTTTTTCACGCCCGTGCTTTCGAAAGCGATTTCGGGGTGGTTGCCGGCATCGAAGAAATCGGCCGAGCGCAGATGGTCGTCGCGCTGTTGTTCCTGGGTATTCACGCTGGCGGCCTCAATTCGAATGGAGATCCTCGAAGCGGTGGGATCGGCATCGTCCAGATCCACGGTTCCACTCCATTTGTCAAAGTGGCCTTTGACTTTGGAAATCATCAAATGCCGCACGGAAAACGCGAGGCTGGAATGTACGGTGTCGAAGTTCCATTTGTTGATAGGCATACTGATAGTATATTAAATATACTAAAAGGGGGTTGACAAGTAGGGATTATGAACAAAGTTGGTATTGAAAGAGATACTAAGTGCCGTACCGATCCGTCCGAGGATTGTCCGATGACGAGGTTGATCGGCCTGTTGGCGTCCAAGTGGGCTATGCCGGTGTTGTACCACCTGCTGCGCGCGCCGGGGCCGCTGCGCTTTGGTGTTTTGCGGAAGGCGATCGGGCGGGTGACCCCGCGGGAGCTTTCTCTGACGCTCAAACGCTTTGAGGAAATCGGCGTGGTCAGCCGCAAAGTGTACGCCGAGGTGCCGCTGCGAGTAGAGTATTCATTGACCGTGCTTGGACTTTCCCTGGAGGCGCCGATTCTGGCGCTGGGCCGCTGGGCAGAGGAGCACGCCAGCGAATTGGCCGTGCGCAATCCCGAAAGCGAACTGGAAGCGGCAGCGAAGCCGGCGGTCTCCTCGTAGGTGGGTTGGCCGCCGGCGCAAAATAGATCCAGGCCCGGATGGGAAGTGGGCCTCCCTCAGAAGTAAAACCGCAAGGAAAGCTGCATCGTGCGCTGCAGACTGCTCTTGCTGGTAATCATGCCGAACTGGCTGGACGTGGGAGTGAAATTCGGCGCGGTCAGGTTCGGATGGTTGGGGAAGTCGTATGCCTCGGCGCGGAACTGGAAGCCGCTCCGCTCGTTGATGGCAAAAGTCTTGAACATCGACAGGTTCCAATCCTGGAAGCCCGGGCCGTAGATGGAATCGCGAACGCCCTGGGCCAGATTGAAAGTGCCGGTGGGAGGCGCCGAAGCGCTCACGGTGAAATACTTCGGCGAGCTGGAGTTGGTCACGGGGCCGGCGAAAGCTCCGGTGTCGATCGTAACGGGCCCGTTGAGCACAAAAAACTGGCCTTCGCTGCCACAGCCGAAGCTGCCGTCTTCGCCCACGCCGGCATAATCGTTGTTGGCGCCGACACCGCACGGCGTGCCGGTCTGGAATTGCGCCGTGCCGGCGATGGACCATCCACCCAGCATCCTGCCGCTGAGGTGCTTGTCGTTCTTCAGGAACGGCAAGGCGTAGATGTAGTTGATCAGGACAATGTGGCGCTCGTCGTATTCGGAGGGGCCCCACAGATTGCTCGTGTTGTAGGCATAGGGCACGATGTCGCGGTAGTTCGACCCGTTATCCATGCTCTTCGAAAGGGTGTAGGCAATGCTGAAGGCGGAGCCGCTGGTGAAACGCCGCTCCCATAGAATCTGCAAGCCTTTGTAGGTGGAATTGGCCACGCTCTCCTCTTCCTGAATGGAAGCAAATCCCTTGTACGGGCGCAGAGCGTTGACATTCACGCCGGGGTTAGCCTCCAAGGCGCCCACGGTGGGCTCATTGATATCGTACACCTGCCAGGCGTGGTTGCCGCGATGGCCTACGTAGGCAACCGTCAGCACGCTATGGAGCGGAAGCTGGCGCTGCACGGTGAGGTTCCAGTTCCACGCCAACGGGGGTTTGATGTTGGGATTCAGGGTGGTCATGCTGATCGGCGCGGCGGTTCCGGTGGTTAGCGAGGCGCCAGGGTTATCCACCGACACGTTGTTGACGGTTTCGACGGGTTGGAAGGGGGAATTGCCGCCCGGGAAGATGTTGTCGAGCAGGCCCATGCGGGTGGTGAAGCTGCCGGCTCCGCCGCGGATGACGGTGGATGGACTGAGCTGATAGGCGAGGCCCAGACGCGGCTGGAAGGTGTTGGTGGCGTTGATATAGTTCTTGCCAAGGTTGGGATCGAGCAGGCTGCTGCAAGACGCGCCGTCGCATTGGTTGGAAGTGAACGCGGCGATACGCCCTGCCGCGGAGGTGGGGAAGGAACCATAGCCGGGGATGACCACGCCGTCATAGGGGTTGCCGGTACCCAGGATCACGTTGCCGGTAGTGCGGGAAACCTGAACGGCCTGGGCCGGGTTGTACACGTTGCCGTCGAAGTAATCGTTGTTGCCCCAGAGTGCATGGAAGCCGCCGATATTGGTCCAGCGCAAGCCGTATTCCAGGTGCAGTTTGGAGTTGACCTTCCAGGAGTCCTGCGCGAAGCCCTCCCACATCATGGCGCGCCAGATGGCGAGCGAGCGCGGGCCGATTTCGGTGTAGCTATCGGCCAAGCCCATGGCCAGGTTGGCCATCCCTATGCCGGAGGTAGCGCCCAGACCGGTGCGGCCGTCGGTGAAGTAGAAGGTGCCATTCTGGTTGCTGGCGCCGCCGGGAACGGTGTTCACGTTGATCTCGTCGCCATCGTTTTCGCCGGAGTATTCAAACGAGATGCCGGCCTTGATGGTGTGGTTGCCCCAAACCTTAGTCACGGTATCCGAGCCGGTCCAGATGGTTCCGGAGGAATGCGACGGGTAAGGGCCGCCGGCCAATGAGTAAAAATTCGGCACGCTGGCGGTGGGAATCTTGTTGGGATAATCCTTTCCGTTGGGCATCAGATAGGGGAAGGTGATGGGAATGGGAAAGTCCTCTCTGTTGAAGCCGAGCAGGGAGGAGTTTACCGGGATATAGACGTCGTCAATGCTCAAGGTGAGGCGCGCCTCGTTCATCAGGGTGGGCGTGATGGTGGAGGTGAGAGCCACCACGTTGGTCTGGTTGGGACGGTTGAAATACTTGCCGGTGAGACCCGAGCCTTGATCGAAGGGCTGGTACTCGAAATAGGAAGCGTCGGTGCGGCGGCCGATAAGCCGCTCGTTGGGATTCAGCAGGATATCGATGTCGACGGTCCCTTTGCGTTGGTTAATGGGATGCGCGGCCTGGGCGATCCAGTTGTTGGTGCCACTGAGGAACCCCGGCGTGGGCAGCGGGTAGGCGTTGACAATGGCGATGCCATTGGGGCTCAACTGGCTGGCGGGAATGATGTTGTTCGGATAGGGGACGCAGCCCGCGGCGCCGGACACCGGGCAGGTGGAGGGCTGGTAGATGACATGACTTCCGGAATACCAGGGATTCGAAGACAGCAAATCGCTGAAATTCCCCTGGCGCATGAGGGTGGTGGGGACGGCATTATCCGTCCAGTCTTCATACCGATAGCGGATCCAGTCTTCGGCCACGAAGAAGAACAGCTTTTCGCGAAACCTCTCGCTCAGGCCGGGAGCCCAGATGGGGCCGCCGATGGTGCCGCCGAAGTTGTTGTAGCGGAACGGTTGGGCGAAGTTGGTCAGAGTGTTGAGGTTGCGCGTCCAGGTATTGGCGTTCATAGCGGAATTCTTGAGGTACTCGTAGAGGCCGCCGTGAAAATCCTTGGTGCCGGCCTTGCTGACGATACGGATCTGGCCGCCGGAGGAGCGGCCGTATTCGGGGGCATAGTCGGCGGTCATGACCTGAATTTCTTCGACGGCCTCCACGTTGGCCACGCCAATGACGGCTCCGTTGGCGCGCGTACGAACGGCATCCGCGCCATCGAAAGTGATCAAAGTGTCCTGCGGCCGCGCGCCGTTCACATTAAACGGGACGCCGGCGCCCACCGCGAAATTGAAATCGCCCATGGTGGCACTGCCGCGCAAGCCGGGCAGAAGCTGTGCTTCGTAGAGCGGGTTGCGGCCGTTCAGCTCCTGCATAGTCACCTGGGTGCCCCCGACCTCGCTCTGGACCGCGGAGGAATCGGTTTGCAGCACCGCCGCCGTAGCGGAGACCTCGACGGTTTCGGTAGTGTTGCCGACGGCCAGGTCGGCATTGAGCGAGAGAGCGGTATTGGAATCCAACTTATTATGGGTGCTCTCGAAGCGCTTGAATCCGGGCGCTTCAGCCGCCAGGGTGTAAACGCCGGGCGGCAGGTTGGGTGCGACGTAGTACCCGGCCTCATCGGTGGTGAGGGTATGTGTCTCAGCGGTGCCCTCATTCTTGAGGGTGACTTTGGCTCTGGGCACGACCCCGCCGGAAGGATCCTTGACGAAACCTCCGATGGAGCCGGTATCGGTTTGAGCAAAGGCCACGGCCACACATAACAGCAGGCCGGCCAGGAACGCGACATGGAAACGTGTGCAAACTCGGCGCATGTAAGTCCCTTTCAGCTTCACCTTGGCAGTAATTTTCCGCTTCTCGTGAGCGAGAACGACCTTCCGAATGATTCTATGCCTGTATTGTGGTCCGGTCCAGAGCTAAATGGTGACAGTAGAATGAACCAAGTGATAACAGATACAAAAGAAACGAGTGCGTGAATTTGGCGCAAAACGGGTGACCCGAAAAAAACTGGGCAGACAGCAACCAATCCACCGGCGGCCAAACGCAGACCCCGTTTGGCAATTCGCGACTAAAATTGGGAAAACGGCGAACTTACATCGACGAGAGGGACGCTTGTATCAAAACTCACGTTTGTGGGCAACTTGTTCCGGGCCTGTCATTCCCAGCTCGATTGGCGCGCGCGAATAGTTTTCGCCCTTGATGGGAGCGCCGGCTAGGCGGCGGAGCAGCGCCAGTTGTCCGACATGGGCGAGGGCATCGGCGATGGGGCCCTGAAACAATTTCTCGGCGGCCGCGGCCAAGGGTTCGCCATCGGCCAGGCGGGCATCGAATGCGGCCATCGTCCGGTGGAAACGCGCCACCTCGACATCCCAGGCTGCCGGCTCGGAATCGTGCCAGGTCTCCTTGCCGTTGGCCTGGGAAAGCGCCCAATCCATCAGGTCTCCGATATGGGCCAGAATCCGGCGCGGCGTGCGCGCAGACTCTCCGGCGGAGAAATCGCCGAAACCCGCGGGCGCCCCGCGGAGCGTTTTGGCGCCGCGGTAGGCCAGCGTGGCGAGGGTATGCCGCAGCCAGGCGTGGTTTTCGCTCATGGTGTTCCTCCTCGATAGATTCTACCCGACGAAACTCGACGCCTCCAGGGCGCGAGCTTTCTGCCTTCAGCGGTCAGTTCCTCGCCGCCCGATTTGTCCGGGGGAAATCCGCAGACCGAAAGATTCTAGGGAACGGCTTTCAGGATGTCCACGACATCATGGAAGGCGATCAGCCTGTCGATCTGCGCTTCATCGATTCCGGCGATGCGGCCGAGCAGGCGGGCGGAGGATTGGGCGTGCCGCCAGTCCTTCCACTGCGCCATCTCGCGCAAAGGCTCTAACGCTTCGGCATGCAAAGCGCCCAGCACCGCCCGGTCGCGCGATACGGTGAGCGTTTCGAACAGCAGGGCGGTCTTATTGCGGTCGCTCCAATCCGGCGAATGCAGCAGGGGGATGAAGCGTTCGGCGGGAACTTCGGCGATCAGGTCCGGCCCCGCCTTCACCACGATGGCCAGGGCGCGGAGAGCGTTATTGCGCACGCCGCCATTGGCGTCGAACGAGGCCCGCGTCAACGCGGATACCTGCCGCGGCGAACGCTTGAGGTAGCCGAGGGCTTCGGCGGCGTAGGCGCGCTGTTCCTGGTAGCGCGAACTATCCAGTATCTTATAGACGATTTGAAAATTGGAGCGCGCCCAATCGCGCAGCTTGATCTGTTCCAGATGGGTGTCGGGATCGTCGAGAAGGGCGTACCCCTGGGAGTCGTCCTCGGCGGCATGGCCAGCCAGGATCGCGGCCTGCCAGTATTGATCCATTTTCTTGAATATGTCGAGGACCGCGGCGGGGAATTTGTGGTCGCCGCTGGGGCGTTCGTTGAAATCGATGTAGGGCGCGCTCGCCTCCGCCATACCGACGAAGACGGAGAAACGGCCGTCGGCCAGGCAGCAGATGGAACTGACCGTGACCGAAGGGCGGTCCACCACCCTCGAAATCGTCTGTTCGGCCTCGTCCCGCAACTCCGTCGTGGGCAGCGGGTCGCCCGGCTTGAACGGCAGCACCCGCTCCAGGCGCGCCGAATCCAGCGAGCCATGACCGAAGAAATCGATGGTTCCGATCTGGTTGCCAGGTTGCTCGGCCGCGGCCACAATGGCCATGGCAGTCACAATCGTTACCAGCGGCAATGAGAACTTCGCGGCAAGCGTCATCCCTATTTCCAGTTTGCCACGATTCGGCGCCGTCCTACTGGCGGGCGAAATCGATGAAGGCGCGGGCCGGGTCGGTGGAGAGCAGGCTCACGCGCAACTGATCGCCGACTTTGAGGCCGGCCTCTCCCCGCATGAGGCGCCCTTCGGCGGGCGGTTCGACGATGCGCACGAATACTCCCTTGGGCGTGACTCCGGTGACCACGGCCGAGAAGGCCTGGCCGATGCGAGACTGGAGCGCCACGGCGGCGATGCGCTTCTGCATGTCGCGGTACACCTTGCGCGCGGCATCTTCCTTGAAGGTGCAGTCGCGGGCGATGGCGGCGAGGTCGTCGTCGGAATAGGGCGCGGTGTGGCCGGCGAGCTGGGCTTTGACCAGGCGTTGGGTGACCAGGTCGGCGAAGCGGCGGTTGGGAGCGGTGGAATGGGTGTAGTCGTGGGCGGCGAGGCCGAAATGGCCGGGCGCGTCGTCGCCTTTGCGCATGAGAACATATTCGCCCGATCCCATCAGTTTCAGCACGGTGAGGGAAAGGTCGGGATAGTGAACCGGATCGGCCTGTTTGCGGCTCACCAAAAACTGGTTCAACGCGCCGGAATCGGGGTCGGCCGGCAGCTTCGAATGGTACTGGGAGGCAAGCTCGACGATTCGTGCCCAGCGCTCCGGAGCCTTCACCACGCGGCGGATGGAGGATACCCCGGCCGCGCAAAGATAGCGCGCCATAGCCTCATTGGCGGCAATCATGAAATCTTCGATCAAGTGCGAGGCGCGATTGGCGGCGCGCGCGGCGATGTCTTCCACCTTGCCATTGCGGATGACGGGCTCCGGTTCGAGGCGGTCGAAGACGAGCGCACCCAGGCGATGGCGAGCGTCGCGGAGCGCGCCGGCGGCTTCGTCCTGTAGCTTCAACTGTGCCGCCAGATCCGCCGAAGCCGCCAGCTTGGGCGGCATCGGTCCGGCGCCTTCCAGCCAGGCGCCCACGGCGTTATAGGTCAATTGGGCGCGGTTGGCCACCAGCGCGCGGTAGATGCTGCTGGCGCCCAGGGTGCCATCGGCGGCGATTTGCATGTCGATGACGACGGCCGCGCGGTTCTGGTTCTCGTTGAGCGAAGTCACATCGGTGGAAAGGCGTTCCGGCAGCATGGGGAAAGTGCGAATGCCGGTGTAGATGGTGGTGGTGGCGGCGCGGGCGTGAGCGTCGATGGGAGTGGACGGCGCGACTTTGGAATCCACGTCGGCCACGCCCACCAGCACGCGGAAGCCCGCGGGCGCCCGTTCCGCCCATTCGATTTGATCCAGATCCCTGGAATCGTCGTTATCGATCGACGACCAGGGCAAGGCAGTCAGATCGCGCAGGCCCGCTTCGGGCGCCTCCTCAATCTGAGAGAGCTGCTGCCCGACCTGGGGAGAGAAGTCCGGCTCAAAGCCGCGATCCAGCATTTCCTGCCGCGCCGCGGCGGCAAGGTCGAAATGGTTGTGAGACATGGCCGGAAGGAATGGTAACACGCCCAGGTGGAAACATTCAGCGGTCAGCATTCCGCTTTGAGCCTTTAGCCTTCCGGATCGAGCGTTCGGTGGCTGATTCTTCGGGCGGGAACCGCCCGAAGCGCCGGGCCCCATTTTTCCCCTTCGGGCTTGAGCGCTTCCCGGTCCAGTCGATTCGGATCGCGACATACCAGAAGCGATCTCCCCGAACGCCCTATCAGGCCAGCCTCCGCGCGCGCGTTCCGGTTGGCCGTCCCAAGATACAGTCCCCGGCAATCCGGCCGATCCGTTCGGAGTGTCAGACGACCACCAACTGTAGTTCCGGTGCGATTCCCCTGAGATCGTCAGCGTCGCTGGTTACCACGGCCTGCCCTCGGGAACCCGGGCAACCGTGCGAAGCATCTTTGCCTGTGAAACAATGAGGTCATGAAGCGACCGTTTGCGGCCACGGTTTGGCGCGAGGAGAAATGGTACGTCTCCCAGTGCCTGGAACTCGATGTCGCCAGCCAGGGCGAGACCGAGGAAGAGGCCCTTGCCAATCTCAAGGAAGCGATTGAACTGCACTTCGAACCCCCGCGGGCGACACGCCCGCCTGAGGTCCGCGTGGTCGAGGTCGAGGTTGGGGCGGCTTAAGCCTCAGTCCTTCCGCGAGGTCAAGCGCCGTCTCGAGGCACACATCAGTCCCGACGACTGGAACGAGCTCGCCTAAACGTTTGCCCGCCTTTCTCGACCACGCGAGGTGAGTTCTCGGCGCGGGCCCGAAGTCCCCATCCGGGAAGCTTCACTCCCTACGACGCCGAGCGCGACTTTCCCGGCGAATCCGTGCCTCCTCAATTTGTTTTTTCAAAACCGGAAATCGCCCGCCTCGCAGCCCACCGCCGCCTCGCGGAGCCAGAACGCAGTCCGCCGCGCCCCCTAAAACGTTCAGTAAGGCAGCCTGAAACCGAAAACATGCTGCAACCCAAATCACCTACCTCAGCCGCCACGCGGCCAGCAGCCAGCCGGCGATGAACAGCAGGCCGCCGAGGGGAGTGATGGCGCCCAGGATGCGGACGCCGCTGACTGCCAACAAATACAGGCTGCCGGAAAACAGGACGATGCCGGCCAATAGAATGGCGCATACCGGGCCCATGCCGGATGCCGATGCGGTGCCCGTTCGCGGCAGCACGGAGAGGATCAGAATCCCCAGCGCGTGGAGGAAATGATACATGACCGCCGTCTCATAGATGCGCATGGAATCGGCATCAAGCCGCGCGCGTAAGCCGTGCGCGCCGAAAGCCCCCAGGATCACGGCGAGGGCCAAGAGAAGAGCGGCGGTGGAAGTCCAGTTCATGGCTTAGGCCTCAGTGCGTCATGGAGTAGAGAATATAGTTGACCCCGATGCGAATGCCGAGGTCGGAATACGCGGCCGGGTATTCCGGGTCGTCGGCGTGTTCCCAGGAGTCGCCCAGGTCCATATTGTGACACATGGCCACGATCACCCGGCCCTGGTCGTCGTAGATGGCGCGCCAGTGCGGGGTCTTGCCGCTTTCGCCTTTCTCGTAAGTGTTGTGTTTTTCCAGGGCGGGCATGCCGGGAACCTGGTAACGGCGGCTGAGGTCGTAGATGGTGTGGAAGATGGGGTCGGAGTCGGCGATCTCTACGATGGGACGGTCGGGAAACACCTTTTTCATGCTGGCGGTAAAGGTTCGCCATTCGATATCGCCATGGAAGTCGTCGCACATGAAAAATCCGCCGCGGAGCAGGAATTCGCGCAGGGTGGCGGCCTGCGGATCGGTCAGGTTCCAGTGGCCGACTTCGACGCCGTAGAGCCAGGGCCAGTCGTAAACGTCGCCGTCGTCCAGGTCGATGGGCTCTTCGGCCGAGCGGGTGTGGAGGCGCGTGAGGCGGCGGACGGCCTGGACCAGGTGACGGTCCGAGCGGGGGTAATCCATGGTCCAGTTGGAGGCGCCCTCCTTCCAGCTCCCGTTGAATTGTACGCCGCCGTAATACGTGCCCACGGGAGGATACATCAGGCGGGCGAAGACCCACTCGGTTTTTTCCTGGTAGTCCGGGGGCAGCGGAAACTTCTCGTACTCCACGCCGGGATATTCGCGGAAGGGCTTTTGAAACGCATACAACACGCTCAAAAACAGCAAGCCGGAGGTTACGACGGCCCCCGCTCTCCGGAGGTTGGTTGGCTGCAACACCGCTAAAACCAGGATAGCGGAAAGCCGCTCAGGGGCAGGCGAGGAAGTGCGGGGCAGACGATCGCCTTTTGTCGTCCGTCAAGCCGCCGCGCTTTAGCGAGGAACGCCAGACCACCAAGGCGATGGTCCGTCCCACATGATGGCTGGCTCATCCTGTCGGCCCATCCAACCGCCATCCACGGCCGGTGACGGCGCCGGGCTCAGGCGCCCAGCGCCGCCAGGCCCAGAAACATCAGCGTCCCCACCGCGATGACGGCGCCGTGCGGCAGGCCTACCGCCTTGGGGCTGCGCACATCCAATTCTTCTTTCTTGAGGTAGGCGGCGCGGCCGCTCTTCATCTCGGTAAGGATGAAGCCGACGTTCCAGAAGGTAGTCTTCAGACGCCCGCGGGACAGGGCGAAGATCACGGCCATCACGCCACCGATTACCGCCGTAACGATAAAGATCCCGAACCAGTCCTGCCATCCAGCCAGCGCCCCCACCGCGGCCATCAGCTTGGCATCGCCGGCGCCCATGGCGCGAATGGCGTAGAGCGCCAGGTAGACGCCCAGCCCGACGGCCAGTCCTTCCAAAGCGAACAGCAGACCCGGCAGCACGGGGTACAGAAACGCGTTGAGAGCCAATCCGGCCAGGACGCCGCCGGCGGTCAGCCAGTTCGGTATCCGCCGAGACCGTATGTCGAAAGCCGCCGCGGCCAGGACCAGGAGCACCAGAACGATTTCCACGCCGCGCGGAGGGACCGGAAACTGCATGGATTCACAGTACAACGCGGCACTTCGGGTGGGGTAGATCACTTCGGGCGATACCGGAATGTTGCCCTTGGATGGATGCGGGACACGGTTGCCGGAACCGGGGGCGTTCGCGTAACGTAAGAAAAAACAGGATGCCATTTTGTAATCAGTGCGGAAACCGAGTGGGCGCCCGCGATACCTATTGCGATCGTTGCGGCAGCCCTCAGCCGGAGGTGTCGCCCATCCCGCCCGTGCCGCCCGCCGGTCCGGATCCGCTGGCCGGCCTGTCGCCGCGCACGGCATCCGTGCTGTGCTACGTTCCGGGGATCGGCTGGATTGCGGCCATCGTCGTGCTCGCATCCACCCGGTTCCGCGCCCACCGAAGCGTGCGCTTCCACGCGTTCCAAGGCCTCTATCTGTTCGTGGCCTGGATGCTGAATAGCTGGGTGCTGCGGCCGCTGTCGCTGGTGGCGGATTTTGTCGTGCACGCGCATCTGCATAGCCTGGTGGAGTTGGTTTTGCTGGGCCTGGAGATTTTCATGATGGTGAAAGCCGCTCACGATCAGACGTATTCGCTGCCGCTATTCGGTGAACTGGCGGAACGCTCGCTGACCGATTAAGGTGGGACGGACGATCGCCTTTTGTCGTCTGTCGTGCCTCGCTAAAGCGCACGTGCCCGGCGCGTCAACGCTGGAATCTCAAACCATCCGATTTCTGCACTGCGTTATCCTAAATTAGTTGACGCCCCAATCCTCAGAACCTGTTGCGGCGCCGCCGCGCGTGTCCGTCGTGGTGGTTTCGCGCAACCGCGTCGAGCGCTTGCGCCGCTGCCTGGAATCGGTCGAAAAATCCGAGGCGCGGAAGTCGCTCGAACTGATCGTCGTGGATAACGGATCGACGGATGGCAGCGCCCAATTGGACGGGGAATTTCCGAATGCGCAGTTCATCCGCCTGCCCAAGAATTTCGGCCTGACCAAAGCGTTGAATCTGGGCTGGCGGGCGGCCAACGCCGAGTACGCGCTGTTCCTGCACGACGATACGGAGTTGGCGCCTCGGGCGGCCGGCCTGCTGGCCGACGCGCTGGACGCGCGCGCGGACGCGTCGGCGGTTTGCCCGCTGCTGCTCGATGAGACGGCGAAACCGGCGCCGCAACTGGGCAGGCTGCCGCCGGATGGCGAGTGGCAGCCGGCCGCGCCTCCCGGCGCGGACCCGTTCCCGGTGGAATACCCGCGCGGCGCGGCGCTGATGGTCCGTGTCTTTGTGATCAAGGCCATCCGCCAGATCGACGAAAGATACGGCCAATTCGGCAGCGACGCCGACCTGGCGGCGCAGATCCATGGCGCCGGAAAGAAGATCCTGCTGGTTCCCTCGGCCACCGTGCGTCACTATTCCCAGGGCCGGTACGCGGCCGAGGAACGCGCCGATTTTCTGCTGGGCCGCGCCGTTTTTCTGGGCAAGTATCGAGGCTTTGGAGCGGGCTTCCAGGCGCGCCTGGCGGCGGTTTTCGGCCCCCTGTTCGGCTTTCGCCTGTCCGAGTTCAGCTACACCATCGGCGGCAAAAAGATCGACGGCACGCAAGGCTAAAGGCAGAAAGCTGCCGCCGCTCCTCTTCATTCTGACTTCCTCGACTTCCGACTCCCCTGTCTCCCTGTTCTCTTCAGTTAATTTTCCATGTTTACTCTTGCCAGCTAGAATTACTTACGAGTGCGCCGCTAGCATTGATGACGATATGGAAGCTCTCCTGTGGATCCTGTTGCCGGGCTTTGTCGCGGTCGCCTCCGGATTGCTGGCGTGGTTCGTCATGCAGTCGCGGATGGACGTGAAACTGGCCCAACAGGAGATCGATTTGGCGCAGCAGCGGGAAATGCTGGCGGAAGAGCGGGGGAAGCTGACGGCGCAGCGGCAGGCGCTCGAATCGCAACTGGAAACCGCCATTCGGGCGGCCGAAGAATCGGCGCGGCGGCAGGCATTCGATAACTTCCTGACCGAGATGAGGGTCGAGCAGCGCCACTACACCCGCGAAAACCGGCTGCTCACGCACAGCCGCCATAGCTTGGTTTTGCAGGAGCGCATGTACTTCCGCAATATCCCCCTGTCGGATTGGATCGAGCACGAAATCACGCTCGACGACGGCGCCGACGTGAACCGTATCGTGCAGGACATGACGGTCTTCGACCGCTCCATGGTCAACATCACCGAGATGCCCCGGCGCAAAGCGCTGGCTTAAGGGGATCCGAAGGCCTACTCCACGAGGTCGGCAAGTGCATTGGAATCCTCGTGGAGTAGGCGTTTACGCCTGCGCTTTTTCGGTTGCAACCGATTTTTTCACAGCTTCTGACGGTCGACGGGAACCGGTTTCCCCACATCGGTTAGGCGCCGGATTCTCACAGGCTGAAGCTTGTGCCACCGGTTACACTGTTAACTGATGGGATCGGGCTTTTTTGAGCCGGCCGGACGCACTTCGTCTCGCCGCGGGACGACTGCCGCGCAAACGCGCAAGAGCCTGTCGCAGGCCTCCATGGCGGCCGCCGCACGCAGCGCGCAGGCGCTGGCGGGGTTGCAGAAGCCGGAAGGCTATTGGTGCGGCGACCTGCGGGCCGATACCACCCTGGAATCGGATTACGTTCTGCTGCAGCTCTGGCTCTATCCGCCGGCGGGCGGCGTCTGGAACCCGCCCACGGCCGAGCGTATCCGCAAAGCGCGGGTGGCCATTCTGGCGCGCCAACAGGCGGGCGGCGGCTTCGACATTTACCCGGGCGGCCCGGCCGACGTTTCGGCGTCGATCAAGGCCTACACGGCGCTCAAGCTTTCCGGCCTGAGCCCCGAGGCGGACCCCATGCTCCGCCTGCGCAACACCATCCTCGATCTCGGCGGGATTCAGGCCGGTAACAGCTACGTCAAGATCAACCTCAGCCTGTTCGGGCTCTACCCGCGCGCGTCGGTGCCTACCGTTCCTCCCGAGTTGGTGCTGCTGCCGGGCAACATTCTGTACGAAATGTCCTCCTGGACCCGCGCCATCGTGGTGCCGCTTTCGATCGTGCAGGCGGTGGGCGGGACCAGGCCGGTGCCGCCAGGTTTTCATCTGCACGAGTTGTCGCTCGAAGGCAAGAGCTTCGATTTACCCAAGCGCGACCGCATGTCGCGGGTGTTCAACCACATCGATCGGGCGCTCAAGATCTGGCAGCGGCGCGGCCCGCGCGAGGTGCAGCGCTCGGCCGTGCGCGCGGCGGAAAAATGGATGCTGGACCACACCCGCTACAGCGAGGGTCTCGGCGCGATCTATCCCTCCATGATGTACCTGGCGATGGCGCTCGACGCGCTGGGGTATCCGCGCGACCATCCGGACCTGATGGACGCCCTCCGCCAGTTCGACAATCTGTTCACGGAGAGGGCCGGCGATCTGTATGTTCAGCCCTGCTTTTCGGCGGTGTGGGATACGGCCTATGCGGCCTTCGGACTGGGCGAATTCGGGCTGGCCCCATCGGACCGGCTGTCCCGGGCGGCCGACTGGCTGGTGCGGCGGGAAGTGCGCCACAAGGGCGACTGGAGCGTGAAACGGCCGGAACTGGAACCCTCCGGCTGGGCTTTCGAGTTTGCCAACGAGCATTACCCCGATATCGACGACACGGCCATGGTGCTGCTGGCGCTGGAGCATGCCCAATCTCCCGACCGCCAGGCGCAGGCCCGCTGCGAAGCCCGCGCCCAGCACTGGCTCATCCACATGCAGTCGCGCGACGGCGGCTGGGCGGCCTTCGACGTGGATAACGACTGGGCGATTCTGAACCGCGTGCCCTTTGCCGATCACAACGCCATGCTCGATCCCACCTGCCCGGACATTACCGGACGCGTGCTGGAAGCCTTGAGCCGCCGCCATGCGCCGCACGCGCGCGAAAGCATCCGCCTGGGCGTGCAGTATCTGCTGCGCACCCAGGAACGCGATGGAAGCTGGTACGGCCGGTGGGGCGTGAATTATCTGTACGGTACGTTCCTGGCGCTGCGAGGTCTGCGCGCTTCCGGGGAAAGCGGCGTCGAGCCGGCCATCGGGCGCGCCGCGCGTTGGGTGCTGGCGGTGCAGAATTCCGACGGCGGGTGGGGCGAGAGCTGCGCGTCTTACACCCGCGACGAGTTCGTGGCCGCGCCCAGCACGCCCTCCCAAACCGCCTGGGGATTGCTGGCGGCGATGGCCGCGGGCGATCGATCCTCGGCGGCGTTCGAACGCGGCGTCCGGTACCTGGTCGATTCCCAGCGCGCCGATGGCGAGTGGAACGAAACCACGGCTACCGGAACCGGTTTCCCCAATGTCTTTTACCTGCGCTACACGCTCTACCGCAACTACTTTCCCCTGCTGGCCTTGACCCAGGCGGGAAGGCTGCTGGTATGAGCGAGAAGTAGACAGCTTTCAGTGAGCAGCCGCGCTTCAGGCACCGGAAACCGACTGTCATAGCCAGCCGATTTGGGCTCCCGATGCTCGCACTGTCCTTCCCTACTGCAGCCTCGGACCGGGGTGACCCCTTCGGGTTCACGCGCATGCCGATGCCCGTGATCGGGACGGCGAGCTGGAAGTCCCGTCGGGAGAAACGGCCCCCTGCAGCCTAGTCCCACGGTTGTGCGTCCAGAACTACACTTCCGGCGCGTTGCGCAGCGCTCGATCCAGATCGGTCCAAAGGTCCTCGACGGCCTCGATGCCCACGCTCAGCCGCAGCAGCGCCGGAGGCAGGTGCTCCTGCCCAGGAATGCTGGCCCGCCGCTCGATGGTGGACTCGACCGCACCTAGGCTGGTGGCGTGTTGGATGAGCTGCAGTCCGGCGCACACGGCGTCGGCGGCGGGGGCATCGCCACGCACGTCGAACGAGATAATCGTGCCGAAGCCCTTGAGTTGGCGTCGCGCGGCTTCGTGCGTCGCATGGCTCGCCAGGCCGGGATAGCGCGTCAGCGTCACATTTGGATGGCGCGCGAGGCGTTCGGCCAACCTCATCGCGTTGCTCTGCGCCCGCTCCAGACGTACTGCCAGCGTCCTAACCCCGCGGACTGCGAGGAATGTCTCGAGCGTTCCGGGCGTTGCGCCCGCGAGCTCCCGGGCCTGCCGCAGCGATGCCAGCAGGTTCGCGTCGCGCACGGTGACGACGCCTCCGAGCAGGTCCGAGTGTCCGCCGATGAACTTGGTCACCGATTGCACGGCGACATCCGCGCCGAGCGCCAAGGGGCGCTGATTGAGCGGCGTTGCGAAGGTGTTGTCCACGCCGAGGATCGCTCCCGGTTTGCGCGGCGCTGCGCAGATAAGGTCCAGGTCGGCCACGGCCAGTAGTGGGTTCGAGGGTGACTCCAGCCAGATCAGGTCGGCCACGGCGCACATCTCGACCCAGCGCGAGGTGTCGGCCACATCGATGCGATGCACGGCCCAGCGACCACGGGCTTGCCCGGCGGCAGCGAGACCCGCGACACCCTGGTAGCAGTCGTCCGGCAGTGCCACGACTGATCCGGTGGGGAGTTGATCGAAAATCGCCGCGATTCCCGCCATGCCGGAGGCGAAGGATACCGAAGAGCCACCTTCGAGGCCGCCGACGATTTCTTCCAGTGCCTCCCAGCCCGGCGTGCCGTCGTCGCGAGAGTACGCACGGCGCTCGCCCAGCACGAAGTTCGACGCCGGGCATGGCGGCAC
>JBKQIF010000064.1:0-15928 GCA_052148435.1 Bryobacteraceae bacterium
CAATGGAACAATCCGTCTGCGAGCAGCCCGCCGTCAACCCCGTACCCCGCTGCACCCCCATCGAGTTGAACCCCGTCGCCTTCCCCCCCCCGAGCAAACCAACCGAACCCAATCAGCCGTTACCAAACGAACCCACCGACTCCGATCAACCCGCTGAAACAAAACCAGTTATCTCCCCGACAGCGCCCCGCGAAACCCATCCCGCCCCACCCGCTCCGGAACTGAAAACTGAAAACTGAGAATTGAAAAACCACCAATATCGAGAAACCACCCCACAACCCGAAACCAACTCAAGCGTCCGGCCTGCTACGTGTCTTTCATGGTCGGGTTGACCTCGCCCTCAGGACAGCTTGCACAATATCTGGCCCGATTTCACGGTTTCCCCGAGCCTGACCAGGACTTCCTCCACCACGCCCTCCACCGGCGCACCAATCGTGTTCTGCATCTTCATAGCCTCGATCGTGGCCACGGGATCGCCCTGCCGGATCCTCTGGCGCGGCGAAGCCTCGATGGATATCACTACGCCCGCGATCGGGCTGCGGCAGATCTTGTCCTCCGGCATGAGGTCGGGCAGGTGGGGCGGCTCAAGTACCGACTCCGGCACCGCCGCCGGCGGGTCGTCCTGTGGCCATGCGTTCTCCGGTTCCGGGAGGAGCTCGACTGCCACATCATAGCTCCTGTCCTCAAGCGTGATGCGAAGTCTCACGTTTCTGCTCCTTGCGGTCCGCTTTGGCGCGAACCCGGCTTTGGCGGCCAGGAGTCGCGCGTGACCAGCTTCGAGATACGGCCGCCATTTTTCCAATTCGCCCCGGAAGGATCCTTCGGCCGGGTTGATATCCAAAATGCGGAAGCCGCTACCCGCCAGCGCCGCGGTCGCGGCCGCGATCAGGACCCGATGCCGTTCGCCGATCGCCGGCCAGCTCTCAGGTTCGATTTCCATCCGGGTGACGGGCGCCATCGTGCCGCCTATAGCGGGATGTTTCCGTGCTTCTTGGTCGGGCGCGGCCGGCGCTTGGTGTGCAGCGCATCCAGCGCGGCCGCCAGACAGCCGCGGGTTTCGGCGGGCTCGATGATGTCGTCGGCCAGGCGCGCGCCCGCCGCGACATACGGGGTCGCGAAAGTTTCGCGGTACTCGTCGATGAGCTCCTGCCGCCGGGCGTCCTGGTCGTCGGCCGCGGAAATTTCGCGGCGAAACACGATTTCGGCCGCTCCTTCGGCTCCCATCACGGCGATTTCGGCGCTGGGCCAGGCAAACACCTGGTCCGCCCCCAGCTCCTTCGAGCACATGGCGATGTAGCCGCCCCCGAAGGCTTTGCGTACCACCACGGTGAGCTTGGGCACGGTGGCGGAGGAGTAGGCGAACAGCAGCTTCGCGCCGTGGCGAATAATGCCGCCGTGTTCCTGGTCTATGCCGGGAAGGAAGCCGGGCACGTCCACCAGCGTGACCAGCGGGATGTTGAACGCGTCGCAGAAACGGATGAACCGCGCGCCCTTATCGGAAGCGTCGATGTCGAGCGCGCCCGCCAGCACGCTCGGCTGGTTGGCGACGATGCCCACCGTGCCGCCCACGATCCGCCCGAAGCCGATCACCAGGTTCTTGGCGAATTCCTTCTGCACCTCCAGAAAATCGCCGCGGTCGGCAATGCGGGTGATAATCTCGCGCACATCGTAGGGCATCTTGGAATCGTCCGGCACGATGCGGTTCAAAGACTCGTCGTACATGTGACGCTTGTCGGGGTCCACTCGCGGCGGATCCTCGAGGTTGTTGGATGGAAGAAAGGAAAGCAGGCGTTTGCAGATTTTGACGGCTTCCACGTCGTTTTCCGCGATGAAATGAACCACCCCGTTTTTCGTCTGCGCGCGGGCGCCGCCGAGCTGCTCGGCGGTGATCACCTCATTGGTGACCTGCTTGATGACCGCCGGCCCCGTGATGAACATATACGCGTAGCTGGTCTGAATGATGAAATCGGTGAGCGCGGGCGAATAGGCGGCGCCCCCGGCGCACGGCCCGCAGATCAGCGAAATCTGGGGCACCACGCCGGAGAGCATGACGTTGTGATGGAACACGCGGGCATACCCGGCCAGGCTGCCGACGCCCTCCTGCACCCGCGCGCCGCCGGAATCGTTGACGAACAGGAATGGCGTGCCGGTATCGAGTGAATGGCGCATGGCGTCGGCGATCTTGATGCCGTGCACCTCGCCCGCCGAGCCGCCGGCGACGGTAAAATCCTGGCTGGCAATATGCACGGTCCGCCCGCTCACCTTGCCGAAGCCGGTGACTACGCCATCGGCCGGCAACGGCTTGTCGGCCATGCCAAACAGCACCGCCCGGTGCTGCGCAAACAGCCCCGCTTCCCGAAACGTCTCGCGATCCAGCAACATGGCCACGCGCTCCCGCGCGGTGAGCTTGCCGTCGTTGTGCTGTTTGGCGGAGCGCTCCGGACCGCCGCCGGCGCGCACGCGCTCCCTCGCCTTTTGCAGCGCCGCAATGTTGTCCTTCTGAGTCTTGGTGGCCGTCATAGAATACAAAAACCTTAAATGCCTATTCTAGGCTCTGGCGAAGCCGGGCGGGTTGCGGCTGTTCCGTTTCAAAACCACCTGACGGCCAGAATGCCGCGCTCCGAAGTGCCCATCTGGTTCTGGTTGGCGTCGGCCGTGGCGCCGACTCCTTTCGCCAATGGTTGTTTCAGCTCGCCGGCGAAGCGCGAAAGCCCGACTTCAATGCGTAGCGGACGACCGCCGGCAAGTATTCGCGGCAATGCGGAGCCTGCAGATCCCGCAACGCCGCATGCGCGGCGCTGTTGTCGAATACCTTAGGGCAGGTGAAATAGGGAACGTATTGCGCAAACCGCTTCCAAATCGCCGGAACCTCGCGATTGGCGGAAATGGAATTCTCCTTGAGAGGCGAGAACCGAATCGATCCGGGCCGGTACCGGCCTCCCTCGCAAGCGGCACGCTCTTGAAGATAGATCTCGACCAATTCGCCAAGGGACAGGGTATTCCCGGGGCCGGCGGTCAGGTGGAATGTCTGATTGGCACTCTCGCTCAATTGCGCGAGTCGGACAATAGCGCCGCAGACATGGTCCACCGGTGTGAGGTCGAGCTGGAAATCGGGCTGGCAGGGAAGCGAGTCCAGGTGCCCAATATGAATCCATTGCAGCACCTGATAGATGCCCTGGAACCGGCTCGTGCGCCCGGTACGCGAATCCCCGACGACGAGACCGGGACGGTAGACCGTCACCGGCAGGTCGTCGCCAGCCTTCCGCACCGCGCGTTCCGCCTCGAACTTAGACCACTCGTAAAAATTGAAGAACTCCTGCCCGCGCTCTAGTTCGTCCTCTCTCATGAAGCCGGTCCGGGTACCCGATACATAGGCTGTGGAGATGTGATGTAAGCGGATCGAATTGCCGGTTTTCCGGACAGCCTGGGCAAACTCAATTACGTGCTCCGTTCCCAGCAAATTGGTTCGGCGGGCGGCCTCCATCGTCTGGGAAAGACTGGTACATGCGGCGACGTGATATATTTCGCCGATCCGGCCAAGCAGTTCGCGCCGGTTCGCGCCGAGACCGAGGTCGTCAAGCAGTATATCCCCGGGCACCGGAAAGACTCTGCGCGCGTGTTCACGACTGACAGCCGCATGCACCGGGATCATGCGAGCCCGAACTTCCTCAGCGGTTTGAGCGCGCAATAAGACGTGAACGGACACGCCCGGACGCGTATCCAAGAGACAACGCAAAAGGTCGCCACCGATTGCGCCGGTGGCTCCGGTAAGGAATATATCCATGAAGTGGCTTGCTCGCCGCGCTGGGAATCTGACGATTCTCCTCATTTTACTATGGTTCGAGGCGCCAGTTCCGCGGGGCGCTTGGCGTGGGCGAAGACGGCTCCCGGAGCAAGAAACGCAGCTCGCCGGATCGAAGGATGGCGGCTGGGTGTAGACTGAATAGGACCCGGGAGTCCAAAATGGAACTTCCGGACTCGGGGCCCCATGCCGCTCGATCAGGGGCATAAATTCGAAACGGTAAGCCGACTTTTATGTCCGACGATTTAGTCCAACGGGTTCTGAAGGTGATCGCCACATCCAAGCGGATTCCCCTGGAAAAGGTAACGATCGACAGCGGATTTCAGGATTTGGGCATCGACTCCATGGATGCCGTGGAAATCCTCTTCGGGCTCGAAAACGAGTTCAATATCAACATTCCCGACGACGAGGTGCGTAGCGTGCGCGACGTGCGCGGCATGTGCGAAGGCGTGGAGCGCCTGGTAACCGCGAAGGCCGCCGCACCCCTGGCCGGTCAGTAGCGCATAGGGGAGAGTTGCCATTACCAGGCTGGGCGCGGTCCGCGCCCTGGTCCGCAACACTCCGGAGGCCGCGGGCCCGGCTATTTACCGGACCGCATTTCCCATGCCTCCGGCGCCAGCCGCCGGCTGCAGCCGCGCCAATTCCTCGGCGTAGAGCGGATTGTGCGGGTACTCGCGCACCAGCCCTTCAATCAGCACCCGCGCGCCCCACGTATCGTGGTCGCGCAGCGCCGCCACCGCCAGCAGCAGCTTCGCAAACGGCGCCAGGTAGTGGCCCTTTTCGGAAGTCAGCTTCAGCTTTTCGATGCCCAGCGCCTTGTCGGTCTCGCCGCCGGCCAGCCGCAGCAGCCAGCGCACGGGCGGGGGTTTCACGCTCAGCATGTAATTCTCAAGGCCAATGGCGACCCACGCATCGTACATTTCCGGGTGCGCGGCCAGCAGCCGCTCCGCCTGGGTACGGCTGGCCTTCAATTCCTGAAATGAAGCGGAGTAGCGTTTCTCAATCAGCGCCAGGTAATCGGAGTGCAAGCCGCTGGCCAGGATCATGGCGAACTGGCAATTGGGATCTTGAGGGGCGCGCGCCGCCAGCCGGCGCGTGGCATCGAGGGCGGCGTCGAACTTGCGCTTGACTGCCGGGTCGGGCGCGAGCTTGTGATCGGTAATGAAATGCTGCCCGTGGGTGAAGAACTCGGACTGCAAAATGTGCAGACGGTCAAACTCGCTGAACAGGTAAGCGGCGGCATCGGAACCCGGCCCCATCGGATCGTTGGGGTGGGTGTTCTCCCAGTCCGCAAAGGTGCGGTGGGCGTCGGCGAACTGAAGGTCGTACATCTGCCGGTAGCCCAGCTCGAGCGGCGTTTCGGCGCTGGCGGCGGCAGCCAGCGCGCAGAGGCAAGAGGCGAGAATCAGGGTGCGGGCCGGCATGGCGTCAAAGGCTGCGCGCATCGCGGGCCCGAGGCGCGGCGGCATCTCGGGCTCCCGCGCATCGATCGGCTTTCCCGGTCACCGCCTGCGTTGAAACGTTCACGCTGCACATCCCCTTTTGGAAGTCCCCTGAAAAAGCTTAACCACTTCTTCCGTACTGCCTCAGACCCGCCGGGTGGAGCGGGAACGAGATGGTAATTTCCTGGCGCCGATTTGGAAAGTGCCTGGCGACTCAACCAAACGGCGTTAAGCGACGGTCGTCATCTCTCACGTTTTCGCTGTGCAGATTGGGGACCAAATCCGATTATATGCGAACACAAGGTAGAAACCCGAAGCTCCCGCAGGTTGTTATGTGCAAGTCCTGCCGTACGTAAGGCAAAAAGTGCCGCAGGTCAGACGTGTTGCCTCTATAAATCGCTCTTTTCGAGTTGTTGCCTAAGGGGGGCGGTCGGTGGTGGCTTGGGAACGGCCCGCAAAGTGCGCACCGTCCGGTATGCGCCCACTTTATGTACTAACGGCGACTGCTTCCATTCTGGCCTTGGCCGGCGCAGTACCGGCGCAAAGACATGCTGGTGTGCCGGCCGTGCGGAGTCTTGCCGGGAACGAAATAGAGGACTCAACGAAGACCGGCGCGGTGGGGCCGGGAGCGGCGGGGCCAAGGGTGACGCGGGCGCAGATTCTCCTGGACCGTGCCAAGTTCTCGCCGGGCGAAATTGACGGTGTCTACGGCGACGATTTCGGGGTTGCGGTCAAGGGATATCAGGAAAATCACGGTCTGAAGCCGACCGGCACAATTGACACCGAGATGTGGCGCCTGCTCGATCGCGACGCCGGCCCCCTTCTATTGACCTACGCGATTACCCAAGCGGATGAGAAAGGCCCGTTTCTGCCACTACCGGCCGAGGTCCAGGAAAAGGCGAAGCTGAAGTGGCTCGGCTTCGAAACGCCGGAGGAAGGACTGGGCGAGAAATTCCATATCTCGCCGAAGCTGCTGGCCGAGTTGAATCCCAGCAAGAAACTGGACACGGTGGGGGAGCGAATCGCCGTACCGAATGTACGGCGCGGCGCTGCGCGCCTGGCGTTACGCCTGGTGGTTTCGAAGTCAAAACGCACGGTAATCGCCTATGGCGCTGGCGGCAAGGAACTGGCGCAGTATCCGGCCACCATTGGGGACTCGCACGATCCTCTGCCGATCGGTCATTGGACCATCGTCGGGATTGTGCACTACCCGTGGTTCAACTGGGACCCGAAGCTCCTCTGGAATGTGGACCCGAAGCTGGCGAAAGCGGAACTCGCGCCGGGTCCGAACAATCCCGTCGGCGCTGCATGGATCGGCCTCTCGAAAGAGGACTATGGAATCCATGGGACGCCGGATCCGGGCAATATCGGGCACGGCGTGTCGGACGGGTGTGTCCGGCTGACGAACTGGGATGTGGATGAGCTGTCGCGCATGGTTCGACGGGGCACACCGGTCGACCTGGAGGAGTAGCGTTGAGGCTCTGGTTTTGCATTGGCGGGCTGCTGCCAGTGTTTCTAGCCGTTGGCGCGAGCTCTTGGATTCGCGATATGACTCCGCCCATCCGCGGACTGGCCCTCGCGAATCTGCGGGATACGTTCGCAGAAGTTCATAACGGACATCCGCATGAGGCGATCGACATTATGGCGCCGAGAGGGACACCCGTGCGTGCGGTGGTATCCGGAACCGTCCGCAAACTGTTCCTCAGCAAACCGGGCGGCAACACGATATACCAGTTCGACGAAATGGAAGTGTACTGTTACTACTACGCGCACCTGGACGGGTACGTAAAAGGGTTGCGGGAGGGAATGCGGGTCAAGGGCGGGGACGTCATCGGGTTTGTGGGATCGACGGGAAATGCGGATCCGCGCACGCCGCACTTGCATTTTGCGATCACCGAGTTGGGGCCGGGAAGGCTGTGGTGGAAGGGGAAGGCGGTTGACCCGTATGCCGGCCTGGTGGACGCGGTGAAGCGCGCGAAATAGGGGACGATATCGTGGAGGCGCAGCGCCGCCGCTTCAACCGGGCTCGACGGCGAACGATAAGCTCCCGCCACCCTTGCCGAGAGCGCTGGCGCGGGCAAGCCCCCATCCATGCCGCCCGCCCGCTCCAACGATCCGATACCGCGAGACGCGCCGGTGACCGCCCTACCTGCTCTCGCCGCGCAGGTAGCCGACCTTGCCGCCGGAGATTTTCGCCGCCATGGCTTTGCGCTCGTCCACCCAGCGGTCGTAGGCCAGATTGCCTTGGGCGGCGGCGCTGAGCGGCTCCAGCGTTACCGTCCAGGCGGCGTCGCGGGAAGGTTTGGAATTCACCAGGAATTCGAACTTGCGGCCGGGAAGAATATTAAAGAGCTTCCAATAGTTGTCGCCGGTCTTCAACTCTTTGCCGTTGACCGACAGCACGTAGTTGCCGGCGGCGAGCTTGACGTAGTCGCGATCGGCCGGCCCGTTCTTGTAGATGTAGGAGACGCGGAAATAGCCGGAGGCGTGCGGCTCCAGGTCAAAGCCGGGATAGCGGGTTTCGAGCCGCTCGTCCGGCGCCTGGCCGGGTATTTCCGGCGGCGGACGCCCGCAGCCCTTCCGCCATCTGCCGACCGAGCCGCAGAGCGGGGCGGCAATCGAGGGGCGGAGTGGGACTTCAATCCGTCAGCGGATTTCCTTGCCGCAGTCCGCCTGGCTGCTCTCCGAGGCGGGTCAGGCGTTGGCGGCCGCGCGGGTCCTCGGGGAGAGAAAGCAGGGTGTCGATCACGTCCTTCTGTAATGGCGGCGCCGAAGAAATCGCTGACACCCCCTATCCCGCCAGCGCGTGAGCCTACGCCCGGTCCCCGTCGAGCCAGGTCTCGACCACGCGGATGCCGCCCTCGGGCTGGTCGAAGCGAAAGAGCACGAAATCGGCCCGTTCGCCGGGGACCAAACCCTGCGCACGGCCGGCGATGCTTCCGGCCCTGGCGGGGTTCACGGTAGCGGCAGCCACGGCGTCGGCCAGGCTGGCTCCGGCGAGGCGGATCAGGTTCGCCACCGCGCGGTTCATGGTGAGCGCGCTTCCGGCCAGCCGCTCGGTGCCGGCGAGCAGCACCCGGCCGCCGGCCGTCAACTCCACGGTCTGCTCGCCCAGCGTATAGGTTCCGGGCGAGGCCGCGGCAGGGGAGGAGGCATCCGTCACCAGCACCGTCCGCGCCGCCCCTTTGGCGCGGAAGGCGGTCTTGAGAAACGACGCTTCCAGGTGGATGCCGTCGGCAATGAAGCTGGCCATCAGGCGATCCTCCGCCAATTGTTCCCAGAGATAGTTGGGGTGGCGCCGCAGCACGGCGTGGGCGCCGTTGCCAAGGTGGGTGGAAAGCGAGGCGCCGGCGCTGACCGCGTCGGCGATCTGCGCCCTGGTGGCCGCGGTATGCCCGATCGCGGCCACCACTCCGCGCGCCACGATGGCCTCGATGTAGCGCGGCGCCTCGGGATATTCGGGTGCGAGCGTGACCACCCGCAGCAGGCCCTCGGACGCATCCATCCAGCTTGCGAACTCTTCGATGGAGGGCGGGCGAACCCAGGCGCGCGGATGCGCCCCGCGCGGACCATCCTCCCCACTGATGTGCGGCCCCTCGACGTGAAAACCCGCCACCGCGCGTCCCACCGGCGACGCTCGACGGGCGCGCACCAGGCTGCGTAAAGCCGCGCGGATATGCTCCGGCGAGGCCGTGATTACGGTCGGCAAAAGGCGCGTCACCCCGGTGGCAAGAGCGGCGCGCAAGGCGCGGTCGATCTCCTCGGCCGGCACATCCGGCCGGTTAAGGTCCACCCCCGCGAAACCGTTCACCTGCAGGTCGATGAATCCGGGAGCCAGATAGAGGCCGGTGGACGCGTCGCTCTCGTCCACCGAAACCACGGTTTCCCCGAACGTCACCTCCACCACCCGGCCGCTGGCCGGATCTCGCCCGAGACATCTCCGGATCTTCATGATTTATTCACATCATTATCACATCGCCACCAGGGTAAGTGGTTGCCACTGCGGGCCGAGAAATCTGTTGAAAAGCCAAATTCGGCGCTGGCGCCAAGCCCGGCCGGCAGGGTACAACAAAAGGGTCCTCAAGGGCGGCAGGCGCAACCGCGATGGCGAATCTCGGGGGAGGTGGTCATACGGTTGCGCAGGCCTCCCACGTCTCACGGGAACTGTGCGATCCGCCGGAAAAACCCGGATTCTGCTGAATCCAAATCAGTTATAAATTTAACATAGAAACACGTGGCGACTGCCGATATGACAATTGCATGGGCGGTGGTCTTTATTCGATCGGTTCGTGTGTCCTGGCCGTCGGGGTCGCGGTACTATTCCGCGTCGTCGTAAGGCGGCGGCGATCGGGCTGCGACGAAATTCGTGTCCCGCGGAAGCGGGCCGCGGCACTCGAAGAGAGTGAGCAGCACCTGCGTGCAGTGGTGGCAAGTGCACCGCTGGTCCTGTTCGCCCTCGATGCGAGCGGCGTTTACACGTTCTCCGAAGGGAAGGGTCTCAGCGCGCTGGGCCGTAAGCCCGGACAGGTGGTCGGGCAATCGGCTTTCGAGGTATATAGGGATAATCCGCAACTCCAGGACTGCATGCGCCGGGCTCTGGCCGGGGAGACGGTGATCTTTACGGATCGGACGCCGGACTACGCCTTCGAACTCTGGCTCACTCCCCAGAAGCATCCCTCGGGCGCCGTCACGGGTGTCATCGGGGTCGGGCTCGACGTCACAGAACGGGTGAGAGCCGAGCGACAGGCACGGGCCGCCGAAGACCGCTGGCAACTGGCCCTCGACGGCAACAACGACGGCATCTACGATTGGGACGCAGCCACGGGCAAGGTCTTCTATTCCGCGCGCTGGAAGCAGATTCTGGGCTATGAAGACTGGGAACTCGAAAACCGGACCGAGGAATGGCTCAGCCGCGTTCATCCCGACGACCTGGAGATGGTCCAACGAGCCGAGCGGGACCATCTGGACCGAGTGACTCCGTATTATGGCGTTGAATACCGTTTGCGGGCCAAAGACGGCAGTTACCGGTGGGTCCTGGCCCGCGGCCAGGCGCAGTGGGACGCGGAGGGACACCCGCTGCGGTTCGTCGGCTCGCATACCGATATCACGGATCGCAAACTCGCCGAGCAAGCTTTGCGGCGCGCCAAGGAAGAGGCCGAAACGGCGAATCGCGCCAAAAGCCAGTTTCTGGACAACATGAGCCACGAGATGCGCACGCCCATGAACGGTATCATCGGTATGACCGAACTGGCCCTCGATACCGACCTCACAGCCGAACAACGCGATTATCTTACGACCGTCAAGAGTTCAGCCAAATCCCTGTTGACCACGATCGACGGCGTGCTGGACTTCGCCAGGGTGGAAGCTGGAAAAATCGGACTCGACACCGCGGCCTTCCACCTGCGCCAAAGCCTGGACGAAACCATCGAGTGCCTGGCGCCTCAGGCCCGGGAGAAGGGGTTGCGGTTGCAATATGAAATCTCGCCCGGCACGCCCGAGGTGGTTTGGGGCGATGCGGCGCGGTTGCGGCAAGTGCTCACTCACCTGGCCGCTAATGCGATTAAGTTCACCGACCGCGGCGAGATTCGGCTCTGTGCCGCGGTGGAGTCCGAGGACGCGTGCGGGTTTTGCCTGCACTTCACCGTCCTCGACACCGGCATTGGAATTTCCACGGCCAAGCTGGGCTGCATCTTCGAAGCGTTTACCCAAGCCGACGGTTCCTTCACCCGCCGCCATGGCGGCGTGGGCCTCGGCTTGAGCATCTCTTCCAAACTGGCGCAACTGATGGGGGGAAGGATTTGGGCTGAGAGCCGGGAGGGCGGAGGCAGCGCCTTCCATTTCACCGTCCGTTACCGGCGAGCGGTTACTCCAGCGCCCCCCGATCCGCTCCAACAGGAGCAGCCCAAGAGCCGAAGCGCCCCGGAACGGCGCGCGCATATTCTGGTGGCCGAAGATAACGCCGTAAACCAACGCCTGGTAAAGCGGATGCTGGAAAAATCCGGCTGTTCGACGGTTGTGGTGGGCGACGGGCACGAGGCGGTGAAAGCCGTCCGCAGTCAAACCTTCGATATCGTACTGATGGACATTCAGATGCCCGTGATGGACGGTTGCGAAGCGGCGACCCTCATCCGCCAGGGCGAAAAACAGACCGGCGCCGCCCATGTCCCGATCGTGGCTCTGACCGCTCACACCATGAATGGCGATCGCGAACGCTGTCTGGCCGCCGGAATGGACGCCTACCTTTCCAAACCGGTTCAGACCGCCACGTTGTTTCAAACCATCCATCGTTTCATAGGACCGCCGGGGTAAGAGAATTCGGCGCCGATCGCCGGATTGGCCACCCGCGTTTACTGGACCGTCTGGTATTCCACCTTCTGGCGGGGGGGATAGGCGTAGGCGGCCACCAGGCTTTCGCCGCCATCGTTGCCGATGGCTTTGACGCCAAAGCGGGTTTCGTCGATGGAAACGCCTTTCAGGGTGAACTCGTTCACGTTGCCGACGTAGATTTCCCGCTCCCAAAACGGCGAAGTGGTGGCGCGCATCACGATGGCGTAGCCCTTGAGGTTGGCGTCGGAGCCGGCCGCCCGCCAGCGCAGCACGGCATCGTAGCCGGCGCCGCGGGAGATCATCGGGAGGCGGCGATTAGCGGCGGGAGGCGCGCCGGGGCCGGCTCCGGCGGGTGCGGCACCGCCGCCATCTCTATCGCCGCGGGGCTGGTTCATGATATCGGGCGTGCGGGGCGCCAGCGCCAGGCTGGCCGCCGCGGCGGCATTGACGCGGGCCACGCTGGCGGTATAGGGAACGGACATATTTTCCAGCGTGTCGGTGGCGTGGTGCTGATTCGCGAGGATTTCGTTGGGGGTCGAAAGGCGCACCGCCGGGTAGCCTTCCTGTTGGAACGGGGAGTGGTCGCCGCCACGGCCCAGCCGGTCCTGCATGTAGATGGCATTGACCGACATTTGCGGCAGATAGAGCTGGCCGATGGTGTGGACGTAGCGGGCCAGTTGCTGGGCGGGCGAATCCAGCACGTCGTCGCCATAAACCGCAACCGCGCTATTGCCGGTTCGGCCGTCGCCGCTGACTTCGGTGCCGATGATGTCGTTATTCAGCATGGCCTCGACGATTCGATTTTCTTGCTTGGCCCTGGCGGCTTCGAGCGTGCTGCCCACCAGTCCCTGCTCTTCGCCGGCGAAAGCGATGAACACCAACGTTTTTTCGAATTCGTACTGGCTCATCACGCGGGCCAACTCCATGACGGCCGCGATGCCGCTGGCGTCGTCGCAGGCGCCGGGCGCGGGCAGGTCGATATTCTTCTCCCAGTTGGATTGTACGGGGCGTTCGCCGGCGGCCGGCGCAGGCTCGGCGGGCGTACCGAGATTGAGCGAATCGTAGTGTGCGCTGACGACGATCTGGGCCTCCGGGTTGGTCTTGCCGGGCAAGACCGCAATCACGTTATAGAGGTCGATATCCTTGACGATTCGCTGGCCCTGCTTCTTCACCCGCCAGTGGTCGTAGCGAACCTGGAGACGCGGGCTGTAGCTCTGAAGTTCCTGGAAGATCCATTTGCGCGCCGCGCCGATGCCGCGGTCCGGATCGTCCTGGGAGGAAAGCGTATTGCGCGTGCCAAAAGAAACCAGCCGGGCGATGGTGGAGCGGATGCGGTTCTCCGACACTTCGCCGACGATTTTCTGGATTTGCGGCTGGAGACTGCCCGAATCCGCGTGGGTGCCGGGCGCGCCGAGGCACACTGCCAAAGCGAGTGCTGAAAAACGCAACAGGTTCATGGATGTTAACCAGAATAACGTAATGCGGGCGGCGTGGAAGTGAGAGATTCGAGGCCGGGAGCCGGGAGCCGGAGCAAGCCGAGCGCGACATTTCGCCATGTTGCGGACCCCATGGCGCTCGCCAGTTGAGAATGCTACAATTTCAGACAGGAAGATACCTTTATGGGCAACCTCGATGTTCCCGAAGTGCTCATCATCATGGGGATACTGGGCGGGATCGCGTGGGCGATTTATAACCGCCGCCATCCCAATCCCGGCAAGTGAGCGAGCCGGAAGGGCCGGGTCTAAGGGCGGCGGGTGGTAGCCAGCGAAGCCTCCAGGGCTATGCGCACCAGTTGGCTGCGCGTCCGCACCCGTGTTTTGTGAAAGAGCTGCTGCAAAGTGGCCTTAACGGCGCTTTCCGAGACTACCAGGCGGCTGGCGATTTCTTTGTTCGTGAGGCCTTCGAAAAGCCCTTGTAGAACCTCCTGTTCGCGTTCGGTAAGCAGTTTCCGCAGATTGTGCTCCTCGCGGCGGGGGATGACGTCGCTGAGAGCGCGGATAACCTTCCGGTCCACCCACATTTCTCCGTTGGCTACCATGCGGATGGCTTGCGCCAGACTGCTGGGGCTGTTGTGCTTCAAGAAGATCCCCGAAGCCCCTAATTTGAAAGCCAGGGCGGACTCCTCGGCGGTCATGCCGGCCGTGACCATGAGGATCTTGCCGGTGTAGCCGTTACGTTGGGCGGCGGCGATAAACTGGCCGCCGTGGTCTTCGCCGAGGTCGAAATCCACCAGGGCAACGTCGGCGGGGGAGCGGCGGAGCAGATCCAGGGCTTCGGCGCAGGTGCCGCAGTGGCCCACCATTTCGAAGTCGGGCTCGGAGGCCAGCAGGCGGCTCAGGCTCTCGCGGAACAGCACGTGATCGTCAAGCAGTAAGAGTCGAATACGTTCCATGTTTCGCCATGGCGCCATAGTCGGATTCGCGCAGGCCGGAGATGGCAAGTTCGATTACGAACGAACAGCCGGGCACGGCGGGATCGTGGCGCAGGTCGCCATAAAAGGACCGCACGAAGGCGCGCGAAATATAAAGGCCCAGGCCGGTGGATTCGGCGCCCTCCTGGAACGGCTGGAACAGGTGTTCGGTAGAGCGAATGCCGGGGCCGCTATCGGTTACCCGAAGCGAAACCGCGTCCGGATGCACAGCGGCGGAAATTTCCATGCGTTTTACGGGGGACTGCTCGAGCGCCCGTTGGCTGTTCTTGGTGAGGTTGAGGAGCACCTGCAGAAGACGATGCCGGTCGGCCCAAACGGGAGGCAGATCGGCCGGCACGTTCCAGATTACTTCGATTTCCGCTTCCTGGCACCAGGGTTCCAGCACGATGCGCAGGTCGTCGAGAGTCTCGGCCAAGTCTATGCCGCCGATCGGGGCGTCGGCACGGCTGCTCTTCAATTCCACCGAGGCGATGCGGTTGAGGGTTTCGAGCAGGGAGCCGAGGGCTTCAAAATCCTTGTTCCCCTTCAACGCGCCATGGCGCACGAGGTTCTCGTGGATCACAGCGATGGCGCCGCACACGTTGCGCACTTCATGCGAAACCGCACCCACCAGGATGCGCGAGCCAGCCATCAATTGTTCCAGGCTGGTTTCCTCGCGCTCGCGAAGCTGGTCGGAAGCGTCCACCACCAGCGCCGCCAATCGCGGTCCCTGGGCGGTCCGATAGGTGGAGAAGAAGACGTCGGCGAGGAACACTTCCCCGTCCGACTTCACCCCACGGCACTGCATCTCGGTGCGGAAGTTTGGCGGGGCATCGCCCAGGAACGGGACGCGGCCGAGGGCGGGCACGTAGGAGCGGATGCTCTTGCCGGTCAACTGTCCGCCGGCCAGGCCGAACAAGCGGTGGCCGGCCTGGTTGGCGCGCAGAACCAGGCAATCGGCCCCCATGATGAGGATAGCCACCGGAGAGGAATCGATTAAGAATTCGAGCTGTTCTTCGGCCGAGCGGCGGGCCGAGTTCTCCTCTTCCAGCTCGCGCAGATGGCGCCGTTCGCGGTCGCGGCTGCGAGAGACCTCGTAGGAGAAAAGCCCGGTACCGGCCAGCGACGTGAACACCAGAATATCCTGCGGCAGCGCCACCGCGGCGGTAAACGGGTAGGGATCGAAGTAGTCGGAGAGGAAGGTGCAAATCAGCGCGGCCAGCACGATCTGCCAGCGGGGTTGCACGGTGGCGATCAGCATAATCGGAAACAGGTAGAGGAAGGCGAACGCGAACGGGGGGTCGACCCGCCAGTCCACCAGGGCGACCGCCAAAATGAGCAGCCCGGCCAGCACGACCCGCGGGTTCTTATCCGGATAGCGCCACTGCATTCCCAGGATTCCCTATGTAAATTTTAGATAAATTTGGACTTCCGGCCAACCCAATAACCAAAAGATAGCCTGACATATACTGAAAGATAGGTAGCAGGGCCGGATGCCGGCCGATAACCTTAAAAAGTGAACACCGTTCGTGCCACGTGGCGCGAGCCCGGGATTGGCATCGGCCCCACACCCTTTCACAGGACTTCCCGATGGTAACACTTGCCCATGAGCACCGAGCGGCGGTTGTGCGTGGAGGCGGCGCGGCTGAACTTTGCCGGCGGACGCCTGCATTTAGACTCTCGGACGTTAGAATAAAATGACGCGACTGCGACACTTCTCGTGCGGCGTGACGTGGATGGCGTGCGCCGGCGCCGCCGCTTACGCTCAGCAGACCGCCCTGACCTGGCAGCAAGTAAAGGACAGGTTCGAAGCCGGCAACCCGACCCTGCGCGCCGGCTTGCTGAACATTCAGGAATCCAAATCGCAGGAGATCACCGCTTATTTGCGGCCCAATCCGAATCTGAATTTCGGCCTGGATCAAATCGACCCCATCGACACCAGCCCGT
>JBKQIF010000065.1:0-5054 GCA_052148435.1 Bryobacteraceae bacterium
CCTGCATAGAGGGTAGGTCTCCACTACAAGCGCTCACGAAAATGTTTTGCTCACAGCGCAGGGCTTGCCTCGACCATCTGCTCGAATTTAGTGTGAAACTCGGCCCAACTGCGAAGGTTAGGCTAACTCTACCCCGGAGATCCGCAGCGGAAGAAAGAGCGTTTTGGCGGATCGTACCCAAGCAAATTCCCAAACGCGGGGCCAGCGAGGTTCCATAGTGGCGTCCGCCTTCAGGTCGAGCGTTTGCGCGACATCTCCTCCACAGTGATGAAGCAGCGTAGCCAGCACGGTCTCCTCGTCCACCAATCTGTTGAAACATTGAAGTTCGGCCGGCCCTGAGGGCACCAGGCGCGCAGGTTACCAACGTTACCAGCCTGCCCCACAGGCCAGATGTGGCGAGTTCGGTGACCGGTTACACCCGGAAGCCGCACATTTCGGCAAAACGGATCTCGCTGGCTTTGACGCGGCCGGCTACTACGCGGAGGGTGCGAGTGAGGAATTCCGTGCCCAGAACCGGATCTCGCTGGCAGATCTGTTGCAGCGCAGGGGCCGGGAGACGGAGGGCTTCGGTTCGTTCGCGGGAACGCACCTGGAAGAGGGTGTCGTGCTCCGCCAGTCTGGGCTGACCAACCGCACACGTCACCGGGCCCCAGCGATTGGACGCAAAGCGCGAACCGCGGTGGGCACAATTCCACCGCTACGCTGCCGGAGACCAAGAGGTAAAAATCGGAGGAGCGCTGACCGGCCGACAGGACGACCTCGTCGGCGTGCGCGTGCTGGAAGCGGCTGAGGGAACCGGAACGGCGCCCATCAAGGTCGATTCGGAAGGCACCGTCAAAGCCATGGAGCCGAAGTCCAGGCTGCTGGCTCCGACGTATCAACGAATCGTGGCCAGCCGCGCGGCGGACAACGACGCAGGGAGGGTCAGTGTGGCCGCGGCGAACCACGCCGGAGGCGGCAACGTGGGTGGCCGCACCTTGGGCGGAGGTTTGGGATTCGGTTTGTTGGGCAGCGCCATCGCTGAGACTTCGCGCTTCAGTCGGGATGGCATTCGGCTACTATAAATTGGCGTGGTCTGTTTATTCCAATGTGATCGCCAAGGGTGCGGAAGTGAGCTTCGCTAAGAACGCCGTTCTCGAAGTTAAATTCGGCGGACGACCTGCTGGCGGAAATTCCGTTCCGAAGGAGAACCCCAAATGAATTCGAAAGGCGCGAAGGTCCTTCTGCACGTTCTGATGATTTCTCTTCTGGTCACCGGCACACTGCGGGCGCAGTCGGGCGGCGTCGCTACACTCTCCGGCGCTGTCACCAATCCGGCGGGAGCAGCCGTTCCCAACGCCAAGGTCTCTGCGAGGAATCTGGCTACCGGTCAATCGCTCGAGGCCGAAACCGATGCCACTGGTCTGTATACCGTACCAAATCTGACGCCCGGAGAGTACGAAGTTTCCGTATCGGCTGAAGGATTCGGCGCGACAACATCCAAAGTGACGCTAGCTGCGGGGGCAAGGCAAACGGTAAACCTGGCCTTGACGGCTTCTTCGGGGAATCCCGTTACGCCTTCGCTGGGTGACCTCGATTTCACTCCCGATCAGACCAAGGGCAGCGCTCAGGATCAGGCGCGGTTGGACAAACGGTCGCACATGCTCAAGACTCATCAACGGCTCGGTTTGATTACAACGGCTCCCTTTCTGGCCACGCTCATCGTTTCCAACGAGGCCGCCGGCAGGAAAAGCACCGCTTCTGGCCGCGAACTGCATGCCGCACTGGGCGGCGTAACGGCGGGCATGTATTTCACCACCGCCAGCTTTGCCATCTTCGCGCCGAAGGTGCCGGGGACCACGGTCCGGGGCCCCATTCGTCTACACAGGGCACTGGCCTGGGTTCATGGTCCGGGAATGATTCTGACGCCCGTCCTTGGCGCGCTCGCGTATGAACAACGAAGCGGCGGCGAAAAGGTTCATGGGATCGCCCAGGCACACTCGGCCGTCGCAGTCGTGACGGGTGCGGCCTACGGGCTTGCGATTCTGTCCGTATCCATCAAATTCTGAAGAGGGCTATGAAAAAGAAAACGCTGGCAGCTTTCTTGCTCCTCGCCCCTTCGGCATTTTTCGGAGCGGATGACCAATGGGTCTTGGAACAATCCACTCTCACGTATTACGTGTCTCACCCGCTGCATCAGGTCGATGGTGTGAGCCACGCGGCGCGCGGCAAAGGTGTTTGCCATGCGGGACAGTGCGAGTTTTTGATCGCGGTACCGGTCAAATCGTTCGAATCAGGAGACAGCAATCGCGACCTTCACATGATCCAAGTCGTGCGCGGCGCGCAATTTCCCCTGGTCACGGTACGTTTCCGATTGCCTGAGGACGCAGCCGCGTCAGCAACTATTCATGCCGATCTGGAGGTCCAGTTTGCCGGCCAGACAGCCGAGTACAAGCAGGTTCCATTCCAACGTGTGGCTCAAGGAAACGATGCTCGCGTATCGGGAACGATTCCGGCGACGATGTCCGATTTCAAAATCGAACCGCCCACGCTTCTGACAATCCCCACCAAGAACGAGATACCAGTGCGCGTGGAAATGACGTGGCGCCGGTTGTGAGTGGCCGCCCCTAGAGTTTGCCTCCAGAGTAAAGCGGCTACGAGAACATTGGTATCTCACACGTGACCTCAAGCGACTTGCATCGATCCGGTATTGTGCCGCGGGCGTGAACGGCGCCTGCACGCGCAATTCGGATACTGTATCGCGCGCCTTGGCAGAAATGCAGAGGGCTCCATCCTGAAAACGGCTACCGATATTCACCGATAACGTTGCCGCACACCTCATTCTTAGACGTTAGCCAGCGTGAATTGGCGAACACTGTGGTTGCCGGATTCGTCGCACACTGAAGCGGAATCCCCAAGCACCCGCGGTCGGTCTTGGCCAAACAGAGCCCATAGCCACCGCTCGGCGGTATCTCCATTCCAGGGCAAATAGTCATCGGCACCGGCGAAGCAGAGCGAAGCATACCAGCAGTTCTTGTCCTCCAGTTGCATAAAGATCAACGTGACGCTCGTTGGGAGGTGCCGCGCGGAAACCGTCCTGATGTAATTCTGGTTGAGCTTTGCGGTGTAGCCACCTGTCGTGCCGTTGTGACGCCACACACCACGCGCCGCGTTGGAGCGGAGAAGCGTGGCCACATTCGCAATCGACCAGTCGGTTCCGAAGATGCGTCCCTCAGTCTGCGGTGCGGCGATCGGAATCTTGCTCATAGGTTGATGATCCCACCTCTGGCCCCGCTCATGCGCGATCGGCTTGGCGCCAGGACTCGCCTACGCCACGTCGCCCAACAGTTCCTTCAAGCGGTTCTTTCGGGCCACATCTGCCGGTGATCCGCCCGCCCGACGCAGCCAGGCGTCGAACAGATTCCTCGTCAGCCGATGTTGCGTTCCGGGCTCGGGCACCAGGAACCAGTTTGCCTTAGACTTGGTGCATGGAGCGGAAAATCTTCTGGACCACGTTCATTATCCTGGGTCTCATGGCTGATTTCATTCTTCCGCTCTGGTGGGCACTGGGCGCTACGATTCCAATTGGCTTCGTCAGTTGGTGGGTTGCCTACGGCGGCGGTTGGTTCTAAAGACAACACTCGATTTGCTCGCCGAAGCACTCCACCCGACTGGCTTACGATATCGCCGCATATCGTTCGTTTTCCAGCTTCCGCCTGACGACGCCATTGTGCGGGGACGCCTGTCGCGATCATTGGTGGTATGGGCTGTTATCAACAGCGACCGGTATTTGCCTTCACCGAAGAACGGGGGCCCCCGGTCGCAATGGACCTCGATGGTGATTTCGCCCGCCGTTGTCTCAAACTTGACCGTAAGCGCTGCGGGGCGCCTCTGCGTTCAAATCTGCTGGATGAGGAGTCCAGCGGCATTTGTGCCGATAGGATCACGGAGCCGGGAAATGCTATGGGAATAGTTTGTACTTGGAATTTTTCATTCATGCGCCACTTCAGGACGAATGTGGCTGGGCGGCTTCCATCATGCGTATCGCCTGAGGATGGAGCCGCTTAACGACGATTGTTCTTTTGCAGACTATAGGACAACTCCGGCTGGCGCGATAATTGAAAGAGCCTGTGGATTCTGAGCGGCGAAGACGCGTGCTGATCGTCGATGACGAAGCCAACCAGAGGTCCGCCGTCGCGCGCATGGTGGAACGCTGGGGCTTCGTTGCCGAGACGGCTGCCGACGGTCAGGAAGCTCTCGACAAACTCCCGCTGTTCGAACCCCACGCCATCGTCACCGACGTCATGATGCCCGGCATGGATGGAATGGAGCTGTTGCGCCGCCTGAACGAGATCGCGGGCGCTCCCCCCGTCATTGTCCTCACCGCCTTTGGCAGCATCGATGCCGCTCTCACCACCGTCCACGAGCGCGGCGCCTTTTGGTTTGTGGAGAAGCCCATCCGGCCGCGCACATTTCGTATCCTGCTCGACCGTGCCGTGGCTCACCACCGCCTCTGGGAAGACAAGGAACGGCTCGAGCGGCAGTTGAGCGGCCGCGGAGTCCTCGGTAAACTCATTGGCTCCAGTCCTGCCATGCAGGAACTCTTCTTCCTCCTCCGTCAGGCCGCCCCTTCCAATGCCAACATCCTCATCACGGGCGAAAGCGGCACCGGTACGGACGACGCGGTCGAGGCGCTCGACTTCTTCGCCGATGACTCTGATCTTCTCTGCCGCTTCGGGAGAGTCCTCCCCGATCATGGAGTCGAGCAAGGCCAGGCGAGCCGCGATCGAGTTGAGGGGATTCTTGACCTCATGCGCAACTCCGCCGGTCAATCGATTGATGGCATCGAGACGCGAGAGCAGTCCCATTGCCGATGGGCACCTCGGTCCAGGTAAAGGTCTACTCGGCGTACGTGGAGGTCTGGCATCAGGCCAAGTGCGTAGCCCGGCACCCTGGAGGAGCGGCCAACGGCCAAACCGATCGATATCGGGGCGCTGAGCCGTTATGACCGGCCGCAGCCGAGTCTGGACAACTACGAACGGTTACGGCCGAACTGGCCGGCAACGGAGGTGATT
>JBKQIF010000066.1:0-12617 GCA_052148435.1 Bryobacteraceae bacterium
CCTCCAGGTCCATTTAGGCTGGCGCAGCGTATTCGTTTCCGTGGGGCTGCTCGGCATCGTTTGGGCCGCGGCCTGGTACATTATCTATCGCGGCCCGCTGAACTATAGAGGCGCCAATCCGGCCGAGATCGAAATGATCCGCCGCGGAGGCGGCCTCGTGGACCTCAGCGAACAGAACGCGGCCAGTGCCAGCCGGGGGTTCAATGCTGGAGATCTTGGCCAAGTGCTGAGCAAGTCCAAGCTGTGGGGGCTTTATGTTGGCCAGTATGCGGCCACCTCGATGCAGTGGTTCTTCCTGACCTGGTTCCCGACTTACTTGGTGCAGTACCACGGCATCAGCTTCCAGCGAGCAGGCTTGCTCGTACCGTTGCCTTTCCTAGGGGCGTTCTGCGGGATCCTTTGTTCCGGTCTAGTCTCGGATTTTCTGGTGCGGCGCGGCTTTTCGCTGGGCGTCGCGCGCAAGATGCCAATCGTGACGGGACTGCTGCTGTCGACGAGCATCATTGGCGCCAACTACGTTCGGACGCCGAACTTGATCATCACTTTCATGATTTTAGCGTTCTTCGGAAACGGCCTGGCATCTATCACCTGGTCGCTGGTATCCGCGGTTGCGCCGAAGCGTCTGATCGGGCTGACCGGCGGAGTATTCAACTTCATCGGGAACATGTCTTCCATCACTGTGCCGGTCGTCATTGGTTCTCTGGCGCGAGGCGGCGACTTCTCGCTAGCCCTCACCTATATCTCGGGAATGGCTCTGATCGGAGCGCTTTCCTACATCCTGGTGGTTGGCAAAATCGAACGGCTTCCGGACGGGCGGTAAGCGCTAAGCAACCGCTCCCTGCCGGTCGCGGTTCGGTTTTGCACATTCCGAGCCGCGACCGCCAGGGAGCGGTTGCCCGGAAATACCTTGGCGAACGTATGAGGTACGGCGCCGTCGCGCGGCACCCGGCTGCGGCCACATCTTAGAGGTAGCATGGATAGCATGCTAACCGCGGTTTTGCACGATGTTGATCGGCTGGTGCTGGAGGAAAGGCCGGTCCCGCAACCGAGACCCGACGAGGCCTTGGTGCGGATCAAATCCTGCGGCATTTGCGCCACCGATTACAAGGCCATCAAAGGCGTCCGTCGCAATGTGCGCTTCCCGTTCGTACCCGGGCACGAACCCGCCGGGGTGGTGGCTGCGGTGGGAGCACACGTCCGCAGTGTGAAGGAGGGCGATGAAGTCATTGTTTGTCCCAGCGGTTATTGCGGCGCTTGCCGGTACTGCCGAATGGGCCAAACGCACTATTGCGAGCACATGTATACGACGGGCGGCGATGGTCCGGAAGATGTGCGGCCCGGAAGCTTCGCGGAGTACATGGTGACAGGGGCCAATACGCTCTTCCCCAAGCCCGCCGGTGTGAGCTTCGACGCCGCGTGCCAAACCGAACCCCTCAGCGGCGCATGGAAGGGCATCATCCACTATTCAGAAATGCGGGTTGGGGATGATGTGGTCATCATCGGCACGGGTGGAATTGGCATGTACTGTATGATGGTGGCGAAGGCAGCGGGCGCCGGACGCTTGATCGCTGTAGACGTCAGTGATCACGCCCTGGAAACGGCGCGTAACTTGGGAGCAACTCACACCTTGAACCCGAAGCGCGTCGATGTGAAATCCGCCGTGTATGAGATTCTGCCGCTGGGGCCAGACCTTGTGCTGGAAGCCGCCGGGCCAATTGAAGCGGTCAATCTCATGGTCAGCCTCTTGCGGCGCGGCACGCGCTGGAACATCTTCGGCATCACCACTCACGAAAAGTTCATTTTGGACGGAGGCTTGATGCATTTTCTGGAGGCGCGGATGGACTCCAGTTTTTCCACTAATCCGCTGGCGATGGAAAATGCCATTCGGCTCGTCGAGCGTGGAGTGGTGAATCCCGAGAAGGTCATCTCACACCGCTTCCCTTTAGCGGAAATTGGCAAGGCCATGGAGGTGATGGGAACTGCTGGCAGGAACAAGGTTGTCATTAATCCTTGAAGTCTAGTCGAGGGTAGATCACTCCGCACAGCCGTTGATTGCATCCGCTAGCGAGAGTCCTGACGCCAAGAAGTCGCACCCGCGTAGGCTGAAACGTAAAGTATAAATGCCTTTTCCGCGGGGTCGCGTGTAGGTGCCAATGTAGACGAAGTACCCGCGACTGGCAGCGCCGGCGATGGACGAGCCGAGCAGAAACAGGAGGAACCCGGCCAGTGCGCGGATGCGTCTTGGCTTGACGTGCACTTTTCAATTAGACCGCGGGGGCCAGCGGGGGATCAAAGTCCCGGATTCGCTGATGGCACAAATTCACCTGCGGCGGCACGACTTTCACGGTGAGTGAAACTATGAAATCATGCCCCGTACTGGCACTGCTTCTTAACAGTGCCTTAGAAGTTGACGATCGAAGAAAACGACACAGGATCGAGGCTGGCGCCGCCGACCAGAACGCCGTCGATTTCCGGCTGCGCCATCAGGATCTTCACGTTGTCCGGTTTGACGCTGCCGCCGTAGAGAATGCGAACCGCGCCGGCGGCTTCCTTGCCGAAAGCGGACAGCACCTGCGCGCGGATGGTGCGGTGCGCGTCGGCGGCAATTTCCGGCGTAGCGGTTTTGCCGGTGCCGATGGCCCACACCGGTTCGTAGGCGATCACGATGGCGGCAAACTGGCCGGGCAGCAGGCCGGCAATCCCGTTTTGGATCTGGGTGGCGAGCACGTCGGCGGTCTTGCCGCTTTCGCGTTCTTCCAGGCGCTCGCCCACGCAGACGATGGGCGTAAGCGAATAAGACAGGGCCGCCTTGGTGCGCTCGAGCACGGTCTGGTCGGTTTCGCCGAAATACTGGCGGCGTTCGCTGTGGCCCACCAGGGTGTAGGTGGCGCCGGTCGATTGAATCATCGGACCGGAAACCTCGCCCGTGAAGGCGCCTTCCTTGGCCCAGGCGATATTTTGCGCGCCGATGTGAATGGCCGAGCCCTTCACGGCATCCGCCGCGGCAAAGAGGCTGGTGAAAGGAGGACAGATCACCACCTCGCAGTGCGCGGCTTTTTCCACCAGAGGGCGGAACTTTTGGAAGAACTGCGTCGTTTCGGCGGGCGTCTTGTACATTTTCCAATTGCCCGCCATGACTGGTTTTCTCATAAGATCTCTTTCAGGAAACTGGCGCCGTGTTCCAGGCGCGCGCCGAAGTTTTCGGCCACGGTCTGGCCGATGTCGGAAAGGGATGCCCGCGTGCCGAGGTCGACGCCGGCTTTGGCGCCGGGTCCGAAGGCCAGCAGCGGCACGTATTCGCGGCTGTGGTCGGTGCCGGGGATGGTGGGGTCGCAGCCGTGGTCGGCGGTGAAGATGGCGAGGTCGCCCGGGGCCAGCGCGGCTTCGAATTGCGGCAGCCAGGCGTCGAACTCTTCGAGCGCGCGGCCGTAGCCGGCGATGTCGTTGCGGTGGCCGTACTGCTGGTCGAAATCCACCAGGTTGACGAAGATCAGGCCTGCGCCAGTGTTTCTCATGGTTTCGAGCGTCTTGGCCATGCCGTCGGCATTGCTGGTCGTCTTGGCCGAATGCTCGATGCCGCGGCCCAGGAAGGCGTCGAAAATCTTGCCCACGCTATCGACGCGGACGCCGCGCCCGGCCAGTCGATCGAGCAGCATGCCCTTGGGCGGCGGCACGGCGTAATCGTGGCGGTTGGCGGTGCGCTTGAAACTGCCGGGCTCACCGACGAAAGGACGCGCGATGACGCGGCCCACTTCGTGCGGCCCGGTCAGGATTTCCCGCGCGGTCTCGCAGATCTTGTAGAGTTCCCAGAGCGGGATCACCTCTTCGTGCGCGGCCACCTGGAAGACGCTGTCGGCTGAGGTATAAACGATCGGCGAGCCGGTGCGCATGTGCTCCTCACCCAGCTCGCGGATGATCTCGGTGCCGGAGGCGGCTTTGTTGCCCAGCGAGCGGCGCCCGATGCGGCGCTCGAACTCATCCAGAATGACGGGCGGGAAACCGTGGGGATAAAGCGGGAACGGCTTGGCCAGATGAATGCCCACCATTTCCCAATGCCCGGTGGTGGTGTCCTTGCCGGGCGAGGCCAGGGCGCAGCGGCCATAGCAGGCGGCGGGTTGGGGAACGGCGGCGATGCCGGCCAGCGGTTTGATGCAGCCGATTCCGAGGCGCGCCAGGTTGGGCAGCTTGAGGCCGCGCAGGCGGGCAATGTTGCCCAACGTGTCTCCGCCCGGCGGGTCGCCGAAGGCCGCGGCATCCGGCATGGCGCCAATTCCGACACTATCCAAAACAATCCAAATTACGCGCTGAAACACGAAACTCGAATGTAGCATGCGGCAGCGCGGCGATCCTCAGCCGTTCGACGAAACGTCGCCGCCCTTCGCCGCCCTAGCTAGGGGCGGCACGGGCCCCACCTGGGAATCCCGGCCATTCCAGCGCCCTGCTGCCCGGGGCGCCGAGTTACTCCATGGGAAAGGAAGCGGAGACGGCAGGCTGAAAGGCCGCGCCACCGCTGGGGGGTGGTCTTAGCCGGTGTATTCCAGCACCAGCAGGGTGATGTCGTCGGATTGTGCGGCGCCCTGGGTAAAGTCGCGTACGGCCATTTGGATCGCGTCGTGGACGGTCTCGGCCGACGAGGCGCCATGCACGGCGGCCAGAGCATGCAATCGCTTCACGCCGAAAAACGCACCGGCCGCGTCTTGCGCTTCGGTCACGCCATCGGTATAAATTAGGAGCTTATCGCCGGGGGTGAGGCGGGTATCGGCCACTTCGTATTCCGCGTCTTCGATCAGCCCTACCGGCATGCCGGTGGCTTCCAGCACGGCCGTCACCCCGCTGGACCGCAGCACCAGCGGCGGGCAGTGGGCGGCATTGACGTAGCGAACGCGGCCGCCGCGCTCCACCTGGCAATAAAAGATGGTGGCGTACTTTTCTCCGCCCGTGCGCTCGAACAGGAAGCGATTCAACCGCGCCACGCCGCGATTCAACTCCCCGCCCTGGACGGCTCCGGTGATCATCAGCGCGCCCTGCAGCACGCCGGCCAGCAGGGCGGAGCTGACGCCTTTGCCGGAAACGTCCGCCACCACGGCGGACCAGCAGTCCGGGGTGGCCTCCACCAGGTCGTAGTAGTCGCCGCCAACCTGTTGCGAAGCCACGCTGCTGGCGGCGGCGCGCAGCCAGCCTTCGCCGGGAAGATGGGCCGGCAAAAGGCTCTGCTGAATGCTGCGCGCCACCCGCAGTTCCTCGTCTATCAACTGCTTGGCGCGCTCCTCTTCCAGCAGCCTGGCGTTTTCGAGCACGGTCGAGGCTTCAATCGCCAGCGTCTGCAGCAGCTCGCGGTTGCCGCCGGCCAGGTCAGCCGCCGCCACGCGGGAATCCATGTATAACACGCCCACGGTTTCGCTGGCGGTGGAAAGCACGCTGGTGGCATCGCCCTGCCCGGCGCGAATGCGCACCAGCGGAACGCACACCACGCTGCGCAATTCCAGGTCGGCGACGCTGTTGGCGGGGCGGGTATCGTCGGCGCCCAGCGGGTCGAAATTCATGGAAAGCAGTTCACGCCTTTGGCGTAGTGCGCGATTGATCAGCTCGCGCGGCACGCGCAGATCGCTGTCGCGCAGGTTGTGGCCCTGGCGGTGGCGCGCCACGCGCGTATCCAGCGCCTCGGCGGAGCGGAGCAGCAGAAAACCGCGCTCGGCCCCGGTCACCGTAAGCGCCGCGTCCACCACTTGCGCCAGCACGTCGTTTACCGAGAACGAGCTTTGCAGGGTACGCGCCAGATCGAGGATGGCGCGCAGCTTGCCCATATTGCCACCCACGTTGACGCCGCTGCCCTCGCTTCTTTCCGGCGCGACCACCTGCTCCACCAGGCGTTTCAGCTCCTGGCCGTCGAGCGAAAAAACCGCCTGGTAGGAATCGCGCGCGCCGAACTCGATGCGGTCGGCGGGCCGCAGCGCGTGCCGCTCGACGCGTGCGCCGTTGACGAACGTGCCATGGCGGCTGCCGCAATCGTGCACCACATATTCGCCCAACTCCACCTCGATGCGGGCATGGCTGCGCGAAACCCGGCTGTCGCGCAGAATCAGTTGATTTTCGGCGTGGCGGCCGATATGAAACGGGAGTGGATCGAGCGACACGCGGATGCGATGCCCGTTGGGGTCGGTCACAGTCAACGAGGCCGGCCCCGGCACGGGTAATGCAGCGGCCGGTGCGGCGGGCGATGCACTGGGGCTCGGTTCCATCGCGGTCAGCGGCGGGCGCGGGCCTTGCGCTCCCGGCCGGCCGGCGCCGCGGTCTCGCCGCGCGCCATCTCCACTTCGCGCGCCCGCAACGTCTGACAATGCGAGCAATATCCGCCCACTTCGGTGCGCGCCAGCAGCACCTGAAATCCGAAATGGGTCTCAATCTGCCGGCGCAGGCGCCGCAGCGGCTCGCCGAAGAACTCTTCCACCTTGCCGCAACGCAGGCAGATCACGTGGGCGTGCTCCTGCTTCATGCGGGTTTCGTAGTAGTGCTGGTCGCCTTCATGGTGCATCAGGTCCAGCTCGTCCACCAGGCCGCCGGTCTTGAGCATTTTGAGGGTGCGGTACACGGTTACGCGGTTGAGCTTCGGATCGCGCTCCTTGGCCAGTTGAAAGAGGCGCTCCGCGTCCAGGTGTTCCCCGGATTTGTCGATCAGATCGAGCAGGATCTGCCGCTGGCGCGTGAGCCGAACGCCGCGTTGCCGCAACGATCCCTGCATCGAATCCAAAGCCATATCGGAAAGCGTACCTAATTTTAGCTCAAAAAACTCAGCCCAAACGGCGCTCTGGTGCGCCGCCGGAAGGTGGATCTCCATGCCGGCAGGCGGAAGATAGTGGCCGGCGCGCGGGCGCCGGAGGGAGGGCCGTGGCGCGGGCTGTCAAGCCGCTGACCGCGCCACTTTAAGTGAATGACGTTGAGGTTATCGAGCGGATACCCCCGGAAGGTGTACGATATTCAGGGTGGGCCTGGAAAACGTCAATCCTCACGAGGAGCTCAAAAGGCTCGACGAGCAGATCGGGGCGGCTACCGAGCTTGCTGCACTGAAGCCGATCTATTTCCGTCTGAACGAGATCGTCCAGGCTTTCCCTGGCGATTTCGACATACAGTTCATAGGAAACGATATCAAGCAGCGCCTGATGGCGCGTGGCGTGGCGCTCAAGCAACAGGAAACCTCCCCGCCTCCACTGCTGGCGGCAGAACCGCCTCCGCTGCCCACTTTTCCGCCGGATACCGTTGCGCCCGCGGCGGCTGCCCCATCCGAACCGCCCGTGACGCCTCCGGCTACGCCTTTGCCGCTGCCGTTCCCTTTCTTCGATTCCGCTCCGGCCGAGCAGCCTCCGCCCATATTCGTGGTGGCGCCTGAGAATCCACCCCAGCCACCCATCTGGCCTCAGGCTCAGCCTCCGACGCCGCCCCGCCCCCCGATCCGTTGGAACCGCGTGGCGGTGATCGGGGCAATCGCCGGTCTGCTGGTTGCCCTGGTGCTCGGTTTTTGGCTGCGTGAAATTGGGAAGCGCAACGCGAACAAGGCGGCGCGCACCGCAGCCGTCGAAGTCGATATTGCGACCACTCCTCCCGGCGCGTCCGTGAAGGTGACTGCGGCCGGCGGCGGCAAACAGGCTACCTGCACATCCAACTGCAAGCTGGCGTTGGCGCCGGGCACTTACCAGGTTTCCGCGTCTCTGGACGGCTTCGAGCCCGCGGCGGGCGCGGTCACTTTGACGGCCCGGCAGCCGGCCGCGGTCAGCATGACGCTTCAGCCGCAGGCGCCATCGGTTCGCCTGCTGACGGATCTGGACCAGGGCAAGGCCGTCCTGGACGATCGGCCGCCGGCCAATCTCGAAGAAGGGCAGTTGGTACTCGACAAGTTGCCGCCTGGCACGCACACCGTGAAAGTCACCGGGCAGAACGCGGACGCCTCGTTTTCCTTTGAGGTCGCCGATGCGCGGATGCCGGCGGTGTCCGGCCCCGTAAAAGCGCGGAACATGATCGCGTTGCTGGTGTCCAGCTTCGGCAGCCAGGCGCGCGTCGTGACCAACGTGGGCCCCTGGAAACTCGCGGTCAACGGCCAACCGCAAAGCGATGTCGGTCCGGCCGGGACGGACCTCACCGGTTTTCATCCGGGTGTCAATGAGATCGTGGCGGGCGAGGGGCCGGATCGGCACAACATGATCGAAAACTTCGGCGCCGCGCCCATGCTGACCGCCTTCCTGAAAACCGACGTCAATGTGGGCACCCTGATTGTCTCGACCGGCCAGGACGACGTGCGCGTGTTTCTCGACGACAAGGAGTACCGCCAGCGCACCCAGCACGGCCAGTTGCGCGTCCAGACCCTCGGAAAGATCGCCGTGCGGGTGGCCAAGAGCGGCTTCAGGGACGAGCCTGCGCAGACGGTCGAAGTCAAGAAAGGCGCCGAAGTTCGCCTGCGGTTCGATCTGAAACCGCAGCCCCAATTCGGCTCGCTCGAAATCCACGGCGCGATCGCCGGTACCGAGGTTTTCATCGACCAGCGAAACGCCGGTGCGGCGGGGCCGGACGGATCGCTCAACCTCGGCGACATCCAACCGGGCGACCACATCGTCGAACTGCGGCGCGAACAGTACCTGCCCAAGCGCCTGCAGCGATCCTTCCATGCCGGCCATGCAGTAGTGCTGGCGGGCTCGGACGTGGTGTTGGCTGCCGCCAGCGGCACCATCCGGATCACCCGCAACCCTGCCTCGGCTACCATCACTTACCGCCGCGGTGACGAAACCGAGCCGCACGAAGCTCGCGGAAGCCAGATCGAGTTGCCGGCGGGGAGCTACGCATTTTCGGCGAGCGCGCCGGGATTCACCGAATCCACCACCCGCGTCCAACTGGCTGCCGGCGAAAACCGGGAAGTGGAGTTCACCCTGACCGCGCGGCCAGCCTCGCCTCCACCCGTGGTGGCAAGCGGAATGTCGGAGTTCGAGGACGCGCAGAGCTGGAAGAGGGACGGCGACAATTGGGTCCACGCGGGTGGCGGATTCGTGCCTTATAAGCTGCCGCCCAAGGGCGTCTTCACCTTCACTGTGGCACTTCTCAAAGGCGGCGGCGCATTCCGGGCCGGCCAGATCCGTTGGTGCCTCCAGTATCTCGACCCCAAGAACTACCTGCTCTACGAGATTGACCGGAAGAATTTCTGGGCCGGGGTGATCGAAAAGGGCAAGCGGCTCGAGCGCGTCAAGGCGCCTCACAATCTCGGCAATCAGAAGGCGTTCACCATTCAGATCGAGGTGACACCGGATCGCCTGGTGCAAAAGGTGCGCGTGGGCAACGACTGGAAAGTGCTCGATACCTTTTCCGAGCCGGGCCGCGATTTCACCCGGGGCAAGTTCGGATTTCTGATCCAGGGAAATGACGAGATCGCGATTTCCGGTTTCAAGTTTCTGCCCAAGTGACAAGCCCCCGGGCGCGGCAAATTGAGAGCTACAATGGCGCTTCCATCAGGGAGAACCAATGCTCTACAGGAAAGCGCCGAAGACCGGAGACAAGTTGTCGATCCTGGGATTCGGGTGCATGCGCCTGGCGCAGAAGGATGGGCGGATCGACGAAGAAAGGGCGACCCGCCAGATCCGGCACGCCATCGACCGCGGCGTGAATTATATCGACACGGCCTGGCCCTATCATGGGGGCGAAAGCGAGCCCTTCGTCGGCCGCGCCCTCGCCGGCGGATACCGAGAGCGGGTGAAACTCGCCACCAAGTTGCCGGCCTGGCTCGTTAAGGACCGCGCGGACATGGACCGCTTTCTCGACGCGCAATTGCGGAAACTTGCCACGTCCCGGATCGATTACTACCTGGTTCACTCGCTCAACGGAGATAATTGGGACCGGGTCGCGGCGCTCGGCGTCGCGGAGTTCCTCGACCGGGCCCGGTCCGACGGACGGATCGTGAATGCCGGCTTCTCCTTTCACGGGCTCCGCGAGGATTTCAAACGCATCGTCGACGCCTATCCCTGGCAATTCTGCCAGATTCAATATAACTACCTCGACGAGGAGCACCAGGCCGGCACCGAGGGGCTGAAGTACGCCGCCTCGAAGGGCCTCGCCGTGATCGCGATGGAGCCCCTTCGTGGCGGCACGCTGGCGGTTTCCCCGCAGCCGCCCGCGATCGAGGCCCTTTGGCGGGAGGCCGAACGGCGCCGTTCCCCCGCCGAGTGGGCTCTGCGGTGGGTCTGGGACCACCCGGAGGTGACCGTGGCCTTGTCGGGGATGAACGATGAGGCGCAGGTGGAAGAGAACCTGAGGGTCGCCGCCGACGCAGGTCCGGGTTCGCTCACTATTGCGGAAGCCGGCCTGATCGCGAGAGTGGGCCGCAAATACCGCGAGATCATGAAGGTCGGCTGCACCGGCTGCGGGTATTGCCAGCCGTGCCCGTCGGGCGTGGATATCCCCGGCAGCTTCGATCTTTTCAACGCTTATCACACCTTCGGCAAAAGGCAGGAGGCCGGATTCCTCTACGTGCTGCGAGAGGGCGGTATACTTTCCGGCCGGCCCGCCTATGCTTCGCTGTGCTCGCACTGCCTGGATTGCCTCGAGAAATGCCCCCAGGGCCTTCAAATTCCGGATCTGCTGGAGCAGGTTGCAAACCAGTTCGAGGGGGAGGGACTCAGCGAGCGCGAGGCTATGGCCCGCCGCCTCTTTCACGGCTGAAGCCGGTCCAAACGAGGCACGACGGTTGTCGCTGGTTATTGGTAAACGTGCAAACGGTACGGCGTCAGGGGAGATCTATCCCGCTGTGCCCAGTAAATTTCAGCGACGGACGTTTCCCGCCCAAGTGGCCAGGCAATTTGAGAGAATTGGCAATGGAGCCCCGAATGAATTCAGCGTCGATCTTTGATCTAAGCCCCTCGGAGAAGCTCCAACTTGTCGAAGATCTGTGGGACGACCTCGCGGCCGCGCCGGAGGCCGTGCCAGTCCACGATTGGCAAAGGCAGGAACTGGCACGCAGGAAAGCGAATCTACTGAAAAAACCCGGCTTCGGGGCTGCCCTGGGAAGAGGTGAAGCGCAGGGTCCGTGCCCGCTGTGCCCGTTGAGCTGGTGATCGCTCCCGAAGCCGAGTTGGACATTGCAGAAGCCTACGTCTGGTATGAAGACCGCAGAGCCGGACTAGGTGAGGAGTTCTTGAGTTCGGTCGATGCACCCTCGTGATGCACTTGGCTGTACAAGTCGAGCGCCAACGCCGATACGGCTGTCAGGTTGCGGGCGCAGCAGAGAGTCACTCGGTTCGCTTCAGGCGTTTACCCAGCTCGCCAATCTGGCGGAAGGTTTCGCTTCTCGCTTCCGCGTAGGCCTTGACGTCGCGGCGGCCGGACTTGGCGAATTCGATCACCACCGCTTCGGCGGCCACAAATTCGGCGGCAGCTTGGGCAACTTCGCGGGCGATGGCGTCGGGAATGCCGCAGACCCCGTTGGCGTCGGCGTGCAGCAAATCCCCGGCCCGCACTTCCATGCCGCCCACGCGCACCGTCTGGTGGATCGAGGTGATGTGGCTGAAGCTGTGGGACGACACCACCCCGTCGCTGAACGCGGCAAAGCCCAGCCGCCGCACCTGGTCGAGGTCCCGCGCCGGGCCGCTGGTGACGATCCCGAGCGCGCCGAAGCACTGGTAGCTGGCGCACATGATTTCGCCGAACGTGGCGCCCACCGGCGGATCGTCCACATCCTGAAACACCACGATCGCCGGTCCGGGAAGCTCGGCGAATCGCGCCACCTGCTCATCGAGGGAGGCATAGACGGCCCCTTCGGCGCGAGCGTAAGCCGTTCGCATGGTGGCCGTGGAGGCGTAACCCACGATGGGCGGCATCTCCGGAAAACAGGCGCGAATGCGTTTGTCCATGAAGCCCGCCGAGCGTGGGCGAACTTCGAATAACTCGATCACATTGGCGATGGTCGGCGAGTCGTACTTCGCCAACTGTTTCAATTCCGCGGCGGAAAGGGGCATGAGGTCTATTCTAAATCCCAGCAGGCCGGCCCGACGGAAAAAGCCCGAGAGGAACCGCCTCCGTGGCGTACTCCTCAAAAAGGGACTCGTGAGAAAGCCGACTGTCTATCTGGAGACCAGCTTCATCAATCGGTTGGCCGATCCGCTGAAGCGCGATCCCCGGACTAGACAGCAACAACTCGATAGCCGCGAGTGGTGGCGAGCCTATCGCACGCGCTACACACTGGTGACCTCAGGCACGACGCTCTAGGAGTGCATGCAATACTCTAATCCACGCGTGGTGAGGCTTCGGCTCCGCTATCTCACCAAAGCCAGCCGGCTTCGCCCGTGCGCAACCAGCCTCAACTCTCTGTCGGCGGCTCTCCGCGAACCTCACGGACCGCTCCCCTCCGCCGAACTACTCGACGCGAACCATATTGCTGCCGCAGCCATTCTGGGCTGCCGCTTCCTGCTCACATGGAATCAAAAGCACCTTGCGAATCCGTTCAGTCGCGAGCGGGTAGAGACTATAATAAAAGAGCATGGCTATAAAGCGCCAACCATCGTCACGCCAGGGCAATTCCTCCAAGCGGTCCTCAGGTAGCGGTCGCACGGCGAGCGGCTCCCGCGATCTGTTCGCGGATCTTCACGCCC
>JBKQIF010000067.1:0-32694 GCA_052148435.1 Bryobacteraceae bacterium
ATTCGCTGATGGATTGGCACCATCCCGATGGCGCCCGCTGCCTGCACGACGAAGCTGCCCGCCGCCGCTTCGTAGACTACGTGCACGGCGAAATCCGCGAGTTGATGACCAACTACGGCAAGATCGACGTGCTCTGGTACGACGTGGACTGGCCGCTGAGCCCCGCCGGCTGGGAATCCGAAAAGATGAACAAGATGGTGTTCGAGCTGCAGCCCGACATCATCGTCAACAACCGCAACGCTCTCGACGGCGATTTCGCCACTCCCGAGCAGCGCATCCAGGCTGCCAAGGGGGCCTGGGAAACGTGCATGACGATGAACGATAGCTGGGGCTATCAGCGCGCCGACGACAATTGGAAATCGCCCAAGACCATCGTGCGCAACCTGGTCACCTGCGCCCACGATACCGGCAATTACCTGCTGAATATCGGGCCCAAGCCGGACGGGTCGATTCCGGAAGAGTCCGTCCGGATTCTGACCGCGGTGGGAAAGTGGATGGAGAAGAACGGCGAGACCATCTACCAGTCCGAGGCTTGCCAGCCGGGCCGCTCCGAGTTTGCCAGCTTTTCGCGCAAGGGGAACACCCTGTACATGCACGTCCACTTCTGGCCGGGTTCCACCGTTGCGCTGGGCGGGCTGACGAGCCAGGTAAAATCGGCGCGCCTGGTGGCGTCCGGCAAACCGGTGGAATTCGAGCAGGAAAGATTCCGCGTTCGCTTCACCGGCCTGCCCGAGAAAGCCCCGGACGAGCCGGTGACCACCCTGGCCATCGATTGCGACGCCGAGCCGCATCAGGATATGGACCAAATCCGCAAAGAGCGCCCGCGCCTGGGCGTCGGCGTCTAGGCCTTATACCTCACAGGTGGATCGCGGATGTGGCGCGCGCACGCTTGCGTGCCGTGTCGAGACAAGAGGAAGCGGTTCTTGCCGGCGTCGAAACCGCAGCGCTGCAAGGTGGCCCCCAGCCCGCCGCGTGCAATGTGTTTTCATACTAGTTGTGGCAATTACTGGCCGAGATTTTGTGCGCCATGCCGTACTGGGCGCTGGGACGCCTGATGGATCTGGCTGAAGACCTGGCCGGCATTCACCGGCGTGGAGCACCCGCCCACCGCGCGGCGGACCCTGGTGGTGATGGCTGGCGGCCACGGCGTGGCGGCGCCGTGAGCCAGGCCAATGAGGCGGCCCGGCCCGCTGTGCCATGATCGAATATGCTGACTCTCATTCTGGGCGGGGCGAGAAGTGGAAAATCGCGGTTCGCGCGCGAGCGTGCGTCGGGCTCCGGTCACATCTTCCATAGTCAGGTTTCGCATGGCAGGGTGTGCTACATCGCTACCGCGCGGGCTGGGGACGACACCGAGATGCAAGCACGCATCGCCAGGCACGCCGATCGGCCGGCGGAGTGGCAGACAGTGGAAGCGCCGCTGCGGCTGGCCGAGGCCGTGGAGGAGGCGGCCCAATCTTCCGCCGTGGTGATCGTGGATTGCCTGACCGTTTGGCTTAGCAACTTGATGTTTGAGAATCGCCAGGCGGCGGCCGCGGAGACGGAGGCCGCGGCGTTGGCCGAAATCGACCGCATCGCCGCCGCCTCCCGAAGCGGCGGGCGGCAAGTGATTCTGGTTTCGAACGAAGTAGGCTCGGCAACCGTGCCGGAATCGCCGGTGGCGCGCGCGTTTCGTGATCTGCAGGGGATCGTGAATCAACATGCCGCGCGGTATGCCGACGAAGTGCTGCTGGTGGTGGCCGGCTTGCCGGTAAAGCTCAAATGAAGGCGCCGCCGCTGCTGTTGCTCTTCCTCGCCGCGGCCGTTACCGAAGCGGCCGGGCCGCCCAGGCGCATTGTCTGCCTCTCGCCCAATGACACGGAGCTGCTTTACGGGCTCGGCGCGCTCGATCGCGTGGTGGGCGTCTCGGGCTTCGATTCCTACCCTCCGGAAGTCGCCAAACTGGCCCACGTGGGAGGGTGGCAGGATCCCAGCCTGGAAAAAATCGTGGTCCTCCATCCCGATCTCATCGTGACCGAAGCCGACCAGGGGGCGCTGGTGGAAGGCAATTTGCGCAAACTGGGCCTGCCGCTGCTGGCATTGCCGGGCAAAACCATCGCGGACATTTACGCCGCGGCCACGCAATTGGGGCGGGCGCTGGGGGTGGAAAAGCAGGCGGCCGAGCTGATCGAACGCACGCGCGCCGGCCTGGAGGCGGTACGCCGCCGGACGGCAGGGCTGCCGCGGCCTTCGGTGGCGATTGTGGTGGACCGCACGCCCGGCACGCTTCGCGACATGTATGCCGCCACGGGTGGCACCTATCTGGCCGAAGCCGTGGATATCGCGGGCGGGAAGATCGCGCTGGGCGCGTCGCCGAGCGGCTACGTGAAGCTGAGCCAGGAAACCTTGCTGACGGCCGACCCGGAAATCATCCTGGACTTCGTGCACAGTGAAAACGGCCGCTTCGCCGCCGACCCGAAGCAGGCGTGGCAGGCGCTGCCGCAACTCCGGGCCGTGCGCAACGGGCGAGTGTACGCCCTATCCCAGGACTTCGTACTACACGCCTCGCAGCGCATCGTGAACACGGCCGAGCTGTTCCGACGCACCATCCATCCGGAGGCGCGCTGATGGCGTGGTTTGAAACCCGCGGCCTGGACTACCGTTACGCGCAGGGCCCGCTGGTGGTGCGGGGCGTAAGCTTCGGCTTGGAACGGGGCCGATTGATGGCGGTGATTGGCGCCAACGGCAGCGGCAAATCCACGCTGCTGCGGATGATGGCGGGTCTGCTGCGGCCCGTGGCGGGTGAGATGCGCTTGGACGGGCGGGCGCTGGCAGCCATGCCGGCGCGGGCGCGCGCCCGCGAGATCGCCTACGTGCCGCAAGCGGCGCTGCCGGTGTTTCCATTCGCCGCGCTGGAGGTAGTGTTGAGCGGCCGCTCGCCGCACCTGTCGGCTTTCGGCTTCGAAGGCCGGCGCGATCGCGAAAAGGCGCTGGAAGCGCTTGAAACCATCGGCGCCGCCCACCTGGCCGGGCGGCGGGTCACCGATCTCTCCGGCGGGGAACGGCAGATGGTGGTGCTGGCCCGCGCCCTGGCGCAGGAGCCTCGCCTGCTGCTGCTCGACGAACCTTCCGCGGCGCTCGACTTGAAGCACCGCGCCGGCTTGGTCCGCGCGCTGGCGCGGCTGCGCGACCAGCGGGGGCTCACGGCCATCCTGGTCACGCACGACCTGGGCATGGTGGGCTCCACGTTCGACCGCGTGCTGGCGTTGCGTTGCGGCGAAGTGGCGGCGGAGGACGCGCCCGACAAAGTGCTCGAAACCGCGCTGCTCGCCCACATCTACGACGAGCCGAACGTGCGCGCCGGCCGTATCGGCGGGCGCGCGGTGGTATGGGTGGAGGCATGAGCACCGGGGATTTGAACCTACCGCCTCCGGTGACGGCCCGGCTGGCGCGCGCGCTGGCTGTACTGGCGGTGCTGCTGGCGGGCTCCGCCGCTCTTGGCCTGTGGCTGGGTACGGAAAAACTCGACCTCACCAAAATCTCCTCGAACCCCACCGCGGAGGCGCTGTTCTTCCAGCTTCGGTTGCCGCGGGTGCTCACCGGAGCGCTGATCGGCGCGGCCCTGGCCGCCACCGGCGCGGCGCTGCAGGCACTTTTTCGGAATCCGCTGGCCGATCCTTATGCGCTGGGTGTTTCGGGCGGCGGCGCGCTGGGTGCGAGTGTCGCGCTGGCGCTCGGCTGGAGCGCGCCGGTGCTGGGCATTCCGTTCGTCTACGTGGCGGCCTTCGGAGGCGCCATGCTGGCGATGGCCGTGGTCCGGGCGATCGCCCGTACCGGCGTGATCACCCTGCCCGGAGCGCTGCTGCTGGCCGGCGTAGTAGTGAACCTCACCTCCGGCGCGGCCATGCTTACGATTCAATACGTGGTGGACCCGAACAGCGCCCTGCGTATGCTGCGTTTCATGACCGGCAGCCTCGACGTGGTGGGCCTGGACGGCGTCTGGCGCATGGCGGCGATTCTGCTCCCCGCGCTGGCCGGGCTGGTCTGGTTCGCGCGTCCGCTGCACCTGATGGCTATCGACGAAGACACCGCCGCCACGCTGGGCGTGAATACGCGCCGCACCGAGTTGGCAGTGCACACGCTGTGCTCGCTGGTGGTCGGGCTGGCGGTTGCCAATGGCGGCGCCATCGGGTTTGTAGGGCTGATTGTGCCGCACGGCGTGCGTGCCGTGTTCGGTGAAGATGTGCGCGTGGTCCTGCCCGCTTCGCTGGTGGCGGGCGCCGCGTTCCTGGTGCTGGCCGATACCCTGGCGCGGACCGTGCTGCCCGCGACCGAGCTCCCGGTGGGCGCCATCACCGGCCTGTTGGGTGGCCCCCTGTTTCTGTGGCTGCTGCGCCGCCGCCAACGCTACTCGGCAATATGACGGCGGCGATGCGGTCTCTGGGAAGGTGCTGATTCCGGTCGGCGCCGCGATGCCCGCCCGGCGCTGCGTGTCGTCAAAAGATAGACCATGCAGGGCACTCGAACACCCGCTTCAGGGCGTCATGATTGTCTTCCGGAGGACCTACCGTCAGAATGTCCACGACGCCGGCGGGACCCGTTTTGACTTCTGCCTTGTCCATCGCTGGCGCCCAGTTTGTCCGCTGGGGCTTCGGCCGGCCATTTTGGCTGCCTGCCCCTTCTTCTCGGGTAGTCCCGCTGCAAGTGCTCGAGTGCATCGATTGCCTGGTTAATCTCCTCCCGTTCTCTGCGAAGTTCGGCGATTATTTTTGGCAAGTCCATAAGCGTGGCAAACACCCGGCGAACTTGGGCAAGTCAGCTCCACGTGCTCCCAGGCACTTCTATTTTTTGCACGTGGCGCTTCAATTCAAGGCGGGCTCTTTTCCGACTGCGAATGCTACGTGAACGAATCAGAAGCGCGACGGCGGGAATGCTTCCGAGAAATATGGCGGCGATCACCAAGAGCGCTTCAGGGAAGGCATCCATGCTCGAACCTCAACCCCTGAAATGGTGCGCTCTCGTAGGCCCGTCGGGTGCGCCAGCAACCGCCGCTGCCTCGAGATCTTGAAGTTCTTGATCCAGAATTCGCTTCTGAATTGCCCAGCCGATACCGGGGTCGCCGGTCTGGGCCCGCCGCAGATCGATCAACTTAAGCAGTGCGTAGCTACGGGCGAGGCGAAGATTGAGGGCTTGGTCCAGTGTACCCCCCTTTGCCACTTCCCAAAGCAGATTGGTTGCCAAAGTGTCGCTAGCCGGTAATCTAGTGAAATTCACGACTTCAGAGGCGAGTCGAAGGCTGCCAGACGAGCGAAGATCTTAAACTCTTGCAACTGCGTCCAATATTTGGTGTTCGGGTCGGGTACGAGAGAGCACTCGGCATCGGCATTTCCAAGCCGGTTCAGTACGCTCATAAGCTATAGGTCTAAGATTAAGAATACAGATATTACTGATTCAGAAAAATCCGATAATCAGGTGGCGAGACCTACGTTGAAGCCTTCAGTTTTCAATGGGCACTCCTGAGTCTGAAAATAGACCTGCGGTTGTTCTTCTATCAACTGCACGTCAAGTTAGTCAGCTAATTGTCCGCCGCCGGCCACTGTCCGAGGGGGCGACGATTTGTAATTAGGGGATATCGCCCCTCCAAAGTTGTTCGCGGTGCGCTAAATGGCCATGCCGCTGGCACTCTTCGGGTATCATTCGACCAGAGCTGGCGAGGCTGCCCGACGGCGCTTGTAGACCTTGATGCGGAATGCGGCTGGGTACCCTGCTAAAATCCTCCGCACTGTCGCAAGTTATCCCGCCGGCCTCTCATAACTCCGCTCGCCGGCTATCGGCGAGGGCAAGCAGGCGCCATCATCCAACGCGGCCTGCGGCGGACTGTAGGCGTGCTTCCGCTCGACCTCCTCTTTAATCGTGCACAGGGCATGATTCCACACTACGTCGTGCACAAATCCCGGAAACAAAACCCTGACAGATCCCCACAGAACCCGAGCCGCTAAGCCGTGGCCTTTTTTGTAGTCGAATGCCGCGTAAATGGACAGCCTGCTGTTTCCGTCCTTTGTCGGTGCGACATTGAAGATGAGTTTCCCGTGGTCCGCAAGCCGCCCGTCGAGCTGGTATAGCAAGGTTTCCAGGCCGACTCTCTTAGTCAAGCGCAGCTCTGCACCGAATCCGGCGAGCGGCACCCTGTACCGAATCACCGATCCGATCTCGTTGGACTCTCCCTGTATCCGCCGAACCTCCACGAATCGCAGGTCGAGAAACCGCGCATCGGGGTGGCCGAACCTGGCCAACTCGTCCATGATCTCTTGCCCGGAGCCCCGGATCTTGATCACGAACATCCGTTCGAAGTCTGGCGTGGAACCGAGTTCCATCCCCAGGCTCAACGATATACGCCCCTTCAGCGCTTCGCGCTTCTCCTTCAGGACCACCGTCGGGTACCGTCCATACTCCCCCCATTTCAGGCCGAAGAGCGATTCGAACGCCACGTTCCTCAGTGTGACCGCCGCACCCACGAGAATGGATCGCAGAACGCCGTAGCCGCACATCTCCCGCCACACTTCCCGATAGTCGGCCGTCCCGCTGGCGATCTTCCATAACACGGTGCTCAGCGGCCGGCTGCCCTCGTCTCGCACCTTGCACTCCGTGGCATACGCCTGGTAGGTGATGCGGCCGACCACCGGCCTGGTGAACGCCACCCGGCTCAGGCCAAATACCATCCGCCCAAAGCGATTGTCGGCCGCCAACCACTGGATGGCCTTGCCATATCCTTTCGCCAGAGCCTGCCGGTCGATTCCGTCTTGAAGCACAGTCTGCGCCAGCCGGTTCGCGGTCACGTGGGCCGAGTACAACCCGTCTTTGTTCAGCCGCGACCCCACCGCGTCCCCGATAATGGCGAACCGGTCGCCAAAGGGGAACCTGGCGGTAGTCACCGTCATTCTCGGAGCACAGGCACAGGCGAGGGAAGACGCGTCGATGCCTGGCAGGATGCGCTCGATCTGAGGCAGCGTCAGAAAATCGTGGACGATCTGCCGGCTGTCTCGCGGCAAAACCGCCTCGTCGATACACTTGCCAATCATGGCGACGGTCAGGAATCGGCCCTTGGGAACCAGCGCGGTATGCTCCAAAGACAGGTGTTTCGAGCCGTACTCGATGAAGTAGATCTCCTTGTGCAGATTGTGTGCGAGATAATCCTCGCCAACGTCGAGCTCGAAAATGAACGCCCTTCGGGACTTGCCCGGAACGAACGCCGGATTCAGCCGCTTGACGGAGGCGATCAGGGAATCGTCGCCATAATCCAGGCCGCAGTGGGCGTTGATCCCGGTAGCGATGGTCACGAAGTTGGCGTCTAGCGGTACGCTCTCTCCGGATTCTGTTCTAACTGTCAACCTGGGCAACCCGGACGCGCCATAGGCCATGGCCTCGACTTTGCCATACAGGATGTGCGCGCCTTCCTTGACCGCTTCACCCAGCAGAAACCCATCGAAGCCCGCGGGTTTCCCGTTCCGCCTGCCGGGTAACGAGCCCCGAAAAACGGAGTACATCCGCATATCCTTGGGAACGCGCAGCCGGAAGTTCTTCCATTGGCCTTGTATCCAGACGTAGTCGAATCGCCCCTGAACGATCTCGTCGGGAACGCTGAGGCTGTGCTCCTTGAGTATCTCGTCTAATCTGGGCGAGATGCCGCCCGCGCAGAAGCCGCATCCCCTGCACTCAAGGGCGCCGGCGCCCATGTCGATCGGACCACGCTTTTCAACGATGACGACGTCGATGCGCCGATTGAGACGCCGGGCTTCCCGCAGAAGATGAATGGCAAAGAACGAACCGGCAGGTCCACCGCCGACGACGGCGACGCAATCGTTGCTCTGGAGGCTCCCGCATTGAGAAGTTGCGCGGCGCATGGCCCGAGCCCGTTCGGCAGGGACGTCACACCGGTCCCGGCGGCCAGCAGAAGGCTGTTGCGGGACAAGCAAGCATCCTTGTTGAGGGAATTATATCACCTGAGCTATGCGCCCCGGCGGCTTGCGGCAAGCATCGACCCGCACGGTTCCATCGCTCGGCTTGTGGCCGGAGCAAGGGGATTGGTGACGATGACAGACCCCTCCTCCCGGCGGCGAAAACGGGTGGTTCAGGCACGGGCTGCTAGATGGGGCGACCCATAGAGCTGTGTAGGCCATTCCCGTTCTGCGGCGCAGCGAGACTGGTCACCCTGCTCCATGCGGGTGGCCGGCCTCTGCGAGGCGTTCGCGTATGCGACAACTTTTCCAGACCGATGATTGCTTCCTCAAGGCGCGCACGCTCCTCGCGAAGTTCTGCGATCACCTTCCGAATATCCATAGTTCCTCCTTCGCCCGTAGCTGGGCCCGAATTTCCTTATGGTTATAGCTAGGATAAATCTGGGGTACGTGCGCCGTCTGTTCAATATTGCACAACATCGGCACCATTCTTTCGAGGCGGCCGACAACGGGGCTGCTGGCACCGGAACGCGCGGCGGGTGCCGGCGTTCATTTTGTTCTTGCGCTGCTTGGCCCTGCGGATTGGCGGCGCGCCGCAAGTTGACCAGCTACCAGCGAACCGCTTTGTTCCTGTATACGCAGAAGCCCGGCGTGCTGGCAACACCAAAAGGGGCCAGCCGCTAACTAATTGAAAATACGTTTGTTAAACTGGTGAGCCGGGCGGGACTCGAACCCGCGACCCTGTGCTTAAAAGGCACATGCTCTACCTACTGAGCTACCGGCCCCCGCGTGGTGGAAGAGCAGATGCCCGCAAGCAACTGCCACCAGTTCAGTTTAGCAAAGGCCGCGGGCTCTTAGCGCCGGGCCGCGGCGTTTTCGCCCTGCCGGGCCGGGCGGGATTCCGGAACGTATCCCTACGCCATGCCGGCCGCTATACTTGGGTCTTGGCAAACGGCATGAACCGGCTGGCGCGGCGGTTTCTATTCATTGGGGCGGCGATTCTGGGAACGCTCGTCACGGGCACCGTGGGCTTCACCCTGATCGATCATTATCCGCCCTTCGACGCCTTTTACATGACTCTCATCACCATGACCACCGTCGGTTATGGCGAAGTGCATCCACTCTCGCAAGCGGGACGGGTGTTCAATTCCTTCCTGATCATGTTCGGCGTTACCACCATCTTCATCGCCATCGGGGCCATGACCCAGACCATCATCGAGCTCGAATTCGGAGATGTCTTCAACAAGCGGCGGAGCAAACGCATGATCGAGCGGCTCAACAATCACCACATCATTTGCGGCTTCGGGCGGGTCGGACGCGGGGCCGCGGCGGAACTGCAGCGCGCCGGCGCGCCTTTCGTGATCGTGGATAGCGACCCGGCCCGCGCCGAGCGTGCCATGATGTCGGGTATGCTGGCGGTGGCGGCGGACGCCACCCACGATGACAGCTTGCGGCAGGTGGGCGTGGACCGGGCCCGCGGACTGGTTGCCGCGCTGGCCACGGATGCCGACAACCTGTTCGTCCTGCTTTCGGCCAAGGCACTGAACCCCGACCTTTACGTGGCCGTGCGGGCGGCCGAAGAAGGCGCCGTGGAAAAAATGCGGCGGGCGGGCGCCAGTTCGGTGATCGCGCCGTATGCGCTCACCGGCCACCGCCTGGCGCAATCGCTGCTTCGTCCCCACGTGGTGCAATTCCTGGATTTCGCCACCAACGACGTGGGGGAAGAAACGGCTATCGAGCAGGTACTGGTGGCGGAGCACTGCGAAATGGTGGGCAAGACCATCCGCGAAATGCAGCTTGGCCGTAATCTGGGCGTGATCGTGATGGCGATCCGCGACTGCCATGGAAAGATGCACGTCAACCCGCCCGCCGATGCACCCATTCAGGCTGGCGATACCCTGATCGCGATGGGCGGGCAACAGGGCCTGAGGTCGCTCGAGGTCCTTCTGGCCGAGCCTCCGCACACCGGGCGCAGGTGACAGGCTGCCGCTCGACCCTCATTTTACGCGACCGGGGGCTCTCCGGCGGCATCTAAAGGTCTGTAATTGAAATTGCGGGCTTCCGCCTGGCAAAATAGGATTGATCGGAACTTCCGAAATCGAAGGAGTGGACGCAATGGTTCAAATGACCGAAAAAGCGGTTGGCAAGGTAAAAGAGATCATGGCCTCGCAGCAGCCGTCGCCGGCCGGGCTGCGGATCGCCGTAGTGGGGGGAGGGTGTTCCGGTTTCAGCTATTCGATGGCCTTCGAGAACCAGCCCAACATGCTGGATAAAACTTACAATTACAACGGTTTGACGATATTCGTCGATCAGGCCAGCCTGCTCTACCTGGATGGCGCCGAGGTGGACTATGTCGAGAGCCTGGAGGGCGCCGGCTTCAAGTTCAACAACCCGCAAGTGAAATCCACCTGTGGCTGCGGCAGCTCCTTCCAGGTCTAAGGGCTCACGCCCTCGGACCGGTTTTGGGGGTTGGAATCGGGAACTAAGTTCCGGTTTCGCGTTTCGGTCCTACCAAGAATCAACGGCTTAGGAGGCACAACGGAACTTTGGTTCCCGTTTGCCGCTAAAGCGCAGGATCTCGTGGAGTAGGCCTTTGGCCTGCGAATTGTTTTTTCACGACGGCTTCTTCGTTAGCGCCTGCTACACGCCCGCGGTTGCCGTGGCCCGGCGCGGCTCGAAGGTGTAGCCGAAGCCGCGGACGGAATGGATGAGTACGGGTGCGGCGGGGTCCTCTTCGATTTTCTGCCGCAGGCGGAGTACGTAGACGTCTACCGCGCGGTCGGTAATGGCGCGGTCTTGCCCCCAGACCGAATTGAGCAGTTGTTCGCGGCTGAAAACCACTCCCGGGCGCGTCATCAGGAACTCCAGCAGGCGGAACTCGGTCGCGGTCAGGGCCAGCGGCCGGCTATTCAGGCGCACCTGGCGGCTGGCCGTATCCACTTCCAGACCGCCGGCTTCGAGCACGCGGGCGGGCGCGGCCTGATTGGACGCCGAGCCGCGGACTTGCAGCTTGATGCGCGCCAGCAATTCGCGCACGAAGAACGGTTTCACCACGTAATCGTTGGCGCCCAGTTCCAGACCGACGATGCGGTCGGTTTCCGACGCGCGCGCGGTAAGGAAAATCACCGGCGTGGCGGCCAGCCCCGGGTCCCTGCGAATGCCCTTGCAGATGTCCAGACCATCCGAATCGGGCAGCATGATATCGAGCAAAATCAGGTCGGGCCGCACCTGCCGGCAAAGCTCGATGGCGCCTTTGCCGGTTTGCAGCCCCGTTAGTTGAAAGCCTTCTTTTTCCAGGTTGTATTTCAACAGGGAAAACAAATCCGAGTCGTCTTCGATGAGGAGAATCTTCTTCATAACCTCTATACGGCTCCCCCAGAATTACGCTAACAGCGTTTCTGTTACAGAATCGTTACGAGGCCGTAAATTCAGGATTAAGCTGCGCCGCCGGCAGCGCCGATTCCCCGGCCGGCAAAGTGAAGAAAAAAGTGGACCCCTGGTTGACTTGGCTTTCCACGCGAACGATGCCGTTATGCGACGCCACCAGGTGCTTGACGATGGAGAGACCGAGCCCGGTTCCGCCCAGTTCCCGCGAGCGCGCCTTATCCACGCGGTAGAAACGCTCGAACAGGCGCGGCAGGTCCTCGGGCGGAATGCCGGCGCCGGTATCGTGCACCCAAGCCTCGACGAATTGGCCGGCGGCGCGCGCGCCGACCGTGATGCTGCCACCTCGGGGAGTGTACTTGATGGCGTTGTCCAGCAAGTTGCTGAACACCTGCGAAACCGCTTCGTCGTCGCACCAGACCTCGGTGACCTGGGGTTCGAGGCGGGTCTCCAGCCGGATCTCGCTCTTTTCGGCGATGGGACGCACCTGTTCGATGGCCTGGCCGATCAGCGCCTGGATGTTACGGGGCTCGAATTCCAACTGCTGGCGTTTTTGCTCGATGCGCGACAGGGTCAACAGGTCCTCGGTGAGCCGCGCCAGCCGCTCGGCATTGTGGCGGATAATGCCCAGGAAGCGCATGTTGTGGTCCGGGTCGTGGAGCGCGCCGTCCATCAAGGTTTCGGTGTAGCCCTGGATGGACGCCAGGGGCGTGCGCAGTTCGTGTGATACGTTGATGACGAAATCCTTGCGGATTCGCTCCAGCTTTTCCAGCTCCGTATGTTCCCGCTGCAATTGCTCGACGGTGCTCTGCAGGTTTTCGGCGGTCTCGTTCAGGGTGAGCGCCAGTTGGCCGAACTCGCTGTTGCCGGTATCGGCCAGGCGGGCGCGGAAATTTCCCCGAGCCAGCTCGACGGCGTGGGACATGATGGTGGCGAAGCGGCGCGAAATCCAGCGCGCCAGGAGCGCCGCCAGAAGGATGGCCGGCAGAAACGCCACGGCCGTGCTCTCCAGAATGCGGGTGCGCACCTCGGCCACCTGGCCGTCGATGAGCGCGAGCGGCTCGGCCAGGCGCACCGCCCCGCCGGGCACCGGCACGGCCACGTAAAGAAACGGCACGTGCAGGGTGGAGCTGGTGCGGATATCGTGGCCGGCGCGCCCGGCGAAAGCCGCCATGAGCTCTTTGCGGTTGGGCGTGCGGTGGTTTTCCATGCGGGCGGCGTCGGCGTCCGAATCGACGGCTACGGTGCCATCGGCGCGAATCACGGTGACGCGCGCACCGGCGGACTGCGCCAGCGCCCGGGCGCGCGCCTGGTCCAGGCGGCCGGGTCCGTCCATGTCGAGAGCCAGCAGGCGGGCTTTGCCGGTCAACTGGTCCGCCAGGGTTTGAATGTAGGCCTCGCGGGCCACTCTGGTGGTGAAGTAGTCCACGGTTACCAGCGCCAGCAGCAGCAGACAGAATACGCCGGCAATCAATTTCAAAAAAATCCGGGCGGTCACGAAAACTCCTCGAAGCGATAACCGAAGCCACGAATGGTGGTGAGGTGCTTGGGGGAATCGGGCTGCTCCTCGATTTGTTCCCGCAGGCGGCGCACATGCACATCCACCGTGCGTGGCGTCACGTAGTGCTGCTCGCCCCAGACCGCGTCCAGCAACTGGTCGCGGCTGTAGGCGCGGCCGGGATGGATCAGGAAATATTCCAGCAGGTTGAATTCGGTGGAGGTGAGAGTCAGCGAGCGGTCGCCCAGGAACACGCGCCGGCCGGTGCGATCCAGGCGAAACGGGCCGATCTCCATTACCGGAGAGTCGGCGTCCATTTCGCCGCGCCGCAAATGGGCCTTGACGCGGGCCACCAGCTCGCGCGGGCTGAAGGGCTTGGTCATGTAGTCGTCGCCGCCGATTTCGAGGCCCAGCACGCGGTCCACTTCATCCGAGCGGGCGGTCAGAAACAGCACCGGAGTGCGGCCCAGGGTTGCCGAACGGCGGATTTCGCGGCACAATTCGAAACCGTCGATGTCGGGCAGCATGACGTCGAGCACGATCAGATCCGGCCGTACGGCTTCGAGCGACTTAATGGTGCCCTTAGCCCCGTTAAGCACCTGCGTCTGGTAACCCTGGCGGCCCAGGTTGTACTCCAGCAGCGAAGCCAACTCGGCTTCGTCTTCCACAATCGCAATTCGCTTTGGCATTGGAAAGCAGCGGGCCGATCAACTTATTGTAACGTCCGCGCCGTCGCCGCGCCGGTCGGCCAGCCAAACCAGCACGACGAGCACCAGCACCAGGGCAGCGGCCGCGCCGGTGAAGGTCCACACATTTCGTTTGAGGAAAGCCGGCGCATCCCCGCCCAGGCTGAGGCCCAGCCAGGCCAGGCCGAAATAGCGAATGGTACGGGCCACCACAACCACCGCGATGAAGCGCACCCACGCGGTGCGCAGCACGCCGGCTGAAATCACGAACACTTTCAACGGCAGCGGAATGGGCAACACGGCCGGCACGAACACGGTAATCAGACCGTAGCGTTGAAACCAGTGCCGAAATCGCTTGGGAGCCTCCGGATCGGGCGCCTTGATCCAGCGGCTGCCTCCGAAGCGCGCGGCCGAGAAGAGGCCAAGATTGCCGATCAGCGACCCGGCCACGGCGAGCGCGGCCGCCAGGTAGGCGCGTTGGGGGCTTTTCCAGGCCAGCAAGGTGAGGGAAATATCCAGGATGGCGGGGATCGGCAAGCCGGACGACTCCAAAATCGCCAGCAGGAACACCCCCACGGGCCCGAATTGAAGCAGCACAGCCGCGAGATGTTTCACAACAGATCCGCGAGGGACTTCTTTAGTTTATAAAATCCGGCGTGGCCGAGGAGGAAAACCACCAGGGCCAGCACCCAGAATTTCCACAAAGAGCCGAACGCTGGCGCGTGATTCTCCAGAAAAACGGCCCGGTATCCGCGTACCAGCACGTAGATCGGATTCTTGACAAACAGCGGCGCGGCCCATGCGGGCAGCGATTGCTCGGGGTAGCAGATCGGAGTGATGAAAAACCAAATCGTCAGGACGAAGCCGATGATCTGCCCCAGATCGCGAAACAGCGCGCCCAGCGCGGCCAGAAACCAGCTTACGCCGGCCGTAAACAGCACTTGGGGCACCACCAACAGCGGCAGCCAGAGCACCGTGAGCGGCAGGCGGTGGCGCGCGAACAGGAGCAGGCCGCAATAAAGCAACAACGCGAAGGTCTCGCTCACTAGGCCTGAAACCACCAGGTTGACGGGCAGCGTCTCCACCGCGAAAACCAGCTTCTTGACGAAGTTGCGATGCTCCAGCATCACGCTGGGGGCGCGTCCGGCGGCCTCGCTGAAAGCCAGCCAAGGGAGCATGCCGGCCAGAAAGTAGAGCGGGAAGCCGAGCGGGCTCGGGTCGCCGGGAAAACGCGACCTCAGCACCGCGCCGAAGACAAAGGCGTACGTCAGAATCAACAGCAGCGGATTGAATACGGTCCAGAAGACGCCGCCGAACGAGCCGCGGTAGCGCCCCAGAATGTCGCGGCGAACCATCACGCGGATCAACCCGCGGTTGCGCCAGATGGTGAGCCAGGGATACACCAGCCCGCGGCCCAGGGAGCGCAGCAGGCGGCGCCGCGTCAGGCTGCCGCGCGTGGCCACGCCTCCCGAATCGAGGCGCGAGGCGCCGCCGCGCACGGTCGCTTCCACCAGCACGAAAGGCCAGCCGCGCTCGTAATACCAGCATTCGCCTTCGCGCATGGGGGAAATCAGCACCTGGTAGCGGCCGTCTTCCGGCGGCAGCTCGAAGCGGATCGCGATGTGCGCCGAGTCTCCGGGCTCGACGTCGCGCTCCGGCTGGACACGCGCGCCGTCCACGATGAGCGTGCCGCTTTCGGCGTCGAACAGATGGTAGCCGATGCCGAATCCCTCCGCCGCGCGCCAGGCACTGCGGGACCGGTTGCGGATGGCGAACTCCGCTTGAACGGATGCTCCGTTCAGCTCGATCCCGGCGAGCTCGATCTCCGATTCCGCATGACTAAAGCCGATATGGTTCATTGAATCCGTAAGACAGGCCTCCTGGCCTGTCGCCCTGCAGGATAACACCTGGAAGACAGGCCGCGAAGCTGGCGGGGACCGGTATGCGGCCGGGACACACGTTCACCAGTCGGCGTTTCGCCCACTTGAACTGGTGTAGACTCGGATCGTGAAGCGAGTGTAGCGCTTGACCGCGATTATCGAGCCCGAGGAAGAAGGTTTCGTGGTCCTGTACCCGGAGTTGGATGTTGCGGGCGAGGGCGCGTCGGCGTGTTTATGGCGATCGCCGGTTTGACTTACCGGGCCTTTCTGTCACCGCCGCTCGCAAACTATCTGTTCCCCTGCATTTTGGCCCCAGCCGGCGCCCTCCTCGGGGGGCTATCGCTCGTCCTGTGGCTCCTCGTGATCGGCGTGAACGCTCAACGATGGAAGGAGCCACGCCGGCACAGCGGTACAATTCGAGGGAATCAGCGGCGAACAACGAGATTCCCGTTGAGGAGCACTTTATGAAAGCGATTGTAACCACACAATACGGACCACCGGATGTGTTGCAGTTCAAGGAGATAGCAACGCCTACGCCCGCGGACGATGAGGTCTTGATAAAGGTTTACGCGGCTTCCGTAAATCCACTTGACTTGTACGGCATGAGAGGCGGACCGTGGTTGGTCCGCCTGATGACCGGGCGGCTCAAACCAAAACACAAGGTCCTCGGCTGTGATATCGCAGGGCGGGTTGAAGCGGTTGGGAGACACGTAAAACAGTTTCAGCCAGGCGACGAGGTGTTCGGGGTAAGAGGTTTCGCGGGGGGAGGGTTTGCCGAGTATGTGTGTGCTATTGAAGATAAATTGGCACTGAAGCCAGCCAACATATCGTTTGAGGACGCGGCGGCCGTACCAATCGCGGCCATCACCGCCCTTCAGGGTCTTCGTGATAAGGGACGGATCCAGCGAGGCCAAAAGGTTCTGGTCGATGGCGCGTCTGGCGGTGTGGGTACGTTCGCGATCCAGATTGCCAAATCGTTCGGGGCTGAAGTCACTGCCGTCTGCAGCACCAGGAATGTGGACACGGCGCGATCGATCGGCGCAGACCATGTCATTGATTACACTCGACGAGATTTCACGCAAAGCGGGCAGCGTTACGATCTGATTATTGGCGCCAACGCTTATCATTCGATTTTCAATTACAGGCGTGCGCTGAGCCGGGACGGGATTTATGTCATGGTTGGAGGCGGCTTGACTCAAGTTTTCCAATTTATGCTACTAGGACCATTCCTGTCGCTGATTGGGAGCAAGAAGATGCGTTTCTTTATAGCGAATATAAACAAAAAGGATTTGGTTTTTTTGAAAGATCTTCTCGCTGCCGGAAGAGTTGTACCCGTCATAGATAGACGTTACCCGTTAAGCGACACGGCTGAAGCTCTCCGTTATCTTGAAGAAGGACATGCGCAAGGGAAAGTCGTAATCACCGTTAAACATAGTAACGACACTTAACAAGGCGCTGCACCCCCGCTCGCGTTGCCCCGCCGTCTCCCGCGCAAGGCGCGACCAGGGAATGGAAACGCGCCCTGCTCCGACCCCCGAATCATGGTGGCCCGAATTTTGCGGCCCGCCGTGCCTCCCGAGGCCGGCGTGGTTCGCTGCTGGCGCTTTAGGAATCGTCATGAAATAACCATGCCAAATCCTGGAGCGCGACGTGGCGCACGCACTCGTGCGTGCCGTGTCGAGACTCTTCTCGACACCCACTTGCGTGCGGTACGCCGAGCGTCGGCAAAAGTGCCGACGCGGCACGCACGAGTGCGTGCGCCACGCCGAAATGGCACGGTTATTTCCTGACGGGGCGCTTTAGACGAAGGTCGGGCGGCTGGCGCAGCCGGCGTGAGCCCACCTGCAAGATTCTCGGTCACCGAACTCTTCGCGGCGGAACCCGTTTCCTGCCCACAGTTAGCCCGGCCCATCTCCGGAGTCCATCCATCCGCGTGCTACATCTCGGATAGGCAGGCTACCGCGATGTTACCCTTCAAACCCCGAATCCCAAAATCCGCCCGCTTCGCCCACTGCTGGCTTCGCCTTCCCATCGAGAATCACCGAACGAACCCAATCCTGCCGCCAATCCAAAGAAACCAAACCACTTGCCGGCAAGCCCGTCGCGGCGCCGCAGACCCAAACCTCGCCGCCGTGCACAAGAATGCACAATCACCGCGAGCGGCGGCTACCTCCCGCCGCCCATCGCGATCAACGATTTCGTCCAGCCGCAGAAACGCTCCCGCAGGATCCGCGCACCGGGGAACAGCAGGCGCACGTCGCGCACCCCGAGCAGGCGCACGTCGCGAAGATAGTGCTCGATATAGAAACGGCGCTGATCGGGCCTGGCCGGAACCAGCACGCTCCACAGGTTCCAGCGCGGAATCAGGCGTTGCTGCCAGGGCTTGGGCAGCCAGTGCAACAACGGCGTGAGCAGATGCTGTTCGACGGGAAACCAGCGATTGGGCGTCTGGACCCAATACGCCAGCCCAACCCGGCGAACCTCGGCCGCAAAGCGCCGCTGGCGGTTGAGGTCGCCCACGTGCTCGATCACCGAGTTGCTGAACACCACGTCGAAAGCGCCGTCGCGAAACGGCAGCGCGCAGCCGTCGCCCGCCACCCATCGCGCGCCGAGGCCCTCCCCCGCCCTGGGCATGTTGACGAGCGTCACCCGCGGCCTCGCTTCGACCAGATCCCAACAGTCCGGAGTGCCGCCGATATCGAGCACGCGCGTCGAGGCGGCGATGCCCATCCGGCGCGCGAAAGCGGCCATGCGGCGGCGGCGAAAATGGAGCGAAACGCGGGAGATATCCACCGGGCGCTAGGAGACGATCCAGCCGTCGGCAAGCTGGATGGTGCGATGGCCACGGGCGGCGTTGGCTTCCGAGTGAGTCACCTGTACGATGGTGGTGCCTTCTTCGTTGAGCTTCTGAAACAGATCCATGATCTCCTTGCCCTGCGTCGAATGCAGGTTGCCGGTGGGCTCGTCGGCCAGAATCAGCTTGGGGCTGGCGATTACGGCGCGGGCCACCGCCACCAGTTGCTGCTGCCCGCCAGAAAGCTGGCTGGGATAGAGATCGCGCTTGCCCACGATGTGGAAGCGGTCGAGCGAGTCGCACACCAGCGCCGCCCGCTCGGCGCTTTTCACGTTGCGGTAAGAGAGCGGGATGTCCAGGTTCTCGTACACCGTCAGGTTGTCGATGAGGTGGTAGCTCTGAAACACGAAGCCGATGTAGCGCTTGTTGAGTTCGACGCGGTCCTTCGGCTTCATGCGGTGCACGGCGTGGCCGAAGAACTCGAATTCCCCGGTCCAGGCCGCGTCCAGCATGCCCAGAATGCTGAGCAAAGTGGATTTGCCCGCGCCGGACGGTCCCATGATGGTGAGGAACTCGCCCTCTTTGATTTCGAGGTTGATGCGGCGGAGCACGTAAGTGCGGCCATAGCCGGCTTCGTAAAACTTCTCTAGATTTCGCAGCGTAATCATGATGTCTTTATTCGTGCCGCAAAGCGGCGGACGGCGCCAGCGCCACCGCACGGCGCGCCGGAATATAACAGGCGGCCAGCGCCACCACGGCCAGCGCCACCGGCACGGCGGCGAAAGTCGTAAGATCGCGGGGCTGGACGGTGTACAGCATCGACGCCAGCAGGCTCGCCAGCAGATACGACGCCACTATCCCCAGCAGGATTCCAATCCCCGCCAGCCGGGCTCCCTCGCCCACCACCAGGCGCAGCAGATCGCCGGGCCGGGCGCCGAGCGCGGAGCGAATCGCCAGTTCGCGCGTGCGGCGGCCGACGTCGAAAGAGATCACGCCGTAAATGCCCACCGCCGCCAGCGAAAATGCCACCAGGCCGAACCCGGTGAGCAACACCGTATCGAAGCGCGCGCCCGAAACCGCGCGATCCACAATTTGCGCCATGGTGCGGCGCTCGGCGAGCGGCTGATCCGGGTCGAGATCGTGAACGCGTCGCTCAATCGCCGCCGCCAGCCCCTCCGGCGGCCCTTCGGTGCGCACCACCAGCACCATGGCCGGCGCGGGCATCTGGGCGAAAGGAATGTAAATGGTGGGCCAGTCGTCGCCCTCCACGCGCTCGGGCTTAACGTCGCCCACCACGCCCACGGTCCGGGCCGTGCGCGGCGGAACGGTTTCCATCGCCAGGCGTTCGCCCAGGGAACTCGCGGTGAACCTAAAGCGCCGCGCCAGAGTGCGATTCACGATCGCCACGAGCGGCGATTCGGCGGTGTCGGAATCGTCAAATTCGCGGCCGGCTTCGAGCGGAATCGTCATGGCGTGGAAGTAATCGCGAGTGACGAAGCGGATCAGCGCGATCGGCCGCTCGCCGGGGGACGGGGCGGGACGGCCATCAATGGTGAAAATCACTCCGGTGCCGAGACCGGTCAGCGGCAGGGCGTTGACCGCCGCGGCCGCGCGCACGCCCGGCAGGCCGCCGATATGCGCCAGCGCCTGGTCGAGGAAGGCGGTGGCCCGGGCGGGCGTCGAATTGCGTCCGCCGGCCATGGGCATGCGGTAGGTGAGCACTCCCTCCGGCCCGAAGCCCAGGTGGGTGGCGCGCAACCGTACGAAGCTGCGCAGAAGCAGGCCGGCGCCGATCAGCACCACCAAGGCCAGGGCTACTTCCACCACCACCAAGGCGTCGCGCATCCAGCGCCCTGTGCGCGCGGGGGTGGCGCCCCGGGCGCCCTCCGCCATGGCCGCGCTCAAGTCCGCCCGGGAGGCAGCCAGCGCCGGCGCCAAGCCGAACAGAACGCCGCTCGCCAGCGAAATCGCCAGCGCAAACAGCAGCACCCGCCAATCCATGGCGACGAATTCCAGCCGCGGGATGGCGGCCGGTCCGAAGTATTTGAGGAGCGAAATCGCCAGGCGCGCCAGCAGCGTGCCCAGCACTCCCCCGGCCACGCCCAACACGACGCTTTCGCCAAGCAGATCGAGCGCGATCCCAAGGCGGGTGGCGCCGAGGGCGGTGCGAATGGCGATTTCCTTCCGCCGGCTGGAAGCGCGCGCCAGCAGCAGGTTGGCGACGTTGGCGCAGGCGATCCCGAGCAGCAAACCGACCGCCCCCAGCAGCACCAGCAGCGACTGCCGGACGTCGCCCACCAGCTCGTCCTCGAGCGAAAACAAAGACGGCCCCCAGCCGCGATCGAGCGCCGGATTGGAAAGCTCCAGCCCGCGGCCGATGGCGTCCAGCTCGGCGCGGGCCGCGGCCAGCGAGATTCCCCGCCGCAAACGGCCGACCACCACCAGGTTGCGCACGCCGCCCGTACGGCGATCGTTAGGATTGAGAACCAGGGGAAGAAAGATTTCGACTCCCGGCTCTTTCAGGGCGAAGGCCGGCGGCAGCACGCCCACCACCACGTAGCTCTGGTCGCGCAGCCGAACCGATTTGCCGGAGATGGCCGGGTCGGCGCCGAAACGGCGTTGCCAAAGCGAATAACCGAGCAGAGCCACATTGGCGTGTCCCGGCTGGTCTTCTGCGGGACGAAAGACCCGCCCCACAACCGCCTCCACACCCAGGAGATCGAAGAGACCGGCGGAGACCCGCTCGGCTTTGAGCTCTTCCGGTTCGACCCGGCCGTTGGCGCCGCCGGTCAGATTGATGTGGGTATCGGAAATGGCCGCCATGGCTTCGAGCGATCGGCTCCGCTCGCGCCAGACGCCGAAATTGGCCGGCGCGACGAATACCTTATCCTTCTTGCCGGCTGGATTGCGCTCATAAACCACCAGCAGCCGGCCGGGATCGCGAAAGGGCAAGGGTTTCAGCAATACTGCATCCACGAAACTGAAAATCGCGGTGGTGGCTCCGATCCCCAGTGCCAGGGCCAGCAAACTGGCGGCGGCGAAGCCCGGCGCACCCGTCAGGACGCGCAGGGCACGGCCCACATCCACGCGCAAGCGGCTCATGGCCTGACAGGTTAGCAAATGTCAGCCAACCGCGTCAGCCCGCCGGTCAGGCGCCGTGTCCGGCGGTCTCCATTTTTTCTTCCACGATGCGGCCGTCGAAGAGTTGAATGGTGCGGTCCGCGAACCCGGCGTAGCGGGGATCGTGGGTGACCATGCAGATAGTGGCCCCGGATTGGTGCAATTCTTTCAGCAGCTTGATCACGGCTTCGCCGTTGGCCGAGTCCAGGTTGCCGGTAGGCTCGTCCGCCAGCAGAATCAGCGGATCGCCTCCCAGCGCCCGCGCCACGGCGACGCGCTGCTGCTGACCGCCGGAAAGCTGGGAGGGGTAATGCTTCATGCGGTGCGACATCCCCACCCGCTCCAGGGCTTCCTGCACGCGGCGCTTGCGCTCGCTCGACGGCATCCCGCGATAGGTCAGCGGTAGCTCGACGTTTTCGTAAACGGTGAGGTCTCCGATCAGGTTAAACGCCTGAAAGATGAAGCCGATTTCGCGGTTGCGAATCCGCGCCCGCTCGCTCAGCTTCAAGCCGGTCACCGGCTTGCCGTTCAAATAATATGTTCCGTCGCTGGGCGTATCGAGCAGGCCCAGGATGGCCAGCAGAGTCGACTTGCCACACCCGGACGGGCCGGCAATCGAAAGGTATTCTCCTTTCTTTACGTCGAAATGGATGCCCGCCAGGGCGTGTGTTTCCACTTCGTCGGTCACGAATACCTTGCTGACCTGGTCCAATCGAATCAGCGGCTGGGAGCCATTTTCCATATAGCGTTTCCTTCTAGGACGAGAGTTGCAGCCATTTCGTTCAATTCAATTTGATACGGTCCGTATTATCGTAATTCGACATGTCGGACAGAATCACGCGGTCATCCACTTTGAGCCCCTCTTTCACTTCGATGGTATTCACGGAGCTGCGCCCGAACGTCACTTTGACCTTATTGGCATACCTGCCATCGGGTTCCAGCTTAAACAACTGCACCGTCGAATTTTCCTGGCCGTAAGCGGGGCGGCCCACGTAGAGGACATCGGGCAGCCGTTCGAGCTGGATGGTGCCATCCACGCTCAAATCCGGCCGGGCGCCGTTCGGCAGCGCTCCCTTGAGCGCCACATCCACCGTAACCGTGCCGTTCAAAATGGAGGGATCGATGCGCGACACGCGGCCTTCAATCAAGCCGTTCGATCCCCCGCCGGCCAGGCGGGTATCGATGACCGCGGGCAGGCCGATGGTAATGTCCTTGGCCTGAGTCTCGGGAATCTTCAGCTCCGCCTTCAGGTGAGTCTGCTGGGCAACTTTGCCCAGGGGCGATCCGGCGGTCATCTTCTGGCCTTCCTCGACCTGAGTCAGCGGCGCGGGCAGCGCCTCCAGAGTGCCGTCGAATCCGGCGCGGACTTTGAGCTGGTCCACCTGGCTCTTCTTGAGATCGTATTCGCCCTGGAGCTGATCGACCTTTACTTTGGCGGCGGCAAGCTGTGCCTGGTCGGCCTGCGAGTTGATTTCCAGCCGTTTCTTTTCGATTTGAGACTGTTCGCCCAGTTGCTCCGCCTTGGTGGTGGAGATTTTGGCGTCGATATCCGAGACCAGGCCGTCCTTGGCCAGCTTGGAATCCCGGTCGGCCTCGAGTTTGGCGGTTGCGTAATTGGCTCCCACCTCCGCCGCTTTGGATTGCATGTCGAGCAGGCCCTTTTGGAGCGTGACTTTCAGGTTGTCGTAGTCGGCTTGCGCCGCTTTCAGAGTGTACTGGGCGCTCAAAAGCTGAGTTTCCAATTCGGGGCTGGTCATAATCATGACCAGGGAGTCGGCTCGTACCGGCGAACCGGGACGGATCAGGATACGCTCGATTCGTCCGTCGGTGGTGGCGGTAATCAGCATGGTGTCTTCGGGCACCAGCGTACCGAGGCCGTTGACCTCGCGCACCATCGGACCGCGGCGCACGGTATCGGGCCACAGGGTGGACATATCCACGCTCTGCGCGGCCGGTTTCAAGCGCCTGACGCCGAAGCTGATTCCGCTTACAACGGCCAGCGTGATGAAGCCGGTGACGGTCCAGCGGACGACTTTTCTCCGGCCGACGTTCTTGCGAGCTATGTCCATGTAAGCTTTCCCGGAGATGGAGAAGGCATGGCGCCTGCCATTCCGGGACAACCGTAACACTATGACGCCATAGGGCCCAAAAAGGTTAGGCCGACGCGACTGTGTCCGCTTTTGGGACAAAATGTGCCGCGGTGGGACGTGAGCCCCTGGACCGCGGAACGCCCTCGTCCAGTCTGCCGGAGGCCGGGGCGTGGATATTAGCGTCAAGATAAGGGCCCTCCGCCTCCGCCCGGATCCAGTCCTCGGTCCCAGAGCGGCTTCCTCGGACCGGAATTCCTGGGCGTTTTTGGGGCGGGATCTCTGTGAGTTGATCTGCCGCATGTCGGCAATGGGCGTTAGACGCCTCGTGGCACGGACCAGGATGGGCGAACAGCGCCATAATGAGGGGTGTGCGCAAGCAACTCCTGCTCCAGGTTCTTCGCGGTACTGCGGACGCCAACATTCGTTTCGATGACTTGCGATCCCTTCTGACTTCTCTCGGTTTCGTCGAGCGGGTGAAGGGCAGTCATCACATTTTTACCAAGCCGGACGTCATGGAGATCCTCAACGTTCAACCACGCGGCTCGCTGGCGAAGCCGTACCAGGTCAAGCAGGTTCGGGCAGCGATCGTTCGGTATAAACTAGCGGAAGGGGTCGAATGACGAAATACGAGATTATCCTGTACTGGAGCGACGAAGATGGGGCCTTCATCGCGGAAGTGCCGGAATTACCGGGTTGCGCCGCGGACGGGCCTACCAGGCAGGAAGCGCTCGCTAACGCGGAGATCGTCATTTCGGAGTGGCTGGAAACGGCTCGTGAGCTGGGCCGAACCGTGCCGGAGCCCAAAGGGCGGCTTCTTTTCGCCTGAAGCCGGACGAGGCAAAAAAAAGGTCGCGGTAGGGACGGCCATCGCTGACCGCCCCCCGCACAGATCCGTACGAGCGCTACTCACGCACACGGCTCCTACCTTGGATGTGTGGCGTTGAAGCGGACCTCCGGGTAAGCCCCGCGTAAGTGCAGCGCCGCAGCAGGTGAGTGACGCGCGAGTCTTCGGCCGCCGCGTGCATCTGCCGCCAAGTCTCTGCACCGCCCGAAGCTTCCCAGAATTGACGATCAAGCACTTGCGGTCTCTCCTGTTCGCTGGTCAGATGAGCCCGCGCGCTCGACCACGGATAATCCTCCGGCGATGCCGCCAGCAACGCCCGCACGGGGTTTTGTTCCACATACCGGAGCGCGATCCAGAGGCGATCTTCGGCCAGCGGGCAGGAAAAGAAACGGTTCTGCCACAGGTGCCCGCTACGCTGTCGGCGCGCGTTCCAGGCTTGGGCGTACCGCCCATGCACGCGACGGAACAGGGTTGCCAGCGAATCGTCGCGCTCCGGCACCACTACCCAGTGCACGTGATTCGTCATGAGGCAGTAGGCCAACACCCGGACTCCCGCATCCACCAGATTCTCCTGAACCAGACCGAGGTAAGTTCGGCGGTCGCCGACGGACGAAAACACCGCCTGACGGTTCGACCCGCGTTGGGTCACGTGATACGGCAGAGAAACCGGGGGACGGGACGTTACCACCTTGGGGCCGCGCGGCCGGCGCTACTGTTATAGTCGGAGAAAGCTTGCGCAAGACGACGCTGTTTATTCTGCTGGCCGTGGCGCTGGCGGCCTCGCGGCTCTGTCACATTGGCATCTTGTGGGAGGGCGACGCCTATCCGCTGGCGGCGGCCGGGCAATGGCTGGATGGGCGTGTGCCGTATCGCGAGCTGTGGTTCGACAAACCGCCGCTGCTGGCGGTGGCATACCTGATGTTTGGAGCCCAGGCCGGCTGGCCGTTGCGCCTGTTCGGCGCCGCCTACGGGCTGGTCTGCTGCTGGCTGGCCTACCGGCTGGCGCGCGAGTTGTGGTCCGAGCGCGAGGGTTTCGCAGCCGCGGTGCTGCTGGGCTTCTTTTTCGTCTTCGACCTTCCCTCCTCGGCGATTCCCGTGGCCAGCGACCAGTTGATGCTGGCGCCGCACCTGGCCGCGGTCTGGCTGGCGATCCGCAAGAAGTCTTTCGCGAGCGGCCTGGCGGCGGGCGTGGCCTTCTGGATCAACCCCAAAGGGGCGCTGGTGGCCGCCATCTGCCTGCTGTGGAACCCTGCGGGCGCGGCGCCCCTCGCGGCCGGCTTTTGTACGGTCGGGGCCGCGATGGCGCTGGGGTTGGCAGGCATGGGCGCTTTGACTGCATGGTGGGACGAGGTTTGGCGCTGGGGACGCCTCTACGCGGCAGCCCCCCTGCCGGGCAACCCGCTGGTCAACGGTCTGGTCCGCACGCTCGATTGGGCCGGGTTCCATGCGGGAGCGGTGCTGGCGGCGGGGGTGGGTATGCTGGAAGCCGGCGGAAGTTCCAAGGTACCGCTCCCTAACGGTCGCGGCTCGGTTCGTTCCGTCAGTGGGGCCATCCACTGGCTAGGCTGGGTGCTGATCGCACTGGCCGGGGTGTGTGCCGGTCTTCGCTTCTTCCCGCGCTACTACTTTCTGCTGCTGGCGCCCGTGGCTCTCATGGCCGCGCGCGGCTGGGTTCTGTGCGGGCCGAAGCTCCGCATCGCGGTTCTGCTGCTTCTGGCCATCCCCATGGTGCGCTTCGCTCCCAGCTATGCCAGCGCCCTCGGCGATTCCGGCTGGCGCGATTCCGCCATGGACCGCGACAGCCGCGCCGCCGCCCGGCTGGTTCGCCAGCGAGCACGCCCCGGCGACAGCCTCTTCGTGTGGGGATACCGGCCCGAGTTGTACCCTTACACCGGCCTGCGCGCGGCCACCATGTACCTGGATTCGCAACCGCTCAGCGGCGTGCCGGCGGATCGCCATTTGACCGGCTCGACGCCGCTCGAAACCGCCCAAGCCGCCCTCCGCCGGGCCGCGCTTCCGCATTCGGAGCCAACCTTTCTGGTGGACGGCCTGGGCCCCTATAACCCGCGCCTCGCCATCGGCCGTTACGCCGATCTGGCCGGTTGGCTGGCGCATTATCGGGAAGTCGCCAGAACCACCGGCACCGTCATCTGGCAGCGAATGCCGGACTGAACGCGATGCGCAGATTAAAGTCTGTGCCACCTGGATCCTATTTCGTGAACGTTAAAGTATGGGCAGGAACGATTGACAGGAACGACGCCGGTTGATAGAGTACGCATCGACGAGACCGTTCTCGAGAGGTCATGATGGCGGAACGCGCAAAAATGATTCCCATCTGGTTTTTCATCGGCTTGCTGCTGCTGATCTACGGGGTTCTGATCCTGGGCGCGGGCATCTGGGATGTATTCTCCCCGCCGGTGCCCGCAGTGGTGCTCAATAAGCTGCACGCCGGGGTGTGGTGGGGCGCGCTGTTGGTTGGGATCGGCGTGGTCTACTGCGTCAAGTTCCGGCCCGGCACGGAGAAAAGAGGATAACGGGCCGTGACCGAGAACATTTATCTGATCGCGAGTGGCGATCTGCGTCTGTCGGCCAATCGCATGTGCTGGGCGGCACAGGAAAAAGCGGAAGCGGCAGTGATGGAAGCGGTGCGCCGCGAGGGCCGCACGTTGGTGCGAGGCCATGCCTACGACACCAGCCTGCAGCATGGGTTTATCGATAGCCAGAAGCGCGGAAACCAGGTGTTCCGTTCGCTTCCCCCGGATGCGCCGCTGATCGTGTGCGAAGCGGTCTGGCAGTATAGCCACCACGTGCTGGCTGGGCTGGTGGGGCATGGCGGTCCGATCCTCACGGTTGCCAATTGGAGCGGCCAGTGGCCCGGCCTGGTGGGAATGTTGAATCTGAACGCCTGCCTGACCAAGGCGGGCGTGGCCTACGACTCGCTCTGGAGCCAGGATTTTCGGGACGAACCGTTTCGGAAGGGTCTGCGGCAGTGGCTGGGCGGCCAAAAAGTGGAGCACGATCTGAGCCACGTGCATCCGTTCAGTTCCTTCCGCCTGCCGGCCGGGGCTGCAACCGCGGGGGCGGAGCTGGCCGCGGGCCTGCGCCGCGAGCGCGCCATCATGGGCATTTTCGACGAGGGCTGCATGGGCATGTACAATGCCATCATTCCCGACGAAAACCTCATGCCCCTGGGAGTTTTCAAGGAACGGCTCAGCCAATCCACCCTCTATGCGGCCATGCGCGAGGTTCCCGAAGACGAAGCCCGCGAGGTGCGCTCCTGGCTGGATAGTAAAGGGATGAAGTTCCACGTGGGCGCCGATCCGGATACGGAGCTGACCGACGCCCAGATTCTGGACCAGTGCCGCATGTATATCGCCGTCTTGCGCATTGCCGACGATTTCGGCTGCGACGTGATCGGCATTCAGTACCAGCAGGGATTGAAGGACCTGGCGGCGGCTTCCGATCTGGCGGAGGGCCTGCTGAACAATGTGGACCGGCCGCCGGTGAAGGCCGCCGGCAATGGCCGTGTGCTGTACGAAGGGCGGGCGCTGCCCCACTTCAACGAAGTGGATGAATGCGCCGGGCTGGATGCGCTGGTGACCAACCGGGTGTGGACGCGGCTCGGATACGAGCCGGAAACCACCCTCCACGACGTCCGCTACGGCGAACCCTACGGCAACGAGTTCGTGTGGGTATTTCAGATTTCCGGTTCGGTGCCGCCGCAACATCTGGTGGGCGGATTTGCCGGCGCGGTAAGCGAGCGCCAGCCGCCCATGTATTTCCGGCTGGGCGGAGGAACCATCAAAGGCGTCTCCAAGCCGGGAGAAATCGTGTGGAGCCGGATCTACCTGGCAGGCGGCAAACTGCATGCGGACATAGGACGCGCCAAGTCGGTCGAGCTTCCCCCGGAAGAAACCGAGCGCCGCTGGCAGATGACTACCGAGCAATGGCCCATTATGCACGCGGTGATGTACGGTGTTTCGCGCGACCAACTGATGGCCAAGCACAAGGCCAACCACATCCAGGTGGCTTACGGTCCGGACGCGGAGGGCGCCAACCGCGCGTTGGCGGTTAAGGCCGCCGCTCTGGCCGAGATGGGCGTGGCCGTCAACATCTGCGGCGACTGCCACGGCCTGGCGACGGCGTAACGCCGGCGAATCCGGAGGGCCAATGCGGTGGGTTCCTCGCGCAACATCAAGAGGGACCGCCAGGCCTCGGCGCCTCCCTGTTGGTGCCGGATTTCCACGTTACCCAGTGGCGGCCGATCGTGTACCAAACTGACCAACGGAAGGTGCTCGATCGGTCGTCTGCTCGACCCCGAGTATGAGGCCGTGACCTTGAGCACGCTCCGAAAAGCCGCCACGGCGGTCTTTGTGCACCTCCAGCCAGGCCGGTTTGTGCATTTTTGTGCACAGGATCACCGGAGCTACCCGTAGGCGGCTCCGACTTTGATTTTGTGGAAGCGCGCGGGGCTGGCGCCGTGGCCGGTGCCGATCACCTGTTCGGGCTGGCCTTTGCCGCAGTTGGGGACGCCCCAAAGAGTCCAATGCTCGGGGCCGGCGATGGCGGCGCAGGCGTTCCAGAATTCGGTCGAGATGCCGCTGTAACTGGGGTTCTTGAGCATGCGGACGCGCTTGCCGCGCACGATTTCCCAGGCGATCTCGCAACCGAACTGGAAGTTATAGCGCTTGTCGTCGATGGACCAACTGCGATTGGTCTCCATGTAAATGGCATGATCGGCATCGAAGACCTCTTCCAGTGTCTGGCGGCCCGGCTGCAGGCTGACGTTGGTCATGCGGATCAGCGGCAGGCGGTTCCAGCCATCGGCGCGCATACAGCCATTGGAGCGCGGCTGGCCGATCTCGGCGGCGGTTTCGCGCGACGTCATGTAGCCGACGAAGCGGCCGTCGCGAATGATGCCGGCCGATTGCGCGGGCACGCCCTCATCGTCGAAGGCGAAGGTGCCCAGGCCCGGACCGTGATCGAGGCGGGCATCGCAGACGACGTTCACCAGGTCCGAGCCATAGCGGAGATGGCCGAGTTGGTCGAGGGTAAGGAAGCTCATGCCGGCGTAGTTGGCCTCGCTGCCCAATACGCGGTCGAGCTCGATGGGGTGGCCGATGGATTCGTGAATCTGCAGGCCGAGCTGCGAGCTGTCGAGGATCAGGTCGAACTCGCCCTCGGGGCACTGATCGGCGGAATGCAGGGCGACGGCTTCTTCGGCCACGCGCGGCGCGTTTTCGAGCAGGCGCAGCTCATCGACCAGCTCATAGCCCTTCATCTGGTATTGGCCGCCGAAGGAATTGGGGTAGGAGCGCTTTTGGATTACGGCGTCGCGATAGGCCAGGGCGGAAAAGCCGGCGCCGGTCCAGGTGCGGGTCTGATCGATCAGGCTGCCGATGGTGGAAGCAAACACCTGGCGGCGGCGTTCGAAGTGGATCGAAGCTTCGGCCAGGCTGATGGCGGGGTTGCGGCGCAGTTCGGCGTCGATGGCGAGCAGGGTTCCCAGGTTGCGGTCGACGGAAACGGAAAACGGGTCGATGGCAGCCGGCGACACCCAGGTAGCTTCGTATTCCTGTTCCGGCGCGAGAACGACATCGCGTTTCTTGGCGAGCATACCGGAACACGCGATTTCGACGGCGAGCGCGGCAGCGGTTTCGAGGCCGGCGGGGGAAAGATCGTCAGTCGCGGCAAAACCCCAGCAGCCGCCAGCGAGGACGCGAATTCCCACGCCTTGCGATTCGGAGCTGCCGATGTGGCCGGCTTTGCCGTTCTTGGTGCTGACGTCGCGCTGGCGGGCTTCCTCCACGCGCACGTCGGCGTATTCGACGCCACGGCGCGCAGCCGCGTCGAGGGCGGCCAACGCTACGCTTTTCATCGCGGGGTAATTAATCCGCCGAGCTTTTCCTGCTCGCTCGAAGTGGTTCTCGGAAAGCGCGTGGAATAGGCTTTGGGATACTTCAAGCCGGAACCGGTGTTGTAGATCACGATGCGGTCGGAGGGCTTGAGGAATCCGTTGGCGAGCAGTTTTTCGAGGGCGGCCACGCAGGCGGCGCCTTCGGGAGCGGCGTAGATGCCCTCGTCGGAGGCGAGGCGGACGCCGGCATCGAGCAGTTCCTCATCGGTGACGGCGATGGCCGTGCCGTGAGAGGCGCGGACGGCATCGAGGATGAGAAAATCGCCGAAAGGCTTGGGAACCCGTAGTCCACTGGCAACGGTGTGGGCGTTTTCGAAGAACTGGCTGCGCGGCTGGTTGTCTTCGAAAGCGCGCACCACCGGGGCACAGCCGGCGGCCTGAACGGCGATCATCTTGGGGCGGCGCGAACCGATCCAGCCAAGCTTATCCATTTCCTCGAAAGCCTTCCACATGCCGATCATGCCGACGCCGCCGCCGGTGGGGTAGAAGATGGCGTCGGGCAATTCCCAATCCATTTGCTCGGCCACCTCGTAGCCCATGGTCTTTTTGCCTTCGATGCGGTACGGCTCTTTGAGCGTGCTGATATCGAACCAGCCCTCGGTGGGCGCGCGTTCGGCCACCATCCTGCCGCAATCGCTGATCAGGCCGTCGACCAAAGTGACGTTGGCGCCGTACGCCATGCATTCCAGGTAATTGGCCTGGGGCACGTCGCGCGGCATGAAGATGTGGGATTCGATGCCGGCGGCGGCGGCGTAAGCCGCCAGCGCGCTGGCGGCGTTGCCGGCGGAGGGGATGGCGACCTTGCGGATGCCGAGCTCGACGCACATCGAGATGGCGCAGGAAAGGCCACGCGCTTTGAACGATGCGGTGGGGTTAAGCCCTTCGTCTTTGACCCACAATGCCTCGGCGCCCAGGCGCGACCCCAGGCGGCGGGTGCGAATCAGCGGGGTCCAGCCTTCGCCGAGCGAAATCACGGAGGCGGGCGCGGCGGGCAGTACGGGAGCGTAGCGCCACATGGAAGGCGGCCCTTCGGCAACCTGACGGCGCGGCCAGCGGTGACGGAGGGTCCCCATTTCATAGCGAACCAGCAACGGTCCGCCGCACGCGGCACAAAGGTTGGCGACCTGCCCAGCCTCGACTTGCTGGTGACACAGACTACATTCCAGATGCGTGGGTTTGCCCATTGGAATACTCAAGTCTAGCATTCGGGTGGCGGGGCGACCGGGCCTGGCTTCCAAAGGAAGCGTTTGTGCATTTTTGTGCACGTTTTGACGTCAATCCCGGGTCCCTGCCAGGCGAAGAGTTCGGCGCTCCTCCAAGACTGTGAGAATCTGCCTGTCCATTCCGGACAAGTGATAAAGCGGGCGCTAGCCGAATTATCAGGTGTGAACCAATGGGCGTACCGCTCGCCCAGTTTGACAAAACCACGGGCAGGCAGTACATTATCGCCGAAGACGAATTCGAATGGGATGCCGCCAAAGCCGAAAGCAACGTCGAGAAGCACGGCGTCAGCTATCCCCACCCGACCAGCAGCATCCCGGTTATCCGCCGCGATAAGCCACCAGATGGCATCGAGGTCTTCCGCAGCCTGCGGCTGAAAACTCCATTTACAGCTTCCTCTTGAAGAAATCCACTTCCGCGCGATACGCCTTCAGCCAGGAGGCATGGCGCAGAAAGCCGTGAATTTCGTCGGGAAGAATGAGCTGCTCGAAATACACGCCCTGGCGGCGCAGCGCAGTCACCATTTCCACCGTTTCCGAGAAGCTGACGTTGCGGTCGTCGTCGCCGTGGATCAGCAGAACGGGCGACTTCCAGGTGGAGACGGAGGCGATGGGGGAGGAGTCGTAGGCCAGACGCGCGGCCTCTGCCCGAGCCGCCTCCGCGGTTGGCGTCGGCGTGCCCCCGTTGCCGCCGCCGGGACCGTTGCCGCGGCTGCTCCAGTCGTGTACGCCGTGGAAATCCACGCCGGCGGCGAACAGGTCCGAACCGCGCGCGAGGCCCATCGCGGTCAGATAGCCGCCGTAGGAACCGCCCCACAATCCGATGTGCGCGGGGTCGACGTCGGTACGCGTGCGCAGGTACAGGCCGGCCCCTTCCACGTCATGGTATTCGCTGCCGCCGCGTGCGCCGTAATTGGCCGGCTCGCGGAAGTTCAACCCGTAGCCGACGCCGCTGCGGTAGTTGATCGACAGCACCACGTAACCCTGGCTGGCCAGGTACTGGTTCATGGCGTAGGCGTTGTTGTAGTAATCCATGTAATGCCAGCCCAGCAGCATTTGGCGCCGCGAGCCGCCGTGCATGAACACCAGCGCTTTATGTTTTTCGCCGGGCTGGCTGTTCGGCGGCAGAAAGAGCTGGCCATGAATCTGGAGGCCGTCTGAGGCGCTGTAGATGACCTGCTGCGGCACGACCAGCGAAGCCGCCGGGAAATCCGCCGGGATGGAATCCGGCGCCAGGTCCCTGATCTGGCCCCCTATCTGGACGGCGGCCCGCGCCGGATTGCGCGCGTCGGCATGCAGAAACGCCACGGCGCCGCCCGCTAAAACC
>JBKQIF010000068.1:0-23106 GCA_052148435.1 Bryobacteraceae bacterium
CCATTCAGGGCGACGTTCCCGCAACCGTGGTTCTCAAAGCCGAGGATCTCGCCCAAATGAAGCACGTTACGGTTTCGGTCAACGAAGAAAAAAGCGGCAAGATGGAATACCAGGGCGTGCCGCTTAGCGCGGTGCTGGAGCGCGCCGGCCTTCCCTCCGGCCAACAAGTGAAGGGCAAAGAGCTGGCGACCTACGTCCTGGCCACGGCGCATGACGGCTACCAGGTGGTATTCTCGCTGGCCGAACTCGCGCCCCAGTTCGCTAACGAGACCATCCTCGTCACGGACCGGCGCGCCGGCAAACCGATGGTGGAACCGGTGGGTCCCTTCCGCATGATCTGCGCCGGCGACCAGGCCCAGGGCCGGGGCGTGCGCATGCTCGAAAAACTGGAAGTGGTGCGCTTGCGAAAGTAGAACCCGAATCCGGTGCTATCCTACTGCGGCCGCATCCAGATGTCTTCCAGCACATCCACCGACGAAGTCAGCGTTTGCCCTGCCACAGTGAGGCGCAAGAAGTAGGTGCCGGGCTGGACCGCGCTGCCCTGCGGTGCGCCGAAGCCGAAGCCCCCGCCGCCGCGTCCACCGCCGGTGACAAAGGGCACGCCCTGGTTACCGCGTCCGCCACGGCCGCCCCCACCACCCTGAGGGCCGGGCCCGGCGGCAGCAGGTGCGCCGCTCTGAGGTTCATCGGCCGACGGCCTGGCGCCGGTATTTCCAGTGGCTGCGCTCGCGCCTGCCGGCTCGGCTGCCGCACCGCGTCCGTCGCGCCCGCCGGTGCTGGCCGCGGCCGGAGCCGGGCCCAGCATGTTCCACTGGAAGCGATTCATTCCTCCCTTGATATCGACGTCCATGGTGCTGACCACCTGGTTATTCTGCAGGAACTCGACTTTCCCCTTGCCCAGTTCCGTCTTGGCCCAGATATGGATGGGCGTGCCGCCCTGCGGGTTCTGCGCCTTAAACTCGCGATTGGCCGCGTGGCGTTGCGCCTGCGGATCGTTCTTCCACTGAATCGCCGCCCGCGGATCGAACAGAATCAGGCTCCGGTCGTCGCCCTCCTTGAGGCGCTCCAGCGGGGTGATGTCGTCGGCAATCCAGATCGAACGGCCGTGCGTGGCGATAATCAGGTCCCGGTCGCGCGGGTGGATCAGGATGTCGTCCACGCGCACGCTGGGCAGGTTGGTCATGAACTTTTTCCACTCGGCGCCGCCATCCACGGTGACGAACAGGCCGAATTCGGTTCCCACGAACAGCAGTCGCGGATTGTCGTAGTCCTCGCGCAGCGCATTGATGTTCCCCGGTTCCGGCAGATTGCCGGTTACGTTCGTCCAGGTCTTGCCGTAATCGGTGGTTTTGAACAGATACGGTTTCCAATCGTCGTTGCGATGGTTATCGAGCGCCACGTAGGCGGTAGCGGGGTCGAAATGCGAAGGCTCGATGCGCGAAATCTGCACATATCCCTTGGGCGCATCGGCGATGTTATCGATGACGTTGGTGAAGGTCTCGCCACCGTCCTGGCTCAACTGCAGATTGCCATCGTCGGTGCCGATCCAGATGACGCCGGGTTTGGATGGAGACTCTCGCACCTGGGTGGCCAGCGAGCTGGCCGAATAGCCGTCGTGTTTTTCGGCCATGGGCTGGTCCCCGCCGATTTCCATGATGGACATCCTGGGCGCCCAGCGGTCGACGTTCTTGCTGAGGTCTGCCGGATTCATCCACCAGGTGTCGCCCCGGTTGGTGGACTTGAAAAAATACTGCGCCGCCATATAAACCACGGCGGGATTATGCGGCGAAATCTCGAAGGGAGCATTCCAATAGAAGCGGAACGGTTCGGCGGCGTTGGGCGGCGGATTCACGATATTCAATGCGCCGCCGCGGCCTCCACGGCCGCCTTGCGCCGCCGCCGGAGGCGCGCCGTTGGCCGGGTCGCTCGCGGCGTCCCTGGTGGGTGTCATGGTCCCCGGCGGCGGGGCGTCCGCCGAAGCCGTGGCCAGTGCCGAAGCCGTGCCGCCGCGTCCGGGGCCCAGAGACGGCCGGATGCTCTTCTGCGTGCCCGTCCGCAGATCGTGCCGGCTCATGGCGGCATCCTGCGATTCGGCATACACAATGGCCCAATCGGTGGGATCCTGCCGCGTGTAGAAACCGTCGCCGCCGGCCACCTGATACCAGTCCGTATTGACCGGCCCGGTGGTGGAGCGCAGCGCGCTCGGTCCGCACCATGCATTGTTGTCCTGCAAGCCGCCGCAGACGTAATACGGCCGGCGCATATCGGCGGAGATCTGGTAGAACTGGCCCACCGCCATATCATTGTGAAAATCCCAGTGGTAGCCGCCGTCGTTGCTCACGTCGATGCCGCCATCGTGGCCGACCCACACCGTGCGCGGGTCCTTGGGATTGATCCAGAAGGCGTGGTAATCGGTGTGCGAAGCATCCAGGCCGGTCCAGGTCTTTCCGCCGTCGAGCGACATCTGGGCCGGGGTGCCACCCACGAAAAGCTTCTTATCGTTCACGGGATCCACGCGGATCTGGCTGAAATAAGTTGGGCGCTGGTTCTGGTTGCTCATGAACTGCCAGGTCTTGCCGCCGTCGTCGGAGCGGAACACGCCACTGCCGCTGGGATTGGGCGGAGCCGCCGCTCCACGGGCTCTGCCGCCGCCGCCGGCACCGGCTCCGGCCGGCGTCTCACCGCTTTCCGCCGCGCCGCCACGGCCGCCGCGCGCCGGTCCGCCTTCGGCCGTCGTGCCGCCGCCCGTTCCGGCGCTGGCTCCGGCTTCCACCTGGGCGTAAATGGTGGTGGGTTTGTTCCGGAAAATCGAAATGGCAATGCGCCCATAGATGCCGTCCTTGGGCTTGGGCCAGCCGGGGCCGTCGAGCTTGGTCCAGGTGTTCCCGCCGTCCACCGATTTCCACAATGCGCTCCCCGCGCCGCCGCCGTTATAGCCCCACCAGGTGCGCTGCCGCTGGAACGACGAGGCGTAAACGATCTTCGGGTTGGACGGGTCGATGGCGACGTCGTTGAAGCCCGTGTAGGGGTCCATGTACTTGGCCGGTTTCCAGGTCTTGCCGCCGTCGGTGGTCTTATAAAGGCCGCGCTCCGGATTGGGTCCGAACAGATGCCCGGGCGACGCCACAAACACGATATTGGGGTTGGTGGGGTCGACGGCAATGCGGTCGATCGATTGCACTTTATCGAGGCCCAGGTGATGCCAGGTCTTGCCGCCATCGGTGGTGCTCCATACGCCATCGCCGATCGAAGAGCTCTGCCGGTTATTGGCCTCGCCGGTTCCTACATAAACGATATTCGGGTCCGAAGGAGCAATGCCGATCGCGCCGATCGACTCGTTTGGCATGTTGTCGAACAGCGAGTGCCAGTACAGGCCGCCGTCGGTGGATTTCCAGAGACCGCCGGTGGCAAACCCGACATAGATAATCATCGGGTCTTTTTCGCAACCTTGAATATCGTCCACCCGCCCGGCCATGGTCGCGGGGCCGATCGCCCGGAAGGAGAATCCGCGCAACAGCGGGTCGGTGGAAGCGTTGGGTGGCGGAGTGGCCGGCTCCAGCGCCGCGGCGCGCCCTTGGGCGTGAACGGGGAAGGCCGAAACGGACCAGAATGCGAAGGCTGAAATAAGTGTGCCAACAACTGGGAACAAGGGCCTGGCGAGCATATTGGTGTAGGGTACCACAGGGCCTCGCGACCCCCTCCGGCGCTTGGTGAGGCGGACCTCCTGGTCCGCCTTCCTTCGATGAGAACTCCGCAACGCCTGGGGAACTGCTCCAATATGACGTTCTACCGCCGGCGGAGCGCGTGCACCGCGATCATGGAAGCGAAGACTCCGGAAGGTATTGGGCGCCGTGCAGGGCGTGCCGCAAAAGGTAGTATTCGTTCACCGGGCGGTCGTCGGTGAGCGTGGGCGCGCCGGGCGCCCGGTCGATCAGTTGTTGCAGCGGTATTTCTTGCTCGAGAACCTTCCGGAACTGGGCTTCGGCGGTAGACTGCGGCCCCCATTCGAGCAGATCTTTCAAGGCTGCCGGCGGGAGGCGGGAAGCCATCTCGGCGGCGCTGCGGCGCGGCAGGGGCTGAAAGCTGCAGAGGAAATGAAAGCCCCAGCCCTCGATGGAGCGGAATGTGCGGATATAAGGAAAGCTGCCGCGGAGCGCCTGGGCAAAAGCGGAGCCGGTGGTGAGATCGGCGCCGGGCAGCCACTGCTGCAGTATCCCGCCCGGACCGAGGCGGCGGGCCAGCACGCGATAGAATTCGGTGGAATAGAGCAGGCTCGATCCAGCAGCCGCGACCGGCGGGGGCGGGTCGATGACGATCGCGTCGTAGGTGTCGCGGGTGCGCTCCAGGTATCGCCGGTCGTCGTCGATCACCACCGTGGCGCGCGGCAACCGCAGCAACTGTTCGCCATCGGCGTGGAAGAAGCCGAAGGCTTTGGGCACGCTCGGCACCAGTTCCACCACCGTGACCGGAATGCCCCAGGAGAGCGCGGCGCGAAACGAAGTGCCCATGCCGAAACACAGCACCAGCGCCCGCCGCGGCGGCGCGTCGAGAGATGCCAGCGGGAGATGCGCCATCATTTTGGTGATGGGCGTGAGAATGGTCATGCCGGTGCCATTGGTGAGGAGAATCTTATCCATGCCTTCTCCATCGGCGATGACGGTGGCCGTGTAGTCGCGGCGGATCCAAGCGCCGGGATAAAGAGTCTCGAAATCGCGGGTGAAGACGACCAGTAACACGCCGGCCGCCAGGGTGGCGATCGGCAGCTTGAGACGGCCCACCTTCGGCGCCGGCACGGAAAACACGCCGAACCCGAATAACGGCAGGGCCAGAAGAATCAGGGTCCAACGCTCACCCAGCGCCGGAAGGAGCAGGAAGCCGGCCACCAGCGGTCCCAGAATGCACCCGACGGCGTTGACCGCGTAGGCTCGCCCGGCGCGATCGGGGTCGCCCCCGGACCAGCGGTCCACCAGCATCGGGGTGAGGAATCCCAGCACGCCGCAGAACGGGCCAATACCCAGGGCCACGCGCAACGCGCCGGCTAGCAGATCGGGGTCTTCCGGGCCGGGAAGACGAGGATCCGCGGTGAGCAACGGCAGCAGGGCGAAGCAACTCGCCAGAACGGCCAGCGGCTGCCAGGCGAACGCGGAGGCCAGGCCGGTGCCGCGTTTCGATTGACGCCGGTAGAGGCGCGAGCCGATGGCCGTTGCGGCCAGGTATATCGCGAGCATAGCGGCGAAGGAGTAAACCACCGGTCCCAGAAACGGAACGTATTGCCGCGTCCAAACCACTTCCATGGCCAGACTCGCCAGGCCGGTGGTGGCGAGCAGCGGCAGCGCTGCCTTGGCGGTAGCCGGCCCCTGGGAAGCGGCGTTCTGCGGAGGCAGCGAAGACCGCCTGGGCCCGGCGACGGAACCGACCGACCGCGACAGTGCGAATGCCAGCATGGCAATCAGAGCGTTCGAGACCGCCGCCACGGCCAGCGACCGGGAGAAGCCCATCAGCTCGATCATCACGAAGGCCGATCCTATCGTGCCGGTCATGGCGCCGAGCACGTTGGCCACGTACAGGTAACTGAACGAACGCGCCGATTCCTCTTGGAAGGCCGCTCGAATTCCGGCCATCGCTACTGGGAAAGTGGCTCCCATCGAGGCGCAGAACGGCAGCATGACCAGGGCGATCCAGGCGGCCGAAGCCAGGTAAAAGCCGGACGATCCCCAGGATGCCTGCTGTACTCCCAGCAGTGCGTGGCCATAACGCAGCAGCGGCGCGACCACCACGCCCGATACGCCGATGGTCAATTCCAGCGCCCCGTAGAGGCGGATGAAGAATGCGGCGGGCTTCGATTCGAAGCGGCTTACCAGCCGCCCTCCGGCCCAGCTTCCCAGAGCCAGCCCGGCCATAAATACGGAAAGAACGATGGAAACGAGCGGCGTGGTGACGCCGAAACCGGCCATCGCCACGCGCAACCAGATCACCTGGTATACCAGGCTGCAAAAGCCCGACAGGAAAAAGCAGACGAAGAAGACATTCATAAGCGGCGGCCGGCGGTCCTGCCGAGACCACAGTATAACTTCGCTGGTGGCGCAGGCTTCAGCCTGTGATTGACCGTGCCGGCCTTTTGGCTGAATCTGTTGGTCGCGCTCGCCGGCTTTTCTCCGGAACTTCGCCCTTTTTTTCTCCGTTATACTCGGTAGTTAAGCTTACATGCTGCGTTACCTGCCGCTAATCCTGAAGAATTGCTGGCGCAACCGGCGCAGAACGATTCTCACGGTGGCCTCCATCGGGGTGTCGATGTGCCTGTTGGGCGTGATGATCGCCATGTTCCACGCCTTCTATTTGAGCGATCCGGCGCCCGACCAGGCGCTGCGGCTGGTAGTGCGCAACCACATTTCGCTGGCGCAGAGTATTCCGCTGTCCTATCGAAACACCATCGAGCACGTGCCCGGTGTACGGATAGCCATGATCTATAACTATTTCGGCGGTAGTTACAAAGATACCCGCGACCCCAAGAACCAGTTCGCGCGCTTCGCCGTCGAACCGGAGAAACTGTTCACCGTTTTCGGCGAGTATCGGATTCCGGGCGATCAGAAGCAGGCATTCCTGAAGGAGCGCGCGGCCTGCTTGATCGGCCGCGACCTGGCCAACTCGCTAAAGCTCAACGTCGGCGACCGGATTCACATCATCGGCGACATCTACCCCGGAGACTTCGACTTCGCCGTGCGTGGAATTTTCGACAGCCCGCGGGCCAGCGATGTGATGTATTTCAACAAGGAGTACCTCGATCAATCGATGCCCGAGCGGCGCCGCGGGAACGTTCTCATGTTTTACGTGTTGATCGACGATCCCTCCCATTCGTCGCGCGTGGCGCAGGCCATCGACGAGGGGTTCCGCAATTCCACCGCGCAGACCAAAACCGAAACCGAGCAGGCCTTCGTGGTGAGTTTCCTGTCCCTGCTGGGCAACGTGAAAATGCTGCTGCTGGGAATTTCCGGCGCGGTGGTCTTTACCATTCTGCTGGTATCGGCCAACACCATGGCGATGTCGGTGCGCGAGCGGGTGCGCGAGGTGGGTGTGCTCAAGACCTTGGGCTTCACGCCCCAAGCGGTGCTGGGGCTGGTGCTGGGCGAGGCCGTCGCGATTTCCGTGGTGGGCGGCGCCATCGGATATGTCATCTCCACCTTTTTGATGCGCGGCGTGGCCAAGAGCCCGTTCGGCGGTTTCCTGCCGCCGATGGCGAACTTCAGCCCGGCGGTGGCATTCACCTGTGTCGCCACGGCCGCGGCAATTGGATTCCTCAGCTCGCTCGTTCCCGCGCTGAATGCTTCCCGAATCTCCATCGTGGAAGCCCTGCGGAGCACCGATTAGCCATGTCGATTCCCCTCGCCTACAACCTGCGCAACCTGGTGGTTCGCAAAACCACCACCATCATGACCGCGCTCGGCATCGGGCTGACGGTGGCCGTGCTGCTGGCCATTCTGATGATGGTGAACGGGCTGCGATCGACGCTGGCTTCTTCCGGCGATCCCCTCAACGTGCTGGTGATGCGGCACGGCTCCGATTCCGAGCTGGTCAGCAATTTCACCCGCACGCAGTTCCAGGACTTGAAATTCAAACAAGGGATTGCCGCCGGTCCGGATGGCCAGCCGCTGGCATCGCTCGAGCTGGTGTCCATTCTGAATCTGGCCAACGTGGATAACCCGCAGGGAAACAACCTGACCGTGCGCGGCCTGTTGCCGGTGGGACAGCGCTTGCGTCCCTCCGTTCACCTGCTGCGCGGGCGTTGGTTCGAACCGGGCAAGACCGAAATGGTCGTTGGCAAATCCATCGCCGCGCGCTATCCCGACGCCCAAATAGGCAAGAAGGTCGCCTTCGGCCGCAGCCAGTGGCTGATCGTCGGTGTGATGGACGCCGGCACGGGCGAGCAAAATAGCGAGATCTGGGCCGACCTGAACCAGTTATCCAGCGACTCGAACCGCCTGGAAACGCTCAGCTCGGGGCTGGTGCGCGCTCCCGACGCGGTCACCGCCAAGGCGCTGGTCAACGATATCGAGAACGATCCGAAGCTGGACCTGCATGCCATCGGCGAACAGGAGTATTACGACCAACAGACGGATTCCGCCAAACCGGTGGAATACGCGGGTATTTTCGTGGCTATCGTGATGGCCATTGGAAGCAGTTTCGCGGCCATGAACACCATGTACGCCGCGGTGGCGCGGCGCGCGCGGGAAATCGGCACGCTGCGCGTTCTGGGCTTTTCGAAAGGCAGCATACTGCTGAGCTTCTTCCTGGAATCGGTGTTGCTGAGCGGGCTGGGCGGGGTGGTGGGATGCCTGCTGGTGCTGCCGTTCAACGGTTACACCTCGGGCATCGGCAACTCCTCGTTTTCCGAAACCGCCTTCGCTTTCCGCGCCACCCCGCCCATTTTGGCTACGGGCCTGGGTTTTGCCATTGTGATGGGATGCCTGGGCGGTTTTTTCCCGGCCCAATCGGCGGCCCGCAAGGAAATTCTCACCGCCTTGAGGGAGTCCTAATCGAGAGCCGTCATGGACGCCGAGCTCAAGAGCTTGAAAATCGACCGGACCAAGCGGCGCGCCTCCGGTGGCGGGCGCCGCACGGCCTGGATAGTGGCGGTGGCGATTTTGCTGGCGCTGGTGGCGGGCGGCTGGAGCCTGATCGGCTCGCGCCTCAATCCACCCGCCGATGTCGCCATCCTGCGGGTGCGCGCCGTGAGCGCCGGCTCGGTTCCGCAAGGCGTGGTGCTCAACGCCACCGGCTATATCGTGGCCGCGCACAAGATCGAACTGGCCGCAAAAGTCATCGGCAAAGTGAAGTGGATCGGCGTCGATAAGGGCGACCGCGTCACCGAAAATCAGGTATTGGTGCGCCTGGAAGACGACGAGTACCAGGCGCAGTTGCAGGAAGCCAGGGGGCAGCTTGCCAACCTGGAAGCGCGGCTGGCCGAGGCCATGCACGGATCCCGGCCGGAAGAAATCGCGCAGGCGCTGGCCAATCTCAACTCCGGCAAAGCCGACCTCGACAACGCCAAGGTCACCCTCGACCGCAACCGGGAGTTGGTCAAGGAAGGCCTTACCGGCAGGCAGGCGGTGGACGATGCGCAGGCCCGCTACGACGGCGCGGTTCACAAAGTGGATTCCCTCGACAAAAGCTACGTGCTGGCCAAGCTCGGCCCGCGCCAGGAGGAGATCGATTCGCTGCGCGGGCAGGTGGAGCAGGCCAAGGGCGCTCTGGCCTATGCCGAAACCAACCTGGCGAACACCGTCATCCGCTCTCCGGTAACGGGCACGATTCTGGAGCGCGAGGTGGAGAAAGGCGAGTTCGTGACCAACAGCAACGTGGGCGATCGCGGCGCCAAAGGCTACGTCGTCTCCCTCGCCGATCTGAACGATCTGGAAGTCGAGCTCGACATCAGCCAGAACGATTTCGCCAAGCTGCGCCCCGGCCAGCATGGCATCATTACCACCGACGCATTTCCCGACCGCAAATACGACGGCTTCATCAAGGAGATTTCCCCGGAGGCCAACCGGCAGAAGGCCACCGTGCAGATCAAAGTGAAAGTGGCGCGGCCGGACGCCTATCTGCGGCCCGAGATGAACGCCAGCGTAGGGTTCGTGGCCGATGAAAAGCCGGACGTCTCCACCACGGTTTCCCGGCCGGTGGTGCTGGTGCCCGCGGCGGCGGTACGCGACGGTGCGGTCTTTGTGGTGCTCGACGACAAGGCCGTGCGCCGCGCCGTCAAGACCGGAGAAACCAGCGGCGCCAACGTCCGTATCGTGGAGGGGCTGGTCGGCGGCGAGGATTTGATTCTCGACCCTCCCGCCACCCTCAAAGACGGCGGCAAGGTACGCAGGAAAGGGTAAACGCGCGTGAGCGAGTTCATTATCGAAACCAAGAACCTGACCAAGGAGTTTGTGCGCGACGAGTTCCACGTCATCGCCCTGAAAGACGTGAGCGTTCAGGTAGCCGCCGGCGAGTTCGTCGCCCTGATGGGGCCCTCGGGTTCGGGTAAATCCACCCTCCTGCACTTGGTGGCGGCCATGGACCGGCCCACTTCCGGCGAGATTCGCGTGCTCGGTCACGATTTGCGCGAGTTGAACGATCGCCAGATCGCCCATTGGCGCAACGAGAACGTGGGGTTTGTCTTTCAGCAGTTCAATCTGATTCCGGTGCTGACCGCTCTCGAGAACGTGGAACTGCCGCTCAAGCTCACCAACCTCAATAAAGCCGAGCGCAACGAGCACGCCGCCACGGCGCTCAAACTGGTGGGGCTGGGCGACCGGTTACAGCATTTTCCGAGGCAGCTTTCCGGCGGCCAGGAGCAGCGCGTGGCCATCGCCCGGGCCATCGCCACCGATCCGGCCTTGATTCTGGCCGACGAGCCCACCGGGAATCTGGATGCCGCCTCCGCCCTGGAAGTGCTCGAAATCCTCTCCAAGCTCAATCGCGATTTCGGCAAGACCATCGTGATGGTCACCCACGACCCTCACGCCGCCCGCTTCGCCGGCCGCATCTACAACCTGGAAAAAGGCGAGCTGCTGGCCGCGTAGAAGGCTTGTCCCACCGGATGCTACAATTCCGCGAAAGGAGTCTCCGGTTGCGATTCGTCACATTTTATCGCCAAGAAAAACCAGTAAACCGCGAAGAAGCCACCGAGCCGGGGGCGCTTCTCGAAGGCCGCGTAGTCAGTCTTCGCGGCGCGGGATTTGCCGATCTGCCGGGAGTGATTTCGGGCGGAGACGATGCCTTGGCACGCGTCGCCCGTTGGGTCACCCACGCCCCATCCGGCTCGGTTTATGACCTTGCCTCGGTTCGCTTGACGGCTCCCATTGCGCGGCCCGGGAAAATCGTTTGCATCGGCCTGAACTACCGCGACCACGCCGCCGAAGCGCGCCTGGAGATTCCCTCGGTGCCCACCGTATTTTCGAAGTTCTCCACTGCCGTGATCGGTCCCGGTGAGGCCATCGTCCTGCCCCGCAACTCGACCAAGCCCGACTACGAGGCCGAGTTCGCGGTGGTGATCGGCCGCCGCGCGCGTCACGTTTCCGAGGCGGACTGGCGCTCGTGCGTGTTCGGCTACACCATTTTGAACGACGTCAGCGCGCGGGATTTCCAGATGGCCACCAGCCAGTGGACGATCGGCAAGACCTTCGATACCTTCGCTCCGTTCGGACCGGCCATCGTCACCGCCGATGAAATCGCCGATCCCCACAATCTGCGGATTTCGCTCGCCATCAACGGCGAGACCCTGCAGGATTCGAATACCTCGAACCTGATTTTCGGCGTGCCAAAATTGATCGCATACCTCACGAGCGTGTTCACCCTGGAGCCCGGCGATATCATCTCCACCGGCACTCCCGCCGGAGTCGGATTTGCACGCAAGCCCCCGCGCTGGCTGGTGCCTGGCGATCGGGTCAGCGTTAAAATCGACGGTCTGGGCGAACTCGTGAACCCGGTAGTGGCCGAAAGCTGACCGCTGCTACAATTGAAGCAATCGCGCGCCCGTAGCTCAGGTGGATAGAGCGGCTGGCTTCGAACCAGTAGGTCGGGGGTTCGAGTCCCTCCGGGCGCGCCAGATTTCAAGAGATTTACTGGCTCTACGCCAAGAACGGGGGCAGACCCCAAGTCCCAACCGGACGCCATTTTGGCAGCCACGCGGGAAAGCTTGGTCTAGATCTAGGACGCTTGCGTAGACAGGCGGATTGCGTCTTCGATCTCGTAAACTCTGTCTTCCAGGTTTTTCGTGGCAGCGCCGCTCGCTTTGGCCTGCTCCAGTTTCTGCTGCGCCGCCAAGAGCCGCTTCTGAAGTCCCGCGGTCTTAGGACTTGTCTGCGTGGCTGCCGCTGGCGGTGAGCTCGCGCCTTTCGCCACCGCGTTTGGTTTCTGAGCTTTCTTGGGCTTCGGCTTGGCGGAAGCCTTGTAGCGGAACGAGGTAACCCCCGGGGGTGGCTTCAGCAGCGCGCCGAAGTCGGAGCGGTACTCTTCCGCGATCTGAACTGCTTCGGCGAGCAATTCCCGGAATCTCGACTCCATCGCCTGCTTTGCCTGTACGCGCAGGTCTTCGCCCTGCTGCTTCCATTTCTGGTACTCGGAGATGATGTTGTTCATGCCGGCTCCTTCATCATAATCGGTATGCCGGTACTGGTTGTATCCCGGCGCCTATGGCGTTTGCCCTGCCAGCCGTCGTGTAGCTATTCTGATGAAGACAATGCTGTTTGAGGTGAACGGCCTTTCCAAGCGATTTGGCCGGATCGCTGCGCTGACGGACGTCAGCTTCCACGTACGAGCGGGTGAGGTGCTCGGACTCATAGGTCCTAACGGCGCGGGTAAGTCCACCCTGTTCGAGTGCCTTGCGGGAATGTTGCCGTCCGATAGCGGCACGATCGGTGCAGGCGGCCGGCCGGTGGCGGCGCGTGAACTGTCTTCACTACTGTTCTATGTCCCCGACAACATCGCCCCATGGCCGGCCCAGCCGGTGCGATGGGCCCTCGACTTCACCATCGGCTTCCTGGGAGGCAGGGCGGATCTTCGCGATGAAGTGATCGGCCGGCTCGATCTCGACGAGTTGCTGCGGCAACCGGTCGGCGCGCTCTCCAAGGGCCAGCGGAAGCGGGTGCTGCTTGCCATCGGACTGCTGACGCCACAACCTGCGCTACTCATCGACGAGCCTTTTGAAGGGCTCGACCTGCGCCAGGCGCGCGACACCGCGGCCGCCTTACGAACACACGCGGCCCGGGGGAGGACGCTGTTCCTCTCGATTCACCAAATCGGCGATGCCGCTCGCTTCTGCGACCGGTTCGTACTGCTGAGTGCCGGACGGGTGCGTGGCGAAGGCACGGTGCGGGAACTCGCGGCGCTGGCAGCCGCGCGCGATCGGTCGAGACCGTGCCAGAACCTCGAAGAGGTGTTCCTTGCGCTCACCTAGCCGGTGGCAGCAGTCTCGGCAGGCCAAGGGCCTACTCCACGAAGAGGGTACAGAAGCGTCGAGTAGAGACTCGACGCGGCATGCAAGAGTGCGTGCGCCACGGTTGTGGCTGGTGGACAAGGAATCGCGCGAACTCGTCGTGTCAAGGGCATGGTGGGTGTTGCTTTTCGCCATGGGACCGCTCGTCGGAGTATCCTTTATCGGCGCCGTCCGGACCTATGCGGAAGTGAGCGGTCTGAACGGAACTTCCGCCGGCGTCGGCGAGGCTCTATCGCCACTCATCGGGGTATGGGCTCCGGCGTTCAGCGCCTGTGAACTGGCAGCGGTCTTCCTGCTGCCATTCGTGGCAATTCGTCTGGTGGCGGGCGATCGGCAGAGCGGCGCCCTTAAGCTGGAAACCCAGCAACCAATGTCACCCTTCGCCCGCATTACGGTGAAGGCGCTGGTTCTGATGGCGGGCTGGCTGGTGGCGATGCTGCCACCGCTGAGCGCGATTCTGCTGTGGAAGAGCTACGGCGGCCAGGTTTATGCGCCCGAGCTGATCACTCTGACCTTCGGCCACGTGCTCAACGCGGGGCTTACGATTGGGCTTGCCGCCGCCATGTCGGCCCTCGCGGAACATCCCTCTACGGCGGCGATCCTCACGCTCAGCATCACCGTGGGCACATGGATTGTCAGTTTCTTCGGCGCCGTCCAGGGCGGCTGGTGGGAGCGCGCCGCCGGGTATACGCCCGCCGCCATGGTGGCGGAATTCCAGCATGGCCTCCTGCGGCTTGACACCGTGTTGATCGCGCTGGTGCTGACGCTGACGGGCCTCGGTATGGCGGCGATCTGGATGCGGCTTGGAATCGGGGTGAGGCGGCGGGTGTACGAATCGGCCGCGATCGGCGCGCTGGCGGCGGCGGGCATCTTCGCGTGTACGTTCGTCACCGCTAGCTGGGATACATCGGAAGCGCGGAGCAACTCGTTCCCGGAAGGCGACGAGCGAGTTCTCAGCCGGATCCACGCACCCCTGCGGATCGAGGTGCATCTGGCGCCGGAGGATCCGCGGCGGGACGACCTGGAGCATCGCGCCCTTTCGAAGTTGCGCCGCGTCATGCCGAAGGTGCAGGTGCAATATGTCTCCGCCACGTCGATCGGGCTTTTCGAACAAACCAGCGCCGGATACGGGGAGATTTGGTACGATCTGGCCGGCCGCAGGACGGTGAGCCGCGCGACGACGGCCGAAGCCGTGCTGGAAGCGATTTACTCGCTGGCCGGGGTCGCGCCGCCGCCGGAGAATGACGAGGCGATTTTTCGCGGGCATCCGCTCGCCGTGCCGCCAAAAGGGGCTGGCACGATCTTCTACGGTGTCTGGCCAGGACTGATCCTGGCCGGCGGAATATTCATACGACAGAGGTTCAAATGAAAGCAATCACACGATACGGATTGGTTCTCTTCAGCGCCGCTCTTCTGGCCGCGGCGGCCGGCGCGGCGGATATCAAGGTCGATCTTAGCCGCGAACAGGCCGGCAAGCCGCCGGTCGCGTTCGAACCGATGGTGGGAACGTGGGTCGTCGCCGATGACGCCGGCGAGAAAGTGGTCATGCTCGACGGCCGGCCGTGGGTCGCAAGCAAGGACAATCCTACCAGGCTGCTGCTCCAAACGGCACGCAAGCTGTATGGCACCTCGAACGAGGAACTGATGGACAACGCCAAGCAGTTCGCGTACTATCCGGTCGCGGTGCTCAAGGGTGTAGACAATTTCTCGGGCGGCGCCATCAGCGTGAAGTTCAAAACCGTCGCTGGCGACTCGGACCGCTGCTCCGGCATTCTCTTCAACGTGAAGCCGAATGGCGACTGGTTGGCGGTTCGCTACAACGATACGGAGAATAACGTCGCGCTGTGGGAATTCCACAACGGAATCAGACGGAACATGAAGTTCAGCGACCGCGCCAAGCCGTTCCTGCTCGACCGGAACAGTTGGCATGAGTTGAAGATGACTGTGGACGGAGCCAGCTTCAAGGCATGGCTCGACGGCACTCCGGCGCTAGAGTACACGCTCGGCAGTGAGCCGCAGGCAGGAAGAAAAGGTCCGCCGAATGCGGACTTGTTCCCCGCCAACAATCCGGTGATCCGGCCGCCGGTCGCCGGCAAAGTCGGCCTGTGGTCGAAAACGGATAGTACAAGCTACTTCAAAGGTTACGTCGTGAGCCCGCAAGAGTGAAATGGACGATCCTGGCTGACAGGTGGGACGGACCATCGCTTTTGGTGGTCTGTCGGGCCCGTCAGGCCACAACCGCTCGACAGACGACAGAAAACGATCGTCTGTCCCACCGGGCAGCAGAGCCGACAACCAGACCCTCGGCCCGTCTGCGCGTCCGCGGGGAAGTATGGCCGGTTAGGAGAGACAGCGCCGGGACGAGTCCCGGCGTGGCAGACTAAGAGCCCGCTCCACGGAGTTCGCGGCGGTAGACGCAGGTTCCGGCGGAGTAGACCGCCAGCGCGGGCTCACGGCCGAAGAAGTAGGCGAGTTCGCGGTAATCGGCGCAATCGTGGATGGCGAAGTCGGCGAATTTGCCGGGTTCGAGCGAGCCGATCTCGCCTCCGCGTCCCAGGCTGTAGGCGGCGTTGATGGTGGCGGCGGCGATGGATTCGGCAGGGGTCAGATGCAGATGGGTCGAGGCCAGCGAGAGCACCATGGGCATGGAGGCGGTGGGCGAGGAGCCGGGATTGAAATCGGTGGCGAGGACGATGGCGAGTCCGGCTTCAATCATGGCGCGCGCGGCGGGGTAGCGCGCGGAGCCGAGGTGATAGACCGACGCGGGCAGCAGAACGGGCTGGACGCCGGCTCGGGCGAGTGCGGCGAAGCCCGCGGCGGTGGTCGATTCCAGGTGATCGGCGGTCGCGGCTCCGACTTCCGCCGCCAGCAGCGCGCCGGCATCGGGGCTGAACTGATCGGCGTGAATTCGCGCACCGAGACCGAGGGCTTGCGCGGCCCGCAGGATCGCGCGGGCATGCGGGACGTCGAACAGGTGCGGCTCGCAAAAGACGTCGCAGTATTCGGCCAGTTTTTCTTCGGCGACACGGGGCAGCATTTCGTTGACCACCAGGTCGACGTATTCGCCGGTGCGGCCGCGATACTCGTCGGGGATCTCGTGCGCGCCGAGGAAAGTCGCGACCGTGCGGAGGAGCCCGGAGGCGCCCAGCGCGCGGATGACACGGAGAATCTTCAACTCGGCGTCGAGCGAGAGGCCATAGCCGGATTTCGCTTCGATGGTAGTGGTTCCTCCGGCCAGGAACCAGCGGGCGTAGCGGCGGGCGGCGTGGAGAAGATCGTCTTCGGAGGCCGCGCGGGTGCGGCGTACGGTAGAGCGAATGCCCCCGCCGCCGGCCGCGATTTCGGCGTAGGTAGCGCCTAGCGCGCGGCGCTCGAACTCGTCCGCGCGGTTGCCGGCGAAGACTGCGTGGGTGTGTGCGTCTACAAATCCGGGCAGGACAGCGCGGCCGCCTGCGTCGATGATTTCGGTTTCGGAGGAAAGGGCGCGCTCGATATCGGCGCGCGGCCCGACGGCGGCGATGTGGCCGTCGCGAACGCGCATGGCGCCGTCGGGGACGATCGCGAGGTCGCGCAGTTCGGCGCCGGTGCGCGGCCGCGCGGGTCCGGCCAGGGTGACGAGTTGCCCGCAGTTCACCAGCGCCAGATCAGGCATTCGGGCCAGCCTGAGACGTGCCCACGCACTCCTGCGTGCCGCGTCGGCACTTTTGCCGACGCCCGTCTCCCCAAGGCGCAGAGGCGTCGAGTAGAGACTCGACGCGGCACGCAGCAGTGCGTGCGCCACGTCTGCCACGGCCCTACAGCTCACCGACACGGCGCTCGACATCCGCCTTGAATTCGGCGTCATGAATGGAGTCCAGATTGATTTTGACGTTCTCCCAGGCGCCCGCGCGCGCGGCGGCCGCGAGCGACTTTGCTACCGCCAGGTCGCTGGCGAACTTGGCGGGGATATCGAGCGTGTCGAGGCGGGCAGCGAGGTCGCGGGACCGCTCCATGACTTCGAGCGGAACTTCGGCGGCGCCGTGGAGCGCGGCTTCCACGTGGGGACCGCGTTCGTCCTTGGGGCGTTTGTAGGCGGCCATGACCTGGTTGAACGCCTCCGCGTCGCGATTGACGGCCTCGGTGAAAAAGTGCCGGTCGGCTTCGAAGGAGGTGGGATCCAGTTTCGCCAGGCGGGTCACCATCGAACCGAGCGCCGCGGCCATGGCGCCGGCGGCCGCGGCGGCGCTGCCTCCACCAGGAGTCGCCGTTGGGGAAGCGAGCGCGTCCAGGAATTCCGCCAGACCGCCGCGAGCCGACAGCGCTTCGGCGATGCGGTTTTCCAGCACCAGTTCCGGGTGGAAGTTTTCGAAGCGCAGAAAATATTCGGCGGAAAGTTCGATCGACTTTTTGGGGATCAGCCCGACGATCTCGCTGCCGACAACACCCACGCCATACCGTTCGGCCTCCCGCCGCACCGTCTCGAAAACCAGGTGCATGGGCGTCTGTTCAAAATCCGTAAGGTTGATCGAAACCTGCGCCAGGTTGCGCGATGCCAGCATCACGCCCATCGATTTCACATAGCGGAAGCCGCCGCTCGAGAAGCGAATCGTTTTCGCGATTCGTTTGGCGATGGAGAGGTCCGGCGTGTTCAGGTTGACGTTATACGCGATCAGGAACTTGCGCGCTCCGATGACGATCGCGCCGGCGGTGGGATGACATACCGCATCGCCGATGTCGGGATCGCGCGCCGACACCGTCCCCATCTCCCGCACCAGCGCCTCAAACTGGCCTTTGCGAACGTTTTCGAGATTGGTGCGCTCGGGACGCCGCGCCGCGGCTTCGTAGAGGTACACCGGCAGATGGAGCTTCGCCCACAACTCCTGCCCGACCCGCTCCGCCAACCGCACGCACTCTTCCAGCGTGACGCCTTCGATGGGAATGAACGGCAACACGTCGGCGGCGCCGATGCGCGGATGGGCGCCGGTGTGCCCGGTCAGGTCGATCAGCGCCACCGCCTTCTCTACGGCGCGAAACGCCGCGGCCGCCACCGCATTCGGCGGGCCGACAAACGTCAGCACGCTGCGGTTGTGATCGGGGTCGCTCTCCCTATCGAGCAGCACCACCTCGGGAACCGCCAGAATCGCCTGCACGATGGCGTCGATCTTGCCCAGGTCCCGCCCTTCGCTGAAGTTGGGTACACACTCTACGAGCTGTCGTGGCATTCCGTTCCTTACTGTAACGAATCCATGGGGCGGCGGATGCCGTGATCGCGCGCGAAGGCGGCGGCCTCGTCGTATCCCGCGTCGGCATGGCGCACCACGCCGATGCCGGGGTCGCACGTGAGCACCCGTTCCAGGCGCCGGTCCGATTCTTCCGTGCCGTCCGCCACCACCACCATGCCGGCATGTTGCGAGTAGCCGATGCCGACGCCGCCGCCGTTGTGGATGCTGACCCAGGACGCGCCGGCCGCGGTGTTGACCAGCGCGTTCAGCAGCGGCCAATCGGCAATGGCGTCGGAGCCGTCGCGCATGTTCTCGGTCTCGCGGAAGGGACTGGCCACGCTGCCGGTGTCCAGGTGATCGCGGCCGATCACGATGGGCGCTTTCAATTCCCCGTTGCGCACCAGGCGGTTGATGGCGAGGCCGAACGTGGCGCGCTCGCCATAGCCGAGCCAGCAGATGCGCGCGGGAAGACCTTGGAAACGAATGCGCTGCTCGGCGAGCGGAATCCAGCGGGCCAGCGTTTCGTCGCGCGGAAAAAGTTCGAGCGCCAGCTCGTCGGTGCGGCGGATATCGGCCGGATCGCCCGAAAGCGCTACCCAGCGGAAGGGGCCGCGGCCTTCGCAGAACAGGGGACGGATGTACTCGGGCACGAAGCCCGGAATGTCGAAGGCCCGCTCGACGCCGGCCTGCTTGGCGTGGGTGCGGATGTTGTTGCCGTAGTCGAAGGTGACCGCGCCGGCCTTCCGCAGCGCGAGCATGGCTTCGACGTGCGCCGCCATCGCCGCCATGGAGCGCGCGATGTACTGTTTGGGATCGCGCGTGCGCAGCGCCAGGGCTTCGGCCAGCGTCATGCCGTTGGGCACGTAACCGTTGAGAGGGTCGTGCGCGCTGGTCTGGTCGGTGAGAACGTCCGGCACGATGCCGCGGCGGACCAACTCCCCAAGCACGTCCGCGCAGTTGCCCACCAGCGCCACGGAAATTGCCTCGCTGCCGTCGAGCAGGCGCAGGCCTTCGTCGAGCGTGTGGGCGATGCGGTCGCAATAGCCGGTGTCGAGCCGCCGCTGAATTCGCGCCGCGTCCACCTCGATGCCGAGGAAGCGCGCGCCGTTCATGGTCGCGGCCAGCGGCTGCGCGCCGCCCATTCCGCCCATTCCGCCGGATACCACCAACTTGCCCGCCAGCGATCCGCCGAAGTGCTTGCGCGCCAGCGCGGCGAACGTCTCGAACGTTCCCTGCACGATTCCCTGGCTGCCGATGTAGATCCATGAGCCGGCCGTCATCTGCCCGTACATGGTGAGCCCGAGCCGCTCCAGCCGGTTGAACTCGTCCCAGTTGGACCAGTGGCCCACCAGGTTCGAGTTGGCCAGCAGTACGCGCGGCGCTTCGGGGTGGGTGCGGAAGATGCCCACCGGCCGCCCCGATTGCACCAGCAGCGTTTCGTCGTTGCCGAGCGATTCGAGCGAGCGCACGATGGCATGAAAGCTGGGCCAATCGCGCGCCGCGCGTCCGGTGCCGCCGTAAACGATGAGTTGGTCCGGCTTTTCGGCGACCTCCGGGTCGAGGTTGTTGTGCAGCATGCGCAAGGCGGCCTCCTGGTGCCAACCCTGGCAGCGCAGGCGGCTCCCGCGCGGAGCCTGAATCGCGGTATGCACATTCATTGCATCACCCCCGCCGGACACGGTAGCGTTTCCGGCATGGCCCATTCGTCGAAGCGGCCCTCGCGGATGGCCGCGGCCACGGCTTCGATGTCGCGCGAAAGCGGGCGGTCGTCGCTGGCGGGCGGCGCGATAGCGCGCACAACTTCGAGCACCCGGCGCAGTTCTCTGCCAGGCTCGAACGGTTCGCGATAACCGAGGGCTTGGCTCGCGGCCAAAAGTTCGATGGCGGCGACCGCCTCGCCGTTCTCCACGATCTGCCGCAGCTTGAGCGCCGCGGTCATCCCCATGGAAACGTGGTCCTCCTGGCCGCCCGACGTCGGCAGATTGTCCACGCTGGCCGGATGCGCCAGCACTTTGCTTTCGCTCAGCAGGGAAACCGCGGCTACGTGCGCGATCATGAAGCCGCTGCCTACGCCGGGATCCGCGGCCAAAAACGCGGGCAGCCCCTGATTGAGATCGGGATTCACCAGGCGATCGATGCGGCGCTCCGTGATGGACGCCAGCGTGGTGAGAGCGATGGCCGCCGAATCGAACGCCAGCGCCAGCGGCGCGCCGTGGAAGTTGCCCCCGCTCAGCACGTCGCCGGATTCGGGAAAGATCAGCGGGTTGTCGGTGGCGCTGCCGGTTTCGATCTCAACGGTGGCGCGCGCGAACTCCAGCGCGCCGCGCACCGCGCCGTGGACTTGCGGCATGCAGCGCAGGCTGTACCCGTCCTGCACGCGCGCGGGCGCCGCGCGGCGGGCCGGGGCGACGTCGCTCTCTTCCAGCAGGCCGCGCAATCGCGCCGCCGCCACCCCCTGCCCCGCGTGCGGGCGCGCGGCGTGGATGCGTTGATCGAAGGCGACGGGCGTGCCGAGCAGCGCTTCGAGCGAAAGCGCGCCGCCCACATCGGCGATACCGGCCAGGCGGTAAGCGCGCCAGAGCGCGAGCGCCCCCACCGCCGTCAACGCCTGTGTCCCGTTCAACAACGCGAGCCCTTCTTTGGCTTCGAGTTTCAGCGGCTCCAGTCCCGCCCTGCCGAGCGCCTCGCCGCCCGCCATGCGTTGCCCGCGATAGACCGCCTCGCCTTCGCCGATGGCGCACAACGCCAGATGCGCCAGCGGGGCCAGATCTCCGCTCGCGCCCACCGACCCTTTTTCCGGAATCACCGGGTACACGCCGCGATTGACCATCTCGCACAGCGCCTCGGCCACGGCCGGCCGCACTCCGCTGTAGCCGAGAGCCAGCGTGTTGGCGCGCAGCGCCACCATCGCGCGCGTCTCGCCCTCCGAAAGCGGACGCCCGATTCCGCAGGCGTGGCTGCGCACCAGATTCAGTTGCAGCCGTTCGATATCCCGGTCCGGAATCTTCACGTCGCACAACTTGCCGAATCCGGTATTGATTCCGTAAACCGGCAGACGCTCTTCGGCCGCTTTACGCACCACCCGCCGCGAAGCTTCCATCGGCCCGATGGCATGCGGCGCCAGCCGCACCCGTTCGCCGCACGCGATGGCCGCGATATCGCGCAGTTTCAGAGGCTGCCCGCCGAGTAGCATCATTCTGCACGAATCATAACGCCGTCGCGGGGTCCTCGAACAGTAGAGTTCACTGGTAGAATCGCAATATGGCCATTGAATCTTCCGGTCTACTCGACGATCTAGGCTATAACCTGCTATCCATCCTGCAAAAGGACGTCCGCATCTCCTACGCGGAGCTCGGCCGGCGGATCGGCCTTTCCCCCGCGGCCACCGCCGAACGCATGCGCCGCATGGAAGAGGCCGGCATCGTCCGCGGGTATCGCGTCGATATCGACCGGGAAGCGCTCGGGTTCCAGGTGCTCGCCATCGTGCGCCTGAGTTGCGATGGACCCCGGTACCGGCCGTTCCTCAAAGCCGTCAAGACCATGGACCTGATCGCCGAATGCCACCACGTGGCCGGCGGCGATGCCTTCATCCTCAAGGTGGTGGCCGCGTCCGTGGAGGAACTGGAACGTCTGGTGGAGAAGCTCCTCGATTTCGGAGTCCCCACTACCAGCGTCGTCTTCTCCTCCCCGGTGGTGGGCCCGGTCACGGACCTGCCCGCGCGCTACTGGATTTCGCGCTGACACCGGGAGGCGACCGGCCGGCATTTTCGCGGAAGGAGGGTCCCTGTCCCGCTGTGCCGCTCTGTGTCGGCCTTCAGATCTGCACTACGTTCAGGCCGGGAATCATTCGGAAGTGGCGGAGGTTCTGAGTGGCAACGGAGTAGCCGAGTTCAAGCGCGGAGACACCGATCAGGAGATCCTGGAAGGCGATGCGCACTCCTTTTTCCTGCCGTTCGGCATCGATCTGGCCAGCCCTGCGCGCCAGTTCTGTGGTGATCGGATAGACCGGAACATTGATGATCAAATCCTCCAGGAACTGGCGCCGCCGGCGAGCTCGCGTTTCGTCTTTCGCCCGCCAGATGCCATGCTCCAATTCCATCACGCTGAGTACGGAGAGCGCGATCTCCGTGGGCCCTGCAACCCCGCGAACGAGAGCAAGCAGATCTTCTACCGGCAGCCCTCGGCGTTCTCCGGCGATGGCTACGCTGGAATCCAGGATTAGTCCCATGAGGGTGGGGCCAGCGGTTCGCGGTGGCTGTCGATGACGCTTTCCAGATCCTTGGCGAAGTCCTCGTCGAGCGTGGCATGAGAGCCGCGGGCCTTGGCCAGCGCGATGCACTCGTCAATGGGCCGCCCCCGGAACCGCGGGAGCTTGATCACGGCGACGGGCTGCCGGTCCCTCTCCACGATGACTTCCGCTCCTTGCTGGATCTTCTCCAGCACGGCCGCGAAGTCCTTCGCCACCTCGGCCTCCGTCATGCGGAGTTGCGCCATACCTTCGATCATACGTCCTCCCAGCCTTCAGCTTCCAGTGCCTCAATCAGCTCGCGTCCGATCCCGGTGGCATCCGGCCAGCAGCGCAATCGAGAGCCGTGCCTCATTTTGGCAATGATGCCTGCACGAACTTCACCAGATCGGCGTGGTACTTAGCCGCCGAGGGCTGGTCGATGTAGACCATGTGGCCTGCCTCGTAGTAGCCCAGGGAGATGTTGTTCTTTTTGATTTCGTCCGACGCCTTCAGGTGGGCGATGGTCCATTCCACGGGGTAGAAGGGGCAGGCGAAATCGTAATATCCCATTCCCACGAAAAGATGCATGTGCGGATTCTTGGCGAAACCGTCCTCAAGGTTGACTACGGTGTTGTATTCGCCGGACCACGGCGGCGCGTTCCCGGCGACGTAATAGAGGTTGTCGTTCCAGTAGTTCA
>JBKQIF010000069.1:0-15262 GCA_052148435.1 Bryobacteraceae bacterium
CTCTCCGGACAGCATTCTGGCACGTCAACAGGCCCAATCGATAGCTGTCGGGCCGATGGGCAGGACATTGTGGCTTTACCACATGTCCTCGCTGGGGTCAACTCACTGAACCGGTCAAGCCGCAAAAGAGAGTTAGAACATCATCTTGAATTACTAAGTACGGAGGTCCTAGAGTCGCTGCGAGAGGTCTACTAGTCATGTTCAGCGGTTCCAACTTGCCGAGGGTCGGCACCTACAACATAAACGTGGTGCTCAGCTCGGTCCAGGCAGCCGACGGGATCAGCCGCGTCGAGATCGCCCAACAGACGGGGCTGACCGCTCAGACCGTGTCGGTGATAGTCCGCCGCCTGATCGAACAGGGCATCGTCATCGAAAGCGGTTCTTTGGCCTCGACCGGCGGCAAGCCGAGGACGACGCTGCGCATCAACCCGACGGCCGCCTACGCCATAGGCATCCACTTCGACCCGATCGAGGTGTCAGTCGTGGTCGTGGACATGAAGGGCCAGCAACTCGTCCATTCGCGCCATGTCTCGCCGCGCCTCGAGCCCGAGGCCCTGATCGCCCGGGCTGCGACGGTCGCCCGCAAGCACCTGGCTGATCTCGGCATAGCTGATGAGCGGGTCCTGGGATCGCGGAGCTACGTGCGGCTGCTGGCGGTGGGCTCGAATCCCGCCGATTATGCCGCCGACTCCGAACCGGACGACTACACGCCGCGGGACCGCTGGGGGCACGGTAGCGCGGTGGCGTCGGTAGCCGCCGGCAACGCCGTCACCGCACCGGCGGTGTCGTCCACCGGTGGCACGGTCACTCTTCAGGGTATGGCGCCCAAGGCGTGGATCGGCAATTATAAAATCGCAGGCTCGTTCGGTTTCGCCAGCGACGAATCCATGATCGACGCGGTGGATGACGCCGTGACGGACGGCATGGACGTGATTACCACTTCGTGGGGCAGCAACGCTCTCGGTCCCGCCTCCAGCGATCCGGTAGCATCGGCCTACGAGAACGCGGTGCTGGCCGGCAAGGTGGTGCTGGCCGCGGCCGGCGACGGCGGCTTCGACGGTCTTCTCTACTACCCGGCTTTCAACACGATTTCGTCTCCGTCCAACGCTCCGGACGTGATCTCGGTCGGCGCCACCCTCAACTCGCACGGCATGATGCCCGCCGTTTCGGTGAACGCTTCGGGCGCGCCTTCCAATTTGCAGCACATTCAGGCCATGATGAGCGACTCGTACTTTTATCCTTCTATGGATGGCGCCAACGCCGCCCCGCTCGTCGATGTGGATTTGCTCGATGGCACCGGCCTCGCCTGCGTGCCGCTTGCGGCCGGCTCGCTCAATGGCGCGTTTGCCCTGATTCAGGTGACCGCCAGTTGCCCGGTTGCGAACTCCAACGCGAACGGGGTCTACGACCAGCAGGCGTTGAATGCCCAGAACGCGGGGGCCATCGGCTTCGTCTGGTATCAATCCAACTCGACGTCGATTTACAGCACGCCTTACGCCGAAGGCATCTACGAGACTGGCCCGGGCGTGGTGATCTCAAATTCTGACGGATTGAACCTCAAAGCCTACATCGATGCGAACCCCGGCGCAGCGGTGACCATCGATGCGGCCGGCGCGGAAATGGACTTGACCACTTACAGCAGCTACTTCGGTTTTTCCCCGTCCATTACCGCCAACATGTTGGCCAGTTATTCCTCCTTCGGTCCCACTCCGGACGGGCAGTTGAAGCCCGACCTGCTAGCCACCGGCGGCGACGACCCGGACATATCGCCCGATCCGAACGACACTTACCTGCCCTCCACGGTGGGAATGTATATGGCGGGAGAGACCTTCGACCCCGGCGACGGGATCCTCTATACCGCCAACGGCTTCGTGGCTGCCGACGGTACCAGTTTCTCCGCTCCTTTGACCGCCGGAGCGGCCGCGCTGATGAAGCAGGCTTACCCCTCGCTCAACGGCCAGCAGATCAAGTCGCTGCTGGTGAACAACGCGGCGCAGACGGTCACCGTGGAAGATTACTACGGGATGCCGGTGGACGCGGAGTGGATCGGCGCCGGCCTGCTGAATGCGGGGACGGCCATCGCGGCAAATGTGACGGCGGTGCCTTCTTCGGCTTCTTTCGGCACCGTCAGCTCGCCTCCGCCGCCCATCGTGATCACGCTGACGAATATCGGCTCCGGTTCGGTGACGCTGGCCTCCAGCGTGAGTTGCTGCTCGGTCAATACGGGCGGTGGAATCGTATCTACCGGCGTAAATCTGGGGGCGACCAAAATCACGCCCAGCCTGTCGAGCTCCACGCTGACCGCGGGCGGCACCGCGACCCTCACCGTGACCTTCTCGGGGCCGCTGCCCGTAGGCGGTGAATATTCCGGCGCGGTGATCCTCACTGGTTCGGCTACCACGCTGCGAATTCCCTTCATGTTCATCGTCAAGAGCAATGAGGGCTACAACGTGGTTACGTTCCTGTCGTGCTGCGACAGCAACGGCAACTATTACTTCCAGGGGACACCGGGCTCGGATGTAAACCCGAGCGGATATCCGATCCTGCAGGTTACCGATACGACCGGCGCGGGTATCGCCAACGCCTCCGTGCCGATTACTGCCACCGGCGGTCTCACCTTAAAAAGCGCTCCCGGCGGGCCGGCGTGCAAGCTGACCAGCACAACTTCCATCACATGCCCCACCGACGCATACGGGTTTCTTTACTTCGACGCCGTGCTGCCAGCCAGCACCACAACGTCGTATCTCATTATCAACATGAATTCGCTGGTGGAGACGTCCATCGATGTCTATGCCTACCTGGTCACCACCACCCCTACGCTGGCCACCGGTGGAGTAGTGGATAACGCCGCCTACTTGCCAACCATCGCTCCGGGCTCGTACGTCACGCTGTTTGGCTCGAACCTGACCGACTACACCGCTTCCAATACTTTCAACAACCTGGCACTGCAGCTCGACACCGTGACAGTGAGTTTCGACGTAGGCAACGGTGTGACTTATCCCGGTTACCCTGTCTATATCAGTCCCGGGCAGGTGAACGTCTTTGCTCCATGGGAGCTGCAAGGGTACTCCTCGGCGCAAGTGAAGGTGACGAGCGATACCGGATACTCATCCAACGTAGTGACCGTTAGTATCGCGAATTCTTCGCCGGCGTTCTTCGGCGACGCCGCGGCCATCGCCACGGATTTGTCCTACAACCTGATCACTACCAGCAACGCTGCCAAGCGCGGCAGCACGATCCTCCTGTGGATGAACGGCCTGGGGCCGGTGACGAATCAGCCTTATAGCGGAGTGCCGGCGGTGGCGTCTCCGCTTTCGAGCACCACCACTACGCCCGCCGTGACCATCGGAGGCCAGAAGGCAACGGTAGTGTATGCGGTCCTGGCGCCCGGCACCCCCGGGGAGTTTCAGGTCGCGGTGACCGTGCCGGCTAATGCCACCACCGGGTCGGCGGTGCCGATCTCGCTTAGCGTCGGCGGCAAGACTACGGAAGCGGCGACGCTGCCGGTGCAGTAGGGGAGCGAGGCGGGGCGGTTACGTGGCAGGTGGGACAGACGATCGTTTCTTGTCGTCTGTCGGGTGGCTGCGGGGGAGAGACAGACCACAAAAGACGATGGTCTGTCGCCTGGCACGCGCTGGACCACGGCCATTGCTCCTTGGCTTCCACCAGCCCGGCCTTTAGCGGGTTGGCTTCCACGTATTCGATGAAATACTGAAGTTCCTGCGTGGAGCGGATCCAATGGTCGAAAGACTCGTCCTGCCAGAAGCCCGTGCCGGCGCGGCCCAGAATTCGGTTGGCCACGCGACTCGTTCTGCCCTTGAGCCATCGCATGATGGTGGGCATGGCGGCATGCGGGCGGAGGATTGCGTGGACGTGATTGGGCATGACCACCCACGCATGGAGTTGGTAGAGCCGGCGTTCCGCTTCACCGTATAGGAGAGCGTTCGCGACTATAGAAGCGACTCGCGGATCCTGTAACCAGACGGGACCGGAAGGTGGGACAGACGATCGTTTTTTGTCGTCTGTCGCGCGGCTGCGCTTCAGCGGAGGGGTGACAGACCACGGAAAGCGATGGTCTGTCCCACCGTCCCACTCAGCGATTTCTGGCTGAGCAGGGAGGGAACCGGCGACGCGCCACGTCACGAAAACGGGGGTTTCCCCCGGAATCCAGTGAGGCAGATGTCTGCGGGTGAGGGCCATCGTATTCCTGAGAAGTAGTGCCTGTCGCGCCGAAGTTTCTCCGAGAAAAGCGCAGGGCCCGCGTGGGACAGACGATCGTCTTTTGTCGTCTGTCGCGCGGCTGGGTCTTAGTCGGGGGGTGGCAGACCACAAAAAGCGATGGCCTGCCCAGGCCCGTCCCACTTACTTGGCGGCTTCCCGTTCCGCCTTGACGAGTTCCTCGATTCGGGCCCATTGGGATTGCGGCAGGCGGCCGCTGGCTTTCAGAGCGGCGTAGATTTTGCGGGAGGCGGCGTATTCGGCGGCGGCCTGACGAGGTTGTTTCAGGTCCAGCAAGGCTTCGGCGGCACTTTCATGAACATCGGCCATGTCGCGCTGAGTGGTCCAGGAGGCTTGCGGATTGGCGGTCAGGCGTTCGAACAGCGCGATGGCACTGCGATCTTGCTCCAGAGCTTCGGCCGGTTTCCCCAGGCGTTTGAGCTGAATCCCGATTTTCCAGGTGCTGACCGCAACGCCGCTGGTGGCGCGGAAGTTGTGCGGGTCGGCATCGGCAGCCATCTGCCGGAGTTCCAGGGCGCGGCGATAGTCTTCCAGAGCTTCGGCGTAGTCGCCGGCGCGGCCGGTGACCCAGCCCAGGTCGCTCTCGTCGTAGGACAGGTCGAGAGCCACGCGCATGTCGGAGGGGCCGATAGCCCAGCGGCGCTCGTCGATGGCCCGCGCCGTTTCGTATTGCTTGCGGGCTTCGGCCAAACGTCCGGTGACGCCGTACAGCGCGGCGAGGCGCTTGGCCGCCACGGCCAGGGACCGAACGCCGTCTTCGCCGGCGGGGTTTGCCCGCTCCACTTTCCGCGCCAGATCCAACTGGCGCTCGCGCAACGGGATGGCTTCGGAGTAGCGTTTCTGTTCGGTGAAGCGGTCCGCGAGCGAACTCGAAGCTGCCTCGACTTCTTCCGTCGCCACCGGATCGGCGGGCCGCTGGCGCAGACCGTCCTCGGCAATCCGCAGATTTCGCTGCGAAAGCCGCATGGCAAGATCGAACTGACCCTTGGCTGCGTAAGTGCCGGCCAGGTCGGTCTCGACGCGCAGGTAGTCGTGGCGTATAGCGGCGTCGGCGGGGTAGCGGGCCCGCAACCGCTCCAGAATGTCGGCGGACTTCTGCAAATTCACCGCCGCCGTTGCGGTTTTGCCCAGGTTGGCATCGGAGAGGTTGCCTTCCACATCGGCGATGCGCTCGTACCCCAGGGCGATTTCGCGGGACAGGCCGGCATTATTGCCGGCCTCGCGGGAGAGTCGCTCCAGGTAATCCAGAGCCTGCCGCACCAGCAGTTCGCGCGCGGGAGTGGAGCCGGGCAGGCGCACGATGGCGTCGTGAAGGTCGAACATCACCGCGTGCGCCAATCCGCGCACGTCGTCGAAGCGGCGTTGGGCGCGGCCAGCCTCCCACCAGGCGGTTCCCGCAAAAGCCAGAATCAGGCCCAGGCCAACGGCGCCGGCCGGAATCGCCACCCGGTGGCGGCGCCACAATTTGCCGGCGCGGTACAGAAAGGTGGCGCGCCGGGCGGCGACCGGCTGGCCGCCCAGGTAGCGGCGCACGTCCGCCGCGAAATCGGCGACCGAGGAGTAGCGCGCCGCCGCGTCCTTCGCCAAGGCCTTGGCCACTATGTTTTCCAGGTCGCCACGCAGCACTTTGGCTAGCCGGCGGTCTACCGCCTGGCTCAGCGGCAAGGGCTCCTGTTCGCACACGGCGCGGGCGATTTCGAGGAGCGACCCGGTGGCCAACTGGTAAGGCCGGCGCGAGGAAAGCAATTCGTAGAGAACCACGCCCAGCGAATAGACGTCGCCGGCCACGGTGAAAGGTTGCCCCAGCACCTGTTCCGGGCTGGCGTAAGCGGGAGTCATGGGCAGGGGGCCGGCTTGGGTGATTTCCGGGGCGGAGTCGGGCCAATCCAAGGCACGGCTCAAACCGAAATCGAGCAGCTTGGTTTGCCCATCGCCGCTCACCAGGATATTGCCCGGCTTGAGGTCGCGGTGCACGATCAGCCGATGGTGGGCGTAGGAAACGGCATCGCAGATTTCCAAAAACAAACCCAAGCGGGCCGGCACGTCCAGGCCGCCACGGTCGCAATAGTCCGCCAGCGGCAGGCCCTCGACGTACTCCATGATGAAGTAGGGCTGGCCGGATTCGGTGGCTCCGCCGTCGAGCAGGCGGGCGATGCCGGGATGCTCCAGCTGGGCCAGAATTCCGCGCTCGCGGCGGAAGCGCCGCACCGTATCGGGGTCGTGCCGGCCGCCGGTGATCAGCTTAATGGCAACCTGCTTGCGGTACTCGCCGTCGGCGCGCTCGCCCAGGTACACCACGCCCATTCCTCCGCGGCCGATCTCGCGAACCACCCGGTAGGCTCCGATCGCCGCGGGCGGGGGTTCCTCGCGCAACAGCATTCCCGGAGCGGCGATCGAATGGAAAACTTCGGACGCGCGCGATTCCTGAGCCAGCAGGCTTTGCACGTTGCGCTTGAGGTCGTCATCCTGCCCGCACAACCGGTCCAGCACCGCCAGGCGCTGGGTGCCTTCCGCCTCCAGCGCACCCGAAAGCACGGTCTTGATCTGCGCCCATCGCTCCGAGGTCATTGGCCTGAGCCCCAACGGTGCTCGCCTAAGCCGTGGCGCAGGCTGCCAGCCTGCTGAGCCGAGATTCGCCTCGGCTTTTCCTGCCGCGCTCAAGCACCGATAATTTTCGGCGTTTGCCGCCAGTCGGCCTTCACGGGTGGTTTGATCGCCGACATCCCATAATCCCGGAGAAGAAAGCCGAGAAGACTCTCGGCTCAGCAGGCTCGACAGCCTGCGCCACGACGTACATGAACGGCATTGCCCTTAGCCCGCAATTCTCGCACACTTTCCACCTGTCCCACCGTCAGGCGCCTTCCATGTGTTGCATCAGCCAGAGGCGGGCGGTGAGCCATTCCCGCTTCACGGTGGCTTGGGAAACGCCTAATACCTCGGCGGTCTCTTCCACGGTCAGGCCGCCGAAGTAGCGCAATTCCACTACTTTTCCCTGCCGCGGATCGAGCTGGCTGAGCGCATCGAGCGACCGATTCAGTTCCAGCACGTCGACCTCGTGGGCGGCGGCAAGATCGAGCACGTCCTCGAGTGCGATGGCTTTCACATAAGCCTCCCGCTTGGCGGCATGGCGCGCTTCGGCATAGTTGATCAGGATGCGCCGCATCAGGGTCGCCGCCACACCGAGGAAGTGGGCGCGGTTGCGCCAATCCGTAACCCGCTGGTCCACCAGGCGGATATAGGCCTCGTGCACCAGCGCGGTGGGCTGCAGGGTATGGTTGGGCCGTTCGGAGGCAAGAAAATGCCGGGCGAGACGCCGCAACTCCTCGTAGAGAGCTGGGGTCAATTCGTCCAGCGCGTTCTTGTTGCCGCCTCGCCAGTCTTCGAGTAGTTCGGTAAAGTCCCGCGGCGTACCCAGGCCGGCCTCCAGGAACTCTCATTCTAACCTGGAAAAACGCTCTATCCGGTCGCGGCTCGGTTAGAACAATCCGGCCAGCGCCGCCTTGCCTCCAACCCACACGCACCAGGGCAGGAATACGGCGAGAAACGCGCCGCTGAAAGAGAGATTGCGGCCGCCCGCGGCTTTGAACCCGATCGCCATCAGCACGATGATCCACAATGTGAACAGGTCCAGCGAGGTGGCCAGCGAGTACAGAGACTTGGAAGAAGCCAGCGGGTCCATGAAAGCGCCGGGGTTGAATGCCAGGGGATTTTGCACGTTGAATTCATCGGGATTTTTCAACTGCATCACGACGATGAGCAGAATCCCGGAAATGATTCCGGGGAGATTGGCATAGGCCACCACGGCGAAAGCCTGCTTGAATTTCACCGGCGCCGAAAGAATGCCGGCGAAGATTCCCAGCAGCACTCCGGCCACCACCAGATAGTAAATCGGGATTCCCACGATCGGGCCGATATAGCTGGTGACGCTCGCGATCTTGACCCCCGTCTCGATGCCCTGTTGGCGCTGCTGCGGAGTCATGTTTTGCGCCCGGGAACTGCTGTCGATGGAGTGGCTTACGATGCGCTCCCAACCGATGCGCTGCGACATCTCGAAGACCGCAACCAGGCTGATCAGAATCACCAACAGCATGGGGACCAGCCAGCGCGGCCGGGCCACGATATCCGCAAACGCCTTTCCGGGCTCGAAAAAGACGCCGGTAAGGCGCGAGAATTCGCTCAATCCCGCGGGAGAGGGCTCGACGGCCGGTGCATTTTCGGGTGTCATATCAGGGCGATTGTACTCCTTTCCGGAACAAACTGCTTGGGGAATACGTAATTCGCCATTTGGAGGTTCCCGATGCGCTCTGGATTACTTCGGCTACTGCTCACGCTCCCGATCCTATGTCTGGCCGGTTGCGACATTGAAGACTGGGGCAACATGGAGCGGGTTACCCGGGATTTCCACTACACTTACCCGTTGCACGCCGGCGGCAGGCTGTCGCTCGAAACGTTCAACGGCAGCGTGGAAATCAGCGGCTCCGACAGGGACACGGTAGATATCCTCGGCGCCAAGTACGGCCCCACGCCGGAGGCCGCCGACGCCCTGCGCGTGGACATCGACCACACCGCCGATTCCGTCACCATCCGGGCAGTCCGGCCGACCGAGCGGCGCAACAACCAGGGAGCGCGCTTCACCCTGCTCGTACCCAAGAACGTGATCCTGGAGCGCGTCACCGCCTCCAACGGCTCCATCCGCGTCACCGGCATCGCCGGACCGGCGCATCTGCACACGTCCAACGGGGAAATCCGCGCCATCGACCTGAAAGGAGATCTGGGCGTGGAGACCACTAACGGAGCGGTGGAACTCGATCTGATCGAAGGCGCCGTTCACGCCCATACCTCGAATGGACATATCCATGCGGAGCGCCTGCGCGGCGCTCTGGACGCCACCACTTCCAACGGCGGCATCCGTGCGGCGGTCGAGCGGGCCGGGGGCGAAGTCCGGGCGGAAACCAGCAACGGTACGGTAGAACTCACTCTGCCCGCCGGGTTTCGATCCGACGTACGAGCGCACACGTCGAACAGTTCGATCACCCTGCACCTGCCGGCGGAGGTCAACGCGCGGGTGGACGCCCACACCACGAACGGGACCATTTCTTCCGATTTCGAATTCCGCGTGCAGGGCGAAATCAGCAAGAGCCGCCTGGCGGGGACGATCGGCTCGGGCGGCCCGTTGTTCGATCTGAACACCGTCAACGGATCTATCCGGCTGGTGCGGTAGCTCCGGCCCCACGGTAGAGTGAAGGAGAGCGCGAGCCGATGTCATACGACGCCATCCTATTACTTTCTTTCGGTGGACCGGAAAAGCGTGAAGAGGTGATGCCGTTCCTCGAAAACGTGCTGCGCGGGCGGAACGTGCCGCGCGAGCGGATGCTCGAAGTGGCGGAACATTACTATCGTTTCGGCGGGCGGAGTCCCATCAACGATTATTGCCGCCAATTGCTGGCGGCCATGCGCGCGAGTTTGCCGCTGCCGGTCTATTGGGGCAACCGCAACTGGCACCCGCTGCTGGCCGAGACCATGCGGCAGATGGCTCGGGATGGGGTGCGCCGCGCTTTGGCGCTGGCCACGTCCGCGTATGCCGGCTACTCGGGCTGCCGGCAGTACCTGGAAAACATCGAAACCGCGCGGCGCGAGGTGGGCGAGGACGCTCCGGTGGTGGACAAAATACCGCCGTTCTGTGCCCATCCGCTGTTCGTGCAGGCCAACGCCGAACGCGTGCGGGAAGCCATGGAGCGGATTGCCGAAGCTGGCCGCCCAGCCGCGCGCGTGGTCTACACGGCGCACAGCATTCCGGTGGCCATGGCGGCGTCGGAGTACGAGGGCCAGATCCGCGCCACCGCGCGCGCCGTCTCCGCGCGGCTGGGCATCGCCGCCTGGGACGTAGCGTGGCAGAGCCGCAGCGGGCCGCCTGCGCAGCCCTGGCTCGAGCCCGACATTTTGACCCACCTGCGGGCATTGGCAGTTCAAGGGGTGGAAGACGTGCTGATAGCGCCCATCGGATTCCTTTCCGATCACATGGAAGTTCTCTACGACCTGGACGTGGAAGCCGCGGATCTCTGCTCCGGCCTGGGACTGCGGATGACGCGCGCCGGAACCGCCGGCCTCCATCCCACGCTGTTGCGCATGATCGGCGAATTGGTCCGGGAGGGTATGGCCGCGCCCGAACCTCCGGCTTGCGCCGACGTCTGCTGCCCGCCTCCGCTACGGCCGCAGGCGGCGAGGCCGGCAGGATCCGGCGCCCTCAGCCGGGCATGAGGGGCCGGAAAAGGGGTCTTTGGAATCAGTCCGAAGCACGGCAGTTCCCCGGCCATCGCCCCGTTCCCCGGCCCTGCTAGGCCGCGAAACGAAGCAAATCTTTATCGGTCACAGGCTTTCGATATTTTTAAAGTCTTCATTTCATTGGGATAATCGCAGCTACCCGGCGCATTCCGCGGAGCCTGTCGATTACTCTGGGGGCGTGGAGAAAGCGGTACAGGCAGCCCAAAACACGAAAATGGCTTGGGCGGTGGCCGCGGCTGCGGCGCACGATATCAATGACGAGTTGACGATCATTCTGGGCTCGGTGGGAGTCTGGCTGGCGGCGACCCAGGCGGAAGACCCGGATCGCGATCTGTTGCTGGCCACGCGCGCGGCCGCGCAACGCTGCGCCTGGAAAACTTCGGCGCTGCTCGAAGCCAGCGAGCGGATGGGCGTTCGCCCGTCAGCCGCGCCGGTGGAGCGGCTCCTGTTGGTGCGCTGAGATTGCTACGCTGAAATTTGCGGATCCTGGGGATTGAATCTTCGTGCGACGAGACGGCGGCCGCGGTAGTGGAAGACGGCGCGGCGGTGCTTTCGTCGGTCGTGGCGTCGCAGATGGCCACGCACGGCAAGTACGGCGGGGTGGTCCCGGAACTGGCTTCCCGCGAACATCTGCGCGCCATCGTGCCGGTGGTGCGCGAGGCGCTGGAGATTTCCGGCACGGGTTTGGAGGGCCTGGTCGCGGTGGCGGCCACTTCCGGGCCGGGGCTGGTGGGCTCGCTGCTGGTGGGGCTGACCTACGCCAAATCGCTATGTTATGCCCGCGGGCTGCCGCTGATCGCCGTCAACCACATTGAAGGTCACATTCATGCCGTGCTGCTCGAAGCGCGGCGCGCCGGGGGAGTTGTGCCGTTGCCGGCGCTGGCGCTGGTCGTGAGCGGGGGGCACACCCATATGTTCGAGATCGACGCGGCCTTTCGCTACCGGCTGCTGGGCAGGACGCGCGACGACGCGGCCGGCGAAGCCTTCGACAAAGTGGCCAAACTGCTCGGCTTCCCCTATCCCGGCGGGCCCATCGTCGACCAACTGGCGCCGTACGGCGACCCCCGCGCGGTGCGGTTCACCTTCGCCAAGATGAAGGGCAACGCGGCCGACTTCAGCTTCAGCGGCCTGAAAACCGCCGTGTTGCGATGGGTGGAGGCGCGCGATATGGCCGGCGAGATCGCGGCGCGGCGGCTCGTCGCCCGCGCCGCTTCGCCGTCGCTCCAGGACTGGCTGGCGGCGACACCGCAAGCCACCCGCGACCTGCTGGCGTCCTTCCAGCACGCCGTGATCGTGGAATTGCTGACGCGGGCGGCAGCTTCGGCCGAGAGCATCGCGGCGCGAGCCCTGATCGTTTCCGGAGGGGTGGCCGCGAATCGCGGATTGCGCGCAGCCGCGGCCGGGGCGGGCCTTCCCTATCCGGTATTCTTCCCCACCGCGGGGCTCTCCACCGACAATGCCGCCATGATCGCCGCGGCGGCTTTTCCCAAATTCGCGCGCGGAGAATTCGCCCGCTTCGATATTCGCGCCGATGCCGGCCTTACGCTGGCCTGATGTCCGTGGTGGCACAGGCTTTGGCCTGTGAGCTCCTTGAGTTTTTCAGCCCTCGATCCGTACCCAGGAAGGGGCAAAAAAGTCCCGGGCGCCGGCCTTACGCTGGCCTGATGTCCCGGTGGCACAGGCTTTAGCCTGTGAGATCCTTGAGTTTTTCAGCCCTCGATCCGTACCCAAGGGAAGGAAAAAAAAGTCCCGGGCGCCGGCCTTACGCTGGCCTGATGTCCCGGTGGCACAGGCTTTAGCCTGTGAGCTCCTTGAGTTTTTCAGCCCTCGATCCGCACCCAAGGGAAGGCAAAAAAAGTCCCGGGCGCCGGCCTTACGCTGGCATAATAGTGGCTTGATCGTCACTCTTACGGCGAATCCGGCCATCGACCGGATCCTCAGCGTGGACCGTCTGGCTTTCGAGGACCGCGCCTACATCAATTCCAGCCGCGATTCGGCCGGCGGCCGGGGCATCAACGCCTCGCGCGTGGTTCATTCCTTCGGCGGCGAAACGCTGGCCATCCTGATCTCGGGAGGCGCCACGGGCAAGCGCCTCGAAGAGCACTTGCGCGGCTACGGATTTCCGTTCCGGGCAGTGCCGGTGCAGAACCGCATTCGGACCAACCTGACGATTACCGACAAGCAGGGCCTGACCGTGAATCTGAACGAAGCCGGCCCGGTGCTGACCAAGGCCGAAGTAGCGCGCCTCGAAAAGGTAGTGCGGGAGGCGCTAGAGGGGGCCGATTGGCTGCTGCTGTGCGGTAGTCTGCCGCCCGGCGTACCCACTTCGTTCTACGCGCGGCTGATCGCCCTGGCCCGCGCCAGGCACGTGCACACCATGTTGCACGCCGACGGCAACGCGCTACGCGAAGGGATCGAGGCGCGGCCCACGCTGGCGACTCCCAACCAGCAGGAAGCGGCGCGCCTGCTGGGCCGCACCCTGCTCACGCGCACACATTATCTCGAAGCGGCCTCCGAGATCCGCAGTATGGGGCCGGAAGCGGTGGTGCTTTCGGTGGGCAGCCGCGGCGCGGTGGGAGCGTTTGCCACAGGCACGGTGGAGGCCATTCCGCCGCGCGTCGACGCGGTTTCCCCGATCGGCGCGGGCGACGCCCTGATGGCGGTGTATGCCTGGGCCATGACGCGAAAGCCGGATCCGGTGGATGCGCTGCGCTGGGGCGTGGCTGCCGGCACCGCTTCGGCCCGCTTGCCCGGCATGGATTTCGCCAACCTGGCGCAGACCCGGGAAATCTATCGACAGGTGGAAATCCGAAAGGCGGAGTGAGGTTGCAACTGCACTTAAGCGCCCGCGGAGCACCGCGTGTTAAACTGCCACAGTAGAGATGCTTCCCGACTTGAAGTTGGTGATCCGCCTCCAGGAATTGGATAGCCGTCTGGGCGAACTGGAGCGCGAAGTTGCTGCATTGCCCAGGCACATCGCGGAAATCCAAAAGAAACTGATCTCGCACGAGCGGAAGCTGGAAGCCGATCGCGCCGCGCTGGTTGCCAACCAGAAGGACCGTAAGCAGCGCGAAGGCGAGATCCAGACGCAGGAGCAGAAGATTTCGAAGCTGAAAGACCAGATGATCGAGGCAAAAACCAACGATCAATATCGGGCCTTTCAGAACGAGATCGACTTCTGCCAGCAGGAAGTCCGTAAGTTCGAAGATCGCATCCTGGAATTGATGAGCGAATCCGAACCGCTGGAACGGGCGGTGAAGGCGGCGGAAGCGGCGCTGAAAGCCGAAAAGGTGGATGTCGAGGCCGAGAAACTGACGGCCCGCGAGCGCACCGAAAAGGATCAGCGGGCGCTGGACGAACTGCGCAAAGAGCGCGGCGCAATCGTTTTGGAAGTCACCAAACCCACTTATCAGCGCTATGAGAAAACCCGCAAGCTGCGTAAGGGGATTGCGGTAGCGGAGGCCCTCGACGGACGATGTTCCGCCTGCCAGATGTCGATGCGGCAACAATTTCTGCAAGATCTGCGCAAGGGCGAGCAGGTCATGGTTTGCGAAAGCTGCCTGAGAATCCTATACTACAATCCGCCGGTGCCGGTGGAAGACCTGGCCGGCGACGCAACCCCAGCCGCGCAGCGGTAGCGAGCCGTGGGACCGGCCTCCTGGCCGGTCTATCAAAAGGACAGGCCGGGAGGCCGGTCCCACAGCGGCTACTTGTTTCCCCAGCTATAACCCAGCCAAACCGTTTCCTCCGTCACGATCGAACTGCCGAACTGCGTCAGATTGTTCACCCAGTGCGCCTTGAACTGCGGCTCGACAAAGATATGATCGGTGACGTAGATCATGACGCCGGCGCCGAAGTTTGCCGCAAAGTGATTCGAGCTCCCGAAATAGGATGAGGAACTCTGGGTACCGATGACCGCGGTACTGGAGGTTTCGTTGGTGTAGAATTTCAGATTCGCACCACCGGCACCGCCGAACAAGCGCAAAGACGCGCGCTTGCTGCTGACCGGCTGGTAAACCGCGTCAAAATCGTAAAACGTGGTGCGCGATTGCAGCGTGAAGTCATAACCGAGATTGTTGATGGCGGCCGGAAAACTCGCATAAGTTCCCTTTGCCGGCTGGGTGGTGAAATCGATCCCGATACCGAGATTGTGCTTCAACAGCAGGTCGCCCCCGAAGCCCATTGTGAAGCCGCTCAGGCTGCTGCTGGACACGCAGGTCGGGTCGCCGCTCGAAGTGCAACTGCCGAGGAAATTGGTCGACAAAGAATTGCCTTCGATACCGGTCGAAGCAGCTTTGGCCTGGACGGCGCCGAAGCCCAGGTTGATATCGAACTGGCTTTGCGCGTAGGCAACTGGAAAAAGGGAAAGCAACAGGGATAGTGGAAGGTAACGGCAAATTCGTCTCACGTTCGGATTCTCCTCTAGATCTTGCGAGATGCGCGCACGACTCTATTATCGCGTACAATACCGTGCTCGGACGCTGGAAAGATCGTGCATCTACACCACTTGCGACGCAAGAACGCGGGTTCGGGTTTCAGCGGGAGTGTGGCCGCCCGCACATCCGGCCAAAGGACAGACCATTGTCTTTCGTGGTCTGTCAGGGCCTCGCCAGGCGGGTGCACGACATAGAAGTGGAGACGAACGTCTGGTACCGAGCCGCGACCGCAAGGGAGCGGACATCTGTGGTCGCGTCAAAGCTCTTCAGCGACGAACAGCGCCATGGCCTCGCCCTGCTCGTCG
>JBKQIF010000070.1:0-32086 GCA_052148435.1 Bryobacteraceae bacterium
GGCGCGGACTGTCAGTCCGCGGCGTCGGCTTTCGAGCCGACGTTCTTGCCTTTCGTAGCGCCGGCGATCTTTGTCGCCGGTGTCCTTGGCTGCTGCTACGCTGCCCTTGATAAGAAGCGAATCGGCCCGAGGCCCGGTCGATGGCCGCACCGTGCGACGGTCTGCTGCCCCTCTTCGAGGCCGCTCAATCGCCGCTCGTGAATCTCCGCTATGCGGGTCAGGGCGCGTATATTCTCCCCGTCTTGCCGGGAGGCTACCAGCAGCGCTTGAATGTCGCGGCTCACCAGCTCTACCGTCTGGGTCAGGGCTTCGTGGCGTCCCGTGAGCTTCTCCAGCCGTTCATCGATGGTCATGGGCTTCTCCTTCTCGATTGTCCCATCGCACGCCGGCCGACTCCTTCCGAGGCCGTCATTCTCTTTATTGTGCGCTCACCACTTTCGGTAAGCGCCATTTCGTGCCACCCGGTATACTGCAAGGAAGCCGCAAAGGTTCTATCTATGCCACTCGAATTCACAACCTCCTATCTCGAAGACTCGCTGGCCTTGTTTCGCCATTACAAGAAGATGGCCGAGCAGGCCATGGCCCAGGTGCGCGACGACGAACTGACTTTGGCCATCGATGCGGAGGCCAATTCGATTGCGACGATTGTCAAACACATGGTGGGCAATATGCGCTCCCGCTGGACCGATTTTCTTTCGAGCGATGGGGAGAAGCCCGACCGCAACCGCGACCGGGAGTTCGTCGCGCCACCGGCTACGCGCGAAGAGTTGCTGCGCATTTGGGAAGAGGGCTGGCAGCACGTTTTCGCGGCGCTCGAACCTCTAACCGACGCCGACCTGGGACGCAGCGTGACCATTCGCGGCGAGGCTCATTCCGTGCTCCAGGCCATTAACCGGCAGCTCACCCACTACAGTTGTCACATCGGGCAAATCATGCTGCTGGCCAAGCATTTTCGCGGCGGGGAATGGCAATCGCTCAGCATCCCGCGCAACCGTTCCCAGGAATTCAACCAGCGCGTGGGCGAAGGCAAGGCGAGCCAGAGGTGAGGATGCAGCCAGGAGCTTGGTCAGGTATGCTGTTGCTGGCGATGATTGCGCCTTCCCTTCCCGCGCAGGACCGGTCTTCGGCGCGTTCCATGGTGATTTCCGACCGTGGCATTGTGGCCACCAGCCAGACGCTGGCCTCGCAGGCCGGCGCTCAAGTGCTGGCGCGCGGCGGCTCCGCCATGGACGCCGCCATAGCCGCCAACGCCGCGCTGGGCGTGGTGGAACCGGAAAGCTGCGGCATGGGCGGCGACCTGTTCGCGATCTACTGGGATGCCAAGACGGGCATGCTCTCCGCCATCAATGCCAGCGGCTGGGCGCCCAAAGGCCTCACCATCGCCGCACTGAAAGCCAAGGGCGCCACCGAAATGCCCCAGGAAGGCATCGACTCGGTAACCGTGCCGGGCGCCGTGGATGGCTGGGCCAGGCTGCACCAGCGCTTTGGCAAGCTGCCCTGGCGCGACCTGTTTCAGCCCGCGATCTATTTCGCCCGGCATGGCTACCCGGTTACGGAAATGATCGGCGCCGCCTGGAAGGTGGGGGAGAAGAAACTCGGCGGCGATCTCAACGGCAAACGCGTTTTTCTGCGCGGCGGGAACGCGCCCGCCGTGGGTGAGATGTTCGCCAATCCGGAAATGGCCGCGGCGCTCCGTCTCGTGGCCGATAAAGGGCCGGCGGCGTTTTACCGTGGAGCGATTGCCGAGGCGATTCTGAAAACCAGCCGGCGGTTGGGCGGCGCCATGACAGCCGAGGATTTAGCCGAATATTCCGCGGAGTGGGTCGAGCCGATTTCCACCCAATACCACGGCTGGAAGGTCTACGAGTTGCCGCCCAACGGCCAGGGCGTGGCCGCGCTCGAAATGCTGAATATCCTCTCGCTCTACCCGATCGCCAGCTACCCGGCGCGCGGGGTCGAGGAGTTGCATTTCCAGATTGAAGCCATGAAGCTGGCCTATGCCGACCTGCACCGTTTCGTGGCCGACCCGCGCTTCAGCCCCGCGCCGGTCGCCGGCATGCTGAGCATGGACTACGCCCGGGAACGCGCCGGCCGCATCGACCCCGAAAAGGCATCCTGCCAGATCCCGCCCGGCGAGCCGCGCAGCCTGCCCGGCGACACCATCTACCTGGCTGCCGTGGATGGCGACACCATCTACCTGGCTGCCGTGGATCGCGAGGGAAACATCGTCTCCCTGATCCAGAGCCTCTACCAGCATTTCGGTTCCGGCGTGGTGGTGGACGATTATGGTTTCGCGCTTCACAATCGCGGCGGGCTGTTTACGCTGGATGAGCATCACCCCAACGCTCTCGCGCCCCGCAAACGGCCGTTCCACACCATCATTCCGGCCTTCATGGAGAAGGGCGACACGCACGTCGGCTTCGGCATCATGGGCGGCATGAACCAGCCCATGGCCCACGCCCAGTTCATCGTCAACCTGGTGGACCACGGCATGAATATCCAGGCCGCGCTGGAGGCCCCGCGCTTTACCAAGCTCGATTTCGGCGGCTGCGAAGTCGAGATCGAAGCGCGCGTGACGAAGGAAGTCCGCGACGCCCTCACCGCGCGCGGCCATCGGTTCAAAGTGCTGGGCGATTTCTCGAGCAACATGGGCGGCGGCCAGGTAGTGGTGCACGACGCCAAGACCGGCGTGAACTATGGCGCCAGTTCGCCCCGCAAGGACGGCGCGGCCGTGCCCGAACCGGCGCCCTACTGGCAGTAGCTCCATCCGGTACACTAGAGGCAAATGCCTGAGTATCGATCCCGAACCACCACCCACGGCCGCAACATGGCCGGAGCGCGCAGTCTGTGGCGCGCAACCGGAATGCAGGACGGCGATTTCGATAAGCCGATCATAGCCATTGCCAATTCCTTCACCCAGTTCGTGCCCGGCCACGTCCATCTCAAAGACCTGGGGCAACTGGTGGCAGGCGCCATCGCCGAAGCCGGCGGCGTGGCCAAGGAGTTCAACACCATTGCGGTGGACGACGGCATTGCCATGGGGCACGACGGCATGCTCTACAGCCTGCCCTCGCGCGAATTGATCGCCGATTCGGTGGAGTACATGGCCAACGCCCACTGCGCCGACGCGCTGGTGTGCATCTCCAACTGCGACAAGATCACGCCCGGCATGATGATGGCCGCCTTGCGCCTGAACATTCCGGCGATTTTTGTTTCCGGCGGACCGATGGAAGCCGGCAAGGTGAAAACGGGCGGCGTGGTCCGCGCCGTAGACCTGATCGATGCCATGATCACCGCGGCCGACCCCAAGGCCAGCGACGCCGACACCGACGAGATGGAGCGCTCCGCCTGCCCCACCTGCGGGTCGTGCTCCGGCATGTTCACCGCCAATTCGATGAACTGCCTGATGGAAGCGCTGGGGCTCGCGCTGCCCGGCAATGGCACCATCATCGCCACCCACGCCGATCGCAAACAACTGTTCCTCGAAGCCGGCCGCCGCATCGTCGGCCTGGCCCGCCGTTATTACGAGCAAGACGACACTTCCGCGTTGCCGCGCTCCATCGCCAGCTTTGCGGCTTTTGAGAACGCCATGACGCTCGATATTGCCATGGGCGGCTCTACCAATACCGTGCTCCACATCCTGGCCGCGGCCATGGAAGGCGGCGTGCCGTTTACCATGCGCGATATCGACCGGCTCTCGCGCCGCGTTCCCAACCTGTGCAAAGTGGCGCCATCCAGATCCGATGTGCACCTGGAGGACGTCCACCGCGCCGGCGGCATCTTTGCCATCCTCGGCGAACTGGACCGCGCCGGCCTGATCCACCGCGATGCCTTTACCGTCCACTCGGGCAGCATGGGCGAAGCCATCGACCGCATGGACGTGATGCGCGGGCCGGCCCCCGAAGTCGAAAGCTTCTACCGCGCCGCCCCCGCCGGCGTCCGCACCACCGTTCCCTTCAGCCAGAGCGCCCGCTACGACGCCCTCGACCGCGACCGCGAGCGCGGCGTCATCCGCTCCCGCGAACACGCCTTCAGCGCCGATGGCGGCTTAGCCGTACTCTACGGAAACATCGCCGAAGACGGCTCCATCGTCAAGACCGCCGGCGTCGATCCCGCCCACCTGGTTTTCTCCGGTCCCGCCCGCATTCTGGAAAGCCAGGATCAGGCCGTGGAAGCGATCCTGCGCGACAAGGTGGTTGCCGGCGATGTCGTCCTGATCCGCTACGAAGGGCCCAAGGGCGGTCCCGGCATGCAGGAAATGCTCTACCCCACCAGCTACCTCAAATCGAAGGGCCTGGGCAAGGCGTGCGCGCTGATTACCGACGGCCGCTTTTCCGGCGGCACTTCCGGCCTTTCCATCTGCCACGTTTCCCCCGAAGCCGCCGAGGGCGGCGCGCTCGCGCTGGTGGAAGAAGGCGACCGCATCGAGATCGATATCCCTCAGCGCCGCCTCCATCTTGCCGTCAGCGACGAACAACTTGCCGCCCGCCGCAAGGCCATGGATGCCAAAGGCGACGACGCCTACCGCCCCAAGTCCCGCAACCGCAAGGTGTCCGCCGCGCTCCAGGCCTATGCATCGCTGACCAGCAGCGCCGCTCGCGGCGCCGTCCGTATGCTGCGCCCCGCGTTCGATGGCGCCGCCCGTCTGGCCCAGTTGGAGCGCGAGAACGCCGAGCTGAAGAAACAGCTTTCCGAAGTGGGCGTGGCCGAAAAGTAGGTGGGACAGACGATCGCCTTTTGTCGTCTGTCAAGTGGCCGCGCGTTAGCGAGGCTGACAGACCACGAAAGGCGATGGCCTGTCCCGCCGTAGGATGCTCGAAACTCGATGCCCACGGACCTAACTTTCATCTCAAAGTGCGATTGCCCGGTGAATACGCGTTACCGGCGCATTGTGACCGATCTCCCCGCGCCGGAATCCCTGGCCCTGCTGGAAAAACTCAGGCAGTTCGAGCCGCGCGCCATGGCCGGCCAGCCACCGGTGGTATGGCACCGCGCCGAAGGTTTCCAGGTGGAGGACGCATGGGGCAATCGTTGGATCGATTGGACCTCGGGCGTGCTGATCGCCAATGCCGGCCACGGGCGCAAAGAGGTTGCCGATGCCATCGCGCGGCAGGCCGCCGCGCACCTGCTCACTACCTTTTCTTTCGCCAATGAACCGCGCGCGCAACTCGCCGCCCGGCTGGTGTCGATTCTGCCCGATCCGCTGCGCAAGGTGTTTTTATATACCACGGGCAGCGAAGCCATCGAATGCGCCATCAAAATGTGCCGCACCTGGGGCGTTCGCGCTGGCGGCCGGGCCAAACACGTCATCGTCAGCTTCGACCAGGCTTTTCATGGCCGCACGCTCGGCGCCTTACAGGCCGGCGGCATTCCGCAGGCCAAAGAGTGGGTGGTCAACCTCGACCCCGGTTTCGTCCAGGTTCCTTTCCCCGATGGCTTCCGCGTCACCGACACGGATTTCACCGCCTTCGAACGGGCGCTCGGGGAGCGTGGCGTGGAAGCCGCGGACGTGGCCGGCGTGATGCTCGAAACTTTTCAAGGCGGCAGCGCGGCCTTCGCCCCGGTTCCGTACATGCGCGCCCTGCGCGAATGGTCGACGCGGCACGGGGCTCTTTTGGTGTGCGATGAAATCCAGGCTGGCTTTGGCCGCACCGGCAAGCTCTGGGGATTTGAGCACTACGGCATCGTTCCCGACCTGGCGGTGTTCGGCAAGGGCATCTCCTCTTCCCTGCCGCTTTCCGCCGTGGCCGGCCGCGCCGACGTGCTGGACGTGAATCCTCCCCTCAGCATGACCTCCAGCCATGCCGGCAATCCGGTCTGCTGCGCCGCGGCCCTGGCCGCTCTCAGCCTGATTCTCGACGAAAACCTCGTGTCGCGCGCCGCCAAAACCGGTGAGCTGCTGCACCGCAAGCTGGAGGCCATCGCCGCCCGCTTTCCGCAAATCGGTTTCATCGGCGGTAAAGGACTGGTGGCTGGATTGGCTTGCGTGCGGCCCCACACAACCGAGCCGGATTCCGGGCTTGCCTTCGAGATTGTACGCCGCGCCTGCGCCCAGGGCGTACTGATGTTCGCGCCGGTGGGCGTCGGCATGGCCACGGTGAAAATCGCGCCGCCGCTGGTGATCCCCGAGGACGCCATCGAAGAAAGCGTCGCGGTGCTCGAAGAAGTTATCCGGCAAGCCGTGGAAGCCCAATGACACCCGGCGTCCTGGTCGTCGGCGCCGGCATGATCGTGCACGACCAGGTGCTGCCGTCTCTCTACCAACTGCAGCGCCTCGGCCGCATCGGCGCCATCGAGATCTGCGCCTCCCGGTATCGGAGCATCGAAGCTCTCGCCGCGTCCGAGACCCTGGCCCGCGCGTTCCCCGGTCAGTCGTTTTGCCCGCAGCCGGATTCGTCATCCTCCAGCCACCAGCCCGAACTCTTTCGCCAGCGGATCGCGCACCTGGCGCCGCGGCAAATCGTCTTCGTAGCCGTGCCGGACCAACTGCATTACCAGGTGATTCAGGCGGCGCTGGCCTCAAACCAGCACGTGCTGTCGGTGAAGCCGCTGGTGCTCGATCCCGGCCAGGGAGCGGAGATCGCGGCCGAAGCCGGCCGGCGCGGCCTGTTCGTGGGCATCGACTACCACAAGCGCTTCGACGACCGGAGCCTGATGGCCCGCCGCGCTTATCGCGAAGGCCGTTTCGGCGAGTTTCGCCTGGGCTCGGCCTGCCTGCTCGAAAAGTGGTACTACCGCAACTCGAATTTCCAGAACTGGATGACCGCCGAACATTCCGACGCGTTCACCTACATCGGCTGCCATTACGTGGACCTGGTGCACTTTATTACCGGCCTGGAACCCGCCGCCGTATCGGTCTACGGCATTCGCGACCGTTTCCCCAATGGCGCCGAAGCTTATCTCTGGACCGATGCGCGCGTGATCTGGACCAACGGCGCCTGTCTGAACGTGCAGAACGCGCTGGGTTTTCCCGACGCCGCGCCAGGCTCGAACATTCAGGGCCTGACTCTCTATTGCCAGGCCAAAGACGGCGGCGGCTGGCTGGCCCATTCCGACCAGTATCGCGGCCTGCAGTATTGTCTCTGCAATCCGGTTCTCTACGCCGAACCAAGTCCCGACTATTTCCAATACGTCGATCTCGGAGGCCCCGGCTTGGTCCCGGTAGGCTACGGCTTTCGTTCCATTGAAAGGATGGTGGCGACGGTCGCCGACCTGGAGAACGGCAGCGTCACGCTGGAAGAAATCGACCGCGCCGGAATCGTCGCCACCCCGCGCAATAGCGCCTTCAACGACCGCGTCATCCACGCGGCGCGGCAGTCCATCCTCCAGGCAGGGCGGCTGATCGAAGTCCAGGGATAGCCAAGACCGGTGGGCGCCGGCAATTACGGAGTCAGGCGCGGGCGGTGCCGTAGATCACGCGCAACGCGCCGCGGAGGTACTGTTCGTCGGTCAACCCTTCCAGCGCGGCCGCTGGAAATTCCACCAGCGATCGAAAATAGTCGGCCAGTTCGGCGTAGAGAGCCACGCGCGCGGTTGGGTCGTAGCCGTCGCGCAGTTCCAAGGCACGCGTCAGAATGGCCACCGCTTCGGCGTTGGCTCTGGAGCGCAGCCGGGCGGCCAGATGGGGATAAGCCGCCAGCGAATTGTAGCGCGCGGGCGCGATGCGCTCCAGGTTGGGAAGGCGGCCGGCGCGCTCGCGCGCCACGATGGTATTGGCCGCGAAATCTCCCAGGCGCTGCGCGTTGCGGCTGGCGAAAGCGGCGATGCCGCCAACCAGGTACAAGGCCGGCAACAGATCCACCAGGCGCAGCAGGTTCCGCAGCGCGATCTGGGAGAATTCCAGGCGCAGGCCCTGCGCATCCACCACGCGCAGTCCGAAAATGCGTTTGCCCAGGGTCTGGCCGCGCCAGCGCCACTCCAGCGCCATTCCGTAACCAATTTGGATCACGAAGAACGACACCGCTGCGATCCCGTTGGCCCAATCCGAGCTCAGCTTACCCATCTCGCGGAAGACGGTTCCCACCGCGTCCGAAGCCGCGGCGATGGCGGCCGCATCCACCGCCCACGCCAGCATGCGCAGGAATGGCGTGGCCAACTCGTAGGAGAACGTCACGCCCTCGGGCGTTTCGATCACCAGCGCGGATTTTCGGCCGCCCGGCTTTTCTGCGAAACTCATTCCCTGCCTGCCCAGCCCAAAAAGAACGTCAGCGCGGTCAATTCGCACAAGCCGAAAGCGATCTTGACCGCATAGGGAATCACCGGCTGGTGATATTGGGAGATAAACGACTCCACCATTCCGGCCCACACCAGCAAAGCGGCGGCGCCGGCCACGATCGCCAGCAAATCGCGAGCCACCGCGCGCAGGCGCCGGCTGCGGGAAGTCTGGTCGCCCCACCCAATCAGCGCACCGGCCAGCACCAGGCCCGCCTGCCCGCCCAGCAGGATGGCCGGAATCTCGATGGAGCCGTGCGGCAGCAGCCACCCGGCCAGGAAGACGCCCTGCCCGGCCACGATGTAATCGGTCGCGACCGCACCCAGGATCACCCCGTTATAAAACAGCAGAATCACGGTGCCGACGCCGAAAGTGATACCGAACGCCAACGCCATGACGGTGACCTGAATATTGTGGGTCATCAACTGGGCGGCGAAGCTGGCCTTGACGCCCTGGTAGCGGTCGTGTTGGGCTTGTTCTTCCTTGGCTACGCGCTCGGCGGGCGACCCCGTCAGTCCGGGAAATGGCATCAGCACGGCCTTCGAGCGGGGATCCTGGCGTAGGGCGAACCATCCCATTCCGCAGCCCAGCAGGGTGATGCCGAGCGAGAGCGCGAAGGCCGGCAGATGGCGCCGGAAGGCGCGCGGGAAGGCCAACGCCACTTGCTTCCAGCGGATGCGGACCGGGGCGCGGGTCTCGTGGATTTCCATGTAGGCGCGCGATACCAGCGATTCCAGATACGCGCGCAGGCCCGGCGCGATGGCGAAGGTGGCGAAGGTATCCATGCGCGACAGGTCGGCCGACGCCCTCTCGTAGAGATAATGCAGCCGCTCCACTTCGGCGAGTAGCATGCGGCGCTCCGGATCGCCGTCGAGTTTTTCGAGGGTCGCGCTCAATTCGTCCCAGTACGGCCGTTCGGCCGCGGCGAAACGCGCCACATCCAGGATCATAGCGCCTGCCTCCGTTTGACATCCAGGTAACCTTCCGCCACCTGCTGCTTGATGCGTTCGGCCGAAACCACCGAAAGCCGGACGCCCCGATTGCCCAGCGCCGCCGCTAAGGCGCGCATCCGGTTGCACTGCATTTGCCCGGCCAGGCCGCCGTAGAGCGCGTCCAGATCGGTGGGTGGCTCCTCCTGAAACAGCGGCGTGAGCGCGGCCGTCTGGCGCACGTTGACCAGCACCAGGTGGCGGCGCGCCACCAGCCCGATATCGCGCTCGAAGCTTTCCGCCAGCAGGGCATCGTCGAGCGAGGTGAGAAACACCACCAGCGAGCGCTGCCGCAGATGGAGTTGGAGGCTGGTGAAGACTTCGCGGAAATCCGGGCTGACGCGCTCGGCGCGCAGGTTGTAGATGGTTTCGCGGCAGAGGCGGAAATGATCCAGCCCATTGCGCGCGCGCACGAAGCGGTGGGTGCGGTCGCTGAAGGTCACCAGGCCGAAGCGGTCGCCCTGTTTTTCCGCCACCAGCGCCAGGTGCAGGGCCGCGTCCACGTAGCTTTCGAGAATCCCTTCCCGCGCGGAAAGCCGCGAGGCATCGATCACCGCGTACACTTCCTGGGCATGTTCCACGCGATACAACTTCACCACCGGAAAACTGCGCCGCGCGGTGGCCTTCCAGTGAATATCTTCGAAGGCGTCGCCGCTCAGATATTGCCGCAGGTTTTCGAATTCGCGGCCTTTACCCACCTGGCGATGCATGCGCAGCCCGATTTGCGGCGTGCGCAGGAAGAGCGCGGCGGTGGAGCGGTCGCGCAGGTTGGGATAGATGCGGAAGCGGCAGGCGACCGCCAATTCCGCCCGCGCCTCCCACCAGCCCAGCGGCGAAGCGGTGGCCAGGTAAACCCGCTGAAGCTCGAGATCGCCGCGCTCCCGCCCGGTCAACCGCCAGGAGTAGAGCGAGCGTCCGGGCGGCGCCTCGACTTCATCCATGGTTTTTTCCGAGCTGACGCCCGGCGGCAGCGCCGGCGCCAACTTCAGCACCAGCGCGGCGGGCAGACCATTTTCGATCTCGATCGGCAATGCGGAAGCGGCGTCCTTGGTAAGCCGGACCGTTTCGGGACAGGCGATGCGCACTGCTTCCAGCCGCCGCCGGCCGCGATACGCATCCCAGACCGCCACTAGCGCCGCCACCGCCAACAGCGCAAAACAAGGAGCAGCCAGCGCCGAAACGAGTCCTCCCGCCCCGGCCAGCGGAACCGCCAGCACCGCTGCCAGGCGTAAGAGCCGGGATGTGGGCGCGAACCTCATGGGAGGAAGGCTACACAGACTAAAGTCTGTGCCACCATAGCCGACAGTCTGCCAATAAGAGGTGGCACAATCTTTAGCCTATGAACAAGTAAGTGGTGGCACAATCTTTAGCCTGTGAAACAGTAAGAGGTGGCGCAGGCTTTAGCCTGTGAAAAAAGCTACTCATCTTGGCACCGGCACTTCATGCAGGATGCGGTCCAGCACATCGCCGGCGCGCACTCCTTCGAGTTCCGATTCGGGACGCAGCAGCAGGCGATGCTCCAACACCGGCGCGGACACCGCGCGAATGTCGTCGGGGCTCACGAAATCGCGGCCGGACAAGGCCGCCCAGGCTCGCGCACCGCGTAACAGAGACTGGGTGGCGCGCGGACCGGCGCCCACCAGGATGGCCTCGTCGGTGCGCGTCCGCCGCACCACCATCACCCCGTATTCCACCAGCGCGTCGCTCACCTGGACGGTTTCGAGCGCCAGCCGCAAATCGGCCAGGTCTTCTTCCCGAAGGCAGGGCGCCACGGCTCCGCTCGCGAGCACTGCTTCGGGCGCGTCGGCGCCGAGGCTGCGCCGCGCCAGCGCCAGCTCCTCGGCGCTTTCCGGCCAGGTCATCGTGATCTTGAGCATGAACCGGTCCTTCTGCGCTTCGGGCAGCGGGTAGGTGCCTTCGGATTCGATCGGGTTTTCCGTAGCGAAGACGGTGAAGTTGGGCGAGAGCGGGAAGCTCTCGCGATCGATGGTGACGGTCCGCTCCTGCATGGCTTCCAGCAGCGCGGACTGCGTTTTGGCGGGCGCGCGGTTGATTTCGTCGGCCAGCAGAAAGGTGGTGAACAGCGGGCCCTTCACCAGCGAGAATTCGTTGCGTTGCAGGTTGAAGACGTTGGTGCCGGTGATATCGGCCGGCATCAGGTCCGGGGTGAACTGAATGCGTTTGAATTCCGACCCCAGCACGCGGGCCAGGGTTCGCGCCAGCAGCGTTTTGGCCAGCCCCGGCACGCCTTCGATCAGCGCGTGCTGGTTGGCCAGAATCGCCACCAGCGAATAGCGGATCGCCGCATCCTGCCCGATGATGACTTTGCGAATCTCGGCGTGGACGGCAGCCACGGTAGTTTGGAATTGATCGAGGTTCAAAGCTCTCCTTTGCGGTGAATCTCGGAATAAATGGCGCGCATGGCTTCGGCCGGCCGCGCTCCCGAATCGCGTATGATGGCTTCCACCCGCTGCCGGCGCTCCTCGCCGATCCGCTGGCGGTTGGCGCCGGACCATTGCCGCCAGCAGGTAGCGGCCAACTCCGTGGAAGGGATGTGGCGCCGCAGCAGGGTCACCAGGCCGGCATGGGCCGTTCGCCCGGCCGGATTGGCTTCGGCCCGCTCCTGGCGCGGCGGCGGGAAAGCGGCGGCCGATTTCCATAGAAACAGCGCGGTCAGAATCGCCAGACCGACCGCCAGACCGGTCAGGCGCAGGCGCCGCGCCAGCGCGATGACGCTGCCCGATTCCTGAATGCCGAAATGCTGCTCGTCGAAAACGATGTGCCGGTACGGGCCGATGGCCGCGCTCACCAGCCGCAGGCGGTCGCGGGCGGCGGTGGCGCGGTTATCGAACCCTCCGCTATCCGCCGCCAGCACAACGCTGCCTTTGCCGAACGCTTTCTCTATTGCCGTAAGCCGGCCCTTGGTTTCTTCGATCGTGCTCCAGCCCTGGGCCGCGGAAAAATAAAGACGCGGTTCGTGCTTCGCGGGATTGCCGAGCGCCAGGGAAGCGTGCCAGAAGGCGCCGAGAGCCTTGGCGTCGATTTCTTTGGCGTCCTCCGTCAGGTGGAGCGCCACCACCACGCGATTGCCCCGGCCGGCGATGTCTTCCACCGGTTTGATCCATTGTTCGCGGTCCGCGCCAATGTGGTCCGGGTCGATCCCCAGCAGCAGAAGCGCCACACCGTCCCGTGGCAGAAGCGCCATCGGCACGTAGCTCCGTTCCACGGCAACGCCGGCGAGCGCGCTCAGGCTGTCGTAGAGAAGCTTCGCGCCCATCGGGTCGGTGCGCAGGCTGGAGTATTCCGGATACACGCTGCCGCTCGAAAATTCCAGGCCGAACAGGTGGATGACTGCGGCCAGGAAGGCCGCGCCGATCGACAGTGCGTAGAGCCACGACCAACGCCTGCTCATGCCGCCGCCTCCGGCGCCGCCAACCGGCGCTTCATGCCGGCGGCGCGGGCGCGAAACTGCGCCACGTCGTCGGCCGACACCGCGTGCTGCCCGTACCAGGCGCGCTCGAACGCCTGCACATTGGCGGCAAACGGCTCGCGTACCGCTGGAAACGCCCGCGCTTTGCGCCGCAGTTCCAATTCGTATTCGCGGTTGGTCTTGGCGGCATGAAGCGCGATCCAGCCGTCTTGCCCCATCCACGCCAGGCTGGCCAGATAAAATGCGCGCAGAGCCAGCCGCGGGTTGTCTTCGCCCAGATACCGCTCGCCCATTTCCAGCCAGTCGGCTTCCGGCAGACGGTCGGCGGTCAGCCCCTCGTCTTCCAACCGCACGGCTGCCGCGGCGGAAGGCGCCAGCCGGGGAGCCGCGGATTTGCGCTTCTGCCGCGCCAGCCGGAGAAACCAGATGGCCAACCCCGCCGCCGCCACGATCAGCACATAAAGACTGCGGTTCAGGCTGCGGGCGGGCGCTGTGCCTTCGCCGGGAATCGGCCCTTTGAGCAGCGGGCCAAGAATGAACTCCAGCATTTTTCCGATCGCCTTGCCCAGTAGCTTCAATCCCGATTTGAGGGCCGCCAGCACGCGGTCGGTCGTCGCCACGATCCAGGGCGTGCCTTTGACGGCGGAACCGGGCGGTGGAAACCTCCAGTTGTAGGCCGGAGATTCGACGGCGCCGCTCACGGCCCGATCCAGATCGGCGGGGGAGACGGCGTCGCTGGGGAGACCTGGTGGGACGGACGATCGCCGTTTGTCGTCTGTCGCGCGGTCGTCCCCTGGGGATGGAATGACAGACGACAGGAAACGATCGCCTGTCCCACCCTGGAAGCAACATCGGCTCGCAAGCCGACGCGGCAGGCCAGCGGCCCGCGCCCCGTTGGCTGGCGAAGGGTAACATGCGCAGGCGAGAAGCAGCACGGCCGCCAGCGCCGCTGCCAGAGAACGAATTCGGCGCAAGCCGGCGAGCACGTCCTCGCCCGTTTCCAGCGATTCGGCCTGAAAACACCGCGCGGTATAGACGGCCTGCACGAGCGGATCGGTTACCAGCCAGGCGGTGGTAAAGACCAGCAGCACGAACAGGGGATTGGCGATGAAGAGAACGCCGCTGCGGCTGAAGCTGGATTCGTAGCCGGTCAGCAGGCGCACGAGCTGGGGCAGGATGGCCAGAGCCAGCGCCACGTTCGCCAGCGCGACGGCACGGAACAGCAGCAGGGGCGCCATCATGGTCCAGCCGAGCCGGGTGTGGATGCGAGCCAGGCGGCGCGCGGCTGCACCGAGCGCCAGGGCGTCCAGGTCCTCGCGGTCGCCCAGCACGGCGGCGTAGCGGTACGCCGAGACGACCCTGGCGAAAGGCGCCAGGGAGAGCAGGGCCAGAGGCAGAATCACCAGCTTGCTGCCGGCGACAAAGGACTGCGCCAGCACCAGGCGCCGGATTCGCCGCTGCGTCCAGGGCGCCGGCGGCGCGCCGCTCAACTGGAGGCGCAGCCGGCCGGCGAAGACCGCCCGCCAGCAGTGCATCCAGATCCACGCGAGCGCCAGCACCAGCGTTTCCAGGGCGCACCGCGGATCGGAAAAGCGAGGCTGGGTGATGTCCGACCAAACCGCCAGCAGACCGAGCGCAAAAGGCACGCTCCCCACCGAGTGGCGGAGCAAGGTTTCGAGCGGCGCATGGCGCAGCAGGCGCGTACCGTCTTCACACACCTGAATGCAGCCGGCTTGGGCTAACGACTCTGCCATTCGCTCCGCTCCGATCGGTCCACGAAGGTCATGACCACTTCCGCGCCGGCGAAATAGACCGCCCATGCCGTCACGATTCCCGCCAGCGCCATGGCGGCCGGGGCCAGGCGGCGCCAAGAACGCCGCCGAGGCGCCGCCGCTTGCATCGGCGATTTCAGACACTCCGCGCACAGCAGCCGCGATTCGTGCTCGCTGACGCACTCCCGGCAATAGCTGCGCCCGCACTGCGGGCAGCGGCAGACCGCTTCGCGGCTTTCGTGATTCCAACAGCGTTGCTGGAAGCCCGGCATCATAGGTCTGGCTGCGCCACTCCGGGCGGCTTGGGCTGTCGCCCCGTGGGTAGGAGCGCCACACCCACCATCCCCAGCAGCACATGCAGTCCAGCCACAAAATCCGTGGAGATGTCGGCAAACCGGCTGAGCGCTCTTGCCAACTGAGCCGGGTCAAAGCCAGGAGGCCGGGACTGCTGGCCGATTGTCGTCAGCGCTCCGAACGAATAGTTCATGTGGTAGGTCAGCGCCATGGCGATCAGCGCCACGACGGCGAGATTCCGCCAGGCGGGCCGCAGTTCACCGCGCCGGCAGGCCACCAGAACCGCGATAGTGCTGGCGGCCTGGCACAGCGTGAACAAGGGAAGAATCCACTGCGCCATCCAGCCTGTCGTCCGCAACAACAGCAAGTCCGCCGCGCCTCCGGCCACCAGGCTGGCGATCAAGCCGTAGGCGGCCCAAGGCCGCGGCGGTTCCCCCATCCGAGACCCGGGCGCGGCGCCGGCGGACGCCTCCGGCGGCAGCGTTCGCGGTGGGCCAACCGTGTAACTCTCCACCGCTTCCGCCCCGTTGCCTTCCAGCATTCCCTGCGCGGCGGCGATGTAGGGCTCCAGCTCTGCCACGAATCTGCGCGCGGTCCAGGATCGGTAGACCGAGGGGAGCTCGTCGGAGCTGACGGCGGTATAGATACGGCAGCGGCAACTGAAGACCCCCGAAACGATCGCCCATGTGCCTGTCAGCAGCGCTGCGCCGACCCACAGATAGATGGTGAACCGCGTGCCCGAAACGCGCTCGGTGGCGGCGGCGGCCAGGTAAGCGAACAGCCAGACCAGCGCCAGCGCGATCGATCGTATGGAGAGATGAAACCGCGGCGCGCCGGCCGTCGCGATGGCTTGAATGTCGCGTAGATGATAGCGCTTATATTCTTCACGGAACCGGAGAGACTTGACGAGCAGCACGTGGTCCGCGCCCAGCCACACGCTGGCGCCGCGAATCATTCCGCGGCGGCGGCCGGGAAGCTTGCGGTATCGCTCGTTCTGCGCCATGGCCATCACCGTCCCGTGGCGATCCGCGCCACCAGATACCCGATGGCCCAGACCCACAAGCCCAGTTGCAGCAGCGAAACTCCGATGCCGGCCAGAAAACGCCAGCGCCAGCGGCGCACCGGGCTCAGCGGTTTTTTCCAGGTCATGGCCGCGAGCGTAATGGTGCAGGGCGCGGTCAGAGCGGTGAGCGGCCAGAACACCAGCGCCGCGAACGGAATAGTCAGAACGATGCTGTCGAAAAGCGTCAGCGAAGTCGCCGGGCTGGCTGCGCGCGCGCGTCCGCTGCCCGCCGCGACGCAGGACGGGCACCAGGTTTCCCCGCCGAACCCGACCGCGCAGAGCTGGCACACAAAACGCCCGCACTGCTGGCACGCGGCGACGGCGCGCTTGCCGGGGTGGTCGAAGCAGGCGGCTTCGCCTTCGGCCGCCGCTTCCGGCCGGGCGCCTGCCGGCCGCGCAAAGGCTGCGGGGAACAGGCGGACGCGATTGGCCGCGCCGCACCGGGTACAGACGGCCGCATCGCCGGTGGCCGGTCCCTCCTTCGGCAACGGCATGTCACAGCGGGCGCAGGGAACGGGCATGCGGCAATATCAGGTGCGCGTCCTGACCACGCGCGTATCGCAGATCATATCGTGCAGCCCGCGCTTTTCCGCATCGAAAGCCACCATGATGAAGCCGATCCACAGGACCATGGCGCTCAGCATCTTCGCAAAATAACGGCCGAAGGCGCGGCCTATCCCGACCGGGCTGCCGTTCGGGCGGACCACTTTGAGGCCGAAGGCCATTTTCCCCGGGGTGGCCGCAAAACGGGCTACGAAGAGACCTTCATAGAGCGAGGAGATGGCCATGGTGACGAGCGTGGACAGCGCCACCATCCCCATCATCGATCCAAGCGCCGCAAACGTCTCCTCCGGCGTCGAGTTGGATTGCACCTGCATCATGGGGCGCAGCATCTTCCCGACGAATGCCATCTGCACGGCCCCCTGCGCCACGCCGAGAATGATGAGGTCGATCAGATAGGCGCCGGCGCGAATCCAGAATCCGGCCAGCGTCACCGCGGCTCGCGGCGCCACGCCCTCGCGCAGCTTCTGCGCAAAAATGTCTTTGCAGGAACCGCAGACGAGCCGGTCGCCAAAATGCGCCAGTTCGTCCGGGGCGGTCGGGCGCCCGCACTCCGAACAATATCGCATCTCGGGAATCGTGCCGGTTTCCATGGAACCTCGCGCAGCGACCTACGCGGATTGTAGCAAGTTCGGGACGAAGCCGCTAAGCCCGTATCCTCCCCGGCCTCAGGCGTAGAACACAGGCCGGCGGTTTGTGACGCCGTTCTGGATGGCAGAGAAGGTGGGAGGGCAGACGACCGAAAACGATCGTCTGCCCCACGTGTCGCTGCGCGTCCGGCGCAGCGGCCGGAACCGTCAGAAAGTCAGTCGCGCCGATACCTGCAGTTGCCGCGGTCCGGATAACAAGCTGCTGGTGGCCGTGGGCGCCAGAAAAGGCGCGTTGGGTACATAGCACCCGTTGACATGGCCGGTGCAAGCTCCTGTGCCGGCCGCGGTAAAGTTAAACGCAGTGGTGTTCACGCTGACCACGTTGGTGTGGTTGAACAGGTTGAAAGCCTCGCCCTGAAGCGCCAACTTGACGCGCTCCCCGATCGGGAACTGCCGCGCCAGCCGGAAGTCGACACCGTTGTATCCGGGACCCGTGTAAGAATTGCGGCCCAGCCACCCGGCGCGTCCGCTGGTGGCGCCCGCGTAAGAGACGCCGCCGGTCACGCCTCCGTCCGGACCGCCGGAAGCGTACCCGCTGGTGTATGGCGTTACCGGCTGGCCAGTGGATTCGGTCACGATGGTCGAGAATACCCATCCGTTCACCATCAACTGGGCCGGCTTGCTCATGCCCCTCCCGAACGTTGGCGCCCACACCAAGGTGGTCACGAAGTGCTGGCGTTGGTTCAGATCCGACAGCGCATATTCCTGCTTCCGGTTATAGGGATCGATCGGATAGTCCGTGCCGTTGAATGTACCGCTGCTGCCCTGCACCTGGGCCCCGTCGAACGACTTGCTCAGGGTGTAATAGGTCTCAAATTCCAGGCCATGCCGCATCGGCCGGCGCAAGCTGATGACCATCGAGTTGTACCAGGAATTGACGTCGCTCTGCCCGATAAAAACCTCCCCCGTAGTAGGATTGAGGCGCGTGGTGTAGTACGGAAAAGTTACGGTCTGCGCCGTCTGGTTGCTGGAATTGAGAATATCGTAGCTCTTGGTGGTGGTCGCGGGAGCTAGGTTAGCGTCGTAGAAGATCGGCAGCCGCAGGCCGCGGCTCAACACATAAGACCCCGAAACGGCGAGTCCGGCGGGCAACTGCCGTTCCACGGTTACGTTGCCTTCGTGCACCACCGGGTCCAACCAGTTCGGCGACTGGCCGCGCGCAACCTGGCTGGCCGAGGGAGGCGTGAACGCTGTCACCTGCGGCGTCAGCGCGCCGGTGAACGGCGCCGCCATCGCCGGTCCCGGCGGGGAAAAGATGACATTCGGAAACGTCAGCGACGGACAGGTCGTCACCGAGCAACTGAACGTTTGCTGAATCACCCCGTTCTCCACGCGGGTGGCGTAGTAGGTGGAGTTGCTAGTCTTGGCGTAGAACATGCCATAGCCGACCCGAACCACGGTTTTCGGCGTCAATTGATACGCCAGGCCCAGACGGGGGGCGAGCTGGCCCTTGGGAATATTGATGGTGGAGGTGTAGAGGGTAGTCAGCGGCGTGAGCGTGTTGGGCATCGACGGCTGAGGAATCGCAAAGACGTCGTAGCGCAGGCCCGCGTTCACCGTCAGCTTGGAATTCGCCTTCCAGTTGTCTTCGACAAAGGCGGAGACGTCTTTTTCCCAGAAGTCGTCCTTTCCGACGTGCGTTACCGGATCGTTCACCTGCGTGAAACTGGTCCAGTGCCTGCCCGTCAAGCCGTCCCCGACGTTGACCCCGTACACATCCTCGACCCAACTGGCGAAGGCCGCCGGCCCCGACCCCGTGTAGCTGTACTGCCCGGTGCCGTTGTACAGGTTGATCATCACTTCATGAATGATGTTCAAATCGATTCCGGTCTTGATGGTGTGACGGCCGCGGCTCACCGAAAGCGTGTCCGCAATCTGGATGCGGTGCTCGTCCGGCTCCGCCGTGCGCGGCAGCGCGTAGTTCTCGCCGTACACCGAATCGCTGGCCAGGCTGACGTAGGGCGCGCTCCCGTTGGCCCCCGCCGTTTCCAGGTCGCGGCCCCATTGGAAACGCAGATTGTTCACCACCGTCGGCGTGATGGTCGAATCCCAGTTGGTGATGAAGACTCGCTCGTGATAGATATAGCTCCCGTTGGCGCCGATCGAGCTGTTGTTGTACGAAGGCGCCGTTTGGTAAGCATTCGGAGCTTTGTAGTCCATGTAATCGAACGAGGAGGCGATATGGTTGCGCGGCGTCACCTGGCCGTCCAGTTTCCCGAAAAGCACATCTTGATTGGTGGCGCGCGGGTATGTCCCCAGCAGGCCGTCCAGAAACGCATTGGCATTGGCGCACTGCGTAGCCGTCACCTGCACCGGGCAAGGCAGCGCCTTGGTGGTTGCGTTGTAGGTGCTGCTGGTGTAGGCGATCGGGTTCACTTTGCGCGACCCGTCATACGTCCCAAAGAAGAACAGCCTGTCCTTAAGGATGGGCCCTCCCACGCTGGTTCCGAACTGCTGCCACTGGTGGATCGGTTGGGTGTAGTTGCCCTGCGATTTGGGAAGCGGATCGAGCGCGTTCCAGGTGGGGTAGCGCAGGTAATAAAACAGGTCCCCGTGTACGTCGTTGGTGCCCGATTTGGTCACCGCGTTCACCACGCCACCCGCCGCTTGCCCCAGTTCCGCGCTATAGTTCGATACGCTCACCTGGTACTCCATGATGGAGTCCATGCTGAACACATACGCGCCGCTAGTGGCGCGGCCGCGCCCCTCGGAAAACAATGCCTGGTTGTTGTTAGCGCCGTCGACGTTGTTGGAATTGTAAAGACCCGAGATGCCACGATAGGAAGCTAGCCCGCTGCTACCGTCGTTGGTGACATTGGGCGTCGACAGCGCGAAAGTGTCCCAGCGGCGGCCCGATAGCGGCAGATTGCTCATCTCGGCGTCGCTGACGACCTGCGAAACATCGGTCTTTTCCATATCCACTACCGGGGCCGACCCCAATACCGTCACTTCCTGCTGCGCGGCCTGCACTGCCAGCGCCAGATTAATGCTCATCGTTTGCCCCACCTGCAGCACCAGATCCTTGCGCAGCACGCTGGCAAATCCCTGTTTGCCGGCCAGCACTTCATAATGGCCTGGCTGGAGGAACGGTGCGGTATACGCGCCCGCATCCGTGGTCTGCACCTTATGCTCGATGCCGGTGTCCGTGTTGCGGACCATTACTTCAGCCGCCGGCACAACCGCGCCCGACGGGTCGGTCACCGTGCCGGTGATGGTCGCCGACCCCGAAAGCTGGGCGAACGCGGCGCTCGAAATTCCAATCAATAAGGCCGGTACTAGAAGCCAGTGTGGCCTGCCCCGTAAAGCGTTAGCGTTATGTGAGGAAACGTTCATAACCGAAGATATCATTCGAGCCGTTTCTTGTCGATGACAGAAGCGGGCAAAGCGCCGGGTTGAAGGCGATTCAGGAGCTCGGAGGGTGACGGCAATAAGCCTCTAAAGTACTTAATATCTTATATTTAACCGCGCAATGGGCTCGTTCGGAGTTTTCTCCCGGGAGGACCGCCCCCCTATGATCGCGGCTCGGGGAGCACCGTTGACAGCCCAAGCCGCCGCGCCACCACGGGGCCGCGCAATTCGCGCAAGGCATCGGCGGCGATCCAGCGGGCGGAGCGCGAACCTTGGCATCGGATGGCTTCGGCGGTGCGAATCGCCTTGGCGTGCAAGCGTCGATTGCGTTTTCCGATCTGCCGCAGCGCCCAGTTGACCGCCTTTTTCACCAGGTTGCGGTCGTCGGAGGCGGCTGCGGCGATGAGCGGGAGGAAGGCCTCGAATTGTGAGTCGGAAGCCTGCCTTGCTTTCACCGCCAGCCCCGCCATCAGGGCGAATCCCGCGCGGCGGACGAATTCGGCCCGGGCGTCCGCCCATTCGGTGGCTTTGTCGAACGCGGCCGGGGTGTAGCGCAGCAGGTTGTGGCACAGCCCGTCGCACACGTCCCAGGAGTCCAGATCGCGCACCCAACGTTCCATCTGGCGGTCCCCTGCCAAGGCGGGATCGTCCACCATGGGCGCCAGTATCCGCGCTTCGTGAATACCCGTATTCCACAAGCGCAGCGCCAGGCGATGGTCGTGCCCCAGCCTCTTGGCGATGCTCCGCAGCAGAGGTACGCTGACACCCAGAGTGCCGGCGGAGCTGATTCCGTATCGCGCCATGCCGGCGACATTTGCTGGATTCGCGTGCGACTTGAGTTCCGCAATCACCTGCGTCGCCACCGAATCGACATCGGTTTTCGGCTTGAGGACGGTTCCGCGCGGCATAGCGTTGTGGATCTCAGGATATACCAGGTCGTCCCAAAGGTCCCGTCCGGATTCTGCGGGACGTTCGCCTTGTTTCGGCGGGCGCGGGACCGGCTTCGCTATAATGGAAATCTTGGGAGTATAGCTCGACTCGATGGAAATTAAGAAGAAGCTGCAAGACGAAATTAGCGTGCTGGAGCGCGAACTGCACGTCGAGTTGCCCAAGGAAATCCTCAAAGCCCGCGCCCACGGCGACCTGAGCGAGAATGCCGAGTACCACGCCGCCAAGGAACGGCAGGGCTTCGTCAACGCCCGCTTGAACCAGTTGAAGAAGAGGCTGGCGGAGATGTCCATGGTGGATTTTTCCAAGATCCCGCACGATCGGGTCGGGTTGGGATCGAAGGTGACGGTGCTCGATACCAAACGCGAGGAAGAAATCGCGTATAATTTGGTAACCAGCGAAGAGGCCGATGCCGCAAACGGCAGGATTTCCACTACCTCGCCCATCGGCCGCGCGCTGCTGGGGAAGGAAGTCGGGGATGTGGTGCGGGTCCAGAGCCCGGGCGGCTCGAAGGAACTGGAAATCCTGACCCTGGCCACCATACACGACCTGGCGGAATGAGTTTATGACGCTTACCGGCGGGATCGGCAAATTCTGCGGCGCCATCATCGACCGCATCGTCAGATGGCTGGCGTTGAGCCGCATCCATCCCAACGTGCTGACCTTCCTGGGCCTGGTGATCAACATCTGGGCCGCCTGCCTGTTTGCGGCGGGCAGTTTCCGGTGGGCGGGCGTGGTGGTGATCGGCGCCGGCCTTTTCGATATGGTGGATGGCCGCGTGGCGCGCGCCACCAGCCGGGTGACACGCTTCGGCGGGTTCTTCGATTCGGTGCTCGACCGCTACTCCGATCTGGCGCTGTTCATGGGCCTGCTGGTTTTCTACGCCACCATCAACCGGTTCTTTTATATCGTGCTGACGGCGGTGGTGATGACCGGCTCGGTGATGATCAGCTACACCCGGGCGCGCGCGGAAAACGCCATCCCCAAGTGCAAGGTCGGTTTCCTGGAGCGTCCCGAACGCGTGGTGTTGATCATCATTGGAGCATTGTTCGACCGTATGGCGCCGGTGCTTTGGGTCATCGCCGTGCTTTCCAATCTGACCGTGGTGCACCGCATGATCTACACCTGGCAGGAGGCTAAGCGCCTGGAAGACGCGCAATTGCGCGCTGTTCCCCCCAGCGAGGCCCCCCGCGCGGCGTCCATAGCCAAGCGGGAGATCTGAAGCGAAGCGGGAAATCTAAAGCTAAGTGGCTGAACCAGCTCGCCCGATGTCCGCCGTCGTCAACACTCGCGGATAATAAAGACTCGAACTCTGGAGGCCGCCTTGGGCTTCGCCGGCGAGCACGATCGCGGCATTTGAGAATAGAGTGAAGTTGGCCTGATTTCTTGGAATCAGGCCCGGATTGCCGGCTTCGTTCATCTTACACTCCGCGGCTGCCGCGTTAAAGTCAAGGCTTTTACACGCAGAGCTGAAGTGGGGAAACTGCCCAGGGCCGCCGGGCCCCATCGCCCACGCCATGCTCAACAGGCCCAACTGAGCATCGGCCGGCCAGGTGTCGAAATCCTGGAACCACTGCTGGCGTTTCAAAAAGCTTTCATTGGCCGCGAGCCTGTCCAGTATCAATGAGCCGATCGAGTCATCGCTCAGCTCCAGCCGGGTGATGGGGCCGCATGCTGTGTAACCCTTGGTGGCAAGACTCGGATCGTTCTTGAGAATCTGCCACTCCGCGGCAATCTGGTCTGGAGTAGCGGGAGATCCGGGAGCGGCAACTCCAGGCTCGTTCTTGAAGCGAAATGGCAGAGCTTGGGCCAATTCCACCGGGTCGACCAGGTTGCCAACCGCAACGGTCGCTAGCCCCTTGATGTCGAGATACATGTACGGGACGCAGCCTTCGAAATTGGTATTGAAGACGCGAAAACTCGACTGGACGGATGGAAGCATGGTCGAAGCCTTTCACTTGCGATTCGGGCTGAATTTGGGCAAGCTGACGTTGTCCAGTTTGCCTCGGGCTCCACAATAGACGGGAGCGCACTGGAGACCTTCGTCTTTGAGCAGAACGCGGCCATTTTCGAAGAAAAGGCTCAATTTGCACTGCCGATTCGCATCGAGCCCATCGGCAACTATGACCACGTGATCCTCGCGCCATTCGCCATCGTTGGTCAATTGGCAAGTGTGGCCCATGGAATAGTAAAGTTTGAGAGCCACACTGATCTTGCCGTTGGCTTTTTCGCTGACTCGGATAGAATCCTGGCCGGCCGTAAGTCGTCCGTAGACGCCAAAGATACTCTGGAGCGGCCGGGTGGACGCCGGGCTGGCGGCCGGAGCCGAACTCTGGCCGCAGATAGCACCACACAAAATTACCGCGCACCCCGCGACACGAGCATGACTACGCATCGGAGTCTCCCATCTCGTCACGAACCGAAGCGCTAAAAGGTGGTTCTCACACTCAGTCTAACGCATGTTTGCCAGAGAGACCTGTAACCCCAAAACGCATGGCTGGAGGATGGCGGCTGGGTGTATACTGAACACGATCCACAAAGTCCAAAAGAGAAATCCCGGTTGAATGCGAAGACGCCGTGGATCTCTTGATCTCGATCTCTCACCGGTTAAGGAGGAGTCGATGAGTGTAAGCAGAATGTGTTTCGCTTGCTCGTGCCTGACGGTTTGCATTACCGCCTTTGGTGCGTCGTTGTCGTGCATTCAGCCAGGGACCGAACGATGGCCGGTCAAAACCAGCTTGCCCTCCGGCGCTCCGGCCAGGACTATGACTTTGGCGGACGCGCTCAACCTGCCCAAGCTCACGAACGTCACCAGGGACGATCCGAGGTATCAGAGCAGCCGTATCATGGACCAGCCAGTGAAGGAGGATACTCTGGTGACTATTTCCGGATGGCTGTACCTGGTTGGGTTTGAATCGGACGACTGCGACTTTCACATCCAGATCAGCCCGCAGCCGCGGACTTCGACCGATAGGCCAACCAAGGACGACGACTGCATCATCGTGGAGGTGCCCTCCGGCCAGTACGCTACCAGCATTGCGGATAAGGTGGAAGGGGTGCGCCAGTGGGTAATCGATAATCTGCTGGGGAAAACCGAGCCGAAGATCGGCAGCGTCCACGTGATGCAACATCCTGTCTTCGTGACCGTGACAGGCGCCCTGTTCTACGACGACGGCCACTCGTACCTTCCGGACGGAAGCACGGGGCGTGGGAAGGAAGGCATGGAGTCGAAAACTTTATGGGAACTCCACCCGGTGACGTCACTCGCGTTTGCTCCGGCGCCGCCCCCAAGCCACTGACCTCCTTCCCACGCCAGGCGAATTGTCCGCCATTACCCTGACGCTGTGGAGGCCGGCCAGGAACTGGCGGTAGTGCGGAACCGGACGGCGGCCTGAAGAAGTGACCCCGGCTAACGGGATGCCGACAAGCTCCAATTGGTGCCGGAGATGTAAACTAACGGGTAAACTCACATCCATGAGCGAGAACCATCCAACCCGCCGCGGTGCCCTGCTGGGGCTGGCTGCCGCGCCTCTCCTCGATGGCGTTCTGGAGGCTCAGACCGCCGCTTCCTCCGTTTGCTTCCTTAGCACGGTCGAGATGGCGCGGCTGATCCGCGCGAAGAAGTTGTCCGCGCGCGAGGCGCTGGCCGCGCACCTGAAGCAGATCGAGCGCGTGAACCCCAAGGTCAATGCCATCGTCACCCTGGTTCCGGAAATGGCCGCCGCCGCTGCCGCCCAGGCCGATGAGAGACAGGCGCGCAAAGAGACGCTGGGGCCGCTGCACGGACTGCCGGTCGCTCACAAAGACCTGATGGAAACCCGTGGCATCCGCACCACCTTTGGATCGCCGCTTTATAAAGACTACATCCCCACCGAAGACGATCTCGTGGTCGAACGGATCCGGCGCGCGGGCGCGATCGCCATCGGCAAGACCAACACGCCGGAATTCGGCGCGGGATCGCAGACGTTTAACACGGTCTTCGGCGCGACGCGCAATCCCTACGATCTGACCAAGACGTGCGGCGGATCCTCCGGTGGCGCCGCCGTCGCACTCGCCTGCGGTCTCGTGCCCGTCGCCGATGGCTCCGATACGGGCGGTTCGCTCCGCAATCCAGCCGCATTCTGCAACGTGGTTGGCTTCCGGCCTTCCATCGGCCGCGTCCCGAACCCGAAAGCGCCGTTCGCGTGGTCGACGCTGAGTACCTCGGGATGCCTGGGGCGTTCGGTAGCCGACCTTGCCTTTGTGTTGAGCACGATTGCGGGACCCGATTCCCGCGCGCCGCTCTCCATCGACCAAGCGGGGGAACGCTTTGCGCGCCCGCTCGGCCGCGGTTTCAAGGGTGTGCGCGTGGCTTGGTTTAAGGACCTTGGTGGGGTGCCCTTCGACCCGCGCGTGCGCACCGTGGTGAATGGGCATCGCACGACATTTGAATCGCTGGGGTGCATCGTCGAGCAGGCGGAGCCGGACTTCACCCCCGCCGAGATCGCCTTTCGCGTGCTGCGCGCATGGAATTCGGCGAATACCTATGGCGCGCGGCTGCAGGAGCACCCAGACGCTTTCAAGGACACCCTCCGGAGCGAGATCGAGGAAGGACTGCGGCTGACAGGCATGGATGTTGCGCGCGCCGAGACCGCGCACGGCCAGCTCTGGCGGCGCTTTCAGGCATTCCTCGAAAAGTACGAGTACTTCGTTCTGCCTACCACGCAGTTGCCCGCATTCGACGTCAACACGCCATACCCGACAGAGATCGCGGGCGTGAAGTTCGATAACTACATCGACTGGATGAAGTCCTGCTGGTATATCTCGGCGACGGGCAATCCAGCGGCCTCGGTGCCGTGCGGCTTCACGCCTGAAGGACTTCCGGTCGGCGTGCAGATCGTCGGCCGCCACCAGGAAGACTTCAGCGTCCTCCAAATGGCGCACGCGTTCGAAGAGGCGACTGGCTTCGGTAAGAGGCGCCCGGTCTTTGCGTAGATGCCGCGCACCTTGCCGGCAATGCCCGCCCCGAAACCGCTTACCCGGCCGCTGGCAGCGTCCCCAGGTAGTTGCCGTAACCCACGATCATCGTGGAGGCTACCAGTACCAGCAGGCTGAGCGCCAGCCGGCTCTTGGTTCGTCTGCTGGCTCCCCGCCACTCGTGCAGGCCGATACCCCATAGACTGCTGAAGATGATGATGCTGGCCATGTGCAGCGTCCAACTGGAGAATTTATACGCGCCCATCTGCGTTTCGCCCATGGTATAGAAGAAAAATTGGAAATACCAGGTCGTGCCGGCCAGCGCGGCGAACAGGTAGTTCCTGCCCAACGGCACCGGCGACCGCCCGGCGTCCCGCAAAGTGGAACTGAGATACTCATAACCGCTGCGGTTGCGAAAGCTCAGAATCGCGCACCAGACGAAGTTGGTGGTAAAACCGCCCCCTAGCACCACCACCAGTATCGGTAAGCCCTGCCACAGTTCGCTGGTGCCGTGCCGCAAGGTGATCTGGCGGATTTCGGCGCCGGCGTCCAGCGCATAGGAGAAGCAGGCGCTCATGACGCCCGAAAAGGTCGCTACCAGCACTCCCTTCTTCAGGCTGAATTCTTTGATCACCGCGGTCTTTTCCGCGGTTGACATTTCGCGCTCCTTGGAAATGCCCGCCAGGCCGGCCAGCGCTATGCCCACCATGCACACCGCGATTCCCGCCAGGATCACCTGTCCCGAGCGGGTGTGCGCCACGTGCCCGAACTGCCCGTGGAAAATAGGCGGCATCAAGGTGCCGAAGGCGGCGCAGTAGCCCAGCACCATCGCCATTCCCAACGACATCCCCAGGTATCGCATGGTGAGCCCGAAAGTCAGCCCGCCGAAACCCCACAGGATGCCGAAAAAGTAAACCCAGAACAGCGTGTTCCAGGAAGTCTCGTGCAGCACCCCCATCAGGTCGCTGGTCATGTGCCAGCCCAGCGCCCAGGGCACCACGATCCAACTGAATACACCGCCGACCAGCCAGTATGTTTCCCAGGACCATTTCTTCACGAAGCGAAACGGTACGTAGAAACTGCCCGAGGCCAGGCCTCCCAGCCAATGAAAAACTACTCCGAGTGCGGGATTTGCCATCATAGGTTCCGTCCGGACACGAAACCGCTATTGTAGGGCGGGAACGCCTCGCCGCCTAATTTTTTTTGACGCCCCTGCCGCTTCTTGCGGAGCGGCCCGCGCCGCCATCCGGCGGGGCCCTCCACTCCTCGCTCGATGAACGTTTTCTAACATTAACGGGAGTTCAGGTCCGCAACTGGCCGGCCGCCGATTCCGTTTTTAGAAATAGGAGGACCGTGATGAAACGGAAATGGATGGCCGGAGCATTTGTGATTGCGAGCGCGCTCATGACCGCGTGCGCGGGAGGCGCTGCCGTGGTGGTGGAAGGTCCGCCGCCGCCCCGTTATGGAGTGGTGGGCGTCGCGCCCGGACCCGGTTATATCTGGGTTGCGGGATTCTGGGACTTGCGCGGTTCGCGGTGGGAGTGGGCGCAAGGTCGCTGGCTGCGTCCCCCGCGCGCACGGGCTGCGTGGGTTGCGCCCGAATGGCGGCACGAAGGCAGCCGCTGGCGCTTCCACAAGGGCTATTGGAGATAGCGTCAGGGGCAGGCGCTGACGGCTGGGGCATAAGCCGCGGCCGAAACCGCCTGCCATGTCCGCGCCCCGGCGCTCCTAAATCGCGGCGTTTGACTAGGCCGCACCAAAGCCCATATACTACATGGACAATGTCTAGTATTCGTCGCGCCCTGCTCGCCGCGCTTTTGGCCGCCCCCTTCGTCTCAGGGCAATCCTTATCCGGTCTCTGGGATGCCACCATCAAATCAAACGGCCTGGAGATTCCCTTCCGCTTCGAGATTTCCGGCGGCGGGAGCGGCGTCCGCGGGTCTTTCTTCAATGGCGAAGAGAAGGAAACGTCTGCCAGCGGTAAGTTCGAAAACGGCGCGCTGCTCCTGCGATTCGATTCTTATTCCACGCGCCTCGAAGCCACCCTGAAGGATGGCGCGCTGGATGGCACTTACGGCCGCGAGGGCCGCCGCTACCCGTTCCACGCGGTCCGCTTCACCCCACCCACCGCCGAGGCCAACGCCCAGGCGCCCTCCATTGCCGGCCTCTGGGAAGTAGCCACCGGCAGCGCCAAGGGCGAGCGCGCCTGGCGCTTCATCGTGCGCCAGTCCGGCGCCGAAGTTTCCGCCGCCATTCTCCGCGTGGATGGCGATACCGGCGCGATTGAGGGCAGGTATAAGGATGGCAAATTCGTCCTCAGCCACTTCGATGGCGCTCGTCCACTGCTGCTCGAAGTGACGCCCCAGGCCGACGGCACGCTCGCGCTGGTCGAGAACGGCCGGAACGGATTAACTGCCGTGCGCTCCGATAACGCGCGCGCCCAGGGCCTTCCCGAGCCGGCCGATCCCTCCCGCCACACCAGCGTCAAGGACCCCTCCGAACCGTTCCATTTCTCGGCGCCCGGCCTCGACGGCAAGCTGGTCTCCGACCGCGACGCGCGCTTCCGCGACAAGGTTGTGATCGTCGCCATTTCGGGAAGCTGGTGCCCCAACTGCCACGACGAAGCCCCCTTCCTCGAAGAGCTCTACCGCAAGTACCGCAGCCGCGGCCTCGAAATCGTTTCCCTCTCTTTCGAGCAGGGCGAACAGGTGAAAGACCCCGTCCAATTGCGCGCCTTCATCCGCGAATACGGCATCGATTACACCGTCCTGGTGCCCGGCGAGCCCTCGGAGTTGGCCGCCAGCATCCCGCAGGCGGTGGGCCTGGATTGCTGGCCGACTACCTTCTACCTGGGCCGCGACGGCAAAGTCCGCGGCGTCCATGCCGGCTTCCCCGGCCGCGCCAGTGGCCAGTTCCACGACGAACTCCGCCGCGACGTCACCGCCCTGATCGAACGCCTGCTGGCCGAAAACGCCGTTTCGGAACGATAAGGCAGTTTCCAGTGGGACAGGCCATCGCCTTTCGTGGCCTGTCACCCCTGAGCTGCCCCGTGGGACAGGCCATCGCCTTTCGTGGCCTGTCACCCCTGAGCTGCCCCGTGGGACAGGCCATCGCCTTTCGTGGCCTGTCGCGCCTGAGCTGCCCAGTGGGACAGGCCATCGCCTTTCGTGGCCTGTCGCGCCTGAGCTGCCCAGTGGGACAGGCCATCGCCTTTCGTGGCCTGTCGCGCCTGAGCTGCTGAGGCGCCGCCGTCAGCCGGCTTCCCGCCACAACCCGCCGCCCCTCCCGGACCATCTGCTACCATGGCATTGCCAAGGAGGCCCTTCTATGTCGAAACAGGATGAAGCCGGTTTGATTCTGAAATTATACGAGTTGCGCCGCGAGGAAACCATGCGCATAGCTCGCAATTGGTATTTTGCGGAATTCCACCCCGAGTCGTTTGACGATTACAACAAAATCATGTTCACCGAACATAGCGGCCACCTGCGCATGGTGATCAGCTATTGGGAAATGGCCGCCGCCCTGGTCAACCACGGCGCCATCGGCCTGGATCTGTTCAACGATACCAACGGCGAGCACATCGGTGTCTTCTCCAAGGTCGAGCCGCTGCTCGCCCAGATCCGCGCCGCCTACTCGCCCCAGGCGTTTGTCAACCTGGAAAAACTCATCGATGACACCCCCGGCGGCCGCGAAAAAGTCGCCGCCTTCCGCCAGCGCATGAACGCCATCCGCGCTCAGATGAAAGCCCAGCCGGGCGCCGCCGCGAAACCCGCCTGAACCATTCCCGTGGGACAGACCATCGCCTTGCGTGGTCTGTCATCCCTCGCACTCGCTCTACCGGCCGCGTATCACCCACTCCAGCCCTCCGATCGCGGTTCTCGCCGGCATCGGCACGCCCTGGATTTCCAGGTAGCCGGTATTGGTCAGGTTGGAAAGCTGCAGGAAAGGGTGAACGCGGCCGCGCGTGTAGGCGGCCAAGACATCCCATTGTACCGGCGGTGGGGCACGCTTTATTAGCTCGCCCTGACATCACCGAAAATGAGACACCTCCCCTACCCCGCCGACGCGCGCCGGTCAGTAGATTCAATAAGTTACCGGGCCGCGACGGCAGCGCCGGCGATCTTGTCGCCGATTCTTTGTCCGGACGGAACAGTTTTTGCCGCGAGCTGCTGCGTAAATTCCCCCTAATCTTGAAGCCGATTCCGCCGATTAAGTACGTGGAGTGTGTAATGACTGAACTTCTCGCCCGTCCGCAAGCGCCATGGGCGCTCCGCCTGGTGCCGCCCTTTCCCGCGATCGCCCACCGGCTCCTTGCCCTCGTCGGCAAAGAAGACGTCGGCGTTCATGAAATTGGCAGTCTCGTCAAAATGGACCCGTCCTTTGCGGCGGAGTTACTCCGCTTTGCCAACTCCGCGCTCTTTAGCCTCTGCCGCGAGGTGACCAGCATCCCTCAGGCCATCCAGATGGTTGGCACCGATCGCATCAAAACCATGGCCACGTTGGTCGCGATGAACCGCATGGTCCGCTCCTCGGTACGGATCGTCGCGCTTCGCAAAGTCTGGGTCCACAGCTTGATTACCGCCGTCATCGCCGAAGAAGCCGCCCGCATCGCCCGGTCCGATTGCGACGCCGCCTATACCACCGGCCTGCTGCACAATCTGGGCACGCTCGGGATGATGTCGGCCTATCCCGATGAATACTCGCGCATGCTGGAAGTCTCCGACGGCTTCGGATTCGATCTGCTGCAGACCGAACGGGACCTTTTCGAGATCGACCACTGCACCGCCGGCGCCTACCTGGCTCAGGATTGGAACTTCCCGGACGAATTCGCCGCCGCCATCGCGACCCATCACGATGAGCTGGTTCCCGGGGAAATCGGCCTGGACAACCTCATCAAGGTGAGCTGGCGCCTGGCCGACGCGCTTGGTTATGCCGCCTTCTCGCCGGACAAGCCTTGGACCTGGGAGGAACTCATCGCATTCCTCCCCAACCCCGGATCTTCATGGCTCGGCGAGTCGCCCGAAGCCGCCAAAACCGAGCTCGATAGTCGTCTGGCCAACGCCCTCAACTAACGCAGAGGCGTCGAGTTGAGTCTGCCGCCGCTTGCACATCTCATAACTCTGTCTCAAAAATGGGGCTCAATCCACGTTCAGTCACAGCTCTTCCAAATTCTCTATCTCCCTTATTACCAGCTAGTTGCCGCCATCCTAACTCCAAGCTCAACCCCCTCCGCGTGTTAACTCTGAATTAGGCTGCTGGAACCGCCGGAGAATCCATCCGGCCTCTGGTCTCCACCGGTGAAAAGCCAATTGGTTTTCATCCGTGTTCATCGGCGTTCATCTGTGGCTCAAATCTTTTTCCCCCGTAGTGCCGGCCATCTCAGCCGCCGCTGCCTTTCGAAAGGTTCCTACATGTCCGGCCAATCCAAACGTCCCCTCTCCGAAGCGCGCCTCGCCGCCAATCGCGCCAACGCGCAAAAGAGTACCGGCCCGAAAACCCCCGCCGGCAAGCTCCGCTCCGCCGCCAACTCCTCCCAGCACGGCTTCGCCGGTACCAACTTCGCCGTCGTCCGTCTCGAAGATCCCGCCGAGATCGACAAGTTCAAAGCCGACCTCGTCGCCACTTACCAACCCATCAATTCCCAGGAGTTGTTCGCCATCGAGACCATCGCCATCGCCCAGCAGTCCATGCGCCGCGCCGCCCGCCTCGAGTCCGGCATCTTCACCGCCTGTCTCAACGAAGCCTTCGACCGCCGCTCCGACCGCGTCCTCGTCACCCTGGTCCCCGACATGATCGACACCACCGACAAGTACAGCAACGTCGAACGCTGCAACATCACCCGTGCCCAGAACCGCAACTACGG
>JBKQIF010000071.1:0-7306 GCA_052148435.1 Bryobacteraceae bacterium
CCGACGAAGCGCAAGACCTGAACCCGATGCAGTTGGGCTTGGTGCGCAGGTGGGGTGAGAACGCGCAGTACTTCATCATTGCGGCCGACGACGACCAGACCATCTACTCCTGGTGCGGCGCGACGCCGGATGCGGTGTTGGACCCCGAAATCCCCGAGGACCACAAGATCATCCTTAAGGAGAGTCACCGGGTGCCGCGCCACGTTCACGCCCGCGCGAACCGGTTGATCCATCAAGTCACGCGCAGACAGGAGAAGGTCTACGATCCGCGGCCCGAAGACGGCATGTGCGTGGACATCTCGCGCGGCGGCTACAAATCGCCCGAGTACTGGATTCTCAAAACGATCATGCAGCACCTCGAGAAGGGACAGAAGGTGATGCTGCTGGCGTCATGCTCCTATATGCTGCATCCGGTGATCGCAGTACTGCGGCAATGGGGAATCCCTTTTCACAACCCGTACAGGAAATCTGCCGGCTTCTGGAATCCACTGCGGCGTGGACGAAAAGGGTCCTCGACGAATCGGATTCTGTCCCTTCTTGGCGATCACCCGTGGACGCACGCCGACCTCAAGCTGTGGGCCGAGTGGCTCAACCCAAAGGGCAATCTGCGCACGGGAGCCAGAGAGCTAATCGACGCATCCGACGATTCCCTCCCGGTGACCATGGAGCGGCTCGGCGAATTGTTTGAGGCGGCCGTGCTCGAATCTCTTCTGGCAGCGTCCGGCGACCCCAAGCGATTGCTCCAGTGGTGGGCCCGTCGCGTCGCACCGGAGTTCCATGCCCGTGTGCAGTTTCCGGTCACAACGGCGTTGGCCGGCGGACCAGCCGCGCTGGAGGAACCACCTCGCGTAATCGTCGGAACCATCCACTCGGTAAAGGGCGGCGAGGCGGATGTCGTGTTTCTGTTTCCGGATGTTAGCCCAGCCGGCGACGCCGCTTACCAGAAGCACGGACCGCAAAGAGACTCGGTGATCCGGCTTTTCTACGTCGGGATGACACGCGCCCGGCACACGCTGTACGTCTGCCAGAGGGAATCTCCTCTGGCGGTCACGATTTGACTCTAAGTAATTGACACGATGAGACTTGCTTGATGCTTCGAGACGACGGTAACCTTCAGGCGCTAACTGGAGGTTTGAAGTTGAAAATACGGATTCAGCATCCCGGAGTTCACGAGCGAACGGATCGCGGAGGCTCGTACTGGTATTTCCGCTACTGGGAAGACGTTCTGCAAGCGGACGGTACGACGAAGGCCATCCGGAAATTCCACACGGTCGGCCCGAGCAAGGGCGACACTAAGCTCTCGAAGAAGCAGGCGGAAGTTGCGCGCGACAAATTCGTGGCGACGATCAACAGGCCCACTATTCAGGAGAAGGTCGTTGACGGATTGGCTCTGTTCAGCAAGATGGTGGAAAAATACAGGGCGGCGCACGTTGAAGCGGAAGCCGCTGGGCGATTCCTGCTGGCGAAGCCGACCCGCGACAAGTACATCATCCACCTTGAGCAGCGCATCGTCCCACAGTGGGGCGACCGGCGTTTGTGCGAGATCAAACCCGATGAGGTCCAGCAGTGGCTGTTCAAGACCTGCGACTCCTGGCACATGATGAACGACCTGCGCGGCATCATGTCCGGCATCTACACCAAGGCCGAGGAGTGGGGCTACTGGCCCGAGGGACGGCGCAACCCGATCTCCCGCGTCAAGATTGGGGAGAAGTGGAGCGTGAGGCCCGAACGGATTCTGACGGAAGAGGAGACCGTAAAAGTGCTGGCGCTGCTGAGCGATCCGAACCTGCTGGTGCTGGAAACCGCAATCGCCACCGGCGCACGAATCTCTGAAATCCTGGGGCTCAAGTGGTGCCACGTGGATCTCCAGACTGGTATCCTACGCATCGCGCAGCGCTATTGGCGCGGCGACATAGACGATCCGAAGTCGAAGACCAGCAAACGACCGCTCACGTTGGGATACCTGGGCGACCGCTACCGCGCGAAGGCTGCCGCGGATAACGCGAAAGCAGACAACTGGGTCTTCGTCCGGACGGACGGCAGCGGCCTCCCGCTGTGGGATTCCGGCGTACGGCAAGCTCTAAAGCGGGCGGCGGTCGCCGAGGGCTGCGATTTCCCAGGTCTGGGTCCGCACTCCTTCCGACGCGCCAACATCACGTGGCGGCAGGAGGTGGGTGGGTCGAGCATTGAGGCGTCGAAGATCGCCGGGCACAGCACGGTCCGGATGACCGAGGAATACACGAAGATCCAACTGACCCGCCAGGAAGAACTCACGCGACTGATCCAGGAGCGCCTCGCCAGCGTTGGCGAGAAGCAGACAGCGGTCGTGCAGTAGGGAAATCCAACCGACTGCCAGTCCTTGGTTGAAGACCAGGAAACGAGTCCCGACGACCCCGCATCCTGCACAGATCGGGTTGCGGTCCCTTCCACAACTTCCCCCTCTTGGCACTTCTTCGGCGCGTCGCGGCCGCGAATCGACTAATCTAGGAGAAGGGTGATGTGCCCCGACCCTGAAAAAGAGAGCGCGTTGACGCCGGACTTTCGGCTGCAATACAATCATCGTCAACACTAGAACATATTTCGTGGAAAATGCTTTGAAAAGGCAGACTACGGTGCCACCCCGTCCAGAGCATCTGCCGGATTTTGACAACCCACCAGTTGTCGAAACCGTTTTGTCTGTGCAGTTCGAGCCGTTGCCATTGGTCCAGGCGGCGCATCTTGGGCTCCTCTGGAGTGAATACCGCGCTGCCTTCCCGAAGACCGAAGAGCGTCCGGCGCTGGAGCCGGTGATCGAGCAGTTTCCGGAAAACCCAGCCGCTCGGGTCGGTCTCAAGTTCCAGGCGCTGGAGAGTTTCCCTATACCGCGAATCTGGTTCGCCAACGATCAGGGGAGCGAGATGATCCAGGTTCAGAACGACAGATTCGTAAAGAACTGGCGCAAGGAAGGGGAGAGCCACCAGTATCCCCACTACGATGAGACCATTCGCCCGCACTTTGATCGGGACTACGGGATCTTTCTGGCTTTCCTGGAGAAAAACCAACTCGGCACCCCGCACGTCAATCAATGTGAAGTGACGTATGTGAACCACATCCTCGCCGGCGAGGGGTGGGAGCACTACGGCGACGTGGACAGAATCTTCACATTCTGGCGCTCGACGGATCTCGTGCCTCCTGGACCAGCGGAGGATTTGCGCCTGCATACCCGGTTCGTCATTCCGAGTAAGGACGGAAAACCGATCGGTCGGCTCCATGTCGACGTACAGCCAGCGATCAGAACCTCCGATAACCGTCCGATGTACCTGCTGCACCTGACTGCTAGGGGGCAGGTTGGCGACGCGGTCGATTTTTTCGACATCGGTCGGGAGTGGATCGTAACAACGTTCAAGAGGTTGACCACCAATTCAATGCACAACATTTGGAGGATCAAGAACGATGCCAGCATTGGGAACCGCTGAACTCACGGTTCAAGATCGCGGTATTTTGGCGACCAGCGCTTCTGCCGCGTACCTGGACTATTTTTCCAGTGGTGACCGCCTTTTGGTCAGCGTGTTTCAGCAACCAGTTCTGATACGCCGGCAACGCAAGTATTACTCTCGCGGACAAGCGTACCAAGTTGAATGGCAGGATTACGGTCAGCCGCTTCCTGCCTGGTTCGACCCCCTCATGCAAGGCTTCGTCGATCTGTTTACGCTCCTGCACAATTGGGATAGCTATGGTGCGGGTCCGATTGACCCGAAGGTGGTTCATTACGCGATGAACCTCATCAACGGTCTCCTTGGGCCCACGAGTCCGGCTCCGCGTGTTGTACCTTTATCCAGCGGCGGCCTTCAGCTTGAGTGGCACCGACAGGGCATCGATTTGGAGATTGTGTTTGATCGAGATGGACAGCCGTTTTTCTACTATCGAGACCGCGTGAGCGGGGACGAGTCCGAGCACACACTGCCTCAAGACAACGCTCTGCTCAGGTCGATAATTGGGAAGCTCGATTAACCATTCACGGGGATCGAATGCCAGGTCGCGTCTTTGAAGATGACCCAAACATCCCGGCGGACGAACGGCTCTTGCGGCGCATCCCACGTACTTGGGTCGATTGGGACGAACACGGCAACGCGGTCATATCTTCGGCTGCTTTCAAAGACGAAGAACTGTCGATCAGTTTGGAATCAGTCATGGCGAGAGACGGACGACCGCCCGAGGATGCGATCCGCAATTATCCTGGTTATGGTTTGGCTTCGATTACCGCCGCTCACGCCCGATCACTGAAGCAGGCCGTGGCGCCTGATCCTTTGCCGGAGGAGCCAGCGCACGGGGTAGTGTACGGCCAGAAGAAACGCGGCGGCATCGGCGGCAAACTTCGCGATGGCGCGCTCTGGGTGGTGAGGCCGGTCGAACTAGAGGTCAGCTAACTGGGGCGGAGCCTTGCGCAGCATTGCCCCGCGCGGGCGGAACGCCACGCCCTCGGCATCCCACATGGGCATCCTCCTTATATGGAAACCGATTGTTGTCTCCTTCGGCAGACAACAAATAGATCAGCCCGCAACCGCGCGCGGGGAAGCACGCCACGTGCCAGCCCCGCGCGTGGAGTCCCGGAGTCCGCGTGGAGTCCAGACGCCCCCAAAGCCGTCCCGTGGCGTCCACCGGAGTCCACGTCGCCTATTGCTAAGTCTTTTGTTTTGCGTCAAATTGTCTGCAAGTGATTGATATTTCTTAAATGGCATGGAAGAGGTCGTGAGTTCGAATCTCACCAGGTCCACCAAAACGTTTCATAGACTTACCGTTTCCCCGCCCGCCAGAACGTCCTCGCCGGAGTCCAACTGGAGTCCAAAACCAATTTTGAGCACGGGCAGCCATGGGCATCGTGTGGATTTCGATACCTGCCCACGATCAAGCCAACCGATTCAACGAGGTGGCAAGTCTGGGCACCTTGGGCACCGTTTTTCGTTCGTGTCGTCGTCTTCCTGAGACGACAACATTTCGTTTCTATATAAGGACGATGCCCACCGCGCCCAACGCCCGCGACTTCTCCGTGGCCGTCCAACTTTACTGTTGACGACTGAATTCCGGACCTGATATTCAAGGGATGTAAGCTGCGGTCTGGCCCGAGAGACGGGACTCTCAATAAACTCCTTCCCTTCGATCCAAACAACCAAAGTGTCTCCCAAGCGCGAACAGATCCCGATCTACGCGGCTGACGGTACCTCTCTGGGCTTTCGCTCGCTCGAAGCCGCAAAGCGACTTATCGAAAGTGGCTATGTGAAACCTGCCTACGGCCGGAAGGGGCATCTGAAGGCGATCTGGCTGCTCCAGGAAGACGGCGGCAACCCCGTTGAGACAAACGCGCGGAGTGGCACCCGGTACAGCTTCCTGCAGAACATCGAGACTGGCCGCTGCTGGAGCCTTCGGCGATTGGACCAGCGCGACGACGACGGCGTGCCCGTGATCACCCGCGGCGTCTTCCTGCAGGTTGTAGCGGAGTGCCGCGTCGGATGAAAGCCAGACGCCAAGTCGGTGGGCGGTACATCGCTCGTGCTCGCGGGGCGGTTGTTCGGAACCCCAAAGAGCCTGTTAAAGCCATAGGTACTTCCCGGCGACTTTCGGCGGCGCGTTGAAGAGTAGCGCAGTTTCGCTAGCGACAGGCGCAAAAAGGGGCGGTCAGGTGGTCAGCGGTCAGTGGCGGCCAGGGCGCGCCCGAGGCCGCGGGTGGACCAACCGGCCAACCCCCAGCCAAACGGCGCGACACGGGGCACCGGGGCGCGAAAGGGTGGCCGATTCCGGCGCGAGCCAGGCCGCAAGTCCAACGTTGGACTTCCTGGCCATTGACACGCCTCTTCTGTAGTTGTTCGTAAACCAATGGCGACACCTCCGGCGACCATAACGCCCGCGATGGCACGGCGCATCGAAATCTGGCCGACCGACCGGCTGGTTCCGTACGCCAGGAACGCGCGCACGCACTCTGCCGAACAGATAGCGCAGATCGCGGCGTCCATCTTGGAGTTCGGCTTCACCAATCCGATCCTGGTTGACTCGATGGATGGGATCATTGCCGGCCATGGCCGTCTCCTGGCCGCCCGCAAGTTGGGCCTCGCGGAGGTGCCGGTCGTGGTGCTGGACCACCTCAGTGAGACGCAACGGCGGGCATACATCCTCGCGGACAACAAACTCGCGATGAATGCCGGATGGGACGAGAAGATGCTCGCCAGCGAACTGCGCGAACTCGAAACAGACGGCGTGGACCTCGCGCTCATTGGCTTCAGCGACGAGGAACTGGAGGCGCTGCTCGAAGACGGCGACGCGCCGCCGGAGGATGTGACCGACGAGGTCCCCGAACCGCCAGCCCAGCCGATAACCCTGCCCGGCGACGTGTGGTTGATCGGAGCCCACCGCCTGATCTGCGGCGACTGCCGCGACGGTGGAACGATTCGTGTTCTGTTCGGCGATGCGCTGGCCAACGTGGTCGTGACCTCGCCACCCTACGCAACGCAGCGCGAGTACGACGCCACCAGCGGCTTCAAGCCGGTTCGTCCGGATGAGTACGTCAAGTGGTTCGGCGCGGTCGCGGCTGGAGTCGAATCGATTCTGGCGCCCGATGGCTCCTACTTCCTCAACATCAAGGAGCACGCCGACGACGGGGAACGCGACCTGTACGTGATGGACCTCGTCATCGCGCACCGGCGGCAGTGGGGCTGGCGATTCGTAGACACGTTCTGCTGGCGCAAGACCGATAACGGTGTGCCGGGCGGCTGGGGAAACCGATTCAAGAACGCTTGGGAACCGGTGTTTCACTTCTGCCGCCAGCAGCAGATTAAGTTTCGGCCGCAGGCCGTGAGCCACGAGTCGGAGGACTGCTTCGACTACTCCCCGAACAATCCGAAATCAAACTCCGGGAGCGGACTCCTGGGGACCGGCGCGCGGGGCGCGGCCGCGGACGGGGGGAAGAACCAGAGTGCATGGCAGCGCAGCAGGAACAGTCTGTCCGACGATTCGGATGGCCGCCACACCGGCTTGGCGCGCCCAAGCAACGTGGTGGAAGTGAAATCGGAATCCTCGCAAGGCTCGCACTCCGCTCCCTTCCCGCGCGCGCTGGTGGAGTTCTTCTTGCTGGCGTACTCCGATGCCGGCGATGTGGTCTTCGATCCGTTCATGGGGAGCGGAACGACGATGGCCGCAGCGGCGTTGCTCGACAGGACCGGTTACGGCTGCGAGATCAGCCCGGCCTATTGCGATGTGATTGTGCGGCGGGTTATGAATCTGACCGGCGAGACGCCGATCCTCGCGGCCACTGGCGAGACGTTCGCCGCCGTCGCGG
>JBKQIF010000072.1:0-25793 GCA_052148435.1 Bryobacteraceae bacterium
CTACGATGAAGCCAGTCGGAAAGCCGGATGCCTGAAATGGGCACGTCCGGTTTGATGAGCGGGGATGGGAAACGGGGCGGGCGCTCAACGTCCGTTTCTCGCGCCCATCCTCGACTCTACCGACACGTCTTCGCACGCCGATCGGGCGTCGCCAGAGTGGCGACGCGGCACGCAGGTGTGCGTGCGCCACGGCGGACGCCCTCGTCCGCGCGCGATGCCGGTTTTTCGCCAGGAGCGGACTGTGATTGTGGAGGCAAGCGGGCGGCGCTATGCTTATGGAAGGGACGAAGATGAGTAACGCCGCCATCCCGTCGTACCTGGAGATCGTCTATTGCCCCTCTGCCGCGGCCCAACAGCGCGTTGCCGAATTGATTGCGCGGGAGAAAGAGGGCGGATTGTCGCCCGAGGATAAGTCGGAGCTAGATCACTTTATGGATCTGGAACATATCCTAAGGATGGCTAAGGGGCGCGCCCGACAGATCCTGACTAGTGGCTCGTAACATAGACGCGGCCGTGCGCCTTCTTGTGATCCAACGTGCGGGTCGATGTTGCGAGTACTGCCTGGTCGAAGAGGGGAGTTGTCTTCCCGGCGAATGCGAGTCACAACCCTTTCCTCACTGAATACAAAGCACTTCCTGTCCCCAGCGCCACGCTGCCGTTGTATCCTGGGGCCGGAGTGATGATGATCCTTTGGCAATCCAATCTTGCGGCCCGTGCCTGCACCGAATTCGGAAGCTTCCCTGAGCCCGATAAGGCTCCGTACCGCAATCGACAAACCCTGGCCGGCACACTCGTTGGCTTCGCTCCCCAGGAATATCCCGAACAAAGCCACCAAGCTGTTGAAAACAAAGGAACGGCAAAGTTGCTACTCTTCCGCCGCCGGATTCGCCCGCTCTCCCCGGTAGGCCGAATACAGCGCGGCCAAGGCTACAATCACGTTGGCGATCACCACTGGCCGGGCGTGAATCGCCAGACCGTAGGCGATCCACAAACATGCCGCGCCGGCCTGGATGCGACGCAGCGCCGACGGCTGCCGGAAGAAATAGGATGCGGAGAACACCGCCGTCGCGACCCATCCAATGGATTCCAACATTTACACCACCCCCCGTGCGGCGGCCACGGCCGGCTGCACCGCAGGATAGATTTTGAGCGTGTCGGTCTGGACCTTATCCCACGCGTGCAACGCAAAGCCGTTGGCCTCGAAGAACCGGCGGATCAGGGTCGAGTCCCAACCGGCGAGCTCTTCGAGCACCGGGATCAGCACGCTCAGCGCGTCGTCGCTCAGCACCGTGCGCTGCGCAATCGGGTTGATGTAGTCGTTTTCCGAAACCGCGATGGTCAGGCCCGCCAGCCGGTTCACGTGCAGCATCACGTGTACGTCCGAGCTGCCGTCGCCCACGTACACGACCCGGTTATAGCTCAGCGACAGGCTGGCGCGCAGCTCATCCACCACCGCCACTTTTCCGTAGCCCGCCGGCACGCGCAGAATAGACTGAATCTCTCCCGTGTCGGGGTTGTACTGAAACTGCGTGCCGATAATATGATCGGCCGGCACGATGCCCTCCAGAGCCGATTGAATGACTTCCTGCGGCGCGGCCGACACCACGTAGAACGAAAAGCGATGCCCATCCAGGTCCTTCAACAACTTAAACAGCGTCGGGATGTTCTGTTTTAACCGGACGAGCTTGCCGACTTCATGAAGGTGTTCGCGCCGCACTCTGCGATACTCCGGATCGTGCAGCAGCAGGTAGGACAGTTCGCCGCCCTGCTGAACCAGGTGGATTTTCGCCAATCCTTGGATTCTTTCCGTAAACTCCGCCACGCCCAGCAGCTCGCTCAGGACCAGTCCGGAATCGTTGAAACTGAGCGTTTGATCGAAATCGCTGACGAACAGATAGTTCTTCGCCTCGATTTCCGGCAGATGTTGCATGACAATCCTCCGTTTGTAACTAAATTAAAGTCGAATCCCGATCGAGGGGCACTCAGAGAGGAGTTAAATCGTGGTTAGCGGCAGAGCTCACCCGGTACTGTGTTCTTATTGGATGCGCCGACGCCGCCGAGGGTTCCGTGGCGCGGCAAATTCGTAGCGGTTGGATTAAAATCAAAGGACTTAGCGGAGCGAAGTCCCCATGCGTTCCGCCAAGACCTTCTGAGCTGACGACTTCGGCTAGAATGAAGGAAAAATGATCCAAACCCTTTTCGGCTCGGTCGAGCAGGAACCGTCGTTACTGGAAAGACTGAAAGCCGGCGTGCAAAAGACCCGCTCGGGGCTGGTCTCGGCGCTGGAAGACGCCCTGGAGGGCAAGAAGAAGATCGACGCCGGCCTCCTGGAAGAGCTGGAATTCACCCTGATTTCGGCCGATATCGGGGTGCGGACGACCGAAGAGATCCTGGAGCGCATCCGCCAGCGGGTGGCGCGCCATCAACTGAACGACGCCGCCGAGCTGAAGGGTCTCATTCGCGAACACCTGCTCGAAATCCTGGCGGCCAGCGAGCGCGCGCCGGCGCGCGTAGCCGAGCCGCCGGCGGTGGTGCTGGTGGTGGGCGTCAACGGGGCCGGTAAGACTACGACTATCGGCAAACTGGCCCGCCGCTTTCAATCCGAGCATCGCAGCGTGCTGCTCTGCGCTGCCGACACTTTCCGCGCCGCCGCCATCGAGCAACTCGAAATCTGGGGCGAGCGCACCGGTTCCGCGGTGATCCGTCAGAATCCCGGCAGCGACCCCAGCGCGGTTCTGTTCGACGCGCTCAACGCCGCCAAGGCACGCAAAGTGGACTACGTGATCGTCGACACCGCCGGCCGCCTGCAGACCAAGGAGAATCTGATGGCGGAGCTCGAAAAGATGAACCGTACGGCGAAGAAGGTGATCCCCGACGCTCCCCACGAAGTGTTGCTGGTGCTCGATGCCACCACCGGGCAGAACGGCCTGGAGCAGGCGCGCAAGTTCACCGAATCTTCCGGCGTTACCGGCATTGCGCTCGCCAAGCTCGACGGCACGGCCAAGGGCGGTATCGTGGTAGCTATCGCCCGCGAGCTGAACCTGCCGATCCGCTACATCGGGGTGGGCGAAAAGGCGGAGGACCTGCTACCGTTCGACGCCGAAAAGTTCATCGCGTCGTTATTCGAGTGAAGTGTATTTGAATGAGTCAGCCCGTCAATCCCGACTACATGCAGGAGGCGCTGGCTTTGGCGCGGCGCGGCCGTGCGCTGGCCAGCCCGAATCCGATGGTGGGCGCCGTGGTGGTGCGGGGCGGCGAAGTGGTCGGCCGGGGCTTCCACACCTGGGAGAACCGCGATCACGCCGAAGTGGCGGCGCTGGCCGAAGCCGGCGACAAGGCTCGCGGGGCAACGGTGTACGTGAACCTGGAGCCGTGCTCGCATTACGGCCGCACTCCGCCCTGCGTGGACGCACTGATTGCGGCCGGAGTGGCGATGGTGGTCGCCCCTCTGGAAGATCCCAATCGGCTGGTGCGCGGCGAAGGTTTTCGCAAACTGCGCGCTGCCGGTATTGAAGTTGAGTTGGCTCCGGAGTTCGCCGCGGAAGCCGCCAAGCTCAATGAGCCGTTTCTGCACTACGCGCGCACCGGCCGGCCGCTGGTGACGCTCAAGGCGGCCATCACGCTGGACGGCAAGATTTCCGCTCCCGACGATAACCGCGGCTGGATCACCAGCGAGCGGGCCCGCGCCCACGTGCAGGAGCTGCGCCACGATCACGACGCCATCCTCACCGGCATCGGTACCGTGCTGGCCGACGACCCGCTGCTCACCGACCGTACGGGTAACGGCCGGTCGCGCCCGCTGCTGCGCATCGTGATGGATTCGCAGCTCCGCCTGCCCGTCGATTCCAAGATGGCTCGCAGCGCCGGCGGGGACCTGGTGGCGGTGACGACTTCGGCCTCCTCAGCCGACCGGCGCGCCCAGCTCGCGGCCCGCGGCATCCAGGTGCTGGTTTTCGACGGGCCGGGGGGACGTGCCGATCTCGCCGCCCTGATCTCCTGGCTGGGCGAGCGCCGCTATCTTTCACTGATGATCGAAGCCGGCAGCAAATTGAACTGGACCGCGCTGGAATCCGGACTGGTGGATCGCGTCTTCTTCTATTACGCTCCCAAAATCCTGGGTGGCCTGGAGGCTTTGCCCCTGGCCGGCGGCATCGGGCGCCGGCGCCGGGTGGACGCCATCCGTCTGCACGATCTTACGCTGCATTCCATTCCGCCCGACGAGTTCGCCGTAGAGGCCTATCCCGATGTTTACCGGAATCATTGAAGAATTGGGCACGGTGGAAGCTTTGGAGTCGCGCCCGGCCGGCGCCCGCCTGCGCATCGCCTGCCGCGCGGTGGCCCAGGACATGCGGACCGGTTCGAGCGTCTCGGTGAACGGTGTGTGCCTGACGGCTATCGACCTTCGCCCGGACGGTTTCTCAGCCGATCTGGCGCCCGAAACGCTGAAGCGCAGCAACCTGGGCGCGCTGCACGCCGGCTCGCGCGTCAACCTGGAGCGGCCGCTCTCACCCAGCTCCCGCTTCGACGGTCACATCGTACAGGGCCATGTGGACGGCACCGGCGAATTCCTCTCGCTGGATTCGCTCGGCGCCGACAACTGGTGGCTGCGCATCCGCATACCCCCGGATCTCGATCGCTACCTGGTCTCCAAAGGGTCCATCGCCATCGACGGCATCAGCCTGACCATCGCCGCGCTCGAAGCCGATACGCTCTCGGTCACCATCATTCCCCACACCTTCCGCAATACCACGCTGGGCGGCTATCGCCCCGGCGCGCACGTCAACCTGGAATGCGACGTCCTGGCCAAGCACGTGGAAAAGCTGCTGCTGAAAATGGCCCCGCGCGAGGGGTTGACGGTGGAGAAGCTGACAGAGAATGGGTATTAGCGAAGACGTCGACAGGCCAGGAGGCCTGTCCCACCGCTAGCTTTTGGGCTCGACCAGGAATGTGGGCACGATGCCGGAGGCCGTGCTGAAGCCGGAGTTTCCGCTGGAGAGCCAGCTCGAGCAGCCCTGCACCTTACCCAGGTAGGCGTGCGGATGCACATCCACCTTCATCTCCCGAAATTCGAGTTGGCCGAAGGTCATGAGCGGGAAGACGGAACGCACGGGATCGACGCGTTCCTGTGCGACGTAGGGTGAGCGCATGGCCTGTTTGAGAGCGCGGTCCCACTGCGCGTCGTCCATTTCCCAGCCAAAGTAGGAGTGGGAATCGGTGGAATCGTCGTTGGGCTTGAGCGCCAGCCGCTCCCGATTGCGGGCGATGAATTCGGGCAGATCGACGGTCCGGTCTTGGTAGGTGGTCCTGGTCTGCGCCACCAGGCGGGTCCAGGGAACGTGCTCGCGGATCGCCTTGCGTTCGGCGGCCGGGAATCGGGCGGTGAGGGTTTCGTCGGTGAGCAGGCCGAACATGGCTTTCTTGTGGGCCAACTCGGAGCGAAAGCTGTTCACCACGCAGACGCTTCGATCGCGGTACGCCTGCACCAGAGGATGCGTGAGATCGAAGCGCATCAGAAATTCCTGTACACCCAGCCGGCGGTAGACCAGATCGATTTCAAAGGCGCCCTTGCGCATCACGCCATTGCGATATTCGAGCTGCTCGGGCGAGACGATTTCGACCGCGTAGCCTTCCTCGCGGAAGCCATCGCGGAAGAGCTCGTACTCGCTGCGGCCGGAGGCGTAGGCGGAGCGAAACTCGACAATGGCGATATGGGGAAGCTTCTTGCCGCCGAACAGCTTGTAGGCCTTCAAGAGAGCGGACAGCAAGTGTTTGCGGCCGCCCACCTTGGCCATGGTGTACCGCTTACGGAGCTCTTTCAGGGGAGGCGCGTCGTAGAACAGATCGGCCAGCGCGTCGGCGTAGCCGGCGCCGGTGGGAGCGTCGGCGTTATACTGCACGAAATGCAGGTGTCCATTCACCAGATGGGTATCGAGACGCGCGGCCACTTCCAAAGCCTGATAACCGGGATCGATGGACGCGAGCATTTTTTCGGCCGGCAATAATTCCAGCCGGGCCAGCAGGGCCGGGCTGGCGAGCACCATCTGCTCCATGCGGTCGATGGCGGCAATGAGGGCTTCTCCGGTTTTTACCAGCGATTCATACTGGCGGCGGGAAAGGAAATTGGGGCGGAGAAAGGGGCAGATGAGCCTGCCGCCGGCGGTGAGGCCGGCCTCTTCCATTTGCCTGTGCAGGGTGTCCGCCCACGCCAAATTGCGGTAGGGACCACTTTCCAGCAACTTATTGTATCTGGTTACGGCGTCGTCCAACTGAGACATCTGGGTTAGAAACTACTTCTAACCATGAGTATCCCACAGCGAGGCCGAAAACGATAGGACCGGTCGCGCAAATCCACTCAAACCTATGAAAATAGGTATTTTAGATAAATTTATAACGTTATCTAGGCCACCCTGCCGCTACTGGTTGTGAGTTTCCTTGGCAAGGCGCGCCTGCGCTTCGTCAAGCTTCTTGTTGACCTTGGACACCTCTTCCGGATCGTTATCCACTTCGAAGCCCCGCTGGAACTCCCGCAGGGAAGCCTGCCACTGCGCGATGGCCTCCCTGGTCTTGCCGAGCTTGCTATAAACATCCCCCAGATGGTCGTGCACGGTGGGATCTTTCATGCGGCCAAGAGCGCGCTTGAGCAGGTCTTCGGCCTCGGCCAGTTTGCCCTGCCGGAAATAAACCCAGGCCAGGCTATCCAGGTAGGCGCCGTTGTCCGGCTCCAGGTCAAGCGCCTTTTTCACCAGGCTGTAGGCTTCGTCCAACCGCTCATTGCGATCGGCCAGCATGTAGCCGAGATAGTTCAGCGCGCCGGCGTTCTTCGGATACAGATCGATCGACTTGCGAAATTCGGCTTCCGAAGCGTCGTACTTCTTCATCCGCTCAAGCCTGGCGCCGCGCATGAAGGAAACGGTAGCGCGATCTTCCTTGCTCGGGAGCTTGTCGGCATCGAGAGCTTTGTCGGCCGCATCGAGGGCTTTGGCCATGTCTTCCCAGCGCTTGCCGCGTTCGTAGATCTCCGCCAGGTTGATCTCGATCGAGTAGACGCGTGGACCTGCCGCGAGCAGCGTGCGCATCTCCGCGGCGGACTGATCGATTTTCCCGGAGTCGGCCAAGGCATTGGCGTGGGCTTCGATCACGATCGGGTCTTTGGGAAATTTTTTCAGGGCCGAGTCGGCCTCTTTCATCGCGTTGTTGAGGTCTTTGGCGAACGTGCGCCAGGTCTCGACGATTTCGGCGCTCACTTTGGGCGCCAGGTTGGGATCGAGAGTGGAAATCTGCTGCAGCGTATCGACCGCCTGAGAGTATTGCTCGGCCTCGCGATACGCCCGCGCCAGTTGGTCGAGAAAGGCGACGCGGCTCTGGATATCCTGGGGCCGGTAGCTGCGCCGCTCGGTATCGGAAAGGATCCGCTTCAGAGCCTCGATTTCCTCCTCGGTCTTATGCTGGGCGGCGAGCAACTCCACTTCCGCGCTGCGGATATTGAGATCGGCGGGATCGAGGGCCTTCGCTTTGGCCAGCGCGACGGCCGCCTGGGGGTAATCGCGCTGCTGCATATAGATCTGCGCCATGCCGAACGGGTAGCGCCAATCGCGGGAATCCTGCCCGGCCAACTGCTTGTAAATAGCCAGCGCCTCATCGTACTGGCCGGCCTGGGAAAGCACCTCGGCGAGCTCGGCCTGGAGGTGGTCGTCGTCGGGAGCCAGCGCCACCGCCTTCTTCAGCGTTTCGGCGGCATCCTTGAAATCCTCCATCTGCTCATACTGCTGAGCCAGAATCGCCAGCGTACGCTCGTTGGAGTTTTTGTCGACCAGGGTTTTGAGCTTTTCGAGCGCCTTGTTGTTATCGCCCATCTCGGAGTAGAGGGTGGCGAGTCCGGCCAGGGCTTCTTCATTGTCGGGATTGGCGGCAATGGCCGCGTTGAAGGCTTTTTCGGCCTCGGCGGGGTTGTTGGAAAAGCTCTCGAGCTTGCCGAGCATCACCCAGCTTTCGGAGTCCTTGGGGGCTTTTTGGGTGATCCACTGATACTGCTCGACCGCCTTGCGCAGATAGCTTTCGTCCACATGGCCCTGCTGAGCGCCGGCGATTTTTGTGTACACGCGGCCGAGCATGCGGTGCGCGCCGAGGTTGTCGGGATCCTGCTTGAGCATGTCCTGGGCTTGTGTTTCCGCGTCCGCCAGGCGGTTGGTTTCGATGTAAAGATTGGCTAGCTCTTCGAAAATCAAACTGGAGGAAGGGTCGAGTTTCAGCGCTTGCTGATAGTATTGGATGGCCTTGTTGACATCTTCGCGGCTGCCTTCGGACCCAGCCAACTGCGCATACAGCCGCGCCATGGCAAAGTTGTAATAGGCGCCGGCGCGGTCATCGCCGGAACCGGAGGGAGTTTGCGCCGCACCGGCCGAAGCCAGCAAAGAAATCGCGATAAGCGCTTGGACTGACCGAATCATGAAACCTATACCTTCTTTCGATCGAGTGCGATCCCCCGACGGTCGAACCGCACTCTCTTATTGTATAACGGGGCCTCGCAGGCAGTGACCGGCCTTCCAGTTGCCCGGCACGGCGAGGTGCACAAGGCGGGACCACCACCTGCTAGAAAGGATGCAGGCGAGCGTCCGCTGGTTGCAGTGGCGGGTCCGACCGGATCGGGAAAGAGTGAGCTGGCGCTGGTTTTGGCCGAGGCGTTCGCGGGCGAGATCGTCAATTGCGATTCCCTGCAGGTCTTCCGGCATTTCGATATCGGCACGGCGAAGCTCCCCGTGGCGGAGCGGCGGGGGGTGCCTCATCATCTTATCGACGTGGTGGATCCCGACCAGCTTTTCACCGCCGGCGAATACGCGCGCGTGGCGCGGCGCACGCTCGGTGAGATTACGGAACGCGGGCGCCTGCCGATGGTCGCCGGAGGCACTGGTTTCTACCTTCGGGCGCTGGTGGACGGGCTGTTCCGCGGACCGGAGCGCGACCCGGCGCTGCGGGAGCGTCTGGCGGCGCGGGAGGCGCGGCGCGCCGGCAGTTTGCACCGCCTGCTAACCCGCCTCGACGCCGAAACCGCGGGCCGCATTCACCCCCACGACGTTCCCAAAGTGACGCGGGCGCTGGAGGTGACGCTGGTGGCGCGCCGCCCGGCCAGCCAGCTCTTTCGCCAGGGGCGCGACGGGCTGACAGGCTATCGCATCCTGAAGCTGGGCCTGTTGCCGGACCGGGAAGCGCTCTACCGCCGTCTGGACGCGCGCACGGAGCGGATGTTCGGCGGCGGACTGGCGGAGGAAGTGGAGCGCATTCTCAAGCTGGGCTTTCCGCCTACGGCCAAGCCCTTCGAGTCGCACGGCTACAGACAGGCGCTGCAGTTGCTGCGGGGCGAGTTGAACCGGCGCGAAGCGGTGTTCCACGCGCAACAAAACACGCGCCAGTACGCCAAGCGCCAGATCGCCTGGTTCCGCAAGGAGGCGGACCTGGTGTGGCTCCCAGGTTTCGGAGACGACGCGGAGATTCAGCGGGCGGCGGTGGAGAAGCTGGGCGCGTTTCTGCGGTGTCACACAGACTAAAGTGCGCCACCAGGTGCTGTCTCACGCCGGGTTAGACTCGCGGCGTAACGCCCCCAAGCGTAGAACGTCGAGTAGAGACTCGACGCTGCACGCGGGAGTGCGTGCGCCACCGAAGCTAGTATGCCGGATGGATGGCGAAGCTGTCAAAAGGCCCAAACTGTTGAGGGTAAAAATAGAAGCCCGCGTGATCCGGATTTTCCGGCTGCCCGATGGTGACCGGAATCGCAGTTTCTTTTCGGTTGCGCACCACCGTCACGGTGACCGAATGCGTGCCCCGCGGGCTGCGCAGCGCGCTGGTAATGTTCTGCGAAGTCGCTACCTGCGTATCGCCGATTTTGACAATCACGTCGCCGGCCTTGATTCCGGCCTTCTCCGCGGCCGAATCTTTTACTACCGACTTCACCAGCACGCCTTGCTTCACGCCGAAAAATTCGGCGAGCTGTTCTTCCTGGCCCAGCGATTCACCCACGATTCCAAGCATGCCGCTCTGCATGGCGGTAATAATGCGGGGAATATCCATGGGAGGCACCGCCGGAAAATCGAGCATGGGGAACGAATGCATGGGCCACTCGCCGCTGGGGCCGAGCAGCACGTTCTTCTCCGCCTCGATGACCGGCGTAAGCGTGAGCGACGCGCCGTTGCGCCACACCACGATCTTCACCGGCCGGCCGGCCGGGGTTTCCTGTACCAGGCGCTGCAGTTGTGCCGCGCTCCGAACCGGCGTTCCGTCGTATTCCAAAATCACGTCGCCGGCCTTCATGCCCGCTTTTGCGGCCGGGCCGCCGTCGCTGAGGTGCGTCACTTCCGCGCCGCGCTCGTCGGCGAGCTTGAGCGCCTTGGCGCGGTCGGCATCGATTTCCATGACGCCGACGCCGAGGTAAGTGGATACCTTTCCGATCAGGAAGGAGCCGGCGGAATGCGCCCGCGGGGCCACCGTCTGCGCCGGAAGAACGGGTTCGAGCATGGCCCCCGCGAGCAGGCAAGCGGGCCAGATTAAAGTTCGGTACGTCATAATGTTTAGCTGTCAGTTGTCAGTTATCAGTTGTCAGTTATCAGTTATCAGTTATCAGTTATCAGTTGTCAGTTATCAGTTATCAGTTGTCGGTTGTCAGTTATAGGGTGACAGGCTTCCAATCGTGGCAACTGCTAACTGAAAACTGAGAACTGTCAACTGACAACTTTTTACTGCCTCCTGATAAATATCGTTCCTCCCGTATCGGAAATCTCCAGCCGCGGTCCGCCTCCGTTCAGCGCGCCCTCGGCCACCACCCGGTTGCCCATGCGCCGCGGCGGGAGGGCCGGATAATCGGAAACAATGCGGCGCAGCGTGTCCGCCATGGCATTTACCGCGCGGATATTCACACCCACGTTAGACGGTATCACTACCGTGATGTCACCACTGGCGGTAGCCAGAAATGAATCCACCAGCCGCGCTCCCGCCAGATCCACCAGAATGCTGCCCATCGAAGTGGAGACGCGCATGGGGCCGATAATCCGCGCCAGGTGAATGCCGCCCGAGCCGGATTCGCAGCGTACACCCGCCGCGCCGCCCACCGCTACCGGGCCGGCCAGGTTGCGCGCGGTCACCGTACCCTTGGCCTGGTCCACCACAATCTGCCCGCCGCCGGAAGTGGCCGCCACGGCGCCGCCCGCCTTGCGTACGTGGATTCCGCCGCCGGCCGTATCGGCGCGCAACGTGCCATCTACCTGGTCCACTTCGATGTCGCCGCCATAAGTGATGAGGACGGCATCCTGCCGCGCCAATTTGACCTGAATTCGCCCCTCCGCGGTAGTACATTCGAGCGGGCCGTCCACGGTTCCGACGCGAATCTCGCCGCCGCCGCTCGCGAGCTTGCACGTACCGCGCATGCGGTCGGCGGTAATCGCTCCAGCCCTGGTATCGACCACCGCCGCGCCGTCGACGCCGGTTACGGCTACGGCGCCATCCGTGGTTTCGATATCGAGCGCCGCCAGGCGCGGAGATCTCACCTTAACCTGAGCCACGACCGGACCGCCCGGCGCCGCCAGCACCACCCAGTCACCCTGGGTGGAAACCCTTACAGGGGCCGCGTCCAGAATGCGCCGGGCCTCGGCTTCGCTTCGCGCCGCCGCGCTCACCCGCACGGTGTACACTACGTCGCGCGAAGCACCCGCGTCGACAGTCACCGGCCCGTGGCCCACTACGCGAAGCTTGGGTGCGGCCGCCAGTGTAGCCGTGTAGACCCGCGCCCAGCCGCCCGGTTCGCGCTCCAGCGCCGCCTGGCCAAAGCCAGCGGCCGGCAGCCACAGCAGCCCGCACGCCAAACTAAAATGTGCCCACTGACGCATTCATGTCCTTGAGCGCCTTTTCCACCTTAAGACGCACGTAATGGTTGTCTTCGTGCTGCACCAGGTTCTGTAAAACTCCCACCATGGAATCGTCGCGTTGCGCCACCAGCAGGTCCACGGCCTGCATACGGATGACGTCGTTATCGTCCTTTATGAGAGCCTGCGCCAGCACCTGGCGCACCTGGGCATCGCCCGCCAGCGCCTTCAGCCCCTCCAGCGCCTTCATGCGGACCGCCGGATTGGCGTCATGCGCCAGCGCATTCACGAGGGCGTCGCGGACTTCGCCCGAGGCCGCCCGGCCTTTCAACAAGTCCACCGATTCCACCCGCACCGCCGGGTTATCTTCCCGCGAACCGGCCAGCACCAGTTGCTGAATGCCCGGGTCGTCCAGACCGCCGGACACCACCCGGCGGGTGGTATCGTCCACGGCGATTTCGACCCTGCCCGAACCCGTGGTGGAGATCGACCGCACCGTGGTGTAGGCCGGCTGTACCGCATTGCCGGCGGTGGCGGCCTTGCTTCCGGTCAGCCGCGCGCCGAAGAAACCAAGCCCCACCAAAGCAGCCGCCGCCAGCGGCTGGCGCATGCGGCCCAAGCCGGCGAAGGTGGCGCCCAGCGCCTCTAGAAACAGCGTCCACGGCCCGTGGGAGGGCGCTCTGGCTCCGCCTTGAATCGCGGCCATCAGATCGGCGCGGCAATCCTCCACCAGCAGCGGCGGCGCCTGCAACTCCCGCCGGTCGAGCGCGCGAGTCAGCGCCCGCTGCCGGTCCATGGCCTGCGAACAGGAGCCGCACTCATGCAGGTGAGCTTCCAGCCAGTCCTCCCGTTCGGGCGTCAATTCGCCGTAATGATAGAGCGGAATCAATGCCAATGCCGATTCGCAAGTCATACCAAATCTCCCAACACGCCGCGCATCTTTTGGGTGGCGCGAAACAGACAGTTCTTAGCCGCCTCTTCGGTCGTGCCCAGGATGTCGCCGATGGCGCGCAAACGAAGTCCCTGGTAATGCCGCAGCTCAAAGACCATCCGCTCGCGCGGCGTCAGGCCGCTCAGCGCCGATTCGATCCGGCTGCCCAACTGGCGGTTCCACGTCACCCGCTCCGGATCGGCGGCGGCGTGCTCCTCCTCGAACAAATCCATCCGGTCCACCGGACCGTCGGAGGTTTCCACCACGCTGGCTTCTTCCTTCCGCACTTTGCGCTTGCGCAACTGGTCCAGGCAGATATTGGTCACAATCCGGTACAGCCAGGTGTGAAAGCTGCAATCGAAGCGGAACGCGTGCAGGTTGCGATAGACGCGCAGGAACGCTTCCTGATACACATCCCGAGCGTCCTCCGGCGAGCGCAACAGGTTCATGGCCAGCCGAAGCACACTTTGGTCGTACACGCGGACCAGTTGCTCAAAAGCGTCCTGGTCGCCGCGTTGCGCGGCCCGAATCAATGAATCCACCTGCGGATTCATCCGGGCCCCCACGGTTCCGGCTGCATCCTGGGGCATAACCGGCTGTAACGTCAGCGCTCGATCCAACTCCTATTTTCCACTGCCTGCCTATGGAATTGGACGTGCTTGTAAGGTTTTTGTCACGGTGTGAACAAAGTGTGAAAGCCAGGCCACAGAGAGCCGAATAAGTGATTGATTGAAAAGGTATTATTGAATCTGCCGAAATCGCCGTAAGCAAAGCCGCCCACGACACGCTCGCCAGCCTCGGTCCGGTCTCCAACCTGACCTAGCTGACGCCCAAGGGGCCTCCGATGTCGACGCGGATCGGGCCGAAAGAGGTGGAACGGTAGGGAGACATGCCGAGACAACGGACGGAGCGGTCGGGGAAGAAATCGAAGACCGGGCCTTCCCAGTTGCCGATGGGGCTGACCATGGGAGTCAGGTCGCTGTCCAGCGATTGAGCCTCTTCTTCTTGCGGACTGTAAGCGGCACGGATCGTAGCGCGGGCAGCGCGGGCCAGGGTGCGACAGAACTCGAGGCCGTCGGATTGCGGATCCGGGATGTACTTCCAGTTCGGCACGAGCGGCCTGATGGCCGTCGGCTTCCAACCGGAACCGGAAAGGACGACGCCAGCGGGGTCCGTCTCCCACTTCTTTCCCATGTAAATCTCCTGGAGGCGGCCGTGGTACTCGCTCTCGTATCCAACGATGTTCTGTGGTTCGGTCCTCAGAAAAGATCTTGGCCCTCCGCGCAAGGGCTCCTGCGCAGCGACTTGGCAAGCGAGGATCTCAACGAGGGCGTGGGGCAGGGTGGCTTCGTTGAGAAACATACCAAACCAGGCGGCATTGCGTAAGTTGACGCCGTTGTGGGTACCCAGGTTGAGTCTGCCCGGCGAGCCGTGGCAATGAATTTCGACGGACCTGGCTTTCCCCATCTTGGCCACCATGCCCTGAAGTTTTGTGAGGGCATCGGGAAGCCTGCCGGGCTCGATCCTCACCATCCCAGCTTCCTGCTGGAGAATCGCCCCGACGTCGATTCCGTCGCGGGGGTCCCACAAATAATACGTGCCGTTGAAATCCATAGGAAAGAGTATATGCCCGGGGCTGCCAAAGCGAAAGCAAATCCCAAGTCCTACCGCCCGTAATGGGGCTGGTCGCTGGGGGGCCAAAAAACGGGTCAGCCTGAACTAAGAGCCTGTCAGGAAACAACCATGCCATTGCGACGTGGCGCACGCACTCGTGCGTGCCGCGTCGGCACTCGTGCCGACGCCGGGCATGCCATGCGCGAGCGGGTGTCGAGAGGAGTCTCGACACGGCACGCACGAGTGCGTGCGCCACGTCGGCCTCCAGGATTTGGCGTGGTTATTTCATGACGGGTCCTAATACCTTTTCGACTAACCGAAAAGGGGGCAGAGCGGACTGGCACAATATTCCAAAATGCCGGCCAACAAGGCCCAGGCAGCCTATACCCGCGGACTCCTTTGCCGGATCGGGTTTCGATCAGATAGGAAAGGGCAAGAACGAAATCAACGATCTCTTTGATGATCTGATCGAGCATAAGATTGCTGTGCATTTTGGCATAGAGCCGCGAGGCTGGTCTTTTCAGAATCACAGATCGGTTGTACAGCTTCAGGCGTCAGACATCTTGGCGTGGGAAGCCCATAAGTACATAAAGGAAAATCAGCCCCCACGCGCCCTGGCTCGTAATTCCTTTGTGAGCCTGACAGACAAGGTGGACATCAACACTCGCTTCTTTGACGGCACCAGATTGCCCGATTTCGTGGCGGACGCAACCTCCAGCTACGAGGCGACAAATTGGAGCGGTCCGCTTGGTGGCTTCTTCGCCAACCCGTGACATGATAACCGCCTAAGCTACTTGAGAAAGGCGATTCAAGGAAAATGACCTGCCCAGTCAAGCGCGCGCCAAGAAGGCAAGTGAAGCGGCTGCCGCCACGGAAGGCTGAAGGGCCGACGGGGACAGCCTGACGTGAGCCCTTGGCGATTTGTAACTCTTCAATTATCATGCAGATACGGGCGAGCTTAAAAGTGTGGCAAGTCGTCCAACGTTTGCTTTCAGCGTGTTAGCGCAGTCGCTGGGCGCCGAAACTGGCGAAGTGGAAGACTGCTCCCACAGGTTCGATAAACGCGGTCGCAAACGGCGACCAAAGGAAGCGAAGCGGGACGGGCTGAACCGCGTGATTTTTCTGCGCAGGATCGCCGCCCCCGTGAGCTAACGAAACCTTTCTCGGTCACAGATTTAGAAAATATCTATTAACCCTTCTGCCCCAACGCCTTAGCCCCCGATCCGCAACTTCCCCACCCCCCTTTTTCCCAGCTCGCCCGCTATCGTGTAGCCGAAAGTTGCCGCTATGTTTCATCTGACCCTCCAACAACTCCAGGTCGTCGACGCCTTGTCCAATGGCGCCACTCTGACCGACGCCGCCGCCCAAGCCGGCATTCATCGCAACACCATCGCCAACTGGCGCAGCTCGGACGATTTCCGCGCGGCATTAGCCAGTGCCCACCACGACCGCGCCGTCCTCTACCGCGACCGCGCCGTCGATCTGGCCGACCTCGCCTTCGAAGCCCTCCGCAACGTCCTCACCGACCCGAAATCCTCGCCCTCCATCCGCCTTCGCGCCGCCATTTTCATCATCGACAAAGCCTCCACCCCGCCCAAGTTCGAAAAAGAAAAGCCCGCCGCTATGGCCGGCATGTTCGCTGCCATGGCCGAAACCGACCGCATGCATCTCTCTGAAGAGCAGCCCCCCGAACCTGCAAGCGATGCACAAGAATGCACAACCGCGCACAACGATGCCCAACCGAACCCCGTCTTCCACATGCACAATTCTGCACAACCGGAAACCTGCCGCCGTTCCGAACCCAAAACCGGCCGCGACGGCCTTTGCCCCTGTGGCAGCGCCAAGAAATACAAACACTGCTGTCTTGCCAAGCCCGCTGCCGGAGCCGCCTGACCAACCACTTCGTACTGAGAACTGACAACTGACAACTGACAACTGACAACTGACAACTCTTAATGGGTCATGGCATAGACGACGTAGTTCACGCCGATGCGGATTCCTAGGGCGGAAAACTCCTGCGGGTATTCGGGATTATCGGCGTGCTCCCAGGAATCGCCGAGGTCCATGTTGTGGCAGATGGCGGCCACGATGCGGCCCTTGTCGTCGTAGATGGCCCGCCAGTGGGCGGGGCGGCCGTTTTCATCCATTTCATAAGTGCGGCCGGAGCGCACGTACTGCTCGCCGGGCACCTGGTAGCGGTCGCTGAGATCGTAAATGATATGGAAGATGGGGTCATTATTGTCGAGATCGACGATCGGACGATCGGGAAACACCTTCCGCATGCTCTCCATGAAGATTTCCCATTCGGCGGAGTGAAAATCGTCGCACATGAAGAAGCCGCCGCGGTCGATGTACTCGCGCATGGCCTTGACCTGGGCGTCGGTCAGTCCCCAGTGGCCCACTTCCACGGCGTAGAGCCACGGCCAGTCGTATTGATCGCCGTCGTTGAGATTCACGGGCTGCTCGGCGGAGCGCACGTGAATGCGCGTCAGGCGGCGCAAAGCCGCGGAGAAATGGCGGTCGGAGCGCGGGTAATCCGTGGTCCAGAAGACGCCGCGGCCGCCCTGGGTCCAATCCACGTTGAAGCGGAAGCGGCGGAATCGGTTGTAGGCGAAGTGGGATGCGTTGGGGTACATCAGGCGGGCGAAAGCCCATTCGGTTTTTTCCTGGTAGTCCGGCGGGATCGGATAGTCGTTGTATTCGGTGCCTGGATATTCGCGCCAGGAATGTTGGAAGGCGGACATCACCCCCAGCGAACCTATTCCGGCCAGCAGGAGCCAACCTGCTTTCGAAAAACGCATCCGGACGCGCCCCTTGGATCGAGCATAGCAAAGCTCACCGCGGCGTTGCTTATCGAAGCAGGGCCTCCGCCCCGCGTTGCGCCGCCGCCGCGCCGGCCACTCCGGCCAGGGTCGAGGTGAGGGCTGGCACCGCTCCGCGGCGCTTCCATTCTTCGTGGACGGCGTGGTAGCCCAGGTAAAACAGCCAGCCGGCGGTAATGCCCAGCGGGTAACCGGTCCAGGCGAAGCCGAGCCGTGGGGCCAGCGCAATTCCCAGGGCCGCGCCGGCTAACGTCGCCCCTTCCGCCACCCCGCTCCACAGCAGCGCTTTGCCGCGGGACGCCACGGCAGCCCGCAGAACGCCGCCCAGCGCGATCCCTTCCGGCAGTTTATGCAAGGTGATGGCCAGCGGGACCGCGATGCGCAATCCCAGCGGAGCGGCCTGTTGCACGCTGACAATGCTCCAGCCATCGAGGAAGCTGTGGATGGCCGCGGCCGATACCAATGGCACTCCGAAACCGTGCAACTCGCTGGCGCAGCCTTCGTGCTCGTGATCGTGCGCGCAGGTAGGGCAGACCGGATAGGCAAACCGGTTGAGGGCCAGCAGCAGCCCGTAACCGGCGGCAAAAAGCAGCAGGCTGGCCGGCCATCCATTGGCTTCGGACAATTCCGGCAGCAGGCCAAACGCGACCACGCCCAGCAAAACTCCCGCGCTGAAGGCCAGGACCGTGCCCACGCGGTGGCGCAACCCCGTCAGCCACAGCCCCACCGCGGCCCCGGCCCACGCTACCGCGGTGGCCAGCGCGGGAGCCGACATGGGGGAAAGGGGGGCGAAGAGCAACCTTCACTGTAGCGCGAAAAGGATCCGGGACCGGCTCTGGCGAGCGGCCGCGACCCGGCCGCGCGATCTAACACCGACGCCGGGCAGCGACCGGGATCTGGTAATAAGTTGGCCGACATCTGCAATCTGCAAACACGCCGAGGAATTTACGTTTCGCTGGGAGAACCACGAAATAGAGTTGCCATTTTGCGGTGGCGTTCGCTGATTTGGCGGGCGCTCGATGTTATACTATTTTGAGTGCCGCGGCCCATGCCTCGGCACGCCCCGGATTTCCCTCAAGGGCGCGTAGCTCAACTGGCAGAGCAACTGACTCTTAATCAGTAGGTTGAAGGTTCGATTCCTTCCGCGCTCACCAATAAGTTAATTTAATTTCAAGCAGATACGGAAACGGTCCAAACCGAGCGGCGCGTTCTTCGGCGCCGTCCACCAATGTCGGGCTCTTCCTTCGGCCGCCAGCGGGAAAAACGGCACAGTTCAGGCTGTGCGCTCCTGGCCCCGTAATCCCCAAACCGGCGTTAAGACGACTGAAGCAGGTATAACTTTCAGTTCGTCGTTGGCACTTTCTCGGCGAGGGTCTTGCTGAGGGGGACGGGGTCCGTGCCAGCCTGGGAAATGGCGTAGCCACCGACATACCGGCCTTTGCGAAACACGCACAGGCGGCCGAGGTACTGGTCGGTAGCCTGGAAGGCTTCGTCGCCAATGGCCGTGGGCGTGGTCGCGCCGAACCGTTTGCGCAGTTGCTCCATGACGCTGGCAGCCGACTGTGGGGTCGCTTCCAGCACGACGAAAGCCTTGCCGTAGTCGTACTGCGCCGCGTACCCGCGCTTCAACACGCGCAAGCCCAACACACTCTCCGGCACCAGACGCAGGCTCTGCCGTTGCTCGGCCGGGAACCAGGCAAGCGCGGGAGGCAGTTCCGTGCTGCCGGGAACGACCTTATCCAGCGCTGCCGTCCATTCCTTCAACACCGATGTGTAATCGCCTTCGGGATTGGCGGCGATTTCGAGGAAATACCGGCCCTTGACAAAGAAGGCGCGGCGCGGAACGATCTGGCCGTTCGCCCCGATCTTCTGGGTCGGTTGGCGCCCATCCACGTTGGAGGTGAACATGCCATACGCCAAATCGGCGTCGCCGAAATCGGAGAGATCGATGACGAAAGTGACGTCCCCCTTCTTGCACGTGACGCCCTGCATTTTCAGAAAGCCGTAAATCAGGTAGCCTTCCGCGTTTCCATCCATGTACTCGAACAGGTTGTCGGATACATAAGTGCGCGCGGGGCCGGCCTGCGACCAGCCAGGCACAAGGTTGCACGCCGGAACGGGCGCCTCATCGGCCGCGGCCAGCACGCCGCAGGCGGCCAGGGACAATACCAAACCACAGACCAGTCTCATCATGCGAATAACTCCTGGGCCCGAGCGACGCGCTGGGCGACTCTCACGCCGTAGGGACATTCGACAGTGCATCCGGGGCAGGAGCCGCATCGCACGCCGGCATGTGCCGGCGCCAGTTCCCGGAACCGCTCCCGGCCCAGCGCGAACTGACCGTATCCATCCGCGTAGGTGAGTATGCGCAGCACGTCCGATACCGGCAGGCCTTGGCGGCACATGCCGTCGCAGCGCCCGCAGGTGCGGCAATAGAGCGGCGCGATCCGTTCCAGCCGCTCGGCCAGAATCTTCTCCTCGGCCGGGCCAAACGGTTGGGCCATGGCCTTCAGGTTTTCGTCCAACTGCTCGTTGTCGGTCATGCTGGGGATGGTGGTGCCGATGTTGGGGTTGTGTAACACCCATTTAAGGGCTGCCAGCAGGCCGCCATCCCGGTGCAACTTAGCGTAGGCCGGATCGTCGGGTTTCACCGTGCGGAAACCGCCGGCCATCACCTTCATGCCCACCACGCCCTTGCCGGCCGCCGCTGCCTGCTCGATCGCCGCGGCGACTGCCGGTTCCAGCGTGAAGTTGTAAGCCGACAGGATGACATCGATCTGGGGGTGTTTCGCCAGGAACGGTATCAGTTCCGCCTGCCCTTTGTGCGTGCTGACGCCGGCAAAGCGGATCTTACCTGCCTTTTTGGCGATCTGCTGAGCTTCGATCAAGTCATCGGTAATATCCGCGGGGCTCGTCTTGTTATGGAGATACCAGATATCGAGGTGATCGGTGCCGAGTTCCCTGAGGCTGATATCGATGTGTTGCAGCGCTTCCTCTTTGGTCTTGGAATGGGTCTTGCTCGAGAGGGTGATGGCGTTGCGTTTTTTCTTCAGAGCCGCACCCACCATCCGCTCATTGTTGCCGCCCTGGTAGCCGCGCGCCGTATCGAAATAGGTGATTCCCAGGTCGGCGGCGCGTTCGACGACGCTGCCATCCGACGTGATCATACAACCGAAGCCGACAGCGGTCACTTTCAGGCCAGTCTTGCCAAGAGTCCGATATTGGAATACGGGACCGGACGAAGGGGTCCTAGGGGTCTGCGGTTCGGGAGAGGCGGAGCGTGATGCGGACGCGATCACAGGCAGCCCCAACCCACTCACTAGGAAATGGCGGCGAGAAGACATAGGACCTCCACGTGGAGAAAACAGTAAAGATGTTACCCGGGATTTCAATTTTGGACTTCCGGGTCCCATTCAGTATAACACCCAAGCGCCGTCACTTCATCCCGCGGGTTGCAGCCTTCACGCACTCCTGCCGGCGCCCGCTGCCACTGGGTACAAAAACGTCGAGTAGAGACTCGACGCGGCACGCAGGAGTGCGTGCGCCACAGCAACTCTCCCCGCGGCGGGGCGTTATCGGTTGCCGGCGCGGCCAGCGCCGGAGGGCGTTCTCGTCATTAAATATACGTTCCCCCCGATGCCGCCGGCATCAAGCGTATGCGGAGAGATCCTCTTCCAGCGGACGCCGGTTGTAGCCCAGGTTCGGCGGCAGGTCCAGCATCGGGCCCCGCCACTCCAGCATGCGGTCTACGTCGGCGTGAAGCCGATACTTCCGCTGCACGTCGGCGATCTTGGCGCCAACCACGTCGATCTTAGCTAGATCGTATTGGCCAAGGCCACCCTGGTAGGAGTAATTCAGATAGCCGGGCCAACTGGCATCGATTCCCATGCACTCCAGGCCCACCCGGTCCACCGCCAGAAAATCCGTCGAGGCCAAGGCGATGCGATGCGGCACCGGGGTGCCCGAAACGGGACCGTTCCCCTCCATGCCTTCGAACCCGTCCACCAGCCCCACTCCCCAGTTGTGCATCATTCGCTGCACGGCGAGATACATGTTGTAGTTGCCCGCCCGGATACCTACGTGAAACTTGCGCTTCTCGCTTTCCCCCCAAGCCCGCTTCTCTCCAGGAGGCGGAGGCAGCGGCGCTCCCAGAACCATGTTCTTGATCGACATGGTTGCCACCACCATGTTGTGCGTCTTCATCACCGCCGAGGAAATCACGAAAGCGTCGGGGTCCAGGAAACGAGCTCCCAGCCGGATGGGAATCAGGTGCATGTCGTAGTCGATCCCGTACATCAGCCCGTAGCGGCCCTCCTCGTTGGGAACGTCCACCTTGGCGTCGAAGGACTTATGCTCGGCGAAGATCTTGCCCCAGCCGAGCTCGTTCGTGGCCTGCCTGGCGGTACTGCCCCCGCACTCGGCGACCACCACCGGGCCTTTGAAGCGGGGAGCCAGGTAGTCGAGGATTCCGTGCACGGTATCGGCCTGGGTGGAAATCAGTTGACGCGACGGGTCGAGACCGTTGGGTTTGATGAGAACGTACTTTCTGGTCTTGAGAGCCGGCCGGATCTGGTCGTCGATCGCGACCAGGGCCTCGTAAACGTTCTTGCGCCGGTTGTCACCCTTGATCAGGGAAACCTTGGCGCGGCGATCGGAATACTGGAACAGCTTGGCGACATTGCCAGCGGCCATACGGGGGTCCTGCGGCGTCGCCCCCGGATCGACCGGCGGCTTCTGCTGCGCATTCAAAACCAGCCCCTGGGCGGCGGCAATCGCCCCCGCACGGGCAAAGAAGGATCTGCGTGTAACTGCCATGGACCAATGACCTCCTCGCGGTACAATGCAATCGACCACTATCAGTATATCCCTATAATCGGGTGTCTTTGTCGCGAAACCGATAAGGCACAGCCGTCCCAGCTAACGACGCGATTCCCAGTTCGCGCCCGGTATCCGTTCCGATGTCCATCCAAATCCGGAAATAGAGCGATGCCGCGAGAACTACTGCCACGAAATTACGAAGCTCGTCCCGTTCGCGAGCGCGCTCGGTACGGCTTCATCCGCACCACTGACGCTAACCATGGTAATTGCCTGATTGGTGCCGAAGGAGCCGATCGCGCCGGCCGTCCCGTTAACCGTCGCATCGCAGGTGTTGCCCAAACTCGTGTAGTTTTGGCCGAAATCGACTGTGCTGAAATCGGCAAGAGACAGGACGCCCGATCCGCCGGATGGGGCTTCGGCAATCCATTCGGCGGACGACCGCGCGGCCGAGGGGACGGAAGTGCTGGTGCTGAACGACTTTCCGCTGGTTTCATCGGCGAGGGTGACAGTGAACAGTTTGGTACTGCCGTTGTAACTGACCTCCGCTGAGATAAGATCGCCAGGCTTTACCGGAAAATTGTTGACGGAGTAGGAGGGATGAGGATAGAACTCGAACCAGGCGTAGTAATCCGGCTTGCCGCCTTCACAGTCGGAATCCGTTCCAACCTGCTCGACGGTGCTGGAGGAATATCCATCGATGCCCACCCAAAAGGCGGAGTATTGAGCTTGTTGAGCCTGGTTTCTCGATCTCGGCGATGCGGGTGCCGCACTACAGGTGACGGCCGGCACTATCCAGGAGCCCTTAACATCCGTAATATTGGGTCCGGTGACCGCGTAGCCACTCCAGTTTTCGCTGGTGATCGTGCCATCGTACCGCCGCTCGCGAATCCTGAGCGGTGAATGCTGGCGCCGGGATATCTGTGTGGCGATCCCGGACGACACTGGCGCGTTGGGAATCTGCGCAACTGCCGGTAGAACTGCAAGTGCGCCCAGTAGCTGAGCTTGCAGAAGCCGGTTCAGGGCGGTGACGTAGAGTGACTTCGTGTACACGAAATTCTCCTTCAGATCGGCGATTTGACTTCGTCCGTGTTAGTAGCCGGAATTCACAATTCGGCCTACTGGGATGCGAGTATACACTCTGCCTTGACAACATCGCCAGTATGCCATCGGACATATATCGATGGATAACTGCGGTTCGGACGAAAGAGCGGAGTGCCAAGTCAGAAGCCGGGAACGGAGCACGCGCAGGGGTCGCCTCAGGCCCCTCACTTTCCATGCCTCATGAAGGAATGGTAGAGTCGTATGCGATCATGGACGAGAAAACCCATCCCAAGCACGAGATCCTGCGCGTCATGCGACCCATGTACGCCCGCCAGTGGCTGCTCGGACCGTCTCCCCGCCACTCCGTTCCCGAGGAGGAAATGCCCGCCAGCACGGCTTATCACCTGATTCACGACGAACTGATCATGGATGGCAGCTCGCGCTTCAACCTGGCCACGTTTTGTGGCACGTGGATGGAGCCGGAAGCGCAAAAGCTGATGGCCGAGACGTGCGACAAGAACATGATCGATAAAGACGAGTATCCGCAAACCGCCGAGCTCGAAATGCGCTGCGTCCACATGCTGGCGGAACTCTGGCACTCGCCCGACCCCGAAGGCACGCTGGGGACCTCCACCATTGGCTCCAGCGAGGCTTGCATGCTGGGTGGCCTGGCTCTCAAATGGCGCTGGCGCGAGAAAATGCGCAAGGCCGGCAAGTCCGCCGACCGGCCCAACCTGGTGCTGGGCACCAACACCCAGGTCTGCTGGCACAAGTTCGCGCGCTATTGGGACGTAGAGGAGCGCGCGGTTCCGCTGGAGGGAGACAGTTCGGTGACGGATCCGGAACGAGCCGCGGCCATGTGCGACGAAAACAGCATCGGCGTGGTTGCGGTGCTCGGCAGCACCTTCACCGGCGATTATGAGGATGTCGAGGGTTTGAGCGCCGCCCTCGACCGTCTAGAGGCGAAGACCGGGCTCGATATCCCGATCCACGTGGATGGCGCCAGCGGGGCCTTCGTGGCACCCTTCCTGCAACCGGAGATCGTCTGGGATTTCCGCCTGCCGCGGGTGAAGTCCATCAACACATCCGGCCACAAATACGGCCTGGTGTTTCCGGGCGTTGGCTGGGTGATCTGGAGGGAAGCGCCGGACCTGCACCCGGAGTTGATCTTCAATGTGGATTATCTGGGCGGCACCATGCCGACGCTGGCGATTAACTTTTCGCGCCCGGCCAGCCAGGTGGTGGCGCAGTATTACAACCTGATCCGCCTGGGAAAGTCCGGCTACCGCGCCATCCACCAGGCCTGCCAGGACGTCGCGGTTCACCTCGCCAAACAGATTGCCGGCATCGGCCCATTTGAGCTGATGAGCCAGGGCACCGACCTGCCGGTGTTCGCGTGGAAACTCAAGGAAGAAGCGCACTGGTCGCTCTACGATCTGGCCGATCGCCTGCGCGACCGCGGTTGGCAAGTGCCTGCCTACCGCATGCCCGCCAACCGCCAGGACCTGGTGGTGCAGCGGGTAGTGGTGCGCAATGGCTTTACGTGCGACCTGGCTGACATGCTGGTCCGTGACATCCGCCGCCACCTGGACTGGTTCGCCGGGCAGCCCGGCTTCCGGTCTACGGTGCAAGCGGCGCAATTCCACCATTAGGGGCGAATGGCAGGATCGGGTTCTGGCGGAGCTGCGAAAAAATTGAATTGCAGGCCGAAGGCCTACTCCACGTGGAGTAGGCGTTTACGCCTGCGCTTTTTCGGCTGCAACCGATTTCTTCAACCTCCTGGCACCAGGTACCCTGCACGCTAAATTACGGCCGCGAGCCGATCATGAGGCCGGTGATTCCCGGCAGGCGCACGCGGCGGATCTCGCGGAAACCCGCCTCGCCGAGCCAGGCAGCGTACTCCGGCTCGCTGTAGCTGCTGCCTTCGCGCGTGCCCACCAGCATATTGAGGGCGAACAGGGCGGCGAAGCGGGGAGCCGTCTTGTCGGCCTCCAGGATGAAGTCCTGAATGACGACGCGGCCGCCGGGGGCCAGCGCCTGGCAGCAACGGCGCAGCAGGTCGAGATTCTCCGCGGGGCTGAGCATGTGGCAGATGGCGGAGATAAACACCAAGTCGTACGCTTCGGCTGGTAGCCGGTCGGAACGGAGATCGCCGGCGCGGACCTTGACCCGATCGGCCACTCCGGCCTCGTGGATATGGCGCAGCGCGATGGGCTCGACGGCGGCCAGGTCCAGTATTTCGGCCTGCAAGGCGGAGCTGGCCTGGGCGAAGGCGATCGAATAAGCACCCGACCCGCCGCCCATGTCCAGCATGCGGCGAACGTTTTCGACGCCCACTGCCCGCACCACCAGCGGCGCGCGTTCCGAGGCGTTGCGGTGCATGGCGGCAATGAAGGCCTCGGTCCAGTCCGCGCCGCGGTCGGCGATTTCGTCGCGGGCCACGGTGGTGCCGGCGCGCACGCAGCCGGTGAGCGTCGACCAGCGCTGCCACAGGTGCGCGGTATGCAGCAAGGCCGGCCGGGCATTGTCACGCGACCCGGCGGCGAAGTAGCGCGCGGTCTCGGGCGAGTTGTGAAAGACTCCTTGCTGCTTGACGAGCAGGCGCAGGGACGCCAGCGCGTTGAGAAGCATCTCGGTCGCGCGTGGGTCGGTCTGGAGCCTGGCGGCCACTTCCACCGCGTCGGCGCCGTCCCCCACGGCCGTAAACACGTCGAGTTCCAG
>JBKQIF010000073.1:0-91435 GCA_052148435.1 Bryobacteraceae bacterium
GTTGCACCCGCAGGTAGTCCGGCCCCTGAAACGCGCTTTCGAAGGAAAAGTCATTTTCCCTTACCTCGCTGTACCGGGCCAAGCTCTGTGAATAGCTGGTCAGGTCCGCCGAGTGGTGAAAGTATTCCGCCTGCTGGAATGGCGCATCGCCGAACAGAACCATCTCGCGGTGATAGCGCTGGCGGTTCCAGACGTCGCGGCCCACGTGAGCCTGGACGGTTTCGAGGTGAATGGCGTAACCTTCGTTGAAGGCCGTATTGCGGTCGGTGAGCGCCGCCGTCGAATGCGGAATCGAGGCTATCTCTTTGGCCTCCAACCCGCGCCCGCCGGCCAGCATCGATATCGCCATGTGACCGGTCTCGTGCAGCAGCGTGGTCTCGAAGCGCCATTCCTCCGCATCCAGCAGAATATAGGGCTGCCGCGGGTGCTCTTCGACCCTGCCACCGTTCTCCAGCCGGAAGCCGGTGGCGGCGTGATTGCCGCCCTTGACCAACGCCACGTAGTAGTCCGGCACACCGCCGCCGGGGTGCGCGATCTCACAAGCGTCGCGGTACAGCCGAAACGCGCGGGCCGCGGATTCGTTGTTCAACCACGGCGTGTACCGCTCCGGGTTGGCCGCCATGCGATAGAGAAGATTCTGGTCCGATATCTCCGCTCCTCGCGTGTCCACCGCACTCACCGGCTCCAGAAAAAGGACGCGCACCGGCGCCTGTCCGGCCGCGCCAGCCACCAGGAGAACGGCCAGCGCGCCCAGTCGTAAACAAGTCATGTCACCAGGCCTTATTCAACGCGACGTATCGCCGCGCCTGACGTTAGCATGATTCACCTTTTGAAATTCCGCGCCCATTACAAGCCTGAGAGAATATTGCTACGGATGAACACAGATAAACACGGATGGAGAAATTAAAGGCTTTATCGGCGTTTATCCGCGTTCATCTGCGGCAAAATCTCTTCACAATTTCGCGACGGCCGTGTGATGAGCCTCGGGTTGCGCAATCGCCGCGGCGAGATCCTTCGTACTCACTAACCCGAAAAGCACGCGGCCTTGCACTTCCACCGCCGGAACGGAACGGATACCCTTGGAGGCCAGCAGGTCCGGCCGCAGGGTAACGTCGATTCTTTCCAGCGTGAAGCCCGCGGCCTTCCGCAGGGTCTCCAGGCGCTGATCGATCAGCGGGCAAAACGGGCAGCCCAGCGCGGTGTAGAGAGTGACCTTCGCCGGCGCCGGGCCAACTGTCCCTGCCGGCTCATCGGTAATGCGGCCGTATCCCATGGCGGTCGACATGCCCGGGAACTTGCGAATGTACAGCCATTGAAGGACAGGCGCGGCTACCAGCCAGCCTGCCGCTAGCGCCCATTGGGAGTACCAGATCGAAACGGCAAGCCCGCCCAAATACACCACCCAGGAGAGATAGATCATCGAAATGTGACACTGCTGCTTCACGGCTCCGCCTCTGTCCTTGAGTATAGACTTTCCGGACCCTTTACTCTGTTTTTATGATCCGGGACGCAGCTCCTATTTCCCTCCCTCGCCCCGCTCCTTGTATCTCGCCCACGCCACCACCAGCCGCACCTGCTCAATGGTGATTTCCGGCGGCAAGGCTTCTTTTAAGGGCTTCAGCCTCTCCGATCCCAATCGGCCGATGGCTTCTTCAATCCGCCCGTGCGCCTCTTCGCCCACCCATTCCCGGCGATAGTCCACGCGGCCTTTCTCGATCATGTCGGCAATCATGTTGACCACGTGGCTCACCTGGCGGCCGCGAATCCGGGCGATTTCCTCGAAGGATTTTCCCTCCGCCAACAGCAGGATGGTTTCTTCCGCCGGAGCCGCCTGCCTGGGCGCCCGCGCCGCCGCCCGCGTTCCCTGGCGATAAGCCTCGAAGGCGGCAAAGATCTCCCGGCCGTACAATTCGGCCTTGCGCTCGCCGATTCCGGTGACCCCCAGCAGTTCCCGCAGGTTGGCCGGCCGCTTGCGGCACAGGTCTTCCAGCGCGGCGTCGCTCAGCACCACGTACGCCGGCATGGCCGCGCGCTCCGCCATGCGCCGCCGCCAGTCTTTGAAGAATGCCACCAGTTCGCCATCGGCCACCGGAACAGAAGCGATGGGCCGCGGCGCGGCTAAAGGCGGCGTGGGGCGGCCCTGCGCCGGGACAACCTGTGCCGGAATCTCGATGGCCCGCGGCGGCGCCAGTTCCCGGCGCTTTTTCCGCTTGGCCGGCGCCGCCGCGGCAGCTTTGCCGCGCATCCATTCCGGCAGGTTGCCGCACACGTCGCACATTTCGCAGCGCTCCCACTTGGGCGTCTGCCCGAAGTGGTAGCAGATCTGGTAATGCCGGCAGCGCTCGCTCTCCACGAACCGTTTCACCGCGTGATACCGCTGCCAGGCCCGCTCCTTTTCCGCCTTGTCGTTCAATTGGTCGATGAAATAGGCCAGCAGGCCGGCATCTTTCGGCCGCCACAGCAGCACGCAATCGGCCGGCAGACCGTCGCGGCCGGCGCGCCCGGCTTCCTGGTAATACTGCTCGATGGATTTCGGAAGCGACGTGTGGATCACCGCCCGCACCGCCGGCTTGTTGATCCCCAGGCCGAAGGCGATGGTGCCCACCAGCACCCGCACTTCGTCGTTCATCCAGCGCTCCTGGTTGCGGCGGCGCCGGGTCGTGTCCATCTGCCCGTGATAGGCGATAGCGTCGATGTTGTGATCGCCCAGAAAATCCACCGTGCTCTCCACCAGCGCAATCGTGGGCGCGTACACGATCGCGCTTTCGCCTTTGTATGCGTAGAGCGCCCCCAGCAGCAGCCGCTCGTGGGAATCGCGGTCGCACTCGTGTACGATATAGCGCAGATTGGGACGATGGAAACTGGCGATGTATTTGTCCGGATCGCGCAGTTGGAGCTGATCCAGAATATCCTGCCGCACGCGCTTGGTAGCGCTGGCCGTGAACGCCGCGATGGGCTTATCCGGAAAGTTCCGCCGCAGCGAGCTGAGCTGCCGGTACTCCGGCCGGAATTCGTGGCCCCATTCGGAAATGCAGTGCGCTTCGTCGATGGCGAATAGCGCCACCGGCACCTTATCGAGCCACCTCACCGTATCCTGCCGCGCCAGCCGCTCCGGTGAAAGGTACAGCAGCCGGAACGCGCCCTGGGTGGCGGCGCGCATCACCGCCTGCTGTTCCTCGGCCGCTTGCGAGCTGTTCACCACCGCCGCCGGAATGCCCATGTCGGCCAGTTGCGCCACCTGGTCCTGCATCAGCGCAATCAGCGGCGACACCACTACCACCGTCTGCCCCAACACCACCGCGGGCAACTGGTAGCACAGCGACTTGCCGCCTCCCGTGGGCATCACCACGGCCGCGTCCCGGCCGCCCATCAGGCTTCCGATAATCCGCTCTTGCAGCGGACGAAATGAATCGTAGCCCCAGTGTTTCTTGAGGGCCGCGTAAAGGTCGGGCACCGTGATGCTACGAGTGTAACAGCCGTACCGCGGCCGCCGGCGCGGCTTCGAGCATCTCCCGTACCGTGCGTCCGGTCACCGGATGCCTCAAATCGGCCGCCAGCTCCGCCAGCGGCGCCAGCACGAATCGCCGCTCGGCCAGCCGCGGATGCGGAATTTCCAGCCGCTCGGTGCGCACCACCGCCCTGCCGTAGAACAGAATATCGATATCCACCGTGCGCGGCCCTTTGGGCACGGACCTCGCCCTCCCCAGTTTCCGTTCGATCCGCTGCGTCACCCCCAAAAGCTGCAGCGGAAATAGCTCCGTCTCAGCCTCCACCACCTGGTTCAGAAACCAGCCCTGCGCGGTGTAATCCACCGGCTCGGTTTCGTATACGGGCGATGCCCGCAGCACGCGCACCCGCGCCTCCGAAAGCCGCTCCGCCGCCGCTTTCAAATACTCCTGCCGGTCGCCGATGTTCGATCCCAATCCAAGGTAAACAAGCTTCGCCATGTCACTAGCCTAGCTTTCAGCGATCAGCAATCGGCAGTCAGCCAAAGTTGGGGCGGACCCGGTCGAAGCCGTCAGCCACCAGCTATTCCGGTTTAGCTGATCGCTGATCGCTGAAAGCTTGCCCCGTACACTAAGCCTCCCCACTCGCCCCCGCTACCGGTTCACACGGCAGGCTCAGGCGGACCCGGTACGATCCCTCCCGCGGGCCGGCTTCGATGCTGGCCTCGTCACCGTAGCTCACGGCTAGGCGGCGGCGAACATGCTCCAGGCCCAGGCCGGACTTGCGGGTCCTGGTGGATTCGGGGTCGCAGGCGTTTTCGAGCGTAATGGTCACCGCACTCCCGGTACGCTCCGCGGCCAGGCGGATGACGCCGCCTTCGGTCAAGCCGGAAATGCCGTGCTTGACCGCATTTTCCACCAGCGGTTGCAGCAGCAGAGCGGGGATGGCGCAGCCGCGGCAGCCGGGCTCGATGGCTTCCTCCACCTGCAGGCGCCGGCCGAAACGCACCTGTTCCACATCCAGGTACCGGCGCGCCAGTGTCAGCTCTTCCTCGAGCGGGATACTCTCGCGTCCGCCGAAGGCCAGGCTGGCGCGCAAAAAATCCGCCAGCCGCACGCACATTTCGCGCGCTCGTTCGCCATCGAGCGTCGCCAGAGCCGCGATCGAATGCAGGCTGTTGAACAGAAAATGGGGATTCAACTGGGCGCGCAGTGCCCGCAGTTCGGCTTCCCGCGCCAACGTGCGAGCTTCGGCGGCGCGGCGCTCCGCCTGCCGCGAGCTTTCCACCGCCAGCCCGGCGTAATGCAGTCCGGCCGAAAGCAGGTAGAGCAGAAAGCCTACGCCGAACAGAAGGCCGAACCGCGGATACGGCACATTAAACGACCAGGCCGCAAATAAGCCGGCGCCGCCCAGCAGCAGACCGCCGGCAGCCGCCGCGGCGCCAAAATTCACCGCCAGCCCGAAAGATGCCGCCATGGCCAGCGGCCGAATCCGGCAAAGGTACCAGGAGGACAAACAGGCAAAAGCGTAGAGGAAGCACGCCGGCACGATGGCCGCCGCACCCTGCCGCCAGTCGGCGCCGCCGGCGGAGCGGTTCAGCAATACCAGCAACGCCGCCAGCGGAACCCACGCCGCCAGGTAGCCCAGCAACCGGCGCCGCGAAACCAGAATCGGATGCATGGCGTCAGTTCTTGATCACTACCCCGCCAAATACCGCGCCGCCTTTGAGAATCAGTTGCTTAGGGCTGGGAACCTGGGCGCGATTGGGGTGGCGGGTTTCGTCGCTGAAGGCTCCGAACACCCCCGCTCCCTTACATACCACGTTCCAGGTTTCAGGCACCCGCAGTTCCACCCCGCCAAAAACGGCGTTCGTTTCGAGAACCGCGGAATCTCCCGCAATGTCGCAATTGCGCAGGTCGATCTCAAACCCGCCGAACACCGCGTCCACTTTGCCGCCGCCAAAATCGGAAACCACCAGCCTCCGTTTGCCGCCGCTGAAAACCGCGCTTTCGCGTAAGACGTTGGTGCTCGACGCGGCCGCGGCAGACCAGGAGAAGCGTCCCGCCCAGGACCAGCCTGCCCTGTCCAACAGCATCATTATCCCCAGCCCGATCAGCAGCAGCGGCCACAGTTCGCGCCAACTGAAGTCCAGATAGCCCAGGTTGTTGGCCAGCAGCAGGCCCCCTATCGCCATCAGCACGCCTCCCACAGTGCGGCGCGATCCATCGTTCGAGTCGACGATTTTGTACAGCCCGGCCGCGATCAGCGCCACCGGCCAGTAGGCCGAGATCTCGCGCCAGCCTAAAATGTGCAGATTATTGAGGAAGAAAATCGCGCCGACGGCGATCAGCACAATGGCCGGGACGAAGCGTTGATGGGCATTTTGTTGCCGCGGATCGTAGGAATTCTGTGCTTTCATGACCCCAGCTTACGCCCCGGAGCCGGAACGCCCGGCCGGTTTTCGGCGAACACCCCGTAGTTACCGGCGAACGCCGGACAGCCCGTAACCCTCCGGGCCTTTTCGCGTCCGGAAATCGTGGCACCGAAATTGCACTCCCAAACTCGTCGCGGGAGAACACAATTTATGTTAATGGCAGCAGGGCTTGGGGTTTTAGTGGTGATTTGCCTCTTACTGTCCATGATGCAGTCACCTCCGGATGTGGGAAGGTAGACACTACTGAGTCAGAGCGACACACCCGGCACGCGATATCGTGCGTCATGCCGCCAGTCAGAGCCGCGGCCGTGAGGGGCGGTTGCCGCTGATTGGAGTGGTTGATTCCCTGACAGTCCCCCGGCTCCCCGAGTTTCCTAAAGCTTTACAATAAGATCCGTGGACCCGATGGAAGAACTGCGTGCCCGCCAGCGTGCGGCGGAGCAAGGGGGCGGCCCGGAGCGCCGCCAGCGCCAGCACGATGAGGGCAAGCTTTCGGCCCGGGAACGCATCGAGCTTCTGCTCGACGAAGGCTCTTTCGAGGAGATCGATAAGCTGGTCACCCACCGTTGCCGCGATTTCGGCATGGAGCGGCAGGTGGTTCCCGGCGATGGCTTTGTCACCGGCTACGGACGCGTCGACGGCCGCCTGGTTTTCGTTTTCGCCCAGGATTTCACCGTCTTCGGCGGCTCCCTCTCGGAAACCAACGCGCAGAAAATCTGCAAGATCATGGACCTGGCGCTCAAAACCGGCTCGCCCGTGATCGGGTTGAACGATTCCGGCGGCGCGCGCATTCAGGAGGGTGTGGTGTCGCTGGCCGGTTACGCCGATATCTTCCTGAGGAACACCCTGGCAAGCGGCGTCATTCCGCAAATTTCGGCCGTGATGGGCCCCTGCGCGGGCGGCGCCGTCTATTCGCCCGCCATTACCGATTTCGTGTTCATGGTGGACCGCACCAGCTACATGTTCGTCACCGGTCCGGAGGTGATCAAAACCGTAACCCATGAGGATGTGAGCAAAGAGGAACTGGGTGGCGCCGGTACCCACAATTCGGTGAGCGGGGTCGGGCACTTTACCGCCGCCGACGACGCCGAATGCCTGCGCATGGTGCGGCACCTTTTAAGCTTCTTGCCGCGGAACAACCGCGAGGATCCGCCGCGCCGGCCCAGCGACGATCCCATCGGCCGCATGGATTCCTCCCTCGACCAAATCGTTCCCGCCGATTCCAGCCTGCCCTACGATATTAAGGAGGTGATCCGCCGGGTGGTGGACGACGGCGAATTCTTCGAGGTGCACGAGCACTGGGCGCGCAATATGGTGGTCGGCTTCGCCCGCATGGACGGCCGCCCTATCGGCATTGTCGCCAACCAGCCGGCGTTTCTGGCCGGGTGTCTCGATATCGACTCCTCGGTCAAGGGAGCCCGCTTCGTCCGCTTCTGCGACGCCTTCAATATTCCCCTGCTCACCTTCGAAGATGTGCCGGGCTTTCTGCCCGGAACCGGCCAGGAATTCGGCGGCATCATCCGCCACGGCGCCAAGCTGCTCTATGCCTTCGCCGAGGCTACCGTGCCCAAGATCACCGTCATCACCCGCAAGGCGTACGGAGGCGCGTATTGTGTCATGGGCTCCAAACACATCCGCACCGATGTCAATCTGGCGTGGCCTTCCGCCGAGATCGCGGTAATGGGGGCCGAGGGCGCGGTGAACATTGTTTATCGGCGGGAACTGGCTTCGGCCGCCGACCAGGATGCCGCCCGCACCCAGAAGCTCCGCGAGTTCCGCGACCGTTTCGCCAACCCCTTCGTGGCCGCCGAGCGCGGCTATGTGGACGATGTCATCGAGCCGCGCGAAACCCGGCCCCGAGTGATCCGCGCCCTGCGCATGCTGGAAACCAAGACCGATACCATGCCGCGCAAAAAACACGGCAACATTCCGTTATAAATGAGCTTTCAACTTTCAGCGGCCAGCTTTCAGCTCAAAGCCCAGGCCCCGGGGTTAGCTGAACGCTGTTCGCCGACTGCTGAAAGCTTCCCAAAAACATGTAACCGCCCGGACCGGCGCCATCTATACTGAAAAGTAAGGAGTTTCCAAACGTGAGTCCTTCATCCTCGCCCTACACCCCCCCGCCGGCGCCGCCAGAGCATCGGTCGGGGTTGACGACCGCCCTGGTGGCCGGCGCCCTGATTGCCTTGCTGGCTGCCAACATCTATCTCTATGTCCAGATCGATCATGTGCGCGCGGATTTGACCAAAACGCAAGACAAGATCTCGACCGACATTGCCAATCTCCGCGACTCCTCTTCGGTCACCGTGGCGGCCCAACAGCGCCACCTGGAAGCGTTGAAGGAGGAGTTGGCCTCGGCTCGCGAGCAAGCGCGCACCATGTCGAGCCAGGCCAAAGTGGAAGCGCAGGCGCACGCCGACGTCTTGGCCAAGCAGATCCAGGCTGAGGAAGCGCAGATGAATCGCAAGGTCACCAGCCAGATCAGCGATGTGCAGCAACAGACCACGGCCGCCAATGCCAAGATCGCCGATGTTTCCACCGATGTCGGCACCGTCAAGACGCAGGTCACGCAAACCCAGTCGGAGCTCGATAAGACTATCGCCGATCTGAAGTCGGTGCGCGGCGACCTCGGCGTGCAAAGCGGCCTGGTCGCCACCAACGGCACAGAACTGGAGGCCCTCAAACGCCTGGGCCAGCGCAACTACATCGACATCAAGCTGGGCAAGACCAAGCAGCCGGTGCGCTTTGGCGATATCACCCTGAAGCTCGACGCCTCCGACGCCAAGCGCAACAAGTACAGCATTTACGTCATGGCCGATGACAAGCAGACCTTGAAAAAGGATAAGAGCATCAACGAGCCGGTTCAGTTCTACACCGCCAAGGGCGGCCACATCCCGTACGAGATCGTCATCAACACGGTAAGCAAGAACGAGATCGTCGGTTACCTGTCTACTCCGAAGGAAACCGCGACGCGCTAACCTGCATTTCTCACTCTGGTTACCGCTGTTCGAGGCGTTGTGAAATCGCGGTCCCGGAAAAAAAGGGCGGCCGGAAATTGGCCCCGGCCGCCCATTCAGTCGAGTTTTCGAATCCGTCAGCTCTTCTTGCTCGCCGGATGCTCCACCACCAGGTTATTCACCACCGTTCCAAAGCTAAGTGACTGTGACGCCCGCAATCCGGCAATCTGCTTTTCCATGTCGCTGTTCACCCTCCCCGCCAGTGTCACGTGTCCGTTGTCCACGATAATGTGGATCGGCGCCCATCCCATTCCGGCGTAGCGCGAGAGCACCGGATCCCGATAGATAGCGCCGGCAACCGCCCTGCGCAGGCGATCGTCGAAAGCCGACACCGGCAGCACCTTGATGTTATCGGCGACGCTGACTACGCCGGGCACCTTACTTACCAGGCGCTCGATATCTTGTTTCTTGAAGGGTTGAGAAACCGCGCCGCCCAGTTCCACCTGACCGTTCGCAAGCGTGAAATCCAGTTCGTCCCACAGCGTATAGTACGGATAGCTGACAATTTCATGGGTTACGCCGCGCGCGATCTCGGCATCGTCGGCCGCCAACGATACGCCCGCCAACCACGACAAGCCACCGAGCAGCGCTCCCGCTGCCAATATCCGCCTCAGAAATCCTGCCTTCATGATTTTCCTCTCCTGCAGCGTTAGACAGACGGCGCGCCCGCCAGGTTTCGTCGCCGGGTTCGCCAACCGTTTTCGATGCCAGTCCCGTTTTTCACCTTGACAGGTAGCGAATAAAAAGCGAATATAACGGAGGAGGTTCTCCCTGACATGCCGATGTCCGAAGCTCTGTTGAAAGAGTTCGATCACGAAAGCAAAACGACGCGCCGCGTGCTGGAACGCGTCCCCACCGACAAGTTCGACTGGACGCCCCATCCCCGCTCCATGCCCATGGGCAAACTCGCCTGGCACATCGTCCAAATGGCGGTCTGGATACCGGGCACGCTGGAGAAGGATTTCATCGACCTGAGCGCGCCCGGTGACGAAGACCCGGATCCCACCACGGTGCAGGAATTGCTCGCGGCCTTCGACAAGAACGCCGCGGCTGCCCGCGCCGCCCTCGCCGCCGCGCCCGATGAAATTATGATGAACCCCTGGTCGTTGAAAAGCGGCGAACAGGTCTTCTTTACCTTGCCCAAAGCCGCCGTGTTGCGCAGCTTCGTATTCAACCACATCGTGCACCACCGCGGCCAGCTCACCGTGTATCTGCGCCTGAACGAAATACCCGTGCCCTCGATTTACGGCCCCTCCGCCGACGAACAAAGCTTCTGAGTGGTGGCGCAGGCTTCAGCCTGTGAAAATGGGAAGTCTCCGCGCGCCGCCGATTTGGCAGCCGGCGGCGCGCCCTCGCCCATATACTGGAAGTGGAGACATGCGGGCGAGTTCTGTGGTTGCTACGGCGCTGGGAGCGGGGTTGATCGTTTGCACGGTCTTCGCGCAACGGCCTTTTCGCGAGTACCCCGCCTGGGAATACAACAACTTCCCCAAGGCCAAGGATTACAACGTTCCAGCCGAATGGACCTTTGCGCGCCTGATGTATCCCACCTGGCACGGCTATATCGATTGGCAATCGGAAGCCAAACGCGGCTTCGACTGGCACCAGGGCAACACCAACTGGACCATCGATTACCCCCGCTCGGACCGCCATCTGTCGCTGGCCATTCGCCGCCTCACCCGTATCGACGCCCGCTCCGCCGAGCAACCCATCAACCTCGAAGAGGACGACGACGTATTCAACTACCCCTGGCTCTATGCCGTCGAGGTGGGCCACTGGGAACTCAACGACGTTCAGATTGCCAAGTTCCGCGAGTTTCTGGCTCGCGGCGGCTTCTTTATGTGCGACGATTTCCACGGCACCGTCGAGTGGCAGGTGTTTCGCCACAGCATGGACAAGGTGCTGCCCGGCCGTCCCATCGTCGACATTCCCGATAACGACCCCATTTTCCACACCGTCTTCGATCTCGAGCACCGCTATCAGGTCCCCGGCATGCAGTACACCCAGACCGGCAGCATCTGCGAAAAGTGCCCCACCTTTCCCCAATGGGGTTCCGGCGGCGATGTCCCTCACTGGCGCGGCATCTACGACGACCACGGGCGCTTGAACGTCGTAATGTGTCACGACATGGATCTGGGCGACTCCTGGGAGAACGCCGACGAACCCACCTATCCCACCCGTTTCTCCGATCTCGGCATTCGCATCGGTGTCAACTACCTGACCTACGCTTTCACCCACTGACAACCCGTAGCATCGCCTTTAGCTTGTGAAAAATCGACAAAACTCCAGAGCCACAATTTTTCCGTCACAGCTTTTCAAAACTCCTGATCTCCTTAATTCCAATCCGCTTAGCGTTTCCGCACTGCAGATCTCAGCCTCTCCACGTGATAACTCTCGAGTAGCGCCGGCGATCCCTGTCGCCGGTGCCTTTCGAAAGGATTCCGTATGTCAGACCAAACCAAAAAACCGATTTCCGAAGTGCGCCTCACTGCCAATCGAGTCAACGCCGAGAAAAGCACGGGGCTGAAAACCGCCGCAGCGAAGCCGTTACCAAACGAACCCACCGCCTCCGCTCAACCAATTGAATCCACATCAGTTATCTCCCCAGCAGCAACCCCCCACACAACCCCAATTCCACCCCCAGCCCAGGAGCTGCAAGCTGCAGCCTGAGAGCTGACCGCCAAAAACAAGCAAAATATCGACGAAACCACCCCCCCAACCCGAAACCAGCTCGAGTTTCCGCCCCGCTACGTGCCTTTCGTGGCCGGACTCTTAGTCTGCCCGTGCACACATTCGGCGGCTCAATCCGTTTTTCTCGGTAGCGCCGGCGATCTCGCCGCCCGTTGTTTTCATGGCCCAGGCATTCATGCCGAATGCCGGGATGCGATTCGTTGCCACCGGCTGGCAATCGAATTTCTCTCCGCTCGCCGACGGCCAGGTCGCAACCGCGGCCGAAGACGCTTGCAAAGGAACTTGCCAGGCTACTTCCGAGGACTCGGTGAGCTCCTCAGGTTCCACGGTTTTGTATGGAGGCGCTGCCCCCGGCATTGTCGCCGGAGTGACTCAATTCAACGTCCAGCTCCCTACTCTCCCCCCTCCATGGGCACAAACCAGGCCGTCCTTTACCTGACCAATCAGTCCGGGTCCGCCACGGTAACTCAGACAGTCTGGATGGCGTTTTGACCCTTGTCCTGCGCGGGCAGGGTGCGCGACCTCGCCATCCATTCACGGCAACCAGAGCAAATATGCTAATCTAATCGACGCGAGACCATCCTCAGCGTCAATTCCCCGGTCGTCTAATGGTAGGACAGCGGCCTTTGGAGCCGTGAATCGTGGTTCGAATCCATGCCGGGGAGCCAACCCAGTTCCACGATTTGCTTGCCACGCCTCTCTTTTTCGTGAACTTACGAGTTCGAACTCTCGCGACCACCCCAGCATGGATTAGAACCGGTAACGAATGCTCCGATTGCTACTCTGGTTTGGCAGCGAGTAGGTGCGCAGTTCGCCGGACTCGAAACTCGCAACCTCGATCCATCTGGGGACATCGCAGCGCGTCCGCTTTTCGGCAACAGGCGATTTACAAGCGCCGCTTGCCCGATCTCCTGCACGACGTCTATTCCCTGTAAAACCTAGCCCCGGCGATGCTGGCGAGGATGAGGGCCGGAAGGGTTCCAATCATCAGCGGAATGACGGTGCGTGGCGGGAAGAGACCGAAGGAGCACCACGTGGCATCTCCCAAGCTGACTATGAACCACCACGCAGAAGCCGCAATGATTGCGGTCTTCGCGCCGGGGCCATGGAGCGGCCGGATGGCGGCGTAAAGCCACAGGATGGAAATTCCTTCAAGCAGATCGAGTACGACATTGAACAGGACGAAGCCGGGGGAGGGCGTACCGAGACGGTTATTGGGCAAGGCGGCGAAGTCCCGCCCGAGCAGCGCGGTGACCATGGCGCCCAATATGATCCAAACGACTCCGGCTAGCAGTCCGCAGAAGAGCACGCGCGACCAATTGATTTTGCTCATGCTGTCCAATTTTACACGCACATTGTAGCGCCTTCGGTTCGGGACTTACGCTGCAAAAGTTCGAAACGTGTCCGGACTGGGGAGCCAAGCTTCCAACTTCGGCTTTCCCGTTCCGACCTCGCCGTCTTTTCTGCTGGCCGCGGAGTTCGAAAGTCGCAAGGCAGCGAATGGCTGCCAGAAGGCGCGAACGCCCGCAAGATCAGCCAGCCCCAGACATGGCCGTGAGCCGATGGGGAGATCGTTGCCCCGACCGAGTTGTCGGGTGTTCACTTGGTTTCACGCAAGATGTCCCACTTGTCCTGAAACGGTCTCGCGTCGTCTCGTGAGAAGGCGTAAAACGTGTTGTCTCCCATGTCAACCCACATCTTTCCGCCACGACCGCGCTCGGAACGACACAAAACTCTGGAGGCGTTCCTTCTTTCTTGATGTTGACGAAGACGTAGATGCGGCGTGTCTGAAACCATCTCGTTGGCGTGCTCGTTAAGCAGCCAGAAAGAGAACGTGGTGGCATTAGCCTTGACCTGGAATGGAGAAAGCCCGTCTGCACGCAGCGTCGGTAGCCAGAATGTCCGGTCCACGCCGGTGTCCCTGGGACGCGATCCCCCTATAAGGACCGACGCGGATCGCCTCGGCGACATCCTACTGGCCATGGCGAAGATCGGGGAACGGGCCGCGGGCGGCGTAGACGCATTCGAGCATGATGAAATGCTCCAGGGCCCCCACGAACTGTCGCGTTGTCGCCCGTAAAACGGCATTCTCGCGCCATCCCCTGCCTCACCGCTGGCCATGCACGTGGAAGGGCACGTAGTATCGCGGGTCGCAATCCCGCGTGGTCAGTTTGAAGCCGCACTCCGTCAGAAACTCACGGACAAAGGCGAGGGTCCGGAACTGCTCGCCCTCGCCGCGCGAGGCTCTGAAATCGTGCGCCGCGATCGAGACGTAGCGAGTGCGCTCGAGCGCGCGGCGGCAACCCGGCAGCGCCAGACGCTCGGCGCCCTCGATATTCATCTTAAGAAAGTCGATGCGCCCGATTGAGTGGTCCGCGCAGAGGTCGTCGAAGCGTACGCCCTTCACGGCGAAACTGGTGGGCGACGTTGGACCGCTGCGTACGTAGTTGGACTCCCACACCGGCAGCGTCTCGATTTCAAGGTCGGCCGGCGCTTCCACGCATGCGCAGTCGATCGTCGTCACATTGCGTAGCCCGTTGCGCTCGCAGAATTTTTCCAAAACCGCGAACGAAACCGGGTGCGGTTCGATCGCGTAGACCTTTCCCTCCGGACCCACGGCGCGGGAAAACGCGAACACGTCCTCGCCGCGCCCCGCACCGATGTCCACGATCACGTCCCCCGGTTGCGGTTTGTAAACGTGGAACCAGTAGTCGCCGGCATCGCGCAGATACTTCTCCGCCGTATGGCTCCAGCGCTGCCAGTCCGGTTCCGCCACCTGGAAGAGGTCCGGGTCGGGGAAGTAGTGCGTACCCACCCGCCGCACCCACATGCCGTCCCAGACGATTTCGATATCCACGGCCGGCGCCGCCGCGCGTGCCGCGGCCGTAGCCGCTCTCGCCAGTTCCTGCCGTGCCGCCGGATTGTCCAGTGCGTGCGCCGTCGATGCGTCGATCCACATTGATTGCCTCCAATGCGGCAATAGTAATCCATTCCCCTTCGGCGCGGCGCCTTCATCCCATCGGCGTGCCGGGCGCTCTACCGAAGCACTTAAGCACCCCCTTTCGGAAGTTCTATAACGTAATCCTGTGAAGTGGGCCAGCGCCGTGCGCTGCTGCGGACCCTCGGTCCGACGCCGGTCAGGCGGCCCGAGAAGCCCGCCGAGAGCCTGTCCCACACTCAGGCAACTGGAATACGTCATCGCAATTCGGAACTGGAGTACTAAGTACGGGTAGCTGCTTCGCGGTGTCCTTTCAATACCTTATCAACTTGACTCGAATCATGCCCCCCTGCGCGGAGAGTCTTACGGTCGGGCCGGAATAATCGCCCTGCGAGGTTGTCCCTAGCACGGTCCGCTTCCAAACACCGTTCTCGTAAACGCCTTCTTCGTTGGAGAGTAACTGTGCCGCCGTATAACCCGACCCCTGCACCGGCCGGAACTCCACGGTGGAATCGAAGCCCATGATCAGAAACTCGTCCGGGGCGAGTTCGGCGATAAGCACCCGGCCCGACGGTTCCACTGGGCCCGCGGCCGGCGCTGCTCCAACCGACCCCGCCGGCTGCCGCCCCGGCGGATGGAAGCGGACCAGGGCGTCGTAGTTCGAGAAAATCAGGTTGCGCGCCCCCGTGCCGCGCTCCTCCACCGCGGCCTTCAACTTGTCGGTCCCCTGCAACTCCGTAATCACCGGAATCGCCGATTGAACCACCCGGAAATCGGCCGCAACGGCAGCCATATCGGGGCGCAAAGCCTCGCCCGGAACGCCGTCCACGCCGAACGGGCCGAAACCGACCGCCGAGTAGTCCGCCACCGCATAGAAAAAGGCGCGCGCCGCGATCCAGCTTCCCGTCTCGATGATCAGCAGCGGATTATCGGGCCGCGTGTAGTTACTAAGAACCTTCAGATAGGTGATGGGATTCTGGTGGTAAATGTCCGACGCGATCATGTCCACATCGGGCGCATTGGCTTTCCACAGGTCGAGCATGTGCGACACCGCGCCGCCGCTGGGATAGGTCTCGCCCGGCCGGTCGAATAACTCAAAATTGTCGTTGGTGCCGTAACCGCCGTTCCACACATTGACATAGGTCGGGAGAGGGTAGATCTGTTTGCCCGCCTTGGTGACCTCGTTGATGTAGCCCGAAAGGTAGTACGCCTGGAAGGCTTCATCCGCGATGCGGCCGAACGCTTCTTTCCACGTGCCCGGCTTCTTCTTGAGTGCCGCTACCAGTTGCGCCGGAGCGGCGCCGTTGAACAGTTTGTTCGATTCCGGCGAAAAGTCGCGCACGCTGGCCAGCGCGCCCGGCTCGTTTTCCACCTGCACCATGATGACGGTGCGGTCCGCCTCGTCGATTTCGCGCAGGTGCTTCATCATGGCCGAGTATGCCTTGCGGTCGGCGTCCAGGTTGGCCTTCGACAGCGGCGACAGCGACCGGGTCGGCTTGCCGCCGGCATCGATCACCCGGGGGAAGCGCTTGGGATCGGACTTGACCCAGTTGGGAGTCCAGTCCATGGCGCCGTTCTTCCACGTACCGAACCACAGCAGGTCGGCTCGGAACCCCTGTGAGCGCAGGCCCTGGAGTATCCGGTCAAAGTCGGTGAAGTCGAACCTGCCTTCCTGGGGCTCGATCTCGTTCCAGTAGACCGGATACTCGACGGTATTGAGGTTCATGGCCTTGAAGGCGGGCCAGGCTTCCTGCATGCGGTCGGGGTAGGCGCTAAAATTGCCCACCTGGCCGCCGAGGATCAGGAACGGCTTGCCATCCACTAGGAAACGGAACCGGCCGTCCTTCCTGACCAGTTGCGGGATGGGCTTCGATTGCGCAAACGCCAGCGACGTAGCGACCAACACTGGAAGCGACCACCGAACGATTCTGTGTGCCATCAACGACCTCCTTATCTTTCAGCGCTCCACCTGGAGGGTGAGCTTGTCGAGCGCGTTACGGTCGATCTCATACCCCAGGCCCGGTTTCGAGGGCGCATCCACATAGCCGTCGCCAGCGATACGGATATGGTCCAACATGTAAGGCTGAGCGTCGCGGGCGCCCTGGGGCGCGGATACCTCGACGAACGCGCTGTTGGGCATCGCCAGCTCGCAATGCAAGTGGGCGGCCTGGTGCAGCACGTTGCCCACTCCGTGCGGGGTGCACTCCATTCCAAAGCACTCCGCCAGAGTGCCGATCTTCATCCCGCCGGTAATGCCGCCGACGTTATCCACGACGAAACGCAACATACCGCCCGCGCCGCGCCGGATGTACTCGCCGTAGTCGTACACGGAGAAGACGAATTCTCCGACGATGACCGGCACTTTGAGAGCGTGGCACAACTCCGTCAGGCCGTCGATATCCGTGGATGGCAACGGGTCCTCGTAGCCTCGAAAATGCAGCTCATCCAGGGCGCGGCCCACCTCCATCGCCTCATAGCGGGTGTAATTGCCGACGCCGTGATGGATCAGGATGAAGTCGTCGCCGAGCGCCTTGCGCAGGGCTTTGCAGATCTCGATATCCAACCGGTGGTGACTATCGCCATCGGATGTAACCGGCGGTGGATTGAGCTTGAAGGCGCGGAAGCCCTCGGCCTTCATCTTCAATGCCACTTCGACGTAGGGATCCGGGTTCCTGGTTTCGATGTGCTGCGAACTGGCGTATGCCAGAATACGGTTCTTGTGCGATCCGAGAAGCTGGTAGATGGGCAGCCCGAGCGCCTTGCCAAGCAAATCCCACAGGCAGATGTCGATGGCCGAGGCGTAGGGACTCTGGCCGTAATGGCGCCGCACCGGGATGTACTGTGCGGTGAACTGCAGGTGGTCCAGCGCGTTCTTGCCCACCAGGAGGCCTTTGGCGTAGGCCACCCAGCCGCGGTTGTCCCAGTCCGCGTGGAAGACGTGGCTCTGGAGCGTGCAATTGCCTTCGATGCCGCTTTCCGTGACGATGGAAGCCAGGCGTCCGGAATCGGTGACATACGCCTTGACTTCCTTGATCGTGAGATTGGGCAGCCCGGCCGGTCTCACGTCCGCGGCAGCGTCGCCTGTCGCGCCGGCGGCAAGGGCCGCCGCTTGGAAGAACCGCCGCCGGGATAGATTGGTTGGCGATATCCCATGGGTTGCATTGTGTCGTTCCATGACCTTAACTCCAAGACTTCAATGGTAAGGCGCAAACGTCTAAAGAGCAATGGATTTACGGATCTTCAGAGCTTGTTAACAGGTACGGCCATTCTGCGATGGTTACCGCACGGCAGCGAATTCGGTTTCAGTAGTTCGCAACTACTTGAAAGAACTGGTGGGCCCTGTAGGATTTGAACCTACGACCAACGGATTATGAGTCCGCTGCTCTAACCGCTGAGCTAAGGGCCCGTGCTAACTGAATCAACTACTTAGGCTGCGTCCTTCTCGGCTTCCTGGTTCGGTGTGCCCTCTGTGTGCCCACCCTTGCCATTCGCGCCCGAGTTGAACGCCTCCAGCTTCTCGAACGCGCGCTCCATCGCCTCGGACGTCGGGTGCACGTACCGCTGGGAAACCGTAATGCTGCTGTGCCCCGCAATCTTCATGATGGTGAACGCGTCCACCCCGGCCTCTCCGAGTCTCGTCAGCATGGTGTGCCGCAGCGAGTGGATCACGAAGTCACCAGGTAGTTTCAGTTTATCGCGGACTCGCTTGTGTTGGTGGGAAAGAGATGTGCCGACGATGGCTCTACCCTCCCTCTCGCCGGGGAACACCCACTCGTTGATCGCCTCAGCCCTCCGCTCCGCGAGCATGGCCTTCACTCGCGCCGTCAGGCTGACGTTGCGCTGCGCGTTCCTTGACTTGCCCTTGCACACGTGGACGTACCCGAACTTGGCGGCGCCGACCGGCTCAAGGTGGACGTCCGGCCACTGGAGGCCGATGGCCTCGCCGACGCGGAGCCCGGTGTCGAGGATCATGACGGCGGCGTCCCGGAGCGGCAGGGGAGTGGCCCCCAGGTACTTCGGCTCCTGGTCGTGGCTCAGCACGAACTCCCTGTTGCGCTCGCCGGGGAGCAGGCGGATGCGGGGCACCCGATCCACCAGCTTCCACTCCTGCGCCAGCCGCAGAGCGCGGCGCAGCGTCGCGAGGTGGCGGTTCACGGTGGCAGGCATGACCTCCTTGCTTCGAGCTTGCACGTACTTCTCGATCAGGCTCTCGTCGATGCGGTCGATCTTGGCGCTTCCCAGCGGCGCGAACTTGACCATGTTCGCCATCTTCTCCCGGTAGAAGGTGACGGTTCGCGGCTTCTCCTTGCAGCGCACCTCGATGTGACCCATGAACTGCGCCTCGTACTCCTTAAGGGTCGGGACCTTGCTGCGGTCGCGGATGCCCGCCTCGCCCTTCGCGAGTTGCGTCCGGTGCTGAGCCTCAAGCTGCGCGGCGGCCTGCTTGTTCGGCTGCTTCGTGTTGACTCTGATCAGGCGTCCGTTCCACTTGAAGCGATACCAGTATGCCGGGTACTCCTTCGTGGTGCCGTCCGCGAGTCGCTTGGTTCTTTTGAAAATCATGGCGGTTGAATTATGCTGCGAGCGGCGGGGCCGCGTAAGCCAGCGGAGGTCCCGCGGGCGCCCGCCGCGTGCTCACGCAGCCTGCTCCTCGGAGCCGCGCATCCAGGTGTCGAGGTCGGCCACGGCGTAGAAGGTCATCCGGCCCTTCTTGATGCGGCGAGGTCCCTGGCCCATCCGCTCCATCTTGTTGAGGTACTGCTGCGTCACGCTCAGGTAGTCTGCGGCGGCGCGCAGGCGCAGGTAGGCCGGCGCGATCCTCGTTGGGACGCCAGCGTTTTCGGTGATGCTCGGGGGAACGGGCTTCACAACAGCCATCTCGGGTGCTCCTTGGAGTTTGGTGTCGTGGGGGCGCCCTGGCGGGAATACGGGCAAGGCGCTACCGACCACCGGCTGTTGTTCGGACTGGGCCGGCAACCTGCCGGACGCCCCGAACCGCGCTCTGCACCGAAAGCCGCCCCGAGCCGATTGGCGGCGAAGTGCCGGCGCGACCAGGGCCAGCCTTGATGCTTCTGGGTGCCCGCGCCTAGATGTACTTTATCACCACCGGCCGAAACCGGGCACAACATAATCTCGCGATCTCGTTGATTCAGCAGGAGATGAAAAAAGTAATGTTCGCGTCACCGCCCCCGCTCGGCCCCCAGAGACGCCAGGATTGGCAAAACAGTCCCAGGTGGTCGTGACCAAGGGCGAGGCTCTGCGGACGCGATCTGGGCGGCCCTGGGCTCCAAATAGGCGTGCCAGGGATCGGAGCCAAGGGTGGCTTCGCAGGGGTGGAGATCCTGGGACGTCGAAGCCTGGGCCCCTGGGGCAGGGGAACTCTACTATATAGCAGGCCAAGGCGTTCGAGATGATCTCAAACGCAATAAGAGACCAGCTTCCGCCATCAGTGTAGACACATCACCTCATTACTTCCTCAGAACCTCTAATGTTGTAGTCAAGTTATTCTGTTGCAGTCTCTTACAGTCAGATACATCAGTAGATTGGCGAAGAAGTCTTTCACTCCGTCGTCTCGAGCGCCTTGGCCTTGTATATAGAGCCGCCGGAGCCGAAGACCCCTGCCAAGCCAGCCACCTTGTACACGGTGGCCGGCGTGCTCTTCCTTCCAACCAAGTCAGGGGAGTCGCGCCTTATATAGAACAGCAACGAACATGATGAACCAGCATGTCTATTAGGGGCCGGGCTATCTTAATACTGCCGTAAGGATCTTATTCTCCAGCAGCTTGCAGCATCTCTACATCAGATATTAGCCTTCGCGTGCGTTCATACCTCACAGGTATGTGCGTTGCTCCCTGGTATTAGGGGCGCGGACGCCGCCGCATCCCCTGCCACACGACCGCCAGTCCGACAAACAAGCTCTGCGCAACGCTCCGTCTGTCACCAACCGTTGAGGTCCCAACCTCGGCATGATTAATGAGGCTGCCGGTTTCCCGCCTAAGCAGACGGTTGAGACCGGCCGACCTTCCTGATGCCCACGCGAAGGGGCGGCCTCCTGCCAGGGGCTGCCCCGCTCCCTCGGACGGCCCAGGATGACTCAGCAGTCTCACGAGGCCCGACGCAAAGGGGCCCCCGCTCGAAACTCCGCAGAGGAGCCTGGATTGACCAACAGCAAGAGCCTGGACGACTACCGCCAGATCGTCGGAGCCCTGGACCAGATGGACAGCTCCGCTGGGGTCGTGTTCTCCCTGCTGGACGCCCGGACCAAGTATCAAGTCCAGGAGTCACTCGCGGAGATCTGCCGCCGGCTTGAGCAGGTGCGAAGCGCCGTCGAGGACGTGCTCTACGACGACCACGGCCGGCTGGGCTTCGAGAGCGAGAGCGGCAGGCTCGCGCCCGACCCGGACGCTGGCGCCGAACAGAGTGAGAAGCGGCCGGAAGCGGACGCAGCGAGCGCCGAACTGAGGGAGAAGCACCGCGAGGCCACGCGCCGCTGGCGCCAGGCAAACCCCGAGAAGGTACGTGCCACCGCAGCGAAATGGATGGCGGCACGGCGAGCCCGCAGGGGACTTCAAGGGTGAATATATGACCCAGTTTGAAGGGAAAAAATGAACAACAAACAAAACACAACGAACAACGAGTCAGCGCTGTCAGACGCCGAACTCAAGAACATGACCATCTTACGGGACGCCGCGCTCCTGATATGGCGAGCGCTGCCCGAGAGCCTGCGAACTCCAGCGGGTCTGAAAACAACCGAGGAGACTCGATGAGCCCCCTGCCTCCCTACTTCAAGCACCTGATCGAGTACGGCCCCGAGGGCGCCGCCGAGTTCCTCCAGAACGTTCGGCCCGTCACGGTGGCGCGCGAGCCTGAGGAGATGCCGGCCGAAGCGGGCGACGACCTGTGCTGGATATGGCAGGGCCCCGGCGTGAACTGCGAGGGATACGCCCGCGAGGACCACGAGCTCGTCCACCGGCGAGCCTACGCGCTCTTTCACGGCGAGATACCGGAGGGCAGGCGGGTCATCCGCACGTGCGGCCAGAGTTCGCTCTGCGTCAACCCTCGTCACCTGGCGCTAGCGACCTCCGCCGAGATCTCCTCGCGCGCCAACCTGGGCAACCGGCTGACGCCCGAGCAGCGCGAGGAGGTCAAGAAGGCTCTCGCATCGGGCCAGCCTCAGACCACCGTCGCGCGGCGGTTCGGCATAAGCCAGGGCGCCGTATCGACGATCAAGAACAAGCGGGAGATACCGTTCAACCCGGACGGCGGCAAGCAGATCGACGACGCCGACCAGCACCCGGCCCAGTCCCTCGCCGAGTGGCTCGACCGGCAGGCCCGCAGGCTCGGGCCGATCGGACAGCTGGCCCGCGGCGAGGCGATGCCCGACGAGCAGCGCGAGAAGGCCTTCTCCAAGGCTGCCAAAGAGTTTCTCACCTACCAGCTTCTCTCGCGCGAATACGAGACGCGCCGACGGGAGAACCGCTGATGTCGATAGCGAGCAATATAGCGGCCAGTTTTCACAGCAAGCAAGCGAACAGACAGGACTAAAACCAAATGGAAATCAAAGAGTACTACGACGAGATCCGGCGCACCAAAGCGCACCTGAGCAAGGAACTGCTGGCGGGCAAGCACGCCGCGCAGCCCGAGCCGGAACTGGTGACGGACCAGTTCGGGGAGTCCGAGAAGCAGGCCACCTGCGTGTACGTGGCCAGCGTCCGGAACCGCGAGAGAGGGACGCAGGCCGGCCACGTCTCCCTGGCAACCATCGACCTCGCCGCCGCGCGCATCGTGGAGGGCACCCACCGAGTCGCGACCGCCGAGGAGATCGAGGCGTGCCTGGAGCGCCAAGCTCAGCAAAAGCGCTACCACGACCAGACCGAGGCCAAGTTCGACTCGCGGGCGCGCCAGTTCCGCGTGAGCCTGCCGGAGTAAGCGCCATGACGGTAGAACAGTTCATCCAATCCACGGTGGAGGGCCCCGGCGCGCTGTCGCCGGAAGGGCTCGCGTTCCACGAGAAGCGGGTCGCCGAGGCTGAGGCGGCGCTGAGGGAAGCCAAGCGTCTTGTGGCGGTGGCCGACGCGAAGGCTGCTGCGCTGGCCAAGAAGCAGGCGGCCATCAACTCACGACTCGCCGAGTTGAACGCGGCGATCCGCGACAGAGCGGGTCTTCGCGCCGTCGTGGCCGACCTCAAAGCCGTCAAGGCGGAGGCTGCCCGCCGCGCCTCCCTGGAAGCGGAGCAGCGACTCCTGAGCGAGGCCCTCCAGCTTCTCGTAGCAGGCGACCTGACGGACGCCGAGCTCTCGGCGAAAGAAGCCCGTCTCGACATCAAGCGGGCCCAGCGGGCGTGGGTGGACGCCAAGGGTCGGAGCGAGACAGCGCTGCTCTGGTCCGCGCTCGCCCCAGCGATGAGAAGAGATCCGAACCTGACCATCCAACTCGACCGGGGCGGCGTGGTCGTGGAGTACGTGAAGAAACTCGGAGAGCTCGATGCAGAGCTCGACGCTTTGGGGAGCGCGCTAGCGCGCGAGACCCATCTGGTGCGCCAGCAGCAGATGGGGGCAGGGTCACATAACACTCACTAACGAACACAGCAACAGCGAGGAAAAAACATGAGCGACGAAATCAAGGTCCGCGACTACGCGCGGAAGGAGCTCGACGAGATGACCGCCGAGGAGCTCCGGCACGGAGCACTGAAGTGGATGCAGGCCGAGGCCAAGGGCGAGGGTCGCGGCGACGAGAAGGCCGCGAGGGCGACCGAGGCCAAGGCGAAGGTGATCGGCGGCGACGGCGGGAAGAAGCAGGGCAAGAAGGCCCTGCTGGCGCGCATCCAGCAGCTTGAGCAGCGGCTCAACGGAGGGAACCAATGATCGCGAACGGACTTGGACACATCGCGGTGCCGACCCCCGGCACGCCGGTGCTGCTTAGCGCCGTGCTCACCGCCCTGGGCCTCGACCCGGAGACGCGCGTGGCCAGAGTGTACGTCACGCCGCTGAGCGGCAACGCGGGCAAGACCTACGTGGGCACCCCCACCATGAACAAGGGCACCGGCGTCGGGGTGCTCAAGCAGCTTCAGATTCCGCCCGCGAACGGGTTCAACGACACGTTTACCCTTGAGTCGGTGGACGGCGGCGTGAACCTGATCCGGCTCGGCAGCCTAGCCGTGGACGCGGACACCGCCAACGACAAGCTGACAGTCAGCTACGTGCAGGGCTGAGCGATGCCGGCGAAGCTCACCCCCGCCGACACGGCCGCGATCCGGGAGAGCCAGGAGCCCACTCGGGTCCTGGCCGCCCGGCACGGCGTCTCGAAGAACCGCGTCAAGGAGATCCGAGCGGAGGCCCGCGACGGTGCCAGCGAGGACCGTGGCGGACGTCCCCCTGGCTACCCCAAGACCGGCGGACGCCTGCCGGGGACACCGAACAAGAGGACCGTGTACGCCCGCCAGATCATCGAGGAGCACGGCGCCGACCCGGTGGAGATGCTGGCGAGGACGATGAACGACGAGAAAGTGCCGCTGGACTTGAGGACCGATTGCGCCAAGGCGCTGCTGCCCTACGTCTACCCGAAGCTCTCGGCGGTCGAGGTGACGGGTCGCGACGGCGACGCGGTCCAGGTCGAGCACGACTCAGCGCTCCTCCGCATGATGCGGGCGGACGACGCGCTGGTGGAGCGGATGGAGGCCATCATCATCGAGCAGACCGCGCCGGCTCGGCAGGAGCGCGCGCTCGAACCCTCCTACCTGCCCGAGCTACCGAGCGGCGCATAAGACCGCGCATGGGCGCCTGCGGGTCTAGCTCTTGGCGTCGAACACGCCCGCGGGCACCGGCCTGAGGCGGGACAAGTCGGGCTTCCTCGGGTTGAAGCATCCGGGGCCTTCGCCGATTCCCCAGCCCGCCGCGGGCTTCCACTCCAAGACGTCGGCGGCGCGGTCTATGAAGGCGCCCACGTGCGCACCATCGTACAGGTCGTAGACTGCCATCTGCGCGTCTAGCCCGCTCATCTCGACCTTGCCCTTTTCGCCGTCAATCTGCTTGAGAAAATGCTCGCTCGCTGCCTGCGGGTATGCGGAGTACAGGCGGAAGAAGTCGTAGAGGCGGGAGAGGAGCACCTGCGTGCCCGCCACGCGGAAGGTCGGGCGGAGGTTCCCGCTGGTGCTGCCGGTCTTCCTGCGGACCTTCCCGTCCTTCGCGAGGAAGAAGGTGCCGCGCTGGTCGAACACGCCCCGCCAGAAGTGCCGGCTGGTCTCGCAGTCGCAAAACCCCTCGTGGTCTTGGACTGGTCTATCCGCGCGGAATTCCTCCACTTCACCCTGGCCGGCGAGGGTCCCGTATGCGTAGAGCAGGACCTCGGCGAGGTCCGCTCTGTCGAGGCGCTCGCTCAGCAGCGACGTAACGAAGTAAGTCCGGTGCAGGCCGGCGAGGTCCGCGAGTATGCTGTCGTTCACCTCTTCCAGGTTCATGAGCTCATGTTAGCTGGCGGCGAGGCAGGGGAGCATAACGCCACGCGTGGAATCCCGCGCGACCGAGGCCCCCTGCCATCCTGGTGATTTAAGCGGCCGCCCCCAGCCTCTCGTCGGCCTCCGCCTGTTGTTGAATCAGTTCGAGGGTCTTGTCTGCTTCTCGGAGCATCGCGGCGGCTGCCTCCACCTTGAGTTCGAGGCTCACTATCTCGCGGAGCAAGATCGCGATCACGCGCTCGGACAGGTCCTCGTCCGGGCACCTCACGAAGGTCGCCGCATCCTCGGGTCTGGCCGCCCCCCGCGTTACCAGATAGTCCAAGGTCTTGCAGAGCACCTCGCGGAGCCTGGCTCGGCGGCCGGGGTCCGCTCCGAATTTTGGTTTGTTCAATTGGCTTCCTCTCTCGTCCTTTCTGTCTGAGAGGCGTTTTTCTCTCTCGTCTCTAGCGCCTCACAACTCGATCCTAAGGAGATCCCGCGAGAACTTCCATGACATTAATTCGCTCGCACGACCCGCGGCGAGGGTCGGTTGCGGGCTACGGCGAGGCGTGGTATCTTCTCGGCCCGGACACGCTGGTGGGCGCCTACTTCAACGAGTTGCAGGTGCCGCGGAGCAGCGCGGCCGCTCCCAAACGCACAGATTAAGGTTCGTTAATGCGCAACTGCTGGAGGGCGTCAAGGGGCTGGCGGCGGCTTCAGAGCGAGATGCCGAGGTGGTCGCAGGGCGCGTCGGCGAGGTCCAGCCGCACGCCGATGTACCGCTCGGTGACCGTCACTGAAGAGTGGCCCAGGCTGAGCGAGACCTGCTCCATGCCCGAACCGCCGTAGAACGCAAGCCGCGCGAAGGTGCGCCGGGCGTCGTGTGGGCGGATCTGGACGCCGACGCGCCCCGAGTGCTCCAGCACGATCCGGAATATCGTCTGCGGCGACAGCCGGTCGCCCGCCAGCGTGCCGTTGCACCGCACCGGCCTGAAGACCCTGCCCTCCGCGATGCCCGCCGCCGCGGTCCACTCGTCGATGGCGAGCTTGGTCCACGCGGCCATCGGGATCGTGCGGGCCTTGCCCTGCTTGCCGACGAGGTCCACGATGCACCAGCGTGCGTCGCGCATCTGCACGTGCTCCATCGCGAGGTCCCTGGCCTCGTTGCGCCTGAGCCCGGTGCCGAGCAGGACGGCGAGCAGCGCCCGGTCCCGCTTGCCCGTGAAGGTGCGCGAGTCGGGCACCGACAGCAGCGCGCGGGCCTGCTCCTTGGTGAGCCAGTTGCCGGTGCGCCTTCCCTCGCGGCGGACGCCCTTGACCCTGCCGACCGCGGCGGCGACGTTCGGGTCCAGCATCCCCGCGTCGGCGGCCTCGAAGCCGAGGCGCCGAATCGCACTGAGCGCCTGGTTGATGGTGGAGGGCGAGAAGCCCCGCCCCTCCAAGTGCGACCGGTACTGGTTCACCAGCGGCTTGCAGAACGTCCGGCCGCCAGTCCACTCGATGAACCTACCCAGCGCGATCTCGTACTGCCGCTTTGTCAGCGGCGATGACACAGCGTCCAACACCAGCGACTTGAGGCGCTGGAGCGGGTCCGGCGGGAGCACGCGCACTACCGCGCAGTCGTCGTCAGCCATCCTTATGCTCCCCTGCCGTCGCGGGACTCGGCGAGGATGCCGGCGGGCCGGTACAGTTTGCAGAAGTGCCACGCGACCAGTTTCTCGGGCTTCTTCGACTTGCTGAACTTGCCGACGATCGCGGCGCACTCCGCCATGCTGAGGGGGTGGCCTGCGTCCCTGATCTCTTCCGCCAGCCGACGAGCCAGGGGGTTCATCGCCTGGAGCTTTGCCGCAGCCTCGGGGCCGTCGATCTGGACGGCGTACCTCTTGACCTTGGGCGCCTTCTCTGGTGCTTCCTTAGCGGAGCCCTGGGCGGCCTTCTTCGCGCCGGGGGCCGCAGCCTTGGCGTCTTGCACCTCGGGAGCCTTGGGAGCCTCCGGCGTCGCCGGAAGCCGCTCCGCGGCCTGCCAGAATAGCTCGATCGCCTTCGCCTTCGTGGCCGGCTTCGGCGCTTTCCCGTCGCCCCGGATCGCGGCCACCAAGCCGGCGACCTCCGTCGTCTTCATCGCCGCCAGACTGGCGTCGGTGTGGTTGGTTCCGTTCACAACGGCATTGCGCGCTTTCTTTGCTGCTACCATCTCTGAATCTCTCCTTCCGGTCGCCCCGTCGGGGCGCCTGATTGAATCGTGGCGTGTTCCGCTGGGAAAGTACGCGCCCGTTTTCGCTAAATTTCTTTAGTAATCGAGAGGCCTTGCCAGCGCATCCGAGTCTGATTACGATTCAAATATGGGCCGCAAAACGGCATCGAAGCTTTGCGCGTACTGCGGAGCAGAAGCGACAACGCGGGATCATGTTGTGCCGAGATGCTTGCTGGAGCCGGAATATCCCGACAACCTGCCGACGTTGCCATGCTGTCAGAAATGCAACGCCGACCGTTCTCGGGACGAAGAGTACTTTCGGGTCGCACTGGCGCAAGTTGGCTTCCACCCTCTCTTGCAGCAGAAGCTACAACCAGGCGGGATCGTAGACCGCGCCCTGGATCGCAGACCCGCACTCGACGATCGAATCGTTCAGTCTCTGGGCACAGGATCGGATGGCAGAGTATATTTTGCTCCCGAGATGGACAGAATGGAGGCAGTCGCCCAGAAGGTCGCCTTCGGCTTGTTCTGCCACCGGTATAAGCTTGGAAAGGTACCTGAGATCAGCACTTTCAAGCCTGCTCCGCTGGCCCACTCGGAGGATGCCATGAACCAAATTTTCGTTATGGCCCACAACGAGCGATTCACGCCCAGACGCTGGACGCACTTGCAAAAGGGCGTCTTCTCCTACATGTTCGTGCGGAATTGGGTGTGGTCGGATTTTGGCAAGCTCGTGTGCATCATGAAGTTCTATGAAACACTCTGGGCCGCCGTCATATGCCCGTGGCCGTCGCGTGGCCTTCGTTCGCGCCGACGAAGACACGAGGATCTTGCCACCGTGCAGAGTAAACTCTTTGATTGACGCTGGGGCCCATAAGAAGGACTGACGAAGCAAGCGGCGGCATCGAACGTCGTCAACCGTCGGCCTTGCTCTGCTTGGCGCGGTCGCGCTTGTACTGGCGGACGACTCCGGTCGGGTCCTCGGGCCACGGGCGGGATTTTACCAGTCGGTAGTACGAGGAGACGCGGCCACCCTGCGGCTGCTTCCGGTTGAACGTCTCGAACTCCCAACCCAGGTAGCGGAGCTCGCGAATGCGCTTTTTCCAAGCGCCCTGGTTCGCGACGAAGTTGAGAGTTGCCGCCGGTACCGGCTCGCCCTTGAATGCCTTGAGCGTCTCGCCGAGCCGCACGTGGACACTCCTGTGAGACATCACGGCACGCATCCATGCCGGATCGGGGAGTTCGGAGCAGGCCCCCATCCCTGCATTACACTCCTCGCAGACCACCTGCAGCTGGTCCCAGACGGCGTTACCACTTCGCTCGCGCGGGCGTTTGTGAATGGCGAGGAGCACCACTCCATGCTTCTCAGCTGACCGGCCGCACATACTGCACCGGCCTCCGGCGATGGTGGCCCTACCCTCAGGCCGAGGTCGGGGAATTCGTCTTCGACGACAAGCCCTACGACGTTGAGCCCAGTTCACTTGCGGGCGCTCTCCGGCCACCGTCCCATGCCGCGACGACCTCATAATGTTCTATTCTAGAACACTCTCGGATAGGGCTAGACGCTACGCTCGTCGTGTGCCCAAAGGTCCGAAAGGTAAGAACATCGTCGGACAGCGCGTTGCCGAAGCGCGCAACTTGATCGAACCACCGATTACGCAGGACGCCCTCTCAGGGAAGCTGGCGCGGCTCGGAATTCAACTCGATCGAGCCGCGATCGCCAAGATCGAAAACAACCATCGACGTGTTCTCGACTATGAACTGAAGGCGCTCGCGACCGCTCTCGGCGTTCAGGTCGACTGGCTGTTCGGAGACGAGAGGTGAAAGACCCAACCTCTCAATTACGTTCAGCGACGAGACGGGCTAAGTCCGACGTTGCGAACAAGATCGTTAGCATGTTCCTCCATGAACTGAGCCGGAGAGTCGCCGAGAGCTGGCGATTCAGAATCGACGGTGAGGAGTACGAGAAGCTGGTCCGGGAATGGTTCGGCAACAAATGCCCTTACTGCTGCCGCCCTCTCGCCGACGGCCAGTCGGTGATCGAACACCTCGACGGTATGAACCGTTACCGCGCAGGCCTTCATGTCGCCGGAAATGTCCTGGTCGCTTGCAGGAAGTGCAACGGCGAAAAGCGCCGCGACGACTCAGCGAAGACTCTGTCACTGGCGGAGTCCGGCTGGGGATCATTTCTATCTCACGACGGAACACGCTGTGCCCCGTCATGTCTCACTTGTAAGTATTGGGGCAGCTTATGGGGAGACGAGGCAGAGCGCAAGACGCGGCTGAGCGAGAACTCAGAGAGGATACGTTCTTTCCGCGCTGCGTTTCCGGAATTCGAACAAATCCTGCCTGCTATTCGGGAGGCATTGCCAGAGCTCTTGACCAAGCTCTACTCGGATTGCCAATCCTTTGCAGAGACTGAGATCCGAACCATACTGGAAGGGCTTGACCGGATCGCGGGCCCGCATACGCCGAAAGAGTTGGATCGAGGCACCAGAGGCCGAACACGTAGGAATGGCAGGGTCGAACCTCGGAACGAGGACCCATCGGCAGAGACTCCTTGAGTATCCCCGCCTGGGGCGCTTACCAGTCACATTAGGAGCATCGGATTTTTTGATCGGTGTGCCCCCTGTGTGCCCCTTTCGGTGTCTTCCGGCTTCATCCGGTGCACACCGCCGGTTTTCTAAGAGGCAATGGATTCAGTCGGTTTCGCTCGGTGACAACACCTAAGTGAGATTATGAGTCCGCTGCTCTAACCGCTGAGCTAAGGGCCCGAATACTTTCACTTCAATACTTTACCGAATTTCGCGGGCCGGCGCCGCAGCCTACGCCAACCTACCGGATCAACTCGCGGTCTCCGCCGCCAGGGATTTTCGCGCCGCTTCAAGCCGGTCCAGGTCCGCGCGGAGTTGCGGCGCCAGCTCGTTGCTGCCGCTCTCGACCAGCCGTTCGATGGTGGCCATCAATTCATCCAACCGCCGCCTGGCTTCCTTCTCCACGCCCCACAGCGCGCCATTGATGCTCTCTTCCCATTGCGTGCTGAGCCGGCTGAGGTTCTGATAAACCAGATAGGAGATGGTGCGCCCAAAATGGCGGTGAACGGCCGCCTTGATAAGCCACACCAGCAGAATGGGCGACAGCAGTTCCCAACTCCTGTCGAACACTCGTCTGACTCTGATATCGGGAGTACTGGGCTCGACGACATGGATTTCGGTTTCGGTGGTACGCAGCGGCACGCCGAACGCCCGCATGATCCGATCCGACAAGCGGTCCCGAAATTGTTGCAGCGCGCGGAATGCCTGTCTCTGCACTTTGTTCAAGGGCGCCAGGAACGAACCGCGCTCCCGGATCGAAAGCACGGTGAGCTCGCCGCACAGGGCGCTCGCGAGCCAGTCTTCGAACGAGGAGAGCATGGTGGCAAGGCTCTTGGTCCATTTCGGGAATTCGGTTTCGAAAGCATCGAGCAGGGCTCGCTCCAGATCCTTCTGGTGCGCCTCCAGCCGGCGGCTGACCATGGACCGCGTGCCAGCCGCGGCATATTGCACCACCAGCCGGACGGCCGACTCCACTTCGTCGACGATTTCCTTCTCGCCGATGACCTGTTGCTTCAGTGCCCGGCGCTCGGACTGAAGCATTTCAGCCGACTTGAGACTCAGCGCCAGGTAGTCTCCGCACTCCGCGAGGAGGGTATCGATTTTGCGGACGAGAATAGATTCGCGCTCCTCGGCGAAACGCTCCAATGTTCCGCTGACAAGTTCCGCCTCTAGCGCCTGACGGAAGCGCTCAAAGCCGGGCCTGGTCGAATATGGGAAAACCCGAGGCGTTCCGGGAAAGTTCCTGGCAAGCTGGGCGCGCACGTACTCGGCGACTTCGTCAAGTTCCTGTTCGCTCAGCAGGTCGGCTTTGGTAAGCAGTACGGCGACCTTCGGCGTGTACTGGTAAAGGCTCCTCAGCAGGTCGATGTCACGCTGCGAAAGGGGCGGGTCGACGCTCACCGCCACCAACGCGAGTCCCACGTTCGGCAGCCAGTCGAGCGACGTTTGCGTGTTGTGGGAGAGCGCGCTCTCGAGACCGGGCGTATCGACGAATTTCAGGCCGAGAAATCGCCGTAATTCCGGCAACTCCACCGTAATCAGGTCGACTTGCTTGGCGTTCTCGGGATTCTCCTTCTCGGAGATGTAGCCGCGGATCTGGTCGAGCGGAACCTCCGGATGGCGGCCATCGCGATGATGAACCCGCGCCTCGTCGCGGGCGCCATAACGGATTTCCGTGACCACGGCCGTAACCGGCACCACGCCGACCGGAAGGATGCTGCGCCCGATGAAATGGTTCAGAAAACTACTCTTGCCGGCCTTGAATCGTCCCAGCACGGCGACGCTGATCTCGTCCTGTCCCACCGATGCCCGTGCGCTCGCAAGAAGGCCGGAAAGCGCGGAAATCTCATACCGCGCCGCTACGTCCGCGGCCAACTCCAGGGCCGGCTGCAATGGTGAGTTGGCGGGCATTCGGGTGGATGGCTCGCTGGAATCGGGGAAATGCGCCGTGCCGTTGGTTTCGGGGTGGATAGCTTGCGTCCTCGGAATCATAGCTCCTCGCAAATAGGAGCCATCATTCTCGAGCCAACCTCGAGACGGTTGATGGCGGGCTCCATCACCAAGGGGTCAAAACATTATTATAGCGTCCTTTCCAGGCATCGGGACTGAGGCGTTTGACCGGCTATCCGGCGTCGGCCATAATGAATCCAGGCGTTGGAGTTCGCCACAACCGCCCCGCGGGGAAGATGACTCCTACAGAGAGGACTTTCCGGTTGTGAGCACCACGGACGGCGCGCGGGAACCCGGTCACCTGAATTCGTCGCAGCGGTTGCATCTGCTGACAAGCTGCCAGTACGCCGACAAGCTGCTTTCGGAAATTGAAGCAACGCTGGTCACATCGCAGTCGAAGTCTCCATTCCCTAAATTCAAGCCGGACATCTCGCCGTCGCAAGCCAAGGTCGTGCAAGACTACATTGCCAGGATGCGCGCCCAATTGGTTCGCATCCTGGATAGTCAGGGTGTTCCGATTCCCGCGCCGCCTATCGGGTCGGTCCGTTCTATTCGCGTGACACTCACATTTGTAGGTATTGCCTTCGACGAATGTCGTCCGAAGCGAATGGCGGGATACGGCGAGCTGGCAGACACCGCCGCTGTCGAGATCGCCGGGATTGTGGATGAAATCCAGGGCATCGTTTCCAGGTTGGATTCCTACCTGGCACAGGGCCAGTCCGCCGACCTGGAGCAGCGGTTGCGGCACTTGGAGGAAGCGGGCGGCGACATCGGTCTTGTCAAAGCTCTCGAACGAGCTATCGACCAACACGGCCTGGTCGAGTTTCGGCCCGCATTAGCGACTATCATCGAACGGTTAGAAACAAATGCGTTCGAAATCGCCGTTTTTGGCAGGGTCAGTTCCGGAAAATCGTCCCTGCTGAACCATATTGTCGGGCAGGATCTGCTGCCGGTGGGGGTGAACCCCATCACGGCGGTGCCGACGCGCCTGGCTTACGGCCCCGAGCCGCGCGCCACCGCCTGGTTCGCCGACCGAAAGCCGGAGCAATTCCCAATCGAGCGGCTGGCGGAGTTTGTTACCGAGCAGCACAATCCCGCCAACCTCCAGCACGTAACCCGCATTGTGGTGGAGTTGCCCGCCGAGCGGCTTCGAGAAGGCGTTGTCTATGTGGACACGCCGGGTCTTGGCTCGCTGGCAACTTCCGGCGCGGCGGAAACCAGGGCCTATCTTCCCCGCTGCGATTTGGGAGTCGTGCTGATCGATGCCGGGTCAACTCTAACCGAGGACGATCTGGCCACGATTCAGACCCTTTACGCGGCCGGTATCCCGGCGTCGGTGCTGTTGAGCAAGGCGGATTTGTTGGCGCCGGCGGATCGGGATCGAGCGCTCGAATACGTGGCCGGCCATATCCGTTCGGATTTGGGTTTGGAACTGCCGGTGCATGCCATCAGCATCAAGGGCGAGTATAGCGGCTTGCTTGAGAAATGGCTCGACACCGAGATTCTTCCGCTTTACGACCGTCACGCGGAACTGGCGCGGCAGTCGTTGAACCGGAAGATCGGCGCGCTTCGGCTGGGAGTGGAGGCGGCGCTCAAGGCGCGCCTGAAGCGCTCGCGGCCCGGGCCCAGGATCGAGATCGGCAAGGTGAGGGAGTTGGAGACGGAACTCAGAACGGCCGCCGGGAGAATGGCGGAGGCGCGGACAGCGTCGATCGAGATGACCGACGCACTGCGAGAGTGCGCGGACGGGGTCATCGAGACGGCCGCGAACAATTTGATCGACGCGTGGGACTCGGGCGCCGGCGCAACCGGCGGAGACCTTATCAAGAACAAGCTGGAACAGGCTGCCGCGGCAAAAGCGGCGCAGATTGCGTCCGCCATCGACGAGGTGGCCCGTAACGCCGGGAGCGCGCTGGCGAGAGCGGCCATAGCGCTCGAACTCGAGAACGGGCCGGAACGGGATGAGTTACTGGATGTGCTGAAAAATATGCCTCGTTTCGATTTGGGCACCCTCGAAATTGAAGTCGTTCCGAGTGCCATGGCCGCACTGTTGGGCCGCCGATGGGCGGCCGCGCGAGTGGAACGGCGGATCGGAGCTCAAGCCGGGGACCGGATTGCGGACGCGGTTGGGATCTATGCGCGCGTGCTGCAGTCCTGGGTGCGCAAGACTTTCACCGAATTGCAGGGGCAGTTTGACAGCTACGCCGATGCGTACCGGGCGCATTTGGACCGCATGGCGGCAAATAAGACCGGCGTTGAGGACGAGCAGGCCCTCCACGACGACCTCGCGGCTCTCGCCGCCACCCCTCAGAAAGACCCGGAGCCGGAGAGTGCGCCTGGCACTGCCGCGTGAGCTGGCATGGGAGTTATGGGAGACCGTCCGGCAATGGATTCCCGACACTACATCGTCGCGTTCGAGCTTGGCTCGGCCGGCGATTGCCCGCCCGATTTTGAATTGCCGTCCACCCTGGCCGGCTTCGATGCAGGACTCTTCCTGCCGCGCGACGATCCCGATTGGTTCGGGCGGTCGTTCTATCCGCCGCGCATCCTGCTGCTGAAGGACGGTGCGCTGTATATCGCTTCCCACCCGACCACCGGGGAGCCACCTCGCCAATTCGCCATGGAGCGGATCGCATCGGTCGAATCGGGCCATATGCTTCTGAAAGGGTGGCTGCGTTTCACCGGGTACGGATTCGACTGCACGGTACCCTACAATACCCGCGGTTTCCCGGCGGTCTTTCAGTTCATGCGCCACTTGCGGGACAAGTTGTTGCGCGGCGCACAGCCACCGGCGCCAGCGGAGGCCGATCCTGGAACCGGCCTCGATATCAAATTCGGCAACGCCTTAGCACGGGAACTGGACTACGGAGAGGCCATTGTCATGCAGGCTTTCCAACCGCCGACGGAGGCCGGATACAAAACCTGGTTAATTCCGCGCCGGCACTGGATCGCGGGCGATTTGCTGGCGCTGACCCCCCGGCGGCTGCTGTGGATTAGGGACCGGGAGAAGGGATCCTATTCGCCATACGGAAGTATCGCGTCGTACGCTCCATTGGGCGCCGTGCGATGCATCGGCCTGGCATCGGGCCGGCGCGGACACGTTCTCCAAGTGGATTTGAACGGCGGTTCCGCCTGGCAGGTTCGGGTCGCGCGCGACAGTCGCTCGGATTGCCAACGAGCCGCGGAAGATTTCGCCGCGTCGCTGGAGATTCAAAAGAGGCGCAATGAAGCATGAACCCGCGACCACTCGGCGCTGGGCTCTATGGCGCAAACTTCATGACCGTATCGATGCGCAGCGGGGAGAACTTGATATAGCGGCCCGCATGGTATTGGGGTTGGGCGGCCAGCCGGCACATCTCCACGATCTGCCCTGGGTTCCCGCCGGCGCTCTCCAGCACTTTTCCCCGGAACTCATCGAGGTCCAGCTGGCGCAGTCGGAAATGGTCGGCGGCGGCTTCGAACAATTGTTCGGCGTCGCGCCCGTGCAGCGGTGGGATGTGCAGTGCCTTCGCCGGATTCCAGAAGAGTCTGGCCAATGCTCCCGAACTTAAGGCGTCTCTCGAAGCGGCGAAAAGAGCCATGCCGGGCGCATGGTAGATTCGCTGCAGGAAACCGTAGGTAGGGAAGCCGGCGCCCGCAATGCCATCGAGCATCATCGGCGCGGGTGAGCTTTCGAGCGCAGTCCATAAGAGCCCTTTGAGGTGAATACTGGTTTGAGCCGCGAGCCATGCCTCCGGGTCGGTACTCGGTTTCGCACGTCCGATGAAACTTGTATGGCGCGCAGCGATCAGAGCGCGTGCCATGGCTGTCAGTAAGGCGTGCAGGGTTGGCTCCCAGGCAATGTATAGCACCTTGCGATTGCGGGAAAGCGCTTCTTGAATGAGCCTGGTCTTGCCGCTTCCCTGGGGACCCAACAGCAACAGCGGATCGCCCGCGCCAAACGCCAGACTCAGCCGCTCGGTCTCCTTCGCCATCCCCACGAAAGGAAGGTCTGGTTCCATTCAAGCTGGCCCTACTTGACGACGAGCACGTTGCAGCGCACGGTGCTGGTCAGGTTGTGGGCCGTCCCGCCCCAAATGTGCTCGTAAATCCGGGAATGTCCGGTGAACCCGATCACTAACAGATCGATGCCGTTTTCCTGGATGAAATCGCCAATTGCCCTGACGGCATGTCCGGGCACAATCGCGGACTCCAGGTCCACCGAATGCATGGCCGCGCGCGTCCGGCAATGCTCGGCAAGCTGCCCGAAGTAGCTGTCGGCCCGGTCTTTTGCGTCCTGGAGCTCGTCGATCACCTCCGCGTGGCGCGGAATCTCCTCTTCCACGCAAATCATGCGCAGACGCGCGCCCAGTCTGGCCGCCAGTTCGACCGCCGCATCGAAGGCCTTGCGGGCGCCGTCGGAGCCGTCGTGTGCAATCAGAATTTGCTCGATCATATTATTCTATTCACCGGCCCCGGCATCTTCGACCATCGTAGACGTCGGCCGAACGACCGCCTCGGACTTGGGCAGCAGGTGCTTGGGCATGAACCAGGCGTTTGCGATCGCCGTCGGTATTACGGCGCTGGCGATCACGGTTGCCACCAGATACGAATACTGCGCACCGGTGATGATCCGATGATTCAATCCGAACAGTGCGGATATCGTCCCGAAGGTCAGTCCCGTGGACATCATCAAAGAGTAGTACAACCCCTGGTGCCCTTCATGATCGAAAGCCCGCACGGTTGGAACGAGCGGGACCATTTTGCTCACCATTTTGGCCGCGAACAGCGCCAAAAAAGCGAGCGGTGTGGCAATCAGCGCCGGAACGGAAACCAGCGATCCCGCGCGAATGAAATAGAACGGTGTGAGAAAGCCGAACGTCAAGGTTCGCAGCCGCCGGATCAGAACGTGATCCTTTCCCACCGTTCCGGCCAACACCATCCCGATGATATAAGCCGGAAGCACAGCCTCGCTGCCAGCCCACGCGGATAAGCCGCCCATGCCGAACAGCAGTAACAGAATGTACTTTGCTTCGAGCTCCGAAACGCGTCCCCCGTACCTCTCAAAGAACCATGAAGTGACAAACGGCAGCGCCGCGAAGACAACGATACATGCGACGACGAAGATCAGCGTCCGCATCGTGAACGGGGCAAAGATCAGGCCCAGCGCGATTACCGTTCCGAGATCGTTCACAAAGCAAGCCGCGAGAATGCCTTTGCCAAAATCGGTCCGGTTTAGGCCGAGCTCCAGCATGACGGCATAAACGACGGCGACGGAAGTGGTGGACAGTGCGACTCCGGCCAGCCAGCTTGCCGGGATGGACCACTTCAACACGAAGTGCGCCACGGCCGCGGCTCCCAGAAACGGAGCGAAAAAGCCGACCAGTCCCACCACCATCGCTTCCTTCCATTTCGTGCGGAATATCGCGGGATCCAGTTCGGCTCCTGCCAGAAACGTCAGCACGATCGCCCCTGTCCCGGCCAGAAAACCGACCCAGGCCGACCTCGCCCCGAGCAGTTCGGTCCCGATCAGCGCGCCGATGATGAGTTGCGCAACCGTGCCAACTACGATCTCAGAGAGCGCCGTCGAGATCCTGAACCAAATTGATAGCAGCGTGGCGATCAACGCCAGGATTAGCCATAATGCCGCTGAAAACCAGACCTGTTCCATACCGGTCTCCGATATCAAAATTTGGCTGTTAGGGATTCGGCCCGAGCCCCTACAGCAATTCCTGCTGCAGGAGTCATTGGCCGCTTGAGAGCGGCGGTTTGGCGAACTCCACCGCCTGATCCGAGAATAGCAGCAAAGAGCGGAACGCTGCAATAATGTCCAAAGGGATGACGCAGGAGCAATTTCACATTGGCTGAGTGGCCACAAGAGCGGCTGGAGCAAAGCCCGTGAGAGTGCTGATCGTTTCGGACCTTCATGCAAACCTGGAGGCCATCGGCGCCCTGCCGTCCGACTTCGACCGGCTTTGGGTGCTGGGCGACCTGGTAAACTACGGACCGAATCCCGCCGAAGTCATCGAATTCGTGCGCGAGAAGGCCGCGATGGCGGTGCGCGGCAATCACGATCACTCGGCAGGCTTCGATGAAGACCCGCGATGTTCCGCGCGCTTTCGCGCCATGGCGGAAGAAACCGGGCGCTATACGCGTTCCGTGCTCAATGAAGAACACCGGCGGTATCTGCGCAATCTTCCCGTCAAGGCTACGGTGTCCGCGGAGGGAATCCATTTCTTGATGTGTCACGCGGCGCCGCCCGATCCGCTGTTTGAATATCGCACGGAAGAGTCGCCTTTGTGGCTGGCTGACGAAGTTGCGCCGGGCATCGGGATAGAACTTGTCGGCCACACCCACATCCCGTTCCGCCGCTCTCTGGAGACCCGCCTGGTGGTCAATCCCGGGAGTGTGGGGCAGCCAAAACATGGCCGTGGCGAAGTGCGCTACGCGATTTGGCAGGACGGCAGGATCAGCCTCGAATCGGTTGCCTATGAGGTGGAAAGAACAGTCGCAAAACTGCGCCGCCTACCCCTGTCGGCCGAAGTCTTCGAGGATCTGGCATTCGTGCTGAGGAACGGCAGTGTCCCCTCCGCGCGATCAGGCTCGTTGCCCCGATCGGTGCCATAAGCTATAGTCGAGCTTCGAAAGCGAACAGGTGATGGGGCGTCACCTCCAACCGTTCCGGGCAACCGGTTCCGATAGCTCCTACCGTGTTTGGTGGGAGCTTAATTCGTTTTCGGCATAGTTTCGATTTTCATTCGCAAGACACAAGGAGTCATAGATGACCAAGATCGTTAGCGTGATAGGCCGTGAGATCCTCGATTCTCGCGGCAACCCCACAGTTGAGGCCGAAGTTGGGCTCGATGGCGGCGCGGTAGGCGCTGCAGCCGTTCCTTCGGGAGCTTCGACAGGCGAAAAGGAAGCCGCCGAACTGCGCGACGGCGACAAGAAGCGCTATGGCGGCAAGGGAGTCAAGAAGGCCGCGGGCCATGTTGGGAAGGAATTGGCCGCCGCCGTTTTGGGCCACGATGCCACCAACCAGCGAGCCATCGATCAAGCCATGATCGATGCCGACGGAACACCAAACAAGGCAAAACTGGGAGCCAATGCCATTCTCGCCGTTTCGATGGCCGCCGCGCGCGCCGCGGCGAACGCTCACCGGCTGCCTTTGTACCGATACCTTGGCGGCGTCAACGCCTGCACTCTTCCCGTGCCCTGCATGAACGTCCTGAACGGCGGCAAGCACGCCGACAACACCGTCGATTTCCAGGAGTTTATGATCGCGCCACACAACGCGCCATCGTTTGCCGAGGCGATCCGCATGGGTATGGAGACCTTCCACACGCTCAAACAGGTGCTGAAGGGCAAAGGATACAGCACCGCGGTGGGCGACGAGGGCGGCTTCGCTCCCGATTTGAAGTCGAACGATGAAGCTGTCGAGCTGATTCTGGAAGCGATTACGAAAGCCGGCTACCAGCCGTCCACCGATATCTCGATTTGCCTCGACCCGGCCGCTAGTGAGATGTGGGACGACGGCAAGTACGTGCTCTTCAAATCCAGCAAGAAGGCCATCACCTCCGACGAGCTGATCAAAATCTGGGAGTCGTGGGTGAAGCAGTATCCGATCGTACTCCTCGAGGATGGCATGGGGGAGAACGACTGGGACGGCTGGCGGAATTTGACTGTCGCTCTCGGCAGCAAAATCGAGCTGGTTGGCGACGACGTCTTCTGCACGAATCCCAAGATCCTTCAAGAAGGAATCGACAAAGGCATCGGCAATGCGGTCCTCATCAAGTTGAATCAAATCGGTACGGTGACGGAAACGCTGGACACGATGGAGCTGGCGGCGCGCAATGCATACCGGTGCTTCGTCTCCCACAGATCGGGGGAAACGGAGGACACCTTTATTGCGGACCTGACGGTTGCGACCGGCGCGGGTCACATCAAGACCGGTTCGGGCTGCCGCAGCGAGCGGGTAGCGAAATTCAACCAGTTCCTGCGCATTGAGGAGCGGCTGCAAGGCAGCTCGCGATTCGCGGGCCGGTCCGCTTTCCGGCGCTGAGTCGCGCGCACACCGTGCCGCGCCGGCTTTCGACCCGGCCGTCGCTGCCGCGGAGCGCGGACGCGTCGAGTAGAGACTCCGAACTCCTGCGGTCGCGGAATTTGGGATGAGCCGGGGTTGCGGCTTCGCCGGGGGACTGCCGGGCTGGACGCCCGGCTGGATCGATTGCCAATCGGTCCGCAGCTTACTTGCCAAACTGCCCCACAAGCGCTGCCGGCGCACCGGGCCGCCTACCAGTGGGTGAGCGACCCGTCGGGCCGGTTGTAGATCTGACGGCGGATCGGCTGGGTTACTTCTCCGATCAGGGTGAGGGGACCGGTGTCCAGGGTGACGCCGAGACCGGGGCGATCGTTGGGGTAGAGCTTGCCGGCCTTGAAATCCGTGTACTCGGGAAGATAGGGGATCTTGCGATCGCCGTAGTTGTATTCGAACATCACGCTGAGGGGGTAAGTGACCAGGCACTGTACAAGGGCGGCGGTGGCGACCGGCCCGGTGAAGTGTGGAACCATGCCCACGGCGTGGGTTTCGCACAAGGCCATGATCTTGAGGTACTCGGTAATGCCGCCTACGTTGGGCAGGGTGCAGCGGTTGTAGTCTATGTCGTGGTTCTCGACCAGCTTGTTGAAGTCCCAGCGCCAACCCCACTCTTCACCCGCGGCGATGGGCACCGAGGTCATGCGGCGGAGCCTGGGGATATCGTCCAGGAAATGCTCGTCGCGGACGGGATCTTCCACCAGGTAGGGAGAGTACTCTTCGATCAGCTTGCAGCCGCGCAGGGCGTCGTCGTACTCAAAGCGCTGATGGAAGTCGATGCTCCAGTCGCCGCTGTCGCCCAGAGCCTCGCGCACCTCCTTGGCGTCCCTGGCGACCTGAAGCAGGCGGCTGCGCACATCCCAGGGGCCGGAGCCGGGGTCGCCGGCGCCCATACGATACAGTTTGTAGCCCGCCTCCAGGGTGGCCTTGACGCGGTCCTTCACCGTCGGCTGGGCGCCGCCCGGAGAAGCCGGCGGGCGGACATTGCCGGTGTTGTAGCACTCGCAGTAGTTGCGCACGGCCCCGCCCAGTATCTGATGAATGGGCAGGCCGAGGGCCTTACCTTTGATGTCCCAAAGCGCCAGATCGAGCGCGCCCATGGCATCCTGCTTCTCCCGGCCCGGGGGGTAGAAAAACGCCATGTACTCTTCCTGCCAGATGGCTTCGATCTTGAAAGGGTCCTTGCCGATCAGCGACCCGGCGCACTGCTCCAAAGTGTCCTTAACGCCGCCCTCGCCGATGCCCGTAATGCCGGCTTCGGTCTCCACCGTCACCAGCATATTGCTCTGGTTGAAGATCGGGTTCAGATCGGGCGGTTTGTAAATGCGGACGCGCGTGATACGGGTTTTGGGCAGGGCGGCTTCAGCGAACCGCGGGAGGGCCAGGCAGGCGGCGGGCGCGGCCGCGAGCGACTTCAGAAACGATCTTCGCTTCATAGACGAATCCTTTCGGCGGCGAATGGTGAATTTCAGACCCAGGATACGCTGTTTGAGGCGCGCGGGCAAAGGCCGCGCGGTTACGTCACCGCGCCGCGGCTGGGTCCCCACTTTTCGGCAATGGCCTTGCCGCGTTGTTCGAGAGCGGTCCGTTCGGCGGCGCTGAGCGGCTGGTAGCCCAGGACGGCGTCGAGGCCTTCCCGCAATTCGGCGGGATTGCGGAAACCGACAATGGAGACGGCCACGCCTGGGATGTCCCAGGCGTACCGCATACTGGCGACACGGTCTTCGGCGCCGATGCGGCAGCCGCCGGCCGGGCCCGTCGGGCCTCCCAACAGCTTCATGGCAACGATGGCTATATCGCGTTTGCGGGCTTCGGGCAACAGCCGTTCCTCCAGGTGGTAGATCTCGTGGTCGACGAAGTTCAAGATGGCCTGCATGAGGTCGAATTCGCCGGTATCGAAAGCGCGAATCACGCGCGCGGGGCTGGTGTGGGTGCTGCAGCCGATGTGGCGGATCATGCCCTGCTTCCGGGCTTCGACCAGACCATCGAGCGCGCCGCCCTTGGACAGCAGTTTGTCGAAGTCGGGCCAGCGATCTTCGCGGGCGATGTTGTGGAACAAAACGCAGTCGAGGTGGTCCGTTTGGAGGCGGCGGAGACTCTCGCGAACCTCGGTCAGCGCACCCTCGCGCGTATCCCTTTCAATCTTGGTGGCCAGGAATACTTTGTCGCGCTTGCCGCGGAGGGCGTTGCCGAGGAGATCCTCGGAATCGCCGTAGTTGGGAGCGGTGTCAACGTAGTTCAGACCGGCTTCGATACCTTCGGCAACGATGCGGTCGACATTGGCCTGCCCGGTGCCCGCAATGTATTGAGCGCCGAAGCCGAGAAGGCTGGTCTTGAACCCGATCTTGCCCAACGTACGCATTGGCATGGCGCCGGCGTGCGCCGGCCTGGCGAGGGAAGCGGCAGCCATCAGCGTGGAAAAAGCGCGTCGCGACAGAGATTCCATATAAAAAGTCCTTAATCACTAGAAATATACCAGCATCGGCCTTCCAAAAGGACTATCGGGAAATAGCCACCTCGATCGCCAGCGGCCGCTCCCTCAATTCGTGAAGAAGAAGATTCAAGGCGCCGATGAACGCCGATAATCCGATGGAGTTTTTATCGGCGTTCATCTGCGTTCATCGGCGGCTCTATTTCTTAGCGTTATGCGCCCTTGGCGGGTTGTACCGCTTCCGCAATCAGCTTGCGCAACTCGCGTTCCGGATCTTCCTTGGCCTCGCAGACTTTGTCCAGGATCATCACCGGACACTTCTGTGCGTCGAAGCTGGGCCAGGTTGGCAGACCGGGATGGTTGGGGTCGCCCTTGCGCGCGAAGTTGATCCATGCATCGCTGACTTTGGCGGCCAACGCCCGCGGCTCCGGGCCTCCGCCGGTGCAGAACGCGGAGACGTCGGTATTGTAAAAGACAAACGGAATTTCCGAGCAGTGGAACGCGCGCGGCCGGCCGTCCATCACCGGCGTCTTCCAGCAGAACTCATACAGAAACGCCGGGGCTTTCCCCTGCGCCGCTTTGCGCTCCGCCTGCCGGACCGCGCCAGACCGGAAGACGGCGATGGCGGATAGAATCGAACTGACTTCCACCGGCTTGATGTTGGGGTATATCTTCCGGCACGTCTCGACGATGGCGCCGGCCTTGTCGCCGTATGCCGCCGTGGCCTGTTTTTTCAGCTCGTCTTCGGTCATCGATTCCGCCTTGGGGTTGCTCATGGCGGGATTGAACTCGTTGAGGGCCGTGCCGATCAGCATGGGGATATCGGCTGAAATCTCCGGCGCGGCGGGATCGAAGGGAACCGAGGGCAGAACCTTGCCATCCACCGTGGGCGCCCACATCAACCTGGGAAGCGTGAAGCCGGCGCCCGGCGCGCGCGGTGGCGAGAGCTTCTTCATGGCCGCCTCGCCCGCGTCGATGAGACGCTGCACCGGCACTTCGTGAAGCTTGCCTGCCTGCGCCTTGGTGAGGCCCAACTCCGCCATCACCGCGGCCGTAATCTTGGCGCCGTCCTCGGGCTTGTTGGCCAGGGTCATGGAACCGCTCTGCACCACCGCTTTGTGGAACAGTCCTTTGGCAGCCGGCATGGTCATCAGCGTGCTGACCTTCCCGCCGCCGCCGGATTGGCCGAAAATGGTAACGTTGCCCGGATCTCCGCCGAAGTTGGCGATGTTATCGCGGACCCATTCGAGCGCCGCCACCAGGTCCAGCATTCCCACGTTGGCGGACTCCGCATACTGCGGGCCGTACTCGGCCAGGTTCAAGAAGCCCAGCACGCCAAGGCGGTGGTTGACGCTCACCACCACCACGTCGCCGCGCCGGCTCAGATTCTCGCCGTAATAAGCCGGCTGCTCCTGGCCCGATCCGGCCTGAAAGCCGCCGCCGTGGATCCAGAACATCACCGGCCGCTTCTTGCCATCGAGCGCCGGCGACCAGACGTTGACCCGCAGGCAATCCTCGCCCGGCTGGCCGTCGTCCCACTCGGAGAGGAACGACTCGACGTCGTTATCCCAACCGGCGCGCGCGGCTTGCGGGCAGGTCTTGCCGTACCACATGGAGCTGCGCGTTTCCGTCCACGGTTGCGGCTTGGCGGGCGGAAGGAAGCGTGCCTTGCCTTCGGGGGAAGCGGCGTAGGGAATGCCTTTGAAAGTCTGAATGCCATTGCGAGTGAAGCCCCGCACCTTCCCGGCCGTGGTCGCGGCGACGGCATTGGCATCCGACGCGACGATGATGGTCTGGCCGGCAGCCGGCTCGGAACTCACACTCGGGGCTGTCCCGCAGCCAACCGCCATGGCAACCGTGCCACCGGCCATAGCCGCCGCACCCTGCATCAGCGCGCGCCGGCTGACTGGCTTACCGGTCGTTACATTGCCGTTCTTCATGCTTCCGATATCTCCTTTCCCTGCCCTCGCCTTTTGGCGAGATTCGGGTCCGAATCGCTTATTCGCTACAAATGTAGCTTACACCCATGCTCGAGTTTTCGTGGTTCCTTCCTTAGGCAGGCAAGTCCGGGTTAGGCTTGTCGAAGCTGCCAGGCAGATAGGGGAACTTCTTCTCAATGTCCGGGATCACCTCCACGCCGAAGCCGGGCTTGTCGGGCAAGTCGATGTAACCATGCCTGGCGAGAAGCGGCTCCTTGAAAACGCCCTCCCGCAAATAGCTGAAGGTCACGTTATGCTCCAGCACCAGGTGGTTGGGAATGGCCGCGACCAGGGCGGCATTGGCCATGATGGTGAGCCCGCCATGCCAGTCGTGCGGACAGCAGTACTTCTTCCTCAAGTGGGCAACCCGGGCGATGTTCCAGGCTTCCGTAACGCCGGTGACGTTGCAGTCCGGTTGCACGATGTCATAGGCGCCGCGCTCGATCCAGTCCTTGAAGTCGAACCGGTTCGGCCGGCTTTCCCCGCCGGAAACCATGACGTGGGGCATCCGGCCGCGAATCTTATTGTAGTTGTCGATCGCTTCGGGGCCGTTCACGCGCACCGGCTCCTCGAACCAAAGGAAGCGCAGTTCTTCCAGCACCGGCGCCAGCTCCAAAGCTTCCTCCAGGCTCAAGCGCATGTTGGCTTCCTGGATCAGGTTGAAGTCCGGCCCCACCGCCTCGCGCAGCTTCCTCAGCATCGGGATGTAATTGTGCATGGTCGCGCCCTGCTGGAGTTTCCAGTCAGGTCCCAGGCGGAACTTGAAAGCGGTGTAGCCCTGCTCCTTCACCCGCAGAGCTTCTCCGATCAGGTTCTCCGGATGCTTATAAAAGGCCCACTCGTCACCGCCGCTGGCGTAGAGCTTAATGTGCGGCGCCGGCTCCCCCTCGGTGGCCAGCAGTTTGTACACCGACAGCCCCTTGGCTTTGCCGACAATATCCCAAAGAGCGCAATCCACCCCCGCCCAAACGCGCGCCCCGGACATGACCGGAACACTCGCCGGCGTCCCTCCCAGCAGTTCCACGTCGAACGGGTTCTGACCGATCAGGATCGGTTTGACGAAATCCTCGGCGTACTTCTTCATGTCCACCGGCCCACCGTATGGCGAACCCTCGCCGATGCCGACGATTCCCTTATCGGTGAATACCTCGACCAGGACCGCGTCCGATTTCCATACGATCGTCCGCGGGTTATACCACTGCCGATCCTTGGGAATCTCGGCGGATAGCAAGGTCACTTTCAAGTCGGTGATCTTGATGTTCTCCCGCGCGATGCCATCCAGCGGATGGACGCGGCCCGCCAGTTTCATGGCCTTTGCCGGCGCTTTCCGGTCCGCGGCGGACAGCGCCGTAGCGGCGGCTACCGGAACGGACCCAAGCAACGATCGTCTCGAAATACTTCGCATTTTGTGTTCCTGCTTCAAATTAGCAAGTCTGAACGCCAAGGTGGCGTACTGGCCGGAACCTGCCCCGGGAGCTACTGCTCCGTCCCGGAAGGCTGATTTTCGTCGCTGTCGTTTCCTGGCCCCGCGCTACACTGGGATTGCGAACATGACAAACGACGAACGGCTGGAAAAGCTCACCGAACGCCACGAAGCGCTGACCCAAACGGTCGAACTGCTGAGCCGCGACATCCAAAAACTGCTGGAAACGTCCCAGCAGGACGGCGAGAACATCCAAAAACTGCTGGAAACGTCCCAGCAGGACGGCGAAAACATTCGCGCGCTGGCCCGCATCGCAGAGATTCACGAACGCCGCCTGAGCGGCCTCGAAGAAGGGCAGTAACGTCGGGCAATCTGGGCCGCTCGCCTAATGGCGGGTGTTTTTTTGGGTCTTGCTGGCTTCCTTTCCGGATTGAGGTTTTCGCTACACCCGATAGCGACGGATTTCAGCTTCGGAAACCTCGCTGCTCATGCCCGGCTCTTGGGGGCCGGGAAGTTCGCCGTCTCTCATCGACTTCTGCGCGCCGCTGGTTTCCATATAGATCGCGTTGGGCATGGCGAGCAGCATGTTCATGTTGGTCTCGCCGCCGCCGTGGCTGGCCAGCTCCAGCCCGTTAGCGTCGGCGATGGCGGCGATCTCCATCCACTCGGTGATGCCGCCCGCGCGCCGGTTATCGGGCTGGACAACGTCGGCGCCGTGGCGCGCAATCAGGTCGGCAAAAGCGTACTTCGTATTCAGGTTCTCCCCGGTGGCGATGCGGATGTCGAGCTGTTGCGCGAGCTCCGCAAACCCCTCCATATCTTGCGGCGGCAAGGGCTCTTCGTACCAGAAGCAGCCCATCTCCTGGTAAACGCGGCCACGCCGCAGGGCCTCGTTGCGATTGAAAACCTGATTGGCGTCCACCATCACGCGGCGCCCCTTGCCCAGGATCTCCTGCGCGGCACGGATGCGGCGCACATCGTCATCGATGGTATCGCGCCCCACCTTGATCTTGACAGCCTGGTACCCCTGCTCGACGGCCTCGCCGACAACTCGGCGGTAATGCGAGAGGTCGGCGTCGTTATCGTAATACCAGCCGCACATCGAGTACACCGGGATACGGTCGCGATATGCCCCCAGCATCTTGTAGACCGGCAATCCGGCGCTCTTGCCGAGAATGTCCCAAACCGCGATATCCACGGCGGCGATGGCGAACTGCGTCGGCCCGCCCACACCCTGGTATTCGAGCGCCTTCCATAGATCGGCGCGGATACGGCGCGGGAACGCCGGGTCCTGGCCGATCAGCACGGGCTTGATTTCCTGTTCGAGGATCGTCTGCACCACGCGTGGGCCCCCCGCGATCATGCCGAAGGAGCTGGAGGCCCAGCCGGTGATGCCGCCATCGGTGCGCAGGCGGAGCACAACCGAGCCGCTTTCGGTCCCAAACGGGTGGATGGCATCGTAGTACGGCGTTCCCGGCGGGCGCTTGAGAACGTCGGTTTCGATGGCGGTGATTTTGAATGTCTTCGGCGGCGGCGCCGCGGCTTGAAGAGCGGCGGCGGCCGGCAGGGCAGCGGCTGTGCGCAGGAGTTGGCGGCGGTTCATACGAGTATTGTGGACGCGGGACGCTCCCGCCGCAACATTGTCGGCTTCACCTGGGTCTCGCCCGGAAGGCTGTTCCAGGCGGGACGGCGGCCGGGTGTACACTGAAAAGGACCCGGGAGTCCAAAATAGAAATCCCGGTGGAGTTGATATAATGCGATTTCTTCTCGTTCCCGCTCTGGCGACGCTCGCCGCACTTTCGGGTTGCTCCCGAGGCGCGGCCACTAATGGAGAGAAGCTCTTTGTCTCGTTCAAGTGCGCCTCTTGCCACGGCGACAAGGGCCAGGGCGGGTCGGCGCCGGCGCTGGTGGGAAGCTCCGGACCAGTCTCTTCTCCGGACTCGATGGCGGCGGCTATGTGGAGCCACGCTACGAAAATGTGGCAAGCCGTGGACGCGGCGAAGATCGAAAGACCGCAGATCTCCACCGAACAGGCGTCGGATTTGTACGCTTTCCTTTCCGGCGGCTCCGGCGGGCAGGATCCCGCGGGCACTGCCGCTCGCGGCCAGCAGGTTTTCCAGGCCAAGCTGTGCGCCTCCTGCCACGAGCAGGCGACCAGCGATGCCAGCGCGCCAAACCTGGCCGCCAAGGCGGGTCAGTTCTCGGGTTTCTCGATGGTCTCCGCGCTATGGCAGCACGGCTCCGGGATGCTCGCCCGCATGGTCGCGCAAAACAAGGAATGGCAGGTCCTCTCAGCCCAGGAGATGGCCGATATCCTCGCTTACCTGAACGCCAAGAAATAGGCGCCAGTTTTCTCTTTCGCGGGCACTTTCATCGCGGCCACCGGAGGCGCGGCTGACGCGCTGCCGCTCAATCCGCCGCGGGCGGATGTCCCCGCCCTACACGGTGCACAACGCTACAGCCTCTTTCAATGAAGTGATGGGGTCCCGTGTGGGCACGAATTCGTGCGCGAAGAAGCCCTGGAAATTCAGGTCGGCGATCGCCTTCGCGATCGTCCGCCATTGCAGTTCCTGGGTATCGTCCAGTTCGTGCCGGCCGGGCACGCCGCCGGTGTGAAAGTGGGCGATATATTGGAAGTTATCCTTGATGGTGTGGATGATGTCGCCTTCCATGATCTGCATGTGGTAGATGTCGTACAGCAGCTTCACCCGCGGCGAATCGACGGCTTTCACCACGTCCACGGCCCACGCGGTATGGTCGCACTGGTAGTCCTTGTGGTTCACCTTGCTGTTCAGCAGCTCCAGCACCACCGTGACGCCGCTGTCTTCGGCGAACTTCTTGATGCGGTTCAGGCCCAAAATGCAGTTGGCCTTGCCTGCCTCGTCGCTCATGCCGTTGCGATTGCCGGAGAAGGTGATGACGTTGGGCACCTTGGCCGCCGCCGCGCCGGCGATACGGTCGCGCATCTCCGCCTCCAGGCGGGCGTGGCTCTCCTTGCGATTCCAGCCATCCGGAATGGTCGCTTTTCCCTGCGTGACGGTCGGGACCAGACCGTACTTGCGTACGGTGGGCCATTCGTCCGGTTCCACCAGGTCGACGCCGCTCAGGCCCATTTCAGCGGCCTGGCGGCAGAGATCGTCCAGCGGAATTTTCGCATAGCACCAGCGGCATACCGATTGCTTCAGCCTGCCGGCCGATCCCGGCGCCGCGGATGCGGCAGGCACAGCCACTATTGCCGCGGCAACGGTTTGAAACGCATTTCTCCTGGTCATGATAGAGGATCGTATCACCTCGTGCACCGGGACGGTGCAGGGTGCTTAACCGATCTGAGGATTTCGCGGTTTAGGCGCGGCAACCGCTCCCTGAAGAGCTGTGAAAAAATCAAGCCGCAGGCCGAAGGACTACTCCACGAGGTCGGCAGGCACATTGGAATCTTCGTGGAGTAGGCGTTTACGCCTGCGCTTTTGCAGATCGGTCAAGCACCCGACGGTGCGGGCTCGTTATCCGATGCCGCCCTGGGCGTAGGGTTGTGCCAACCGCCGCCTGAAGCGATGATCGCGTCGGCCTCTTTCGGCCCCCAACCGCCGCGCTTGTAAGGGCGGGCCCGGGGGTGGGTTTTCAGGACCGGCTCGACCACCGCCCAGGCGGCCTCCACGGCGTCCTCACGGGTAAAGAGCGCTCCATCGCCGGCCATGGCGTCGCTCAAAAGCCGCTCATACGGCGCTTCCTCACCCGCTTGTTCTTCCGACAGGTAGAGTTCTCGCTGGTCTCCGACAAACTCTTTGCCCGCAAGTTTGACGCGGGCGGCGAGGGCGACGGCCGAGCCGGGCGAGAGCCGGAAGCGCAGGTAGTTGGCCGGGCCTGTCGCCGGCGCTGAATCGGCGAAAAGCCTCTGTGGCGGCGGCTTCAGTTCCACCAGCACCTCGGTCGCGGTTTCGGCCAGATACTTGCCAGAGCGCAGGTACCACGGCACCCCCTCCCAGCGCCATGAGTCGATAAAAAGCCGCAGGGCGCAGAAAGTCTCGACGTCGGAGGTTTTGGCGACGCCCGGCTCCTTCCGGTAGCCCGCATACTGGCCGCGCACCAGGTCGCCCGGCTTCAGCGGGCGCATCGCGCGGAAAACCGCGGCCTTCTCTCTGTGGACGGCCCCAAAGTCCCTGCCGGCCGGGGGCTCCATGGCAAGCAGCGCGACCACCTGGAAGAGGTGGTTCTGGATCACGTCGCGCAGACAGCCGGCGCTTTCGTAAAACGGCCCGCGGTCCCCCACACCGAAGTTCTCGGATAAGGTTACCTGGACGCTGGCCACGTAGTTGCGGTTCCAGATCGGCTCCAGGAACGAATTGGCGAAGCGGAAATAGAGGATATTCATGATCGCCTCCTTTCCGAGGAAGTGGTCGATACGGAAGATCGAATCCTCCGGGAACACCGTCCGCGCGACGTGGTTGAGCTCCCTCGCGGAGGCCAGGTCGCGGCCGAACGGCTTTTCGACAATGACGCGCCCATGCTCGGCCAGGTCCGCGGCGCCGAGTCCTTTGATCACCGTTTCGAAAAGCGAGGGCGGAATGGCGAGGTAGTAAGCCGGGCGCCGGGCGGTACCGAGCGCACTCTTGATCGCCGCGAACGTCTTCGGGTCCTGGTAATCCCCGCTCACGTACTGGAGCAGGGACAGAAGATGGTGGAGGGCACGCGGGTCATCGATCCCGCCCGATCGCTCTATGCTGTCCGTCACTCGTTTGTGCAGGCGCGCCACACTCCACTTAGGGAGCGCGACGCCGATTACGGGGACATCGAGCGAGCCTCGCTTCACCATCGAATAAAGTGCCGGGAAGATCATCTTGTGAGCGAGGTCGCCCGTCACACCGAAGACCGCCAGCGCGTCCGAACGGGATTCGCTCATCGGGCAACTCCTTTCATGGCGGCGGCTCTCATGACTTCTTCTCGACATGGCCGCCGAACCCAAATCGCATCGCCGAGAGTAGCTTGTCCGCGAAATCCTCTTCGCCTCTCGACGCGAACCGCTGGTAGAGTGCGGCGCTCAGGACCGGCGCGGGGGCCCCTTCATCGATGGCGGCGGCGATGGTCCACCGGCCTTCCCCGGAATCGGATACGCGGCCGGAAAACTTGGAGAGATCGTGCTGCCCGAATAATGCGATTGCGGTCAGGTCCAGCAGCCATGAGGCGATCACGCTGCCGCGGCGCCAAACTTCGGAGACATCGGCCAGATTGAAGTCGTATCGATAATGTTCCGGATTGCGCAGGGGCGTGGTCTCGGCATCGACGCTCTGGGCGTGCTTGCCGACGTTGGCGTGGCGCAGAATGTTCAGCCCCTCGGCATACGCCTCCATGATGCCGTATTCGATGCCGTTGTGAACCATCTTGACGAAATGGCCGGCGCCGGAAGGCCCGCAATACAGGTAGCCTTCCTCGGCCGTGCCGGCGGAGTTTTCACGCCCCGGCGTGCGCGCGATATCGCCGCGTCCCGGCGCAAGCGTTTTGAAAACCGGATCCAGGTGCTGGACAGGCTCAGCCTCGCCTCCAATCATCAGGCAGAAACCACGCTCGAAACCCCACACGCCACCGCTGGTCCCGACGTCGATGTAATGAACGCCTCGCGGCTCGAGTTCCTGGGCGCGCCGGATGTCGTCGATGTAGTAAGAATTGCCTCCATCCACGACGATGTCGCCCTTCTGCATTTGGGCCGAGAGGCCGCCGAGTGTGTCGTCGACCGCCGCCGCGGGCACCATCAGCCATACCGCGCGCGGCGGCTTTAGTTTTGCCACGAAGTCGTCGAGTGACGTGGCTCCGGTCGCGCCTTCCTTCCCCAAGTCCTTCACGTTATCCTGGTTCTTGTCGAAGACGACGCATTGATGACCGCCGCTTAGCAAGCGGCGGACCATATTGGCGCCCATCCTACCCAGACCGATCATTCCAATCTGCATTTCCGGCTCCTTCCTTTTCAAAACGTCTCGTGCTGAAAGGTAAATGTTTCGATGACCCGCGGATGTTTGGGCGCCGATTTCTCGGGGTTGCGTCGCGGCCGGAACAGGCAAAAGAAGCCCACGGTCATCAGGGTGAACCTCCCGGAGGCGAGCAGGAGAAGGTTCGCCCGTCCTGCTTGTCATCGACTAAGGAACATGGGGTACATGGGAACGGGTCAGCGCCGCGATTGGCGATGGGCGCCGCCGCCCAGCCCGCCGAGATCGACCATCACCGCGATCAACAGCCACAGCAGATTGATTCCCGCCGTCGGCATGCCACTGTTAAGTTCCCATGCGTATACGATCGTGGTGAGCGGCAGGAAAATAAAGCCGAGTACCGGCAGCACCAGACCACCGTGGAATGCGTGCTGCAGGTAGGTCGAGTAGATCCACATCAACACAAGCGCGACACGCGGAAACAGCAGAACGATGAGCAGGAGGAAGCAAGGCATAGTGGTGAGTCTCCAGCCGGGCAGGACGAGCCCGCAGTGCAATGATACCAGATTCGCGCTCCGGAAGCGCTTGGCGCAATGGAGCGCGTTTGAGCCGGAACCGGAGCTTCGAAATGCTTCCCGCTTAGGTTACGACGGCTGCGCCGCCGCCCTTCGTTTGTGTGGATGATCTTAGCTGCTCCGTCCACCGCTCTATGAGCTTGGAGACCAACCGCCTCTCGCGGTTGTACTTCAAAACCTGATCGACTGGCGCCCGTCAATTCGGGGTGGCAACCTCCTCCGTCGGATCCCCCGCAACTGGCTCCGCCAGACCACGCCACCCATGGCGCCAGCTTCCACTTCCTCTACCTCGGAATTTTCCCAAGCGCCAATGTATAATGGAAATAGGTCCCACATGAAGTTTCCCGTATCCCTACGTTCGTTTTGCCGGCTGTTCTTCCATACCCAGATGTTGCCGCTGCTGGAAAGCGGGGAGGAAACGCTGGTCGGCGGCCAGGCCGTGATGGAGGGCGTCATGATGCGGGCTCCGCACAGCTATTGCGTGGCCGTGCGGACGTCCAGTGGCGGAATGGTGACCGATAGCAATGCCCTGTCCCGCCTCTCCGAGCGCTATCCCATTTTCAGGCTGCCGATCTTTCGCGGCGTGGGAACGCTCTGCCAGGCCATGGTGCTGGGTTTTCGCGCGTTGCGTTTTTCCACCGACGTGGCGGTACGGGAAATCAGTCCCGCTCCGGCCGGCGCGGCGCCTAAAGAAATGCCTGGATGGGCTGTAACCGGCAACCTGATCTTCTCGCTGGTCTTCCTGCTCTTTCTCTACAAGTTCGTCCCGCTGTTTCTGGTGACCAAGCTGGAAAAGGTTTATCCGGTGCTGGCCGGCCGCATCGCCTTCAACGCGGCCGACGGGGTGATCCGCATTGCCATTCTGCTCGGCTTCATGTACGCCATCTCCCGCACCAAGGATATCCGGCGGGTATTCCAATACCACGGCGCCGAGCACAAAGTGGTGTTCAATTTCGAGGCTGGCGAAGAGGTTACGGTAGCCAATGCGCAGCGCTATAGCACCTTCCATCCCCGCTGCGGAACCAGCTTTCTGCTGGTCCTGATGTTTCTGGCGATCCCGGTCTATACCCTGATTCCGTTCGATGGCTTCGTCGCCAAGCTGGTCTGCCGCATCGCGCTGCTACCCTTCGTGATCGGCTTGAGCTACGAGCTGATCCGCTTCGCCGCCAGGCATCCGGGCTCGCTGCTGGCGCTGGTCGCCGCGCCCGGCCTGTGGCTGCAGCGCATTACCACCAAGCCCCCATCCGACGACCAGGCGGCGGTGGCCATCCATGCCCTGGAAGGCGCCATGAGCCTGGAGAAATCGCAGGGCGGCGAGCTGGTCATCGCGTAGGAAAAGTGATCAGTCGTCAGTAGTCACTTATCGGCCAAACCCTAGCACGCTGCTAAACTGGTTATCTGTAATATCCCATGCAATTTGCCGCCAGACTCGAACAGCTCGAAAAACGCTTTGAAGAACTCACTCGGCAGATGGCCGATCCTGCCCTGATCGGCGATGCCGAGCAGTATCGCAAAGTGGCCAAGACGCAGAGCGAGTTCGCCGAGATCGTCTCCAAGTACCGCGAGTGGAAGAAGGTGGAAGACAGCCTCTCGCAGGCGCGCGGCATGCTCGAAGACAGCGATCCCGAGCTCCAGGCCATGGCGCGGGAAGAACTGGCGCATCTGGAGCCGGAACGCGAGCGCATCGAAAGCGAGCTGAAAGTCCTGCTGCTGCCCAAGGACCCCAACGACGACAAGAACGTGGTGCTCGAAATCCGCGCCGGCACTGGCGGCGACGAAGCTACCCTGTTTGCCGCCGAAATCTTTCGCATGTACTCCCGCTACGCCGAAGCCCAGAACTGGAAAATGGAAGTCACTTCGGCCAGCGATTCGGCGGTGGGCGGGTTGAAGGAAGTCATCGCCCTGGTGAGCGGCAACAAGGTGTTCAGCAAACTGAAGTACGAAAGCGGCGTACACCGCGTGCAGCGGGTCCCCGTCACCGAACAGCAGGGGCGGGTGCACACGTCCGCCATTACCGTGGCTATTCTGCCGGAAGCCGACGAGGTGGAAATCAAGCTCGACCCCAAAGACATTCGCATCGACACCTTCTGCTCGTCCGGCCCGGGCGGCCAGTCGGTCAATACCACCTACTCGGCCGTGCGTATCACCCATCTCCCTACCGGGCTGGTGGTTTCCTGCCAGGACGAAAAATCGCAGATCAAGAACCGCGCCAAGGCGGAGCGCGTGCTGCGTTCGCGGTTGTATGAAATCGAGCTCGAAAAGCAGCAGGCCGCGCTTGGCGCCGAACGCCGCAGCATGGTCGGCTCCGGCGACCGCAGCGAGAAAATCCGCACCTACAACTTCCCCCAAAACCGCGTCACCGATCACCGCATCGGCCTCACCCTCCATCAGCTCGATTTCGTGATGGACGGCAAGCTCGACCAGGTCGTCGACGCCCTGACCACCTTTTACCAGAGCGAAAAGCTCAAGCATCAGGGCGACCAGGCGGCCTAGGCACTTTTCACTGCCTGCGATGACCATCCACACTGCGCTCCTGCAGGGCACCGAACTGCTGGATTCCGCCGGCGTCGCCGTGCCGCGCCTCACCGCCGAAGTTCTGTTGGGCCACGCGCTCCATCGCGACCGGGTCTACCTCTACGCCCATCCCGAACAGGAGTTGGCCGAGGTGGAATGGCTGCACTACGGCCGCTATTTGCACGAGCGCATGGGGGGCAAGCCCACCCAATACATCACGAAGCGGCAGGAATTCTACGGCCGCGAATTTCGCGTCACGCCCGACGTGCTGATTCCCCGCCCGGAGACCGAGCACCTGATCGACGTCGCCTTGCCGCTGGCTCGCGACGCGGAGACCATGCTCGATGTCGGCACCGGTACGGGCGCGATCGCCGTCACCTTGGCTCTCGAAAACGGCTCACCCGCGCTGGCAACCGACATTTCGCCCGCAGCCGCCGCCGTGGCGCGCGACAACGCCGTTCGCCTGGGCGCGCGGGTCAACGTAGTCGTATGCGACCTGATGGACGCCATCGCCCCCGCCTCCATCGGCCTGATCGTTTCCAACCCGCCCTACGTCCCGCTCGCCCAACGCAAGGGCTTGCAGCGCGAGGTCCGCGACTTTGAGCCGCCGGTGGCGCTTTACGGCGGCGAGACCGGCTTCGACATCTACCAGCGCATCGTGGCCGACGCTCCGCGCGTGCTGCGGCCCGGTGGATGGCTGGTCATGGAGCTCGGCTTCGGCTGCCACCAGCGCGTGGCCGAAATGCTGGCCGGCTGGAACGATCTGCGCATCGAGCCCGACCTGGCCGGGATCCCGCGCGTCATCGCCGCACGGCGGCCGTAATGCCTGTAGAGTAGGCCTTCGGCCTGCGATTTGATTTCCACGGCTGCGATTCGGGTTTCATCGGTTCGTCCGGCCTTCCGCCATACAGGCCAAAGGCCTTCTTCACAAAAGGTGCGCAGCACAGGCCAGGAGGTCTGTCCCACTCTCGGCTAAGATAGAGAGATATCGCAACGGAGGAGCATGGGAGTCGGCATTCGGCTGGAAAATCTTCGCAAGGTCTACGACACCCCGCCGCCATCGCTGGCTCGGGGCGCGGCCTTTTCGTTCGCGTCGCGCCGCAACGGCGCCAAGGAGAAGAAGAAAAAGTTCGAAGTGGTTGCCCTCGACGGCATTTCGCTCGAAATCGGCCCCGGCGAGATCTTCGGCCTGCTCGGTCCCAACGGCGCCGGCAAATCCACCACCATCGGCGTTCTGACGACCCGCACCCGCCCCACCAGCGGAAACGCGTTCGTCGGCGATTACGACGTCTGGGCTCACCAGGTCGAGGCGAAGCGCCTGATCGGCGTCGTCCAGCAGCGTCCCAACCTCGATTTCTCCCTCACCGCGCGCGAAATCCTGCTCTTTCACGGCAGGTATTTCTGCGTTCCGGCCCGCGAGAATCAGCGCCGCGCCGCCGAGCTGCTGGAAAAATTCAAGCTCACCGACCGCGCCGACCAGGCCCTGCTCGGCTTTTCCGGCGGCATGATGCAGCGCGTGTCCATCGCCCGCGCCATGATGCACGATCCCCAGGTTCTGTTTCTGGACGAACCTTCGGCCGGCCTCGACCCGCAAGCCCGCCTGCTGCTCTGGGAGATTACCCGCGAATACAACCGCCAGGGAAAGACCATCGTGCTCACCACCCATTACATGGACGAAGCTGACACCCTCTGCGACCGGGTCGCCATCATCGATCACGGGCGGCTGATCGCCGAGGGCTCGCCCGCCGAGCTCAAGCAATCCATCCCCGGCGGCTACCTGCTGCGGCTCCGCTTCGACCGCGTTCCCGAGGAGATGATCGACACCCTGCGCGCCATGCCGGGCGTGCGCGAAGTGCGCACCAACGACACCACCGCCGAGCTCTACGCCGATCGCGGCGGCCCGTTGATTCCCGCCATCGTCAATACCGTACAGGCGGCGGGTGTCGAGCTGCGCGACGTCAATATTTCCGAGCCGAGCCTGGAAACCCTGTTTCTGCACCACACCGGAAGGAGCTTGCGCGATTGAACTGGAGAATCTTTTTCGCCCTGCTGGGCCGCGATTGGCACGTGGCCCGCAAGAATGCGTTGATGACCCTGGTGCAGAATCTGCTGCAGCCGCTGCTGCTGACGTTCGTCTTCGGACGCGTGCTCACTTCCAGCGGCATGATGAACGCCGGTTTTAAGGCCGTGCTGCTGCCCGGCGTCATGGCCATCAGCATGGTCATCTCCGGCATTCAGGCCGTGGCCATGCCGCTCATCACCGAATTTCAGTTTTCGCGCGAAATCGAAGATCGCCTGCTCGCGCCTATCGAGAATGGGTGGCTGGCGGTGGAGAAGATCGTGGCCGGCATGATTCAAGGCTTGGTGGCCGGGTTGGTGGTGATTCCCGCGGCCTGGCTGACCATGGGCGCCGGCACCAATATAAATTTCGGCCGGCCGTTTCAATTCGCTCTCATCTGCCTGCTGGTGGCGCTATTCTCTTCCGCCGGCGGCCTGGCCCTCGGTTGTTCGGTCGGGTCCACCCAAATCGGCCTCATGTTCAGCGTCATCGTCACGCCGATGATGATGTTCGGCTGCGCCTACTATCCCTGGTCCTATCTCCACTTCCTTCCGGCTTTGCAATATGCCGTGCTGGTGAACCCGGTAGTCTATGCCAGCGAAGGACTGCGCGGCGCCCTGGCTCCACAAGTGCCGCACATGCCCTTCCTGGCCGCCGCCGGCGCCCTGGCGCTGATCGATGGCGGCTTGCTGGTGCTCGGTCTCAAGAAGTTTCTGCGCAAAGCCGTGAGCTAAGCCTGCCACGCCTGTTGGGCAAGTTGTCCAACCCGCGAACCGGTTGGGAACGAATGCGATCGGGGCTAATGGATATCGATTTTGAGCACGGCGTCCGAGTGTTCGTGCCGCCAGTCCCAGTACGCTTGTTGTTCGTTGACTTTGAGCTTGGCAAAGTCGCGATTCTTGCGATGGTTCTGTGTTACGTACAAGCCATACGCCTGATTTTCATGATCATTCCATTCATGATCGTCATTGTGTTTTTTGTCGTGGTAGGTGCGAGCGGTTTGGGCTCGCAGCGTGATTGGAGCGACTGCGATTGGGGCCATAAGGGCGGCGCACAGCACGGCCGCATTCCAGAAACGGGGCATCGTTTATCTCCTGGCGGTCGATAGAGCAATCGTCGCGCCAAACATTCGATAACGGCTGTGTCGAACGCAACAACCCACGGGTATGCCCGCGAAGAGTGCAGAAGCTGCATTTCAAAGTGCGAGAGTTGCTATCGCGAAGCTGGTGAACTCGGCCGAGGTTGTCGAAGGCCGACAGCGGAAGCGGGAAGGGAATTACAGTCGAAGCTCAAAGAGTTCCAACACCTTCAGTGGGCGGCTTAACGGGTTACGCGGCTCGATTTGAAACCCGGGCGCCTGAGTTGCGCACATCCCAGATCCAGCGGGCGCAGGCCCATTCACGTTCCCATACCTCCCAATGTCCATCCCATCGTTCCCATGTGAACTTGGCCACCATTTCGGACCCGGTGCGAGCATCGCAGCGGGGGATCGCTGGACATCCGCACGGATCTTCGCGCTGCGCGATGACCGCGTTTCTGAGCATCGCTTCCGCCCGGAGCCAATGTTCCCAATCCGATCCAACGGGACAGCCGCCATCCAGCCACAACTGATACGCAACTGTGGCGATTTCGTTTTCAGTTGGGTTAACACTTGCGGCGGTTTTCACGGGCGCGTCGATGGTGCTCATTTCCCGCACCATCTTTGTTGCATGGCTTGCCATGGTCGCTTTCCTTCTTCGCGGGCGCTGAGCCGCAATGGATGAATGTACGGAATCCAACACTGGGGATTCCTTGGCCCGGCGGGACTGTTTTGGGTCGGAGCAGCCGGGCCCACAAAGTCCTGCCTATGCGAAACTCAGCACAACTTTGAGGCTTTACTGCATTCAGCCTCACACTGTAGGCGATCTGGCGTGTGGTTCACGCGGGGAGAGCAGAGTACCTGCATGCCACAACTAGAAAGTCCAGACACGAGATCACGCCGATCCTTATACCGCTTATATTGTGTAGCGACTCTTGGCGTCTGTCAATGGGGACGAATCACTGCTCTGTGACATTTCCACCGCGAAATTTGATCTCCCGGCCGCGCCGCGCGATCGAGTGTTTTTGGAAAGCGGCGCTCTTGGCGGGATAGTCGGTGCGGTAATGCGCTCCGCGGCTTTCTAGCCGGGCCAGCCCCGCCCGCGCGATCAGCCGCACCACCTCCCGGAGGTTGCGGGCGGCCAGCGCGTCCGCGCCGGACGCGTTCCCGGCCGCATCCTGTTCCAACCTGGCGCACGCCGCCGCCAGTTCCGTACCATTTCGTACGATGCCGCAACTATCCCATGCCAGCCGGCGAATCTCGCCCGCGCGCGCAGCCGGCATCGCGCTTTCGGGCGCCCGGCCCGATTCGAGCGCGTTCCCCGACAGTGTCTCCCGCATGGCGCGCCCCGCCCGCGCGCCGAACACCACCCCCTCCAGCAGCGAATTGCTGGCCAGGCGATTGGCGCCGTGCACGCCCGTGGACGCCACTTCTCCGGCGGCGAACAGCCGCGCGATCGTGCTTCGTCCGTCCAGGTCCGTACGCACGCCGCCCATGGCGTAATGCGCCGCCGGCGCTACCGGAGCTGCCTGGCGTCCAAGGTCCACGCCATATTCCAGGCAGGTCTCGTAAATGCGCGGGAAGCGCTCGCGTGCAAACGCCTCGCCCCGGCCGGTGAGGTCGAGATATACCGACGCCGCTCCGCTCCGCTTCATTTCCGCCACGATGGCTCGCGCCACCACGTCGCGCGGCGCCAGCTCCGCCAGCGGGTGATAGCGCTCCATGAACCGCTCGCCGGCCGCGTTGCTGAGCGTCGCACCTTCGCCGCGCAGCGCCTCCGAAAGCAGAAAGCGCGGTGCGCCTTCGAGCGCCAGCGCGGTGGGGTGAAATTGCACGAATTCGATATCGGCGATCCTGGCCCCGGCGCGGTACGCCATGGCCACGCCGTCGCCGGTCGCCACCGCGGGATTGGTGGTATTGCCAAACGCCTGGCCCAGGCCGCCGGTCCCCAGCAGCACCGCGCGCGCGTAGATCGGCTCGGCCGCCATCGCCCCTCTGTCGTACACCAGCGCGCCGCGCGCTTCCTCCCCATCCATCAGCAGATCCGCCACCGCGGCGAAAGTCCGGAACTCCACGTTCGCCAGCGAGGCGGCTTTCCGGTACAGCACCCGCGCGATCTCGCGGCCGGTGGAATCGCCGTGCGCGTGCAGGATGCGGTTGCGGCTGTGAGCGCCCTCGCGGGCAAATGCCAGGCGCGAGCCTTCGCGGTCGAATTCCGCACCCCAGCCGATCAACTCTTCAATCGCCGCCGGCCCGTCTTCCACCAGTGCATGCACGGCTTCCCGCTCGCACAGCCCGTCGCCCGCGTAGATGGTGTCGCTTTCGTGCAGCCCGATTTCGTCGTCATCGGCCAGCGCCGCCGCAATACCGCCTTGCGCGTATTCCGAGGCCGATTCGCGCAGGCTCTCCTTGGCCACCACCAGAACGCGCCCGGCCGGAGCCAGCTCGATCGCCGCCCGCAGCCCCGCCACACCCGCGCCAATCACCAGGAAATCGGGACCCATCCACTGCGATCATAACAAGCGCCGCCGGGCGCGCGGGTTGGGCGATATGGCGCGCCACATTCATTTCGGACAGGGACGGACACCCCACCCCAGCACGAAGCTCCGCTTTTCAGGCATCATGGTATTTCATCGGTTTTTTTCAGGAAAGGAATCACGTGTCAACTACGGTTTCCATCGAAGAGCTGTGCATTAACACCATTCGCATTCTTTCGGCCGACGCCGTGCAGAACGCCAACTCCGGGCACCCCGGCATGCCGATGGGCTTTGCCGCCCCGGCCTTTACGCTGTGGGACGAGTTTCTGAAGCACAATCCCAAGGACCCGTCATGGTTCAACCGCGACCGCTTCGTTCTCTCCGCCGGCCACGGCTCCATGCTGCTCTACAGCCTGCTGCACCTGACCGGCTACGATTTGCCGCTGGACGAACTGAAGCGCTTCCGCAGGCTGGGCAGCAAGACGCCGGGCCATCCCGAGCGCGGCCATACGCCAGGCGTGGAAGTGGCGACCGGCCCGCTGGGGCAAGGCTTCTCCAACGGCGTGGGCCTGGCCATCGCCGAAGCCTGGCTGGCGGCGCGTTTCAACCGCCCCGGACATGCCATCGTCGACCACTATACCTATGCCGTTTGCGGCGATGGTGACCTGATGGAAGGCATCACCCAGGAGGCAGCCTCGCTGGCCGGCCATCTGAAACTCGGCAAAATGGTCTACCTGTACGATCAAAACGGCATTTCGCTGGGCGGCGCCACTGGCCTGATCTTCACCGAAGACGTGCGCAAGCGTTTCGACGCCTATGGCTGGCACACGGCGCAGGTGACCGATGGCAACAACACCGATGAGGTGGCGGCAGCCATCCGCCAGGCGCAGGCCGAAACTTCGGCGCCTTCGCTGATTCTGGTGCGGACGCATATCGGCTACGGCAGCCCCCACAAGCACGACAATTTTTCGTCCCACGGCAGCCCGCTGGGCGAGGAGGAATTGGCGGCCACCAAGAAGGCATTGGGCTGGCCGACGACCGAGAAGTTCTACCTCCCCGAAGATGCCGTGGCGCATTTCCGCAAGGCGATCGACCGGGGCGCGGCCGCCCAGGCCGATTGGCAGAAAGGCTTCGCGGCGTACCGGAGCGGGTTTCCGGCCGAGGCCGCGGAATTCGAGCGCACGGTGGCCGGCAAACTGCCCGCCGATTGGGCCGCGGATCTGCCCAAGTGGCAGACGGGCGACAAAGCCCTTGCCACCCGCGTGGCCGGCGGCTTGGCCATCAATGCGCTGGCCAAGCGCATCCCGGAACTGATAGGCGGCTCGGCCGACCTGAATCCTTCCACCGAAACCGCGCTCAAGGGACAAGGCGATTTTCAACCTCCGGGCGACACCCCGATCGCCATGGGCGCGGTCGGCGGCGGATGGGGCTACGGCGGACGAAACATCGCCTTCGGCGTGCGGGAACACGCCATGGGCGCGGCCGTAAACGGCATGGCGGCGCACGGCGGAGTGCTGCCGTTCTCGGCCACCTTTTTGGTTTTCAGCGACTACATGAAGCCTGCCATTCGCCTGGGAGCGATGAGCCGGTTGCGGGCCATTTACGTCTTCACCCATGACAGCATCGGCGTGGGCGAGGACGGGCCCACCCACGAGCCGATCGAGCAACTGGCCGGCTTGCGCGCGATTCCAGGCCTGGTGGTGCTGCGCCCCGCCGATCCCACCGAAACCGTGGACGCCTGGGCTTTTGCCGTCGAGCATCCGGGCCCCACGCTGCTGGCCCTGACGCGGCAGAATGTGCCGCACCTGGACCGCGGCCGCGCCGTCGATCCGGACCTGAGCAAGGGCGGCTATATCCTCTCGGAAGCCGAAGGCGGCGCACCCGAAGTCATTCTGATCGGCACCGGCTCGGAGGTCTCGCTGTGCGTGAAAGCGCAGGCCGCGCTGGCCGTGCAGGGCGTCAAAGCGCGCGTGGTCAGCTTGCCAAGTTGGGAGCTGTTCTCCCGGCAGGACGCCGCCTACCGGGAAAGCGTCTTGCCCAAAGCCATTACCGCCCGCGTGACGGTGGAAGCCGGCGCCACCTTTGGCTGGCAGAAATGGGCGGGGAGCGGAGGCGAGTGCATTGGTATCGACCGCTTCGGGGCATCCGGGCCCGGACCCGAAGTCATGGCCCACTTCGGCTTTGTGCCGGAAACGGTCACGGCCGCCGCATTGCGGGTGCTGGGCAAGTAGCACGGCTTTTGAGTTTTTCGTGGCCCAAGCATCGCCTCCGCAGCCCTACTCAGCACTCGCCCGCGGCGATCTTTCCCGCCACCAGCGCGATCTCGTGTTCCATGGCGCGGTCTTTGTCCTGAAACGCCGCCACCCGGCGCACGCTCTCGTAAACCCGCCGGGAGCCCTCGCCCAACTTTGCCGGGCCGCCGCGCAGGTCTACGGCCTGCGCCGTTGCCAGCAGCACCATCGCCGTTTCGTTGCGCACGCACTCCAGCGCATCCCACGCGGTGACGGCGGCGTGCATCCCCAGGCTGACCACGTCCTGGTTGTACTGTTCCGTGGGCAGGGAGTGGATCGAGCTTGGTCCGGCCAGGTGGCGCACCGCGCAGGCGAGGCTGGTCACGCTCAATTGCATGCCCTTGAAACCGGAATTGACGCCGGGATTCGGCGTCAGGTTGGCCGGCAACCCCTGGTTGAAGCGGTCGTCCACCATCACCGCCATCAGCGCGTTGCCCCAGTTAGCCATGCTGGCGAGGTCGAGTTTCCAGGCGTCCAGCAGGCGTGCAATATGTCCGCCGTAGAAATTGCCGGCCTTGTAGAGTACGCCCGTATCGGGGTCGATCAGCGGATTGTCGTTGGCGGAGTTGATCTCCCGCTCCAGCACGGCGCAGCCGTCTTCCAGCGCTTCCCAAACCTGCCCCAGCCCCTGCGGCGCGCACCGCAGCGAATAGCAGGATTGCCCGGCGGAATCGCGCGTCAGGCCGGAGCCGTGGACGAGTTCACGCAGGTGCGCGGCCACGGCGATCTGTCCGGGGTGCCCTTTCTGCTCGTGGACCCACGCTTCGAGCGGCAATGCCGACGCCTGCATGGCCTCGATCCCGAGCGCCACGGCTCCCAGCAGCGCCCGCAGCACGGCTGTCGCATCCGCCTGGAACAGCGTCGCCACCGCGGTCATCACCGTGGTTCCGTTAATCAGCGCCAGCGCTTCTTTGGAAGCGAAGACAATGGGCGCCACCCCCGCCGCCTCCAGTGCCTCCGCCGCGCTCATCCCGCGGCCCTGGTATTCCACCTCGCCCCAGCCGGCCAGCGCCCGCGCGATATACGCCGAGGGCATCAGGTCGCCGCTTGCCCCCACCGAACCGTAGCGCGGCACCACCGGCACGATGCCGTGATTGAGCAGCGCCGCCAGGGCTTCCACCACTTCCACGCGCACCGCCGAGGCGCCCGTCAGGCAGGTGGCCACGCGCAGCAGCATGGCGGCTCGCACCACGTCCCTCGCCAGCGGCTGGCCGGTGGCGCAAGCCAGTTGGCGAACCAGGTTTGCCTGCAGCAACTCCATCTCCTCGGGGGCGAGCCAGATGCCCACATTGCCGCCCACTCCCGTATTGACTCCATAAATCCGCTCGCCGCGCGCCAGCAGTTCTTCCAGCCGCGCGCGGCCCCGCGCGATGCGCTCCCGCGCAGCCTCGCCAATCCGCACAGCTACGCCCTGCCGCGCTACCTGCGCCACGTCCCGCACCGTCAGCCGACGGGCGCCCAACTCCAATGCCGGTGTCATCCTTGCCAGTGTAACTTCCCGGCAATCTGCCTGGTGGAGAATTGAATCGTGGCGCAGGCTGTCGCGCCCGATGCGGCATGCTTTTCCAGCCGCCGGGCCGCCGCCCATCACGGCAACGTACAACGGGCTGACCACAAAGACGGGGACGTCGATCGCAATCCACCAATGAGATTGCCCGTCGATCAGAACGCCCGGAAGTATTGCACCGGCGCCGGCAGTCGGGCGCCTGACTCGCGGGCGGCGTGGATGGGGAAGTAGGGGTCGCGCAGAAACTCGCGGGCCAGCAGGACCAGGTCGGCTTTCTCGTCGCTCAGGATTTGCTCGGCTTGTTGGGCGGTAGTGATCAAGCCGACCGCTCCGGTGGGGATGCCGGCTTCGCGGCGGATGCGTTCGGCGAAGGGCGCCTGGTAGCCGGGGCCGAGGGGGATCTGTTGCGCCGGCGAGGAGCCGCCCGAGGAACAATCCACCAGGTCGACGCCCAGCGGCTTCAGGCGGCGGGCAAGTTCGACGGAATCGGCGATATCCCATCCGCCCGGCACCCAGTCGGTGGCGGAAATGCGCACGAAGAGCGGCAGATTTTCCGGCCAGACGGCACGCACGGCCTCGACCGTTTCGAGGGTGAAGCGCATACGGTTTTCGAGCGAGCCGCCGTACTGGTCCTGGCGCCGGTTGCTGAGCGGCGAAAGGAACTGGTGCGCCAGATAGCCGTGCGCGGCGTGAACTTCGACCAGTTGGAAGCCGGCCGCCAGGGCGCGTCGCGCAGCCGCCCGGAAGGCTTCGACGATACGGTGAATTTCGGCCGCGCTCAGCTCGTGCGGCGCCGGATCGCCATCGCCAAAGGGAACGGCGCTGGGCGCCACCGGCTGCCAACCGCCCGCGGATTCGGCGACCGGCCTGCCGCCCTCCCAGGGACGCGCCGTGGCGGCCTTGCGCCCCGCGTGCGCCAACTGAATCCCGGCCACTGCGCCCTGGGACTGGAGGAAACCGGCGATGCGCGAAAGGAACTCGACGTGAGCGTCCTTCCAGATGCCGGTATCGAAGGGCGAGATGCGCCCGCGAGGCTCGACCGCGGTGGCCTCCATCATCACCAATGCGGCGCCTCCGGCGGCGCGGCTTCCCAAATGGACCAGGTGCCAATCGTTGGCAAAGCCGTCCACGGCGGAGTACTGGCACATGGGCGATACGGCGATGCGATTGCGCAGCGTTACAGCGCGCAAGCGGAGCGGCTCAAACAAGAGCGAAGAGTGGTTCGAATTTGCAGGCATTGGTTACCGGTCCTTGCCGTTCTTCCACGTGAAGTAGCCGACCATGGTTTTGGCGTCTTCGATTTTGCCCGCGCCGATCATACGTTCCACTTCCGCGGCGGGAAACCAGCGCGTTTCGATACGCTCGTCACCCATGGGGTGCGCTTCGCCGGCGATCAGGCCGGTGGCGAGGTAGATAGTCATGCGCTCGGCCACGAAGCCTGGGCTCACAAAAAACGATGCCAGTTTTTTCCAGCTTCGGGCGCGGTAGCCGGTCTCTTCGATGAGTTCGCGGCGGGCGGTGACGAAGGGCTTTTCGCCGGGGTCGACGCTGCCCGCCGGCAATTCCCAAAGATACTTTGCCGCCGCTAGGCGAAACTGGCGCACCAGCAGGATGCGGCGCTCGCCGTCGACGGCCATCATCACGGCGGAGCCGCGATGGCGCACCACGGAGCGTTTGATGCGGAAGTTGGTCTTGGGATCTACGGCGCGGTCCTCGGTGACCCAGAAGAGGCCGCAGTCGTACACTTTTTTCGACGCTGTGATTTTCATGGTTTGGCGTGAATGGCGGCGGCGAAATCCGCTGCCGCCAGCGTGTTCAAAATATCCTTGGGCCCCAGCCAGCCGCGCCGCGCGGTGAGCACGCCGTAGCGCATGTTGGCCAGGTGCTGGGGGTGGTGGGCGTCGGTGGAAACGGTAAACCGGGCCCCCTTGGCCTTGGCGGACCGGATCAGCGCGCCGTGGAGGTCGAGGCGCTCGGGGCTGGCGTTGATTTCGAGCCAGACGCCGCGCCGCGCGGCTTCGGCGGCCACGCGTTCGAAATCGAAGCGAAACGGATCGCGGTGCAGCAGAATGCGTCCGGTGGGATGGCCCAGAATGCGAAGGTGGGGGCACTCCAGCGCGCGCAGCAGGCGGTCGGTCATCTCGGCGGCTTCCAGGTTCATGTGGCTATGCACGCTGCCGATGACCAGGTCGAGTTCCGCCAGGGCGTCGTTGGCCAGGTCCATGGCGCCGTCCTTCAGGATGTCGCATTCGATGCCGGAGAAAATGCGGATGCCGAGCGCGCCCTCCTGGTTGCGTTCGCGCACCTCGCGGGCGAAGGCCACGGCGCGTTTTTCATCGAGGCCGTTGGCCATGGCGAGGGCCTTGGAATGGTCGGTGATGGCGACGTACTCATACCCGCGCTGGCGGCCCGCTTCGGCCATCTCTTCCAGGCTGGCGCGGCCGTCGGTCTCGGTGGTATGCATGTGCACGTCGCCGCGCACCTGGCCCAGATCGACCAGCTCCGGCAGGCGGCCTTCGGCGGCGGCTTCGATCTCGCCCGAATTCTCGCGCAGCTCGGGTGGAATCCACGGCAGGCCTAACGTTTGGTAAATGCTGTCCTCGGTGGCCGCGGCCACGAGCGTTTCGTCGCCGGAGCGGAACAAGCCGTATTCGCTGAGCTTGAAGCCCATGCGGACGGCGCGGGTGCGGATGGCGACATTGTGATCCTTGCTGCCGGTGAAGTATTGCAGGGCGGCGCCGAAGCTTTCGCGTGGCAGCGCGCGCACGTCCACCTGCAAACCTTCGCGGCCCACTTTGGCGCTGGCCTTGTTTTCGCCGTGCCCCAACACCTCTTCCACGCGCGGGTACTTGACGAAGGCATCCAGGGCGCGGGTTGCATTCGGCCCGGTAACCAGCAGGTCCAGGTCGCCGACGGTTTCCCGCCCGCGGCGCAGGCTGCCGGCGGGGGTGACGGCCTCGACGCCCTCTACAGCCTGGAGCGCCGCGATCAGCTCGTCGGCCATGGTTTCGGCATAGCTCAGCAGGTAACGGCCGCTGCGCACGCGATACTGGGCGATGGAGCGCAGCACCTTTTCTTCCAGCTTGGCGCCCATGCGCGGCAACTCGCGCAGCTTCTGCTCGCGGCAGAGCGTTTCCAGTTGATCGATGGTGGTGATGCGGAAATGCTCAAAGATGAGGGCGATGCTTTTCGGCCCCAGTCCCTGAATTTTCAGAAACTCGAGGGCCGTGGGCGGGAACTTTTCGAGCAACTGATCGCGCCGGTCGCAGGAGCCGCTGGCGGCGATCTGCTCCAGCACCGCGGCCAGCCCCTTGCCGATACCGGGAATATCGGTGACCTTTCGCGCCGGGTCGCGCAGAATGTCCTCGATCCGGTCCGGATTCGATTCCACCGCGCTCGCCCCGTTCCGGTAGCTGCGAATGCGGAAGCCGTCTTCGGCCGCGATCTCCATCAGGTCGGCGGTCTCCGCCAGCACGCGCGCGATTTCTTTGTTCTCCAATCGAATCCCCGAAATTCAATTGTAAGCTGGGGGAGCAGGCGCTTTCGCCTACCATCCAGGTCCCGCGCGTGCGGGTCCATGACGGCCTCGACCCGCTCGGCGTGGCGTGGTAGACTTCAGCTAGGAATGGCTCGCCAATTCAAGATTATCGTGGAGAAGCATTCCGACGGCTACGTGGCCTACCCTCTTGGTCTAAAGGGGGTTGTGGTCGGTGAAGGCGACACCTACCAGGAAGCCCTCGAGGACGTCAAATCTGCCATCCGGTTCCACATCGAGACCTTCGGTGATGAAGTCCTGCCTGATGATTCGCCCCTGCTGGAAGCCTTCATAGCCGAGGCGACGATCTCCGGCTGATGGCCAAGTTTCCGGTCGATGCCCCCAAGGCTAGAGTGATTGCGGCGTTTCAAACCCTCGGATTCGAGTTGGTCCGCGAGGCTGAACACATTGCCATGCGACATCCGCGCCCCGGCGGGGGCTCCGGCTGCCTCAGCTTGCCAAACCACCCGACCATTAAGTCGTCCACATTGCGAACCATCCTGACGCATGCCGGCATTGCGAAGGACGAGTTCCTCCGCGCCTACGAACAATCGTGAGACGCTGGCGTTCGCCGTGGTCCCCAGTCTCCCACAAGACAGCCCGCGGGGCGGCATCGCGGCGTCGTTTTTTTCCCGTGAAAGTCCGCTTCCCAAACGAACCCAATTTCCCCGTAACAAATTGAAACTACATCTGTTATCCAGCAGCAAAATCGGGGACACCAGCCGCCTTCGAACCCCATCGCCCGCAAATTGCCATCAAGGTGGCCACACTCTTCTTCAATGCGGACAAGCTGGATTTGCCGGTTGGTTTCCGTACGGTCTGGAAGACGCTGCCGCTGGCGCCATAAGCCCCAACCGTGTGGAGTCGTTTGACGAGGGGGTCGCGCATGGCAGGCGATAGCGCCTGCCCCACCTGATAGAATCCAACTCTGGGGGATTCGATAAGGCATGAAGCTGCTGGCGAAATTCAATTTGATTCTGGGGTTGGTGTTTGCGGCGGGGTTGGGGATTGCAGGTGCGGTTTCGTATCGCTTCTTGCAGCGGCAGGCGCGCGAGCAGGTGCTCGAGCAGGCGCGGCTGATGAAGGCGGCGATGCAGTCGGTGCGCTCCTACACCAGCCGCCAGATCGGCCCGCTGCTGGTGACGCAGCAGGAGCACCAGCGCTCGTTTCTGGCGCAAACCGTGCCGGCGTACGCGGCCACGGAGAACTTCAATTATCTGCGCGCTTCCTATCCCGATTATTCGTACAAGGAAGCTGCGCTGAATGCCACCAATCCGCGCGACCGGGCGGTGGATTGGGAAGCCGACATCATCAACGATTTCCGCAACCATCCGGGGCAGAAGGAGTTGGTGGGCGAGCGCGATACTCCCATCGGGCGCTCGCTCTATCTGGCCAGCCCGATGGTAGCCGACCCGCCGTGTCTGCAGTGTCATTCCACTCCCGCGGCCGCACCGGCTGGGCAGATTCGCCACTACGGTCCCAATAACGGCTTCGGATGGAATCGCGGCGAGACGGTGGCCGCGCAGATCGTGTCGGTGCCCATGGCGGTGCCGGAGGCCATGGCGGCGCAGGCATTTCAGGCCCTGCTGGTGGATATGGGCGCGGTATTTCTGACCAGCCTGGTGGTGCTCGACCTGGCGCTGCTGTTCGCGGTGGTCCGGCCCCTCCGCAAGTTGTCGGAAATGGCGGATGAAATCAGCGTGGGCAAAATGAATATGCCCGAGCTTCCGGTGAAGGGCAAGGATGAGATTGCGGTGCTGGCGGGGTCGTTCAACCGGATGCGGCGGAGCCTGGAGCGGGCGATTAAAATGCTCGAGGGTTAGTGGCCGCGGCGACGAATTTGCGGCGGTCGGCGTCGGAGGCAATTTCGGTGGCCAGGGCGGCGATTAGCGACGGTTCGTCCGGCGCAGTCTTGGCGGCCTTCCTGACGATGATCCTGGCCAGCGGACCTACATAGGCAGCCAGTTGACTGGCGAGCCGATCGAGAAGCGCCGGCTCCCAACCGGGCGGGGTCGCGGACGGCGCGGCGGACAGTATCCCGGGCTGGGAGGGCGCGGAGTTGGTCGCCGGCGGCCGGGCGATGCCGCTGGCGTTGTCGCTATAGAGGCCGACCGTGGCCAGGAATTTGGCGCGCTCGGCGGCGTCCGGGATCTGCTCGGCCAGATACGCGACCACTTCCGCCAGGGTGGGGAAGCGGCGGGCGGCATCTTCCGTGACACGGCGCGCGATGGGTCCCATGCTGGGCGAAAGCTCGCGCGCGATGCGATCGATCTCGGCCGGCGTGAGGCTGGAGGCGGTAGGCGCCGGCGGGGCCATGGCAATCGTCTCCGGAAGCGGGGCGCCGAGGTTGGTCAGGGCGGCTTGAAACTCGGCCGCCGATTGGTACCGCATGGACGGGTCTTTGGCCAGCGCCTTCATGACGATATCCGAAAGGCCCGCCGGCAAGCCGGCAATCACCGCGGCCGGCGGCGGCGGCATCAGTTGGAGCTGCGCGTTCATGATGGCGTATTCGCTATCGCCCTGAATGGGGCGCCGGCCGGTGAGCATTTCGTAGAAGCTGATGCCGAGCGAATACACGTCGGAGCGCGCATCCACCGGGGCGGAACGGATCTGCTCCGGAGACATATACGAGAGGGACCCCACCGCCATGCCTGCGCCGGTGAGGTGCTGGTCGGTGACGGCGCGGGAAATGCCGAAGTCGGTCAGCTTGACCGAGCCTTGACGGGTGAGCAGAATGTTGGCGGGCTTGATATCGCGGTGGACGATGCCCATGGAATGGGCGTAGGAGAGCGCCGAGAGCACCTCGCCGACGTAGCACACGGCCAGGCGCGGCGGGATGGGGCCGCTGCGCACCAGCGTGTCCAGGCTCACTCCGTCCACCAATTCCAGGATCATGACGATCAGTCCACCTACTCGCTGAGCGGAAAGGAGCGAGGCGATGTGGGGGTGTTCCAGGCGCGCGTGCAGCTTGATTTCGTGGAGAAAGCGCTCGGCCAGCTCGGGGTTGTCGGCCACCTCCGAGGCCACTACCTTCATGGCTTCCTCGCGGTCGGTCAGCAGGCTGCGAACGCGATAAACGCGTCCCATGCCGCCTTTGCCCAGGAGTCCGATGACCTGGTAATCGCCGATTGTATCTCCGACCTGGATGGCCATCCGGATCTAAGAATAGCAGGCGAGAGAAGAGGGAAGGCGGAAGCCAGATCAGGCGGGACAGTTCGTAATCTCGCTGTTTACCCGCCGGCCTTCCTGGCCACGGCGATCAAGGACACGCCGGGCCAGGGCAGGCTACGGTCGATGCGGCGCCAGAGCCAGACCAGACGGTCGAAGAAGCGGAGTTGCCAGCGGCCGAAATGGCGCCGCTTGAGGATGCGGCCGTTCCAATACCAACCGGGGCGGGTGACGCGATTGAACTCGAAGATGCGCTCGACGGTGAAGCCGGCCGCTTCGAGCTTCGAGCGCAGTTCCTCCCGGCCATAGCGGCGGTAGTGGCCCAGAACTTCGTCCAAGGTTCCGAAAATGGATTGATCCTGCGGCACCAGCACGATGGCGCGGCCGCCGGGCGCGAGCGCGCTGGCCATGTTCCGCAACCCGACCGCATCGTCCTCAATGTGTTCGAGCACGTTGAGGCAGATGACGGTGTCGGCCTGGCCGGCGATGGGAGCGAAGTCGTCCGGTTCGGCCAGATCGCATTTGCGGGAGCGGACGTTGGGGCGGCTTTGCAGACGCTGGCGCAGGCGGGACAGGTGTTCGCCGTCGATATCGGTGGCGGTATAGGACTTGCGGCGCGGCGCCAGTTGCTTCGACAGGTTGCCGATTCCCGCGCCGATTTCGAGCACCGACGTGCCCACGTACGGGCGAATCGATTCCGCCATCCAGCGGTTGAATCGCGGCGTGCCGGCCAGCGCATCCAGAATGCGCGCTCCGTGGTCCAGATAAATGTCGCGCCGGAAACCGAAATAGAGAATGGTCCAAACCGCTGCCAGGGCGTCGCGAAATCCGATTTTCTTGCCTTCGTCGTAGGTGCGGCCGCGGTAGCTGATGGGCACCTCATAGATGGCCGCGCCGCGTTGGGCCAGTTTGACGGTGAGCTCCGGTTCTATGCCGAAGCGCGCGCTGCGCAGCGGAATCGAGCGGACCAGGGAAACGCGAAACGCCTTGTAGCCGGTCTCGATATCGGTCAGGTTCAGATCGGCCACGGCATTACCGAGGAGGGTGAGGAGGTGGTTGGCCAGCGAGTGCCAGAAATACATCACGCGCCGCTCGCCGGCGGAAGCGAAGCGCGAACCGAAGACCGCGTCGGCGTGGCCTTCCAGCAGAGGGCGGAGCAGGGCGGCGAGGTCCGCGGGATTATATTCCAGGTCGCTATCCTGCACCACCGCGAACTCGCCGCGGGCGTGCTCCAAAGCGGTGCGAACGGCCGCCCCTTTGCCGCGATTGCGCGGGTGGTGAACGACGCGCAGGCAGGGACGCTCGCGGGCGATCCGGTCGAGCGCTTCGCCGGAGCCGTCGGTCGAGCCGTCATCCACGGCAATCAGTTCCACCGGAACCGAATCCCAGAGCGGCAAGGCCAGCACGCGTTCGATCGCCGCCGACACCAGATCTTCCTCGTTGTAAACCGGGATCAGAATGGATACCTGGACAGGCAACAAATCCGATAGTACCGTGAAAGGGCGGGGACGGGCCAGGGTTGGGAGGCGCGACGGGCAGGGCTTCCCGGGATTGCCGTTGGAGGGCTTTGGCCTACACTGCGGCGTCGGGGGAGGAGGAACCGAGCCTGTCCGAAGTGCTGCCATGCGGAGGATTCGGAACGATGAGGCCCCCATGCTACAATCCGATTAACGATGCGCCGGACTTTTTGGGTTGTAGCCTTTGCGGCGGCGCTTTACGGCCAAGCCGGCACCGGCCCGGCCGTGGGCGACCGCGTGCCGGATTTCGCTGGGCCCGACCAGACGGGCCGCACCCAGACCTTGGAGTCCATCATGGGGCCCAAAGGCGCCATGCTGGTCTTTTACCGTTCCGCGGACTGGTGACCGTTCTGCAAAACCCAGTTGGTCGAACTGGAACAGAATCTGGCTCGCATCCAGAAAGAAGGCCTGGGGCTGGCGGCCATCAGTTACGATTCGGTGGCGGTCCTGAAGAACTTCGCCGACCGCCGGAAAATCACCTTTCCCCTGCTTTCGGACCCCGAATCTAGGATCATCCGCTCCTTCGGAATCCTGAACGAAACGGTGAAGGCGGGCACCGCCCAGTACGGCATCCCGCGTCCGGGCACGTACATCGTGGATCGGCAGGGAAAGATCGTCTCCAAATACTTCGAGGAGGATTTCCGCGAGCGCGTCTCGATCACCGACATCCTCGCGGGACGATTCGGCGAGCCCGTGGATGCCTCCGGCGGCGAGGTAGAGGCCAAGCACGTCCGGCTGTCCGCCGCCGCCAGCACGCTCATGGCGCACCCCGGACACCGCATCCTGCTCACCCTGGACCTCGATCTCAAGCCCAAGATGCACGTCTACGCTCCCGGCGTCACCGGTTACATCCCGGTCGACTGGAAACTGGAAGAAACCGGCGCGGTCAAGGTGCGCCCCGTGCAATATCCCGCCGCGCAGAAGTTGCGCCTGAAACCCATCCACGAGACGGCCCTGGTCTACCAGGGGCACGTGCGCATGACGCGCGAGATCACCTTCGGCGCGGAAAACACGCTCAAACCCCTGGTGAGTCCATCCGGCGAGGTGGTACTGAAAGGCTCGTTGCGCTACCAAGCCTGCGACGACCGTGAGTGCTACGTGCCGGAGACGGTGCCCGTCGAATGGAGGTTCCGTTTCGAGGCGCTGGACCGCGAGCGCGTCCCCGTGGAGCTGCAGCGCACAGCCCGTTAGGGGCGATGGGATGCGCGATGTCATCCGGCGCTTTCCCGGGTGTTGGGGAAATTGGCCGAACCATTTTGGCGTCCTGCGCGGTGGGGCGGGCGCTTCCGCCTGACCGTACCGGCGCATGCGCCACCATGGCCCGAATCCTAGTTCCACTTTGACCCCCGGCGTGGCCCGTAAGTAATTGAAACTGATTCAGTTGGCGCATGAAATGGCTTCGTTCGGGAAACCCTGCGGAACAAGCCAATAACCGCTGCCGTTTGTGCATTTTTGTGCAGCCGGAAACACTCGCCGCCGAGGCCGGAGTTTCGCCAAAAACATCGATCGTCCTGTGGCCATCTTCGCCCCGCCACCAGAGTACAACGGCGTCGAGATGGCACTCACAGGAAGTCCTTAGCTGGCAACAAAAAATGACCGTGACCGGACTTCGGGACGGTTGCGGGCAGAACTGGCTTTGTGCATTGTTGTGCGCGGAAGGCCCAGAAAGCCGGCAGGAAACCGGGTGGACGGAACAGGCGCGTCTTGTCAGGAGTAGTCCGGCAGACCTCCCAGAAGCGGACTTCGGGGGGCGTTGGCCGGGTCGAAGGGGATATCGCAACACGAACCCGCGTCCGGCCGTCAACTATACGGTTTGGCCCGACGCGGTGGGCCGGCGGGCAAAGACGCGGCGGGGACTGCCGGGTGGACAGAGCGACGGACTATTCTTGCCGCGGTTGCGCGGGTGGTGGACGACGCGCAGGCAGGGACGCTCGCGGGCGATCCGGTCGAGCGCTTCGCCGGAGCCGCCGGTCGAGCCGTCATCCACGGCGATCAGTTCGACCGGAACCGAAGCCCAGAGCGGCAAGGTCAGCACGCATTCGATCGCCGCCGACACCAGATCTTCCTCGTTGTAAACCGGAATCAGAATGGATACCTGAACGGGCGACAAATCCGATAGTATCGTGAAAGGGCGAGCTACGTCACCTTAACCGTGCATTGTGCCACGCCGCCCAAGCTCCAGTTCCCGCTTGCGCGACATTTCCCGGCACGAACCACTTCATGGCCTTGGGACGCTTGCGCACCGCCAGCCACTGTGCGAGCATTTGCCCACCAACCACCGCAGCCTTAACGCCAATAGAAAACTTTGCGCCGGCATACAACAATCCACGCTCGTATCCACACCTGGCGGGATCTTGATTGCATTGTATGCTCGTAATGGCGTCCGCCGCGTTGGCGGCTGTCATGATCGCGAGAGACCACTTCCAGACAGGGTAACTTGGGCTGGAGATATCCGGTAAGGCCCTAGAGTTTGCAACAGGAGTCACATAACTTGCGGTTTGCGCATTCATCGCCGCCGCAAAGGACATTCCGGCGACTACCAACACGCTCCAAGCTATACATGAGTTTTTCATAGTGCGATGCGGCGAGAACACGATGGAACTATAACCGCGCCAAACCCTTCTCTGGCCCCGGAACCGAACACCTGGGGCAGGAATGAAGCTATAGACTATTAGCCAAAACTCCTCAGGGCAGATATGCAGTGTAGCAGGCGAACGTTATAACCCGGCCATCGCTTAGTAACAGTACCGGCATGGCCCGCATGGAACGTGAACTGGTTGAAGCGTGCGACGATTCGGCAGGCCGCCTTGCGAGAGGGTCGCTCGACCGGACACTCCGCGAGCGCAGCGGAATGCAACCGCATGGAACGTACACGCACTGTCAGAGTCTGGGAGGGCTGAAGTCCTCGCCTTAAGGCGCCGGCTTCAACCCGCGCTCGCCTCTACAGTTTCGTCACCGGGTCCATAAAGCGCCAGAACACCGCGCCCGTCGCATACACGGCGGCGGATACGTAGAAGGTCAAGTCCGGTGGTTGCCAGTCCAGGTGAGCGGATAGCCGATGAGCAGGGGGCCCATGGTGGCGCGGTGGCGATCATGGCGCAGAACGGGCTGTGGACAGGAAGCCGGCCGGTTACGTGGCCCGGCGCGTCAGGCCAAAGCCCGTTTGCAGTATTCGAAGCACTTGCGAACTTCGGCGACGGTGTCCATACCCGGCTTGCCGTATTCGTATTCGATATTGGCGGGGATGGGGTACTTCTTCGACTTGAGGAGCTGCAGCACGGCCTTGATGGGCGTCTCGCCCTCGCCCAACGGCAAGTTGGCGCCGTGGTCTTTCTTGCGATCCTTGATGTGCAGCACGGCGATGCGGTCGTGGTGCTCCTGAATGTAGGCCACCGGGTCGTAGCCGGCGGCGGTGAAGTGGCCGATATCCAAATTCACCCAGAACAGCGGGGTCAGGGCCATGGCCGCGGCGAAGCTTTCGGGAGTGGCGAATTGATTGGGGTCCTTGGTATTGTCGTGGCCGTGCATGGCCACCCGGATCTTGTACTTTTCCGCCACCGGCGCCACGCGCTTGACGGCCGTCAAGGTGGAGGAGGCGGTAATCAGGTCGACGCCCAGGGCGCGAGCCATCTGAAAGCCGCGGTCGATTTCCTCGTCGCTGAAGCCGTCGTTGAAACTCAGGTTGTAGGCCAGAAGTTGGATGCCGGCCTGGTCGAACTTCTTACGGATGCCGGTGAAGAAATCGAGCGGCGTAGCCATGCGCCATTCGTGGAGATTCTGCCCGCGGGGTTCCACGTGGCCCTGGAAGAGCTCGCACTCGCCCAGGCCGATGGTCTTCATAGCGTCGATGGCGGCGTCCAGGCTCATGTCGCGGAAACTGTAGGATTGCGCGCCAATCTCGACGCCATGAATGCGGGAATCGATCATCTTGCTCTTGGCCAGGGCCGTCAGCGGCAGAGCGGTCAACGCCACCTTGCCGAAATCGCGTCGGGAAAGATTCATTCGGTGCCTCGCGTATGCACGCCAAAACGATATACCAGCGCGCCCGCACCCACCGTGCCGAACGCAGTCAACGAGGCCTGCGGGTGCAAGATCACGCCGAATACAATCATGGCGGCGCCTACCAGGATATAAGAAGCGGGAATCAAAGGGAAAGCAAAATCCATCGCGCGCAGGCGCTGCCAGCCCGGTTGCCTGCGGCGAAAAACGAAAACCGAGGCAACCGCCAGCACGGTAAACAGCGTCAGGCTCATGCCGATGTACAGCACCAGCTCGCGGAATGGGGTGAGGGTCATCGCCATGGCGCACAAGCCCTGGCTCAGAATGGCGAACACCGGGGTGTGAAAGCGCGGGTGGACTTTGGCCGCGGCTGGGAAAAAAGCGTGGTTTTTGGCCATGGCGAAATAGACCCGCGGGCCGATGGTGACTTCCGCATTCACCGTGGCCACGATGGCCAACGCCATCAGCGCGGAAAATGCGCCCGCGACGCCCGGGCCGAACAGACTGGACGCCGAAAGCGAGCCGACCGCCACCACGCCCTTCATTTTTTCCAGGGGCGTGGAGTAAATGTAAACCACATTGAGCGCCAGAAACGCCACCGATACCAACCCGCAGCCCACCGCCAGCGCGGCCGGCAGGGTACGCTCCGGACGGCGCACTTCCTCGGCCACGTAGGTGGCCGCGTTCCATCCGCTGTAAGCCACCATCACCCACAGCAGGCTGATGAAGAATTGCTCCGGAACGGGCACCGTGGAGGTGCGCACCGCCGGTTCCGAGAAGTGGCCCCAACTGCCGGCGCCGATGGCCAGGCCCAGCACCACGAAACTCAGAATCACCAGCAACTTGGTGCCGGTGAGCGCATTCTGCACTTTGGCGGTGAGCCCGACGCCGAAGCAGTTGAGCACGGTGAAAGCCGCGATCAAAGACGACGCCAGCACTTGCCCGGGGCCCAGGTGCAGCGAGAAAGCGCCGGAGCCGATCACGATGGGCGCGTTGGCCTGGCTGAGCGCCGGCCAGAAGTGGGCCAGATAGTCGGAGAACGCGAGAGCCGCGGCCGCGATGGGCGCCGAAAAGCCGGCGAAGAACGAAACCCAGCCGGTCATGAATCCCCACTCCCGGCCGTAGGCCTGCGTCAAATATACGTATTCGCCGCCGGAGCTGGGAAAATTGATGCCCAGCTCGGAATAGCTGAGGGCGCCGGCCAGGGCGAAGGCCGCGCCCACCGCCCAGCAGAGCATGATGAGCCAGGCCGAACCCAGGTCGCCCGCCATGAAACCGGTGCTGGCAAAAATGCCCAGCCCCACCATGTTGGAAATGACCAGGGCGGTGGCACTGAAGAAGCCGAGCTGGCGCAGCAGCCCGGGCCGCGAAGCTTCGAGGGTGGAATTCGGCATGCGGACCTTAAGAGCTATTGTAGCCGCGTCCGGCGCGTAAGTCTTCCGCGGCTGAAAGCTTTCAGCGAGCCACCCCGGTGTAGCTGATCGCTCTCCACTGACTGCACAGCCTCGCAGGCGCCCGCAACGCATCGAGCCGCGACCGTGAGGGCGGGGTTGCCATCCGCGTCGGCCGCCGGCCCACCTGTGTGATCCTAGAACAAGCGGATGCACGAATACGAATTCATAAAGACCGTGGAACACGATCCAAGGCTGGTCGCCGCTCCAGCCGCGGTCTTCCTGGCCACGCTGGCCGTCTGCTGGGTGGCGCGGCATCTGTTGCTGCGCGGGCTGGAAGCCTGGACCGCGCGCTCGCAAAGCCGCGGCGGGGAAATCGTGACCAAGGCCCTGAGCGGGCCGACCATCATCTGGATGCTGGTGCTGGCCACGCATCTGGCCATTGAAAGCTCCGATCTGCCCCACGCCGTTGCGGCGGTTTGGGCGCCACGGCTGCTGGTCGCGCTGGTGGTGATTTCTTTCACCATGGTGGCGGGGCGTGTGGCCGGCGAACTGGTGCGCTACTGGGGCAATCAGGGGCAAGGAATCCTGCCGGTGACCACGCTCACCGAAAACCTGGCGCAAATCGCGGTCTTCATCCTCGGCATCGTGGTTCTGCTGGACGTGGAACACGTCAACATCACGCCCATTCTTACCGCCCTCGGAGTGGGCGGCCTGGCGGTGGCGCTGGCGCTGCAGGATACCCTGTCGAACCTGTTCGCCGGGTTTTACGTGGCGGTTTCGCGGCAGGTGCGCCTGGGCGATTACATCAAGCTGAATTCCGGCGAAGAAGGCTACGTGGTGGATATCAGTTGGCGCGCGACGACGATTCGGGCACTGGCCTCGAACCTGATCTTCATTCCCAATGCCAAGCTGTCGCAAGCCAATGTGACCAACTATTGGCTGCCGGATAAGCGCATGGCCGTTTCCATCCAGGTGAATGTGGCGCTCGATTCCGACGTGGACCGGGTGGAGCGGCTGCTCAACGAAGTGGGCAAGCAGGCGGCCGGCGAGATCCCCGGCCTGGTGGCCGATCCGCCGCCCTCCGGCGCCTTCGACCCCGGCGTGGGCGATTTCGCGCTAGGCTTTACGCTGGGGTACCAGGTGGAAGAGTTCAGCCAACAATATGCGGTCCGCAACGAGCTGCGCAGGCGCGTGCTGCGCCGCCTGCGGGCCGAAGGCGTACGCATTCCTTATCCCACCCGGAGCTTGTACTTCGAGAATGCGCCGGCCGAAACCCCGAAGGAGTGAACCAAATCCGATGAAAACCTTTACGATTGCCGTAATCGCGGGCGATGGCATTGGGACCGAGGTCGTCCCCCAGGCGCGGCGCGTGCTCGAACGCGCGGCGCAACAACATTCCGTGGCGTTCGCGTTTCAGGATTTCGATTGGGGCGCGGAGCACTATTTCCGCTGGGGCCGCATGATGCCCGCCGGTGCGCTGGAATTGCTGCGCCCGTGCGACGCCATCCTGCTGGGCGCGGTCGGCCATCCCGAGATCCCCGACCATGTCACCCTGAATGGGCTGCTGTTGCCGATTCGCCGCGCCTTCGACCAGTACGCCAATGTGCGCCCGGCCTACCTGTACCCGGGGGTGCGCTCGCCGCTGGCCGGCTACCATGGCGGCGAAATCGATTTCGTGGTGGTTCGCGAAAACACCGAGGGAGAATATGCCCAGGTGGGCGGATTCGTCTATCACGATCAGCCGGAGGAAGTCGCCATCCAGACTTCCGTCTTTACCCGCCGCGGGGTGGAGCGGATTGTGCGCTTCGCGTTCGAGCTGGCGGTGAAGCGCGGCAAGAAGAAACGGGTGACGTCGGTCACCAAGTCCAACGCCCAGGGCTACAGCATGGTGCTGTGGGACCGCGTATTCCGCGACGTGGCGGCGGATTTTCCGGGTGTCGAAACCGAATCGCTGCTGGTGGACGCGGCGGCCATGAACTTCGTGCGCCGCCCTGCCAGCTTCGACGTGGTGGTGGGCTCCAACCTCTTCGCCGATATTCTGAGCGACCTTTCGGCCATTCTCATCGGCAGCATGGGCCTGGCCGCCAGCGCCAATCTCGACCCTCTGCGCCGGTTTCCCTCGATGTTCGAACCGGTGCACGGATCGGCGCCCGATATCGCGGGAAAAGGCCTGGCCAATCCGCTGGCCGCGATTTTGAGCGCCGCCATGATGCTGGAACACCTGGAACTGGCCGCCGCCGCGCAGCAGGTCGAAGCCGCCGTGGCGGCCGTGCTGGCCGAGGGCCAAACGCTGACCGCCGATCTGGGCGGCAGCGCCACCACCACCGCCGTGACCGACGCCGTACTGGAGAAACTGGGGTAGTGCCCGTAGCCAGGCCTCCCTGTTTCCGGTTTCCAGCCCCGCCGCGTCGTGGAGTAGGCCTTTTGGCCTGCGCTTGTGCCGGGCCGGACCTCGGATGCAGGCCAAAGGCCTACTCCACAAGAGGTGCTCTAGCGGCAATTTGCCTGCCTGCGCCGCAACGTGAGGCTGCCCGCTAGTGGCTGACGCCAGGCACTCCGAATCCACCGGGCGCCACGCCTTTCTGGTGGCGTCCGGCATCCTGCTGCGGAGCCTGACCGGCCTGGTGCGGCAGCGTATCTTCGCCCGCTACTTCGGCCAGCAAAATCCCATCGCCGATGCCTTCAATGCGGCGTTTCGGATTCCCAATTTTCTGCAGAACCTGTTCGGCGAAGGCGTGCTTTCGGCGTCGTTCATTCCGGTGTACGCGCGTCTGCTGGCGGAGGGCGACGAGGAGGAATCCGGGCGCGTGGCCGGCGCGGTGTTCGCGCTGCTGGCGTTGACCGCTTCGGTGCTGACGGTGGCCGGCATGCTGGCCGCGCCGTACCTGATCGACGTCATCGCCCTGGGCTTCCACGGCGCCAAGCGCGAGCTCACCATTCAGCTTGTGCGCATTCTGTTTCCGGGCACGGCCATGCTGGTGCTCTCGGCCTGGTGCCTGGGGATTCTCAACAGCCATCGCCGTTTCTTCCTTTCCTATACCGCTCCGGTCGTATGGAATGCGGCCATGATCGCTTCTCTCGTCGCCTTTCACGGTGGCGGCCAGTTGCGGTTGGCGACGCTGCTGGCCTGGGGATCGGTAGCGGGCAGCGCGCTGCAATTCGCGGTGCAGTTGCCCGCCGTCCTGAAGCTGGCGCGCCACCTGCGCGTACACCTGGATACCCGGTCGGGCCACGTTCGCGAGGTGGTGCGCAACTTCGGCCCGGTGTTCCTGAGCCGCGGCGTGGTGCAGATTTCAGGTTACGTGGATTCGGCCCTGGCCAGCCTGCTGGGCGACGGGCCGGTGACCGCGCTCACCAACGCGCAGGCCCTCAACATGCTGCCGGTGAGCCTGTTCGGCATGGCCATTTCGGCGGCCGAGCTGCCGGCCATGTCGAGCGCGTTGGGCAATACCGAGGAAGTGGCGGCCAATCTGCGCCGCCGCCTCAATGCCGGTCTGCGGCGGATCGCGTTCTTCGTGGTGCCCTGCGCGCTGGGCTTTCTGGCGCTGGGCGACGTGATGGCCGGCGTGCTGTTCCAAAACGGGGCTTTCCACCGCGCCGATTCGGTCTATGTGTGGGGCATCCTGGCCGGCTCTTCGGTGGGCCTGTTGGCCACCACCCTGGGCCGCCTCTACTCCTCCACCTACTGGGCGCTGCGCGACACCCGCACACCGCTGCGCTTTGCGCTGATCCGCGTGGCGCTGACTACCGGCCTGGGCTGGCTCTCGGCCGTGCCGCTCCCGGTCTGGCTCGGCATCGCGCCGCGTTGGGGCGTAGCCGGACTGACCGCTTCCGCCGGAGTGGCCGGCTGGGTGGAGTTCACCCTCCTGCGACGCACCTTGAACCGCCGCATCGGCCGCACCGGCCTGCCCGCCACGCTTACTGCCAGGCTGTGGCTGGCCGCGCTGGCCGCCGGCGCACTGGCCTGGGGCGTTAAGCTCGCCATCGGCGTCGCCCACCCCGTGGCCGATGGCGCCCTCATCCTGGGAACCTACGGCGCGGGTTATCTTGCCCTTTGCTACGCCCTGCGCGTGGAGGAATGCGCCGAGGTGGCGGCGCGGTTGGCGCGGCTGGTGAGGCGGGGCGTGCTTTAGGCCTCGCTAAGATGTATTCAGTGGACTAAATGAGTACCAGACGCCAGTTCATCCAGGTCTCGGCCGGCATCGCGGCCGCCGGCGCACCTCTCGCGGCCGCCACGCCCTTGCCCACCGTCCGGTTCGGCAAGCACGAAATCACCCGCCTTGTCATCGGCTCCAATCCTTTCTACGGTTACTCCCACTCATCGAGCGCGCTCGATCGGTACATGCGCGAATGGAACACCCCCGAAAATGTCTGCGCGGCGCTTCAGGAGGCGGAACGCAACGGCATCAATACGTACCAGACCAACGGCAGCGAGCGCGGCGTCGCAGACCTGCGCTTGCACCGCGAACGGGGCGGCAAGCTGCAAGCGATCGCTCTGGTTGCCGAGAAGCCGGAGGAAGCCATGGCGGCGATGCGCCCCATCGCGATTTCGCACCACGGAGAAGCCACCGACGCGCTCTTTCGCCGGCAGAAGATGGACGACGTCCGCGAGTTTACCCGGCGGGCACGCCAGACCGGCGCCCTGGTAGGCGTTTCCACCCATAAGCCCGAGGTTATCGAATACATCGAGGAGCGCGGTTGGGACGTGGATTTCTACATGGGATGCGTGTATAACCGCACCCGCACTCCGGACGAGATCCGCAAGCTGCTCGGCCAACTTCCCCTGCCGGCCGGCGAACTGTACCTCGAAAAGGATCCGGAGCGAATGTTCGCCGTGATGCGCCGGACCCGGAAAACCTGTTTCGCATTCAAGATCCTGGCGGCGGGAAGAGCGGCTGGTTCACCCGAATCGCTCGATGCCGCTTTTGAGGCCGCCTTTGCCGGCATCAAGCCGGGGGATTGCGTAATCGTCGGCGCGTATCTGCGGTTCAACAACGAGATCCAGGAAAACGCGCAACGGGTCCGCGGCTTTGGAGGCATCCGGTCCGCATAGTGGAACCGGCCCGCATAGGAAAGCGCCGCGTCGATATCCGCGGGCTTCAAGGAAGGATAGCCGGCAAGTATCTCGGCACGGTCAATCCCGGCAGCGATATTGTCGAGAATCACCGAAACCATGATTCGGGCCCCGCGAATGCACGCCTTACCGTGGCAAATCGCAGGATTCGCACTCACCCGGTCTTTCCACTTCTCCAATACGGATCGAACGTGGCGTACGCACTCCTGCGTGCCCCTTTACACCGCCAGCGCATTAATCGGCGCCGGGTGTGACTGCTCGTACGCCTTAATCGCGCTCTCCTGGTTCAGAATATAACCCAGCTCATCCACGCCCTCTAGCAAACAGTGCTTGGAGAAAGCGTCGATGGGAAATTCCACCACGCGGCCCGAAGGCGTGGTCAACGTCTGGTTGGCCAGGTCGATCCGCACCACCGCGGCTGGGTCGGCCTCCACCGCGGCGAACAACTCCGCCTGCACGTCGAACGGAATCACGATCGGCAGCAGCGAATTCTTCAGCGAGTTCTGTTTGAAGATATCGGCGAACGAAGTGCTCAGCACGGCGCGGAAACCGAACTGGGTGAGGGCCCAGGGAGCGTGCTCGCGCGAGCTGCCGCAGCCGAAGTTGTCGCCGGCCAGCAGCACCTGCGCGCCGGCCGCGCGCGGCTGGTTCAGGATGAAATCGGGCTTGGGATTGCCCTGTGCGTCGTAGCGCCAGTCGCAGAAAAGCTGCTTGTCGAGACCCTGTTTGGACGTGGTCTTGAGGAAGCGCGCGGGAATCACCTGGTCGGTATCGACGTTATTGATGGGTAGCGGCACCACCCGGCTCTCGAAATTGGTGAACGGCTTCACAGCATTGTCCTCGCATCGGTAACTACGCCGGTAATGGCGCTGGCGGCGGCGGTCAGCGGGCTGGCCAGGAAGGTGCGGCCGCCTTTGCCCTGGCGGCCTTCGAAATTGCGGTTGGAAGTGGAAACGGCGTACTGGCCGGGTGAAAGCTGGTCGCCGTTCATGGCGATGCACATGGAGCAGCCCGGCTCGCGCCATTCGCAACCAGCCGCACGAAATACTTCGGGTAACCCTTCGGCGATGGCCTGGCGCTTGACTTCCTGCGAGCCCGGCACCACCATCACGCGCACGTTGGGGCTGACCTTGCGTCCCCGCAGCATGGCCGCGGCGGCGCGCAGGTCGCTGATGCGGGAATTGGTGCAGCTTCCGATGAAGACCACGTCGATGGCGTGGCCCGCCAGCGGCTTACCGCCTTCCAGGCCCATATAAGCCAGCGCCTTCGCCACCGATTCGCGCTGCATCGGGTCGGCCAGCGCAGCGGGGTCGGGCAGCGTCGCGCCGATCGACATGCCCATGCCGGGGTTGGTGCCGTAGGTGATCATGGGCTCCAGCGCATCGGCATCAATCGAGACGCTGCGATCGTACGCCGCGCCCTCATCGGTGGGAAGCTGGCGCCAGCGCGCCAGGGCGGCATCCCAAGCTGCGCCTTTCGGCGCGTGCGGACGGCCCGCCAGGTACTCAAAAGTGGTGTCGTCGGGCGCGATCAAGCCGGCGCGCGCGCCGCCCTCGATCGACATGTTGCACACCGTCATGCGCTCTTCCATGGAAAGCCCGCCAATGGCGCTGCCGGTGAATTCGAATACCGAACCGGTGCCGCCGGCCACGCCGATGTTGGCGATCAGCGCCAGAATAATGTCCTTGGCGGCCACGCCCGGACGGAGTCTGCCGTTTACCTCCACGCGGAAGCTCTTCGACGGCCGCTGCAGCAGGCATTGCGTCGCCAGCACGTTCTCCACTTCGCTGGTGCCGATGCCGAAGGCCAGCGCGCCGAACGCGCCATGCGTGGCGGTGTGGCTGTCGCCGCAGACCACCGTCATGCCCGGCTGCGTCAGCCCGAGCTCCGGCCCGATCACGTGTACGATGCCCTGGCGGTCGCTGTGCACACCCAGGCAGCGAATGCCGAACTCGGCGCAATTGGTTTCGAGCTGGGCGAGCTGCCGGGCGGCGATCTCATCCACAATGGGCAGCGACCGGTCGGTGGTGGGGATGCTGTGGTCGGCGGTGGCGATGGTCAGGTCGGGGCGGCGGACCTTGAGGCCCCGTTCGCGCAGTCCCTGGAAGGCCTGCGGCGAGGTCACTTCGTGCACCAGATGCAGATCGATGAAGAGCAGGGTGGGCGCGCCGGCTTGTCGATGCACCACGTGGGCGTCCCAAACTTTTTCGATGATGGTTCGCGGCATAGCGTTCTTGCGTCCGGAGTGTTCCAATTCTGTATTACAGCACGTAGCTGTGGGACAGACCATCGCTTTGTGTGGTCTGTCATTGTTTCCCGGGCAGGTCCGGAACCCGGTTGGGAGCCGGGCCTGCCCGAATTGGCGGCTGAGCGGAGACCGGTAAGCTTCCGCTCAGCCAATCGCGAGACGTACGGCTTGGCCAACCTGTTCGGTGGTTGCCGGCGTCCCCGAAGGTCGCAGGTCCGCGGTGACCTGGCCGCTGGCAAGAACGGCCTCGATGGCCTTCTCCACGGCGGCCGCTTCCGCGGTCAATCCAAAACTGTAAGCCAGCATGGCCGCCACCGATCCGATGGCGCCCAGCGGGTTTGCCTTATTCTGTCCGGCGATATCCGGCGCCGAGCCGTGCACCGGCTCGTACAGTCCTACATACGCGCCGGACGGTTTGCGGCTGCCGATAGAAGCCGATGGCAGCATGCCGATCGAGCCGGCCAGCACCGCGCCTTCGTCGCTGAGGATGTCGCCAAACATGTTTTCGGTCAGCACTACGTCGAACCGCCTGGGGTTGAGGACGAGTTGCATGGCGCAGTTATCCACCAGCAGATGATCCAGCTCCACGTCGGGATACTCGCGCGCCACTTCGCACACCACCCGCCGCCAGAGCTGCGAGTTTTCGAGCACGTTCGATTTATCCACCGAAGTGACCTTCTTCCGCCGCCCCCGCGCCAGGTGAAAGGCGGTGTGCGAGACGCGCTCGATTTCGGAGCGGGTATAGGTCATGGTATTGACCGCCCGGGTTTCGCCGCCGTCTTCGAAGATGCCGCGCGGCGTTCCGTAATAAATTCCGCCGGTCAGTTCGCGGACGATGATCATGTCCGTGCCTTCCACTAAATGGTTCTTCAGCGGAGAGGAGTCGAGGAGCGGCCCATAGGCGCGCACCGGGCGCAGGTTGGCGAACACGCCCAGCGCCTTGCGAATCGCCAGCAAGCCGCGCTCGGGCCGTTTTTCCGGAGGCGCGTTGTCGAACTCCGGCAAACCCACCGCGCCCATCAGCGTAGCGTCGGCCGCCGCGGCCAGGCGCGCGGTTTCTTCCGGGAACGGCGAACCCGTCCGGTGAATCGCTACGCCGCCCAGCAGACCCTCGGTCAGGGTGAGCGGATGGTTCCACTTTTCGGCTACGTGCCGCAATACCAGCACGGCTTCGCGCGTCACTTCCGTGCCGATGCCGTCGCCGGGCAAAACCAGAACGTTGAGGTTCATGAATCAGTCCGCCACGGCCGGCTGCGCCAACCGCGTCTCGCGCAGCAGGGCCAGGATCTCTTCGTCCATCAGCCCCTTCTTGCGCTGATCGGCCACGGCGGTGAAACGATAATAGAAGGCGTCCAGCTCTTCGCGGGAAAGCTCGAAGCCGAGCTTTTGAGCGCGTTGATTGAGCGCGTGGCGGCCGCTGTGCTTGCCCAGCACCAACTCGCCTTCCGTCACGCCTACCGAACGCGGATCGATAATCTCGTAGGTGGTTTTTTCCTTCAGGTATCCGTCCTGGTGAATCCCCGCTTCGTGGGCGAAAGCGTTGCGGCCCACGATGGCCTTATTCGGCTGCGGGCCGAAGGTGATCAGCGAGCTCAGCAACTGGCTGGCCGCGTAGAGATGTTCGGTACGGATGGCGGTGGGATAGGGATACTGGTCGGAGCGGGTCTTGAGGATCATCACCACCTCCTCCAGCGAGCAATTGCCGGCGCGCTCGCCGATTCCGTTGATGGTGCATTCCACCTGGCGTGCCCCGGCTTCGATAGCGGCCAGCGAGTTGGCCACGGCCAGGCCCAGATCGTCGTGGCAGTGCACGCTCACGATGGCGTCTTCGCCCAGCGCCCGCGCGATGCGTCCGATCAGGGCGGCGTATTCCTTAGGCGTCGAATAGCCCACCGTGTCGGGAATGTTCACCGTGCCGGCGCCGGCCGCCACCACGGCTTTCGATACCGTCTCCAGGTAATCCGGATCGGTGCGCGCCCCGTCTTCGGCGGAGAACTCCACGTCGTCCGTATAGCGCCGCGCCAGTTCCACCGCGGCCACGGCTTCGTCCAGAACCTGCTGCCGGGTCTTCTTGAGCTTGTGTTTCAGATGAATTTCGCTGGTGGCGATGAAAGTGTGGATGCGGGGGCGGGCGGCGCGTTCCAGGGACTTGGCGGCGCGTTCCACGTCCAGGGTGCAGCAGCGCGCCAGCGCGGCCACGCGCGCCGTCGGAAACTCGGCGCCCACCGCCGATACGGCTTCGAAGTCGCCATCCGAGGCGATCGGAAAACCGGCCTCCAAAATGTCCACTCCCAGTTCCACCAGCTTGGCGGCCATCCGCAGCTTTTCCGGCACCGTCATGCTACAGCCCGGAGACTGCTCACCGTCGCGTAACGTAGTGTCGAAAATGTAGACGTGGTCGCTCATCGGCGTGAATCCAATACTTGATTATGGGCATTCGCCGACGATTTGGCAAATTTATAATTTTAGGGTCTGCCATTAGCGCATGTTATAGTAAGAATCGCCTGCCATGGAGCTCTATTCGCTGCGCGTTTTCCTGACCGTCGCCACCGAAAAGAGCTTTTCGCGGGCGGCGGACAAGCTGCTGCGCACCCAACCGGCGGTGTCGCTGGCCGTGCAGCGCCTGGAACAGGAACTGGGAGAGCGGCTGATCGACCGTTCCGGCAAGGACCTGATCCTGACCGACGCCGGCCGCGCCGTGCTGGAGTACGCCCGCCGCTTCCAGAACCTGGAACTGGAACTGGGCAACGCCCTTTCCGAGCTCCGCGACAAATCCTCGGGCAGGTTGATCATAGGCGCCAACGAATCCACCACGCTTTATCTGCTGCGCCACATCCAGCGCTACCGCGAGCTGTATCCGCGGGTCAAAGTGCAGGTGCGCCGCAGCCTTTCGAGCAAAATTCCCGGCGAGCTGCTGGACGGCAACCTGGAGCTGGGCGTGATCAGTTACGATCCCGGAGACGAGCGCATCCAATCGAAAGTGATCTACACCGACGCGATCGCATTGGTAGTGTCGCCGCGCCATCGCCTGGCCCACCGCAAGCACGTGGCGCTGAGCGAGCTCGCTTCGGAGACTTTTATCGCGCACAACGTTACGTCGCCCTACCGGGAATTGGTGATCCGCAATTTCCAGACTCACAAGGTTCCCCTTCACATGGACGTGGAAATGCCGACCATCGAGACCATCCGCAAGCTGGTGCAGAACGGCCAGGGCGTGGCGTTTCTCCCGCGCATGTGCGTGGAACAGGAAATCGAGCAGAAGCTGTTGAGCGAAGTGCGGGTGACGGAAATGAACGTGGAGCGCAAGATCCGGCTGGTATACCCCACTCGCCGCGCGCTGAGCCACGCCGCCCGCGCCTTCCTGGAACTGTTGGGATAGAGCGGATCGTTCTCCACTAACTGAACACCCTCGCCGGCGCCGGGAAACGCGTTGAAGCCGCGACCCAAGGCCCGCGGGATTATGCCAAATCCCCAGGGGATTGCCTGAGAAGTCGCGTTCTGCTAAACGGTGGGAGGTGAAACGCCGTAGATTCGTGCTTACCCTCTACGGGCTGGCTCCCGCGGCTCGTGTCGTAGCGCAGCAGGGCCGCCCCAGCCCGAGGCGATCGAAAAGACGACGGCCTCCGCCGAGCCGTCCGTTGCCGTACGCAAGGTGGGATTTCAACCGCAGGCACAGAAACAGGTCGGCGCTCGTCGGATCGGAGGCTACTGGATGCATCGACGAAACTTTGTAAGATCGCTAGGCGGCGGTAGTGCCGTAGCACTTGCGGCACGCGCCGCGGGACAAGCCGGAAGGACGCCAAAGCAAGCCATCGTGATCATGAACGATTCGGTGCGCGCGGACATGCTGAATTGCTATCGGCATACCGGACTTCAGACCCCGAATCTCGACCGTCTGGCCGCGGGCGGCATGCGATTCGACCGCGCGTATACCTGCCAGCCGGTCTGCACTCCGGCGCGCTCGGCATTGTTCACCGGCACCTATCCCCACAGCAACGGCGCGTGGGCGAATAGTCTGCCGCTGGGACAGACCGTCCACACGATCGGCCAGCGCCTGCATGATAAAGGAGTGCACTGCGCCTATATCGGGAAGTGGCATCTGGACGGCTCCGACTACTTCGGCACTGGCCGCCCCGCTCCGGGCTGGGACCCCGGCTACTGGTACGATCAGCGAAACTATTTATATGAGCTCACGCCCGAGGACCGCGTGCGTTCGCGCAATACGGCCACGAACCGGGATCCCGGCCTGACCGCCGAGTTCACTTTCGGCCACCGCTGTTCGAACCGGGCCATCGACTTCCTCAAAAACCACGCGGCGGAAGATTTTCTCCTGGTGCTCTCCTACGACGAGCCACACGGGCCGTATCTCTGCCCGCGGCCCTTCTCGGACATGTACAAGAATTTCGTCTTCCCCAGCAGCCCGAATGTGGCGGACCCTCTGGTCCGGAAACCCGCCGAGCAGCGCGTCTGGGCGGATGGAAGATTGGGCCGCCCGCCGCAACCGGTCACCGCGCCGGACTTTTTCGGGTGCTTTAGCTTCATCGACAGCGAAATCGGCCGCGTAATCGATGCCATCGATCGCGTTAGCCGCGACGCGCTGGTCATCTACACAGCGGACCACGGAGACTTTCTCGAGTCGCACCGGCTGGACGGCGGCAAGGGATCGTGCATGTACGAAGAGATTACCCGGATCCCCTTTCTGGTGCGATGGCCCGGGCACGCGGCCGAGAATTCCGTTTGCCCGCACCCGATTTCACACATCGACGTCACCGGGACTTTAATGGAGTACTTCGGCCACGAATTGCCGAAGAGCCTGCAGGGCGGGAGTATGCTCGGGACCTTCGAGAATCCGGCACGCAAGCCGCGAGACGAGATCTTCATGGAGTTCGGCCGCTATGAAGTCGATCACGACGCCTTTGGCGGATTCCAGCCGATCCGCTGTGTCTTCGACGGCCGCTTCAAATTATCGGTTCATCTCATGACAAGCGATGAGCTCTACGATCTGGAGAAGGATCCCGCCGAGATGAGCAACCTGATCGACTCGCCGGACCACGCTGCCAGGAGAGACCACCTGCACGACAAACTGCTGGACTGGATGAACCGCACGCGCGATCCGTTCCGCGGATACTATTGGGGCCGCCGTGCCTGGCGTCCGGATTTTCCCGTCGCCTGGAACAATGCCGGCATGACCCGGCAGCGTGAAGACGATGGCTACGAGCCGCGGCAGCTTGTCTACGAAACCGGATTGACGATGAAGGAAGCGACGCGCCCCAAGTGACCGCCGGCTGATCCATCCCGGCAGGGGCCGTGGAGCAGGCGTTTTCGCCTGCGATCTGCCACAGGGCCAGATCTGCCACGGGCCGTTGGCTCAGCAATCTGTTACCGTGAAACCGGAGAAAAAACATGGAGCCATTCCGGTTTCACGTGTTTGTATGCGGCCAGCAGAAGCCCGAAGGCGTGCCGTGCTGCGCCGCGCGGGGTTCGGGCCCGGTGATCGACGCGCTGCGGCGCGAAATCAACGCGCGCGGCCTCGCGGACGAAGTCCAGGTGACAGAGTGCGGCTCGCTCGGCTTGTGTGAACACGGGCCGAATTTGGTGGTGTATCCCGAAGGCATTTGGTACTCGGGCCTAACCCCGGCCGACGTGCCGGAGATCGTCCGCTCGCATTTCGAGGAGGATACGCCCGTCGAGCGCCTGGTGCGCTACGATGCCGCCGATCTGCGCGCGGAGATCCTGCACAATCGGGACAAGATGCTGGCGGCGCGCCGCGCCCGGGAAGCCGCCGGGGTGCTGCCCGACGACCTGACCGAGTTGCTGCGCGGATTTCAGGAGAGCCGCGCCCTTCTCACCGCGCTGGAGCTTGACCTCTTCACCGCCGTGGGGGACGGCGCCGATGCCCGGCAAGTGGCCGCCACCCTCCACAGCCACCCGCGCGCCACCGAGATGCTTCTGAACGCGCTGGCGTCCCTCCGCCTGCTCGTCAAGCGGGAAGGGGTCTTTTACAACTCGCCCGCCACGGCGCGCTACTTCGCCGCCGGCTCGCCAGACAACGCCCGGCCCGCTTTGCTGCACACCGCTCACCTGTGGCACCGCTGGTCCACCCTTACTGACTGTGTCCGCGCCGGCACTGCCATCGCCGACGACAGGAATGCCGAAATCGCCGCCCGCGGCCAGGATTGGACCGAGGCCTTCATCGCCGCCATGCACCGCAACGCCTCGGAGCGCGCGCCGCTGGTGGTGCGCGCGGTGGGCGCGGAAAACGTCCGCCGCATGCTGGACGTGGGCGGCGGGTCGGGTGCATATTCGATTGCCTTCGCCCAGGCCAACTCGGCTTTGCGGGCCGACATCCTGGACCTGGCCACGGTGGAGCCCATCGCGTTGCGCCACATCCGGCAGGCCGGCGTGGCGGATCGCGTCAAAGTCCGCGCCGGCGATCTGCGTTTCGACAGTCTGGGCGGAGGATACGACCTGGTGTTGGTC
>JBKQIF010000074.1:0-13113 GCA_052148435.1 Bryobacteraceae bacterium
TGACGCGGCGATCAGCCGCTATCCAGACCCGAGGCGTATCTCGCCGCGTCACTTCCGATAGAGAGCTTACGTTTCTGGACCAGGTGCTAGCGGAAGTCCGAGGCGGCGACTACGCGCCCAAGTGGACCGGGACAGGCGTGGGCCGGCCACTTCATCGAACAGCGCGTCGCGGAACCGCGCGCCCGAGCCCTCCTGTCAGGCTCGAATGGCCTGGGAACCGGCCCTGCCAAGCTAGTCACCCAGCGATAGCGGCGTGTGGCTTCGCGGTATTACCATAGTTTGTCCAGGCACCTAAAGGCCGGTTTGAGGAGACAACGATTTGCGAAGCCAGACTGACGCCGGAGATTTGAGCAAGCTGGAAGCTGTGCTGATGGTTGCCAAATCACCATGTTGGGGAAATGGAAATTCAGGCTAACACTATTTAAAACTATGAACTTAACATTGTCCCGAAGAAGGATCATGCAGGCCGTCGGTGCGACGGCCTTTTTACCGTCGCTAACATCCTCAAACACTCCCGGAGCGCCCGTCTTGGGGATGCGCTCCGAAGGTCTCGACACTCCCAAACTTTGTATTGACATCTCGGTAGGTGACCTGAGCGAAGACGCCATGCGTCGCGTCAAGCAAATCGGTATTGACTACATATATATGGCTAACTCACCACCCATTCCCTGGGACGAGGGCACCATCCGATCTCTAATGGAGCGCCTCAAGAGTGGCGGCCTGACCCTGGGTAACATGATGATTCCGTGGATGACGCCATCTCGGACTGCAAATGGCTCATTTCCCAATGCCATTTTTGGACGGCCTGGCCGCGACGAAGAAATTGAGAAAGTCCGACAATCCATCCGCGCGGCCGGCCGAGCCGGGCTGCCCGTGGTGGAGTACAACTGGTACGCGCACCGCGCTACGGATGGATACTCCCGGGAGCTCGGAAGGGGCGGCGCGCGGCTGACTTCGTTCGATTACGACCGGATGAAGGATCTGCCTCCGCTTCCAGAGGAGGGTGCACACAGCCTCGAAGAGATGTGGAGCAATATCACGTATTTCCTGAAAGCAGTGGTGCCAGTCGCCGAGGAGTCCGGTGTGCGGCTGGCTCTGCACCCCAATGACCCACCTCCGCCGTTCAGCCGTGGATCCGGGCAGATTATGGGAAGCCTAGAAGGGTGGAAGCACCTTATCGAGATCGTCCCCAGCACGTCGAACGGGATCACGTTTGACTGCGGCGTGACGCGGGAACTGGGCGAGGATCCAGTGGAGGTGTGCCGGTACTTCGGAACGAGGGGGCGCATAAACCAGGTGCATTTCCGAAACGTGCGCACGCAGGTGCCACGCCTCAAATACACAGAGGTGTTCCCTGACCAGGGGGAAGTGAATATGCTTGCGGTGATGAAGGAACTGGTACGGCAGAAGTACCCGCGGATGGTCTTTCCGGAGCACCCGAGCGGGCTCGACGGGTATCGCGATCAGCCCAGAAGCGGCGCGTACGCCAGCTGGGCGTACAACGTGGCTTACGCCCGAGCCATGCTGCAAGCCGCTATGGAGTCTTGAGGAAACATCTTGGATGCGACGGAATCTGGTGTGCGATTTGCGGTCCGCCTGCGCCCGGACCCGGACCTTCCTGTGGATGGCGCTCTGCCTGGCGGGCATCTCCACCCGCAAGGATCTGCTGGGGGTCACCAGCATCGTGCGCGCCCTGGGACTGGCGCCGGCCTGCTACGACCGGCTCCTGGATCTGTTCCACAGCCCGGCCCTGGATCTGGACAAGCTCAACCGCGCCTGGTGCGCTCTGGTCTTCCGCGCCCTCCCCGGCATCCTACGCGCGAACGGCAGGTCCGTTCTCGCCGGCGACGGCGTCAAGGTCGCCAAGGCCGGACGCAAGATGCCCGCAGTCAAGAAGCTCCATCGACAATCCGGGGCCAACACCAAGCCGGAGTACATCTTCGGTCACTCCTGCCAGGCGGTCGCCGTACTCACCCAAGCCTTGTCCAGTGTCTTCGCCTTGCCCTTGGCCTGTCGCATCCACGAAGGCACGGTCTAGATCGAGAATGAGTTACGTGAATGGTACGAACAACTCACATGCCCACACAAAAACTCGACCGTTCGATTCTCCAAGCTGCCATTGTCGGCTTGGAGTCCCAAAAGAGGCAAATCGACACTCGGATAGCAGAGCTTCGCCAGAGGCTCGATGGTGGCCCCACTCAGGCCGCCGCCGCGCCGCAAGCGCCCGTTCGCAAACGCAAAGTTTCCGTCGCCGCAATCGTAAAATCGCCTTATGGCGATGGGAACCCGCAGGGAGCGTCAAGAAGAGCTTTGGATTCCAACCTGTATCTTGGCTCGCCCCGAGGGCCATCCTTTTTACGTACGCCTGAATCAACTCTGGACGCACACGCGGAACATGCGACCGAGAAAATGTTTTGACTGAGCGACGGACACGATGTATATTCTGGAGGGGATTCTCCATGCGCACGTACATGATCTATACCCAATGCGATCATTGTGGTGTCTATGATCGAGACCCCCGGTGGTGTGCGCTCTGCCAAAGGCCCAAAGAGGCCAAACGAGGTGAAAAGGCGATTGGTCCGGCGATGAGTCCGCGGAAGACTGACTCCCGATTGGGAGCAGGTCTGGGTCACCGGCCGAAGGGCACCCCCGAAACTGTCCCGCTATAGCCGACGAGCCACAGCGCGTCGGGCTGCTTCCGCCGCTGCCGCTGGGGCTCAACGGCGCGTGGCCAACTCCCGCCGCGCGCGCCGAGAACTCCCGCCCTGATGCGTCCCTGCGTGCCGCGAACCCGCTCAGATCAGAATCTTCGGGTCGGCAGGCTGGGCACGAGGGAGCCCGGCCCAGTGCCCGTTGCGATGCCCACGTCTGATCGAGGGTGAACAATCGGTGGCCTGCGAGACTCTACCAGACCGGGTTTAAGAACCCGCCAATAGCTGTCGGAGCTGGGTAGGAGGTACCGCCCGGGTCCTTTGCCGCACGATTCCTTTCAATTGACCCTTACCACATGAAGCAGCCAGTCTTTGTACTCCCGGCTTCCAGGGTAGTCCTCAGGCGCGTGAAAACTCCGGATGCCGCCACCGTGGATGGTCCCGCCCCGCGCTTCCTTCGAAACAACCAGGTCGATCCACGTGAAGCGGAATCGGCCGGACTCCGAAGAGGAACGCAGATCGAGCTCTAACCGGCCGCCGTATCGGGCATACACCAGATACTCCTGGCCGGGGATCGCGGAGGCTAACGGCTGAGCGTACTCCAGAACCAGTTCCGGATGCGGCTCGAACTTCCACCATGCAAGGCCCTTCAGAAACTTCGCCATGAAGCCCATCGATACGGCACCCGGGTAATCCAGCGTATCCACACTGTTGGGAGGGCTCGGCCAAGCGTCCTTGCGCGGCGGTAGGGAAGGGTCTGGTATGTCGGCCCACCACTGATGCCCGCCGCCATAGGTGTGGCCGGCCGCGCCCGACAGGATGGCCGACCACGCGGCGAAGCGGACATCCATGGCCGGCGCACTCCCCTCGGCGAACTCGTACCACGGTTCGGTGATGACCACCGGCTTGGCCGGCTGGCGGGCGTAGTCCAGCGAGATGATCTGCGGAACCAGTTCATTGCGCCATTTGCCGTGACCCACCTGGCTGCCGTTGAAATCGAGCCATTCCTGGTCATGCAACACGAAACCCGTGGACCATTGAGCGGAGTCACCCATCTCGCCGGCCGTCCATCCAGGCGGCGTGTTGTGTACACCGATCGCGTGCCCGTATGGATCCTCGCGGCGCATGAGAGCGCCCAGGCCCTTCCAGAATTGCAGGCCGAGCCCGCCGTAGTCGTACATGTTGTATTCGCCACCGACGTTCCAGATCACGTTGTAGGCAGCCAGGCGATCGACCACGTAGCGGGTCCACCGCCGCATCTTTTCGGCACCTGCGGTCTTGTCGAGATTGTTGGCGCTCCACCACGGCATGACCCATAACGTGATCCCTTGACTGTTGGCGTAGGCGATGAACCGCTCGGCATCGTGGATAGCATCCAGGTCCGGCGTGGCGAAGTCTCGACCCGCCAGCCGCGTCGCATTGTTCGCTCCGAACACGACTTGGCCGATCGTGAATCCCCGCGCGGATCGATCATCGATCACCTGCTTCGCGCGCGTGAAGGGGATACCGCGCTTCAGCCACGGCCACCAGGTATCCCCGATCCACAGGAAGGGCGTTCCATCCGCATATTCGAAGTATCGGCCCGCCCGAGGGCCGCTCTTGGCGACTCCCACGAACCCGTGGCGCGTGGGGTTTGCGGCTTTTTCGCCCGCGCTCCATGCGGCGCATTGGAAGCCGCCCTTCACACCCCGGAGAACGGGGTCAGTGGAGAAAGCGGAGTATGACCACTCTCCTGCCGCGGGAGCGGCAAACCGCACCTTCCATGTCCGGCCTCCGTCCCAAAAGCCGGGCACGGCGTAAGTTAATCCCTTCGCGGCTCCGGTGGTACCGGCGAACGTGACCACGACGAAGGGCTTGCCGCCGTCCGGCAGGGCGTCCACGTATGCATTGGGGAGTTCGACGCTGCCCCCCATGGTGACCTCGAACGGCTCCCATTGCCCAGTCTTGGGGTTTTGACAGGCTGCCGGAAAAACGCAGATCCAGACGCCGAATGACAGGCTGAGGGCGACTCGTCTCATTACATCTTCCTTCATACCAAGCCTACCTGGATTTGGTGGCCACCGTGAGCGCTGCGCTCATCGGTGGAGCCGCAAGATGCTTTGCTTCCCGCTCAGCCACTCGGAAAAGGAGCACCGGCAAGACTTTCTATTCGCGGGTACGCGTGTTTGCAGAGGGCGCTATCACGGAGTACACGGGCCGCTTGCCGCGGGCCATTTGACGGCGCCGTTCTGAGAGATTACCCGCCCTCCGGTGCAGGGCGCCGATGATTCCTCTTCCGCCGCGTTTCGACCGCGAACAATGAAATTCCTTCGATCGTGCCGCGCGCGGGCGCCGCGTCAGCGAACTGGGCGTGCGCCGCGCGCCCAGCGATCGCAATTTCGAACATCGCATTCCGCCCCTGGTTGGACCTATTGTCTTCCAAATATGGATCAGGGGGCCCTTGAAGCGCCTTCTCCAAAACGTGCTTTGGTATGTCGGCTCCGCTTTTCCGCGAGGCATCTATTGCATCGACGAATTCAATCGATTCCACAAAAGACCAAAGTATTTCTCGGCGCTTCTCCCCCGCTAGGCTACTCGCGACCCGATCGAGTGTTCCGTTGTCTTGTACTTCAGCCAGTTCGGTGATGTTCCGTTTGTGAATTCGGATCCGATCATACTGGTTGAGGCCTATTTCGCTGAGCCATTGATCGATCTTCGCGGACTTTTCGACGATTTCGCGGTAATTGAGGCGCTCCATGTCTTAATTGTCATTCGGCCAGATGGATCCCTGCAAAAAACACTCTTCCTGTCGCCCCATTGCACGTCGGCGACTCGCTTTGGTGCTCGCCGAGAATGGCCCAAACTACTGAGCGCGGCGCAAACAACCTCCGAACCGCGCCTCCGGCGCCGAGTTCCGCCGTTCGCCTGCTCTCGCGAAACCAACCGCCATCGCGCGGAGTGGCTCGAAGGCCGACGCGGGCGCGCTCGGATATCGCCGCGAAGCTCAACCTCGATCGCAAAAACGCATCTTCGCCGGCGTCTTCCCTCGTGCTAGAGTGTCGGGGAGGAGGTGTCATGCGCAAGCTTTGGCTCGCAGCACTGGTTCTCGTTCCGCTGATGGCTCTTGCCCAGTTGTCTCCTGAGGCGACCTGGGCTACCCACGCAGCCAATGAGTACCAGATTTTTCCTAACATCACCTACTCGGTAAACAACAACTACGAATCCAAGCTGGATATCTACAAGCGGCGCGACACCACCGGTCCGCAACCCACCCTCATCTGGATTCACGGCGGCGGCTGGACCGGGGGCTCGAAGGAAGCCTCTGTTATGTCGCTGATGCCGTGGCTTGAAATGGGGTGGAACGTCGTCAACGTCGAATACCGGCTGGCGCGCGTCTCGCTGGCGCCTGCCGCTGTGGAGGATTGTCTATGCGCCCTGCGCTTCGTTGCGGCCCAGGCCAAGACCTACGATATCGACGTCGGCAGACTGGTGGTCAGCGGCGATTCGGCAGGAGGCCACCTGGCGCTGACCACTGGAATGATTCCCGAATCCGCGGGTCTCGACCGCCAGTGTCCCGGAGCCCCTTTGCCCAAAGTGGCCGCCATCATCGACTGGTACGGCATTGCCGACGTTGGGGATCTCCTCGACGGGTCTAATCGCAAGTCGTATGCGGTAGCGTGGTTGGGCAGCCAGCCGAACCGTGAGGAGATAGCCCGCATCGTGTCGCCGCTGACCTATGTGCGGTCCGGGCTGCCACCCATTCTCTCCATCCAGGGCGACGCCGACCCCACCGTCCCCTACAGCCACTCGGTGCGGCTGCAAGAAGGGCTCGAGAAGGCCGGGGTGGCGCACGAGTTGGTGACCATCCCCGGGGGGAAACACGGAAACTTCACGCCGGAGGAGCGGACCAAGATCTACGTGGCCATACGAGAATTCCTGACTCGAAACGGATTGGCCAGCAAGTAGTGCAGCCGGGGGTATAAATCACATTGACAATGGCGCGCGCGAAGAAAAACGTCGAGGAGCAGCCCGCCGGGCTCCTTCAGTCGCTTCGGCCGGGCTCGGCGGCGAGTGGTCAACTGCCGTCGCGCGCCGAGGATCGTCGAGCGACAGCACGGCGGGTGCGGTCAGCGGCTTGCCCGTTCGGCTTCGCGGGACGCCCCCTTTGAAGACCGTGGGCGCGCCGACTCCTCGTCCGTGAAGTAAGCCTGCGGGCCCTTAACACCGCGCGCCATCAACGCGGCGGGCAAGGCGCTGATCGTCGAGCCGCAGCGCACCGGGCGCAACGTCAGCCGCTTCGGCCGCGCTTCTACGCCGTACGGGCAACCGCCGCCGCGCTCGCCGAGAACTCGGGCACGGGCGTCCCTCCGTTCCGCGAGCCCGCGCGGCATGGTCCAGCGCCCCGGGGAAGGATGGCACGGGCGCGCGCTCGGACGCCACGTCCCGAGAAACACGCGTGCCGGCGCGCCATTCACCACGGCGCGCCATCAAGGCGCAGGGCTCAGCGAAGATCGTCGAGCGACAGCGCGCGGAACTGCTTCAGCGGCTCGACCGCGAACGGTCAACTGGTTCTGACGTGTCCGGCCACGCTGCATGCTCGCGTCGAACCCCCGCGGCATCGAGTGGCGTCGCGGGAAGGCCGAGCGGGCGCGCTCGGGCGGCTCGTGCGCGAAGTGATCGCGCCGACGTGTGCGCTTGCGCACGGCACGCCCTCGATCGGGCGAAGGCCGAAGAGCCACGGCGCGCCGAGCTCGATTGCGAATCCTCGACAGCCAACCCGCTCGCCAGCGCCATCGCTTTCATCTGTGGCGCCTGCTCTCGTGGTACGTGCGGCCCCGCGGGAAGGCCGGCGAACGGCGCGGAAATGGCCGTGTAGGGTGCGCCGCAGGCGGTTCCTTACGGCACGAGCGATTTGAGCAAGGGCTCGGTCCAGGTCTCAGTCTTTGCGTCGAAGACGTCGAAACCGCAGCGCCAGAAGCCCCAGTAAGCAAAGCTCATGCCGTGCTTTTCGGCCGTGCGGGCGACATAGGTGGTCCATTGGACACGGGATGGCATGTCGGCCGCCTGATACGCTCCGAACTCGCCGAGGTAGAGCGGCCGATTGTTCTTTATCGCCCACGCTGCCGCCTTGGTAAACGCCTCGTCCACCGCCGCCTTCTCCTCGGGCGTTCCGGTCCAATGGACGTCTTTGTAGATCCGGTTGGACGACCACGATGCCTGCTGGTGGGTGAAGCGGCCGGGATCGTAGTTGTGAACTTCGACAATGATGTTGCGCTCACTCTCCGAAATGCGGAGGCTATCGAGCGCTCCGAATCCGCCGCCATTAGCGGTCTGTACAAGCAGCGTACGGTCGGGGTTGCTGCTTCGGAGCACCGGAATCGCATCCGCGACCAAGGCATTCCAGCCGTCGATTCCCAGGTTCGGACGGCTGGGCTCGTTGAGCACGCCGAACATCACCTCGGGCGGCGCTTGCCGGTAGTGCTCGGCCACCTGCCGCCAGAGCGCCAGAAAGCGGATGCGATTCTCTTGCGGGTCCACCTGGCTGGTCTCCGTGCCTGTGAAGCTGATGAACGGATAGTAGTGGAAATCGAGCACCACGGCGAGCTTGTTGGCAAGCGACTGCTCCACCGCCCAATCTACTCTTTTGAAGAACACGGGGTCGATGGTGTACGGGGCCTCCTGCCGCGCGTACGCCGACCAGCGAATCACCAGCCGCACGCTCTTGAAACCGGCATCGCCGATCTTCTTGAAGTACTCCGGCGCCATGGGCGGTTCGGGAACGGGCCTCCCGTTGAGATCGAACACGCCGGGGATGTTGATGCCGCGGCCGAGCCTGCGGTTCTGTTCGAAGGGATCGGTGAGGGGCGCGGTTTTGGTGGACAGCGACAGCAGGGCCATCAGGGCAAGGACGGTGGGCAAGCGTCTCATACACATACTTGGTAAGCGGTTGCGCGACCGATGTCAACCGGGATTTCAGTTGTCCCTTGTCTTGGGGGACCAGGGACAGCAAAGGGCAAAGTGATATCAGCCAACATCACCGACTACGCAAAGGGCCCGTCCGTGGAGGCAGGGACCGCGTCTAAAACGAGGCCGCACGGCCGCTCGACGGTACTGCAGGTTCGATTTGTTCCACCCACAATCAAGGAGCACCCTTGCTGGCTACAGAACGTCGGCACTTTGAAGGAGAATCGCATCGCGCGGGCCAGTCCCCGCCTGGGGGCGACAGCACGGCGCCGTGTAGCGCCGCGCGAAAACCGATGCGGACGAGCGGTCGCCCCGTCCGGGCTCTGTGCGTGCCGGCGCGCGGGCTTGAACGCGGCGCGCCCTCGACGCGGCGGGCGCGGCTAAGACTGCGCCACGACGCTTCGGACTCGCCGAAGCTCGACGCCGTACGGTCAACTCCCGCCACGCTCGACGAGAGCGTCGGCGCCGGCTGCTTCAGGGGTTCTGCCCGGGTTCGACGGCGCACGATCAACGCCTTCCACCCTCCTCCAGAGCACTGGCGCGGGCGCGTAGCCGGGGCGTACGAAGCCTTCCGAGCGCCACTGCTGCGGCTTAGAGAGTTTTTCGACCACTGACGAGTTGACGTCCCAGGTGGTGGTGGACGCGCGCGGTGTGGCATCGACCGGAACCGTGACGCGCATCGATCTGGGAACCCTCGCCGCCACAAACACGATCGGCGTGGGCCTGCATCCGACGGCCATCGTCTGGGATGAGCCAGGTGACCGTTTGTACGTGGCCAACGGCAACAGCGATTCTGTTTCGGTGATCGATACGCGGCGAATAGCCGTCGCGCAGACGTTCGCAATCGCACCGTTTGCGGTGAAGGCGGCGGGAATTGCGCCGACGGCGCTGGCTCTCTCAAAAGACCGGGCGACGCTATACGCGGCGTGCGGCGGCATCAATGCGATTGCGGTGATGGACGCCCGCACGGGCGCGGTGCGGGGGCTGATTCCAACGGCGTGGTATCCGAACGGGCTGAGTATAAGCCCGGATGGGGAATGGATCGCGCTGTCGGCGCTGCTGGGTGTTGGCTCGGGATGGAGGGACTCGCCGGGGAAGCGCTACGTCCACGCGAATCGCGGAGCGGTGGCGGTATTGCCCGTGCCGGATGCGGCGCAGTTGGCGAGCTACACGTCGGCGGTTTCGCGGAATAACCGGATGGATCTGGCGGCCACGATTGAGAAGGCCCCGGCGGCGGGACCGGTGCGCAATGCGGTCCCGGTTCCCGCGCGCGCAGGCGACCCTTCCGCGATCGAGCACGTAGTTTTCATCATCAAGGAGAACCGGACATACGACCAGGTGTTCGGGGACATCGAAAAAGGCAATGGCGACAAGTCGCTGGTGATGTTCGGCAGGGACGTAACGCCGAATCAGCACAAGCTGGCCGAGGAGTTCGTGCTCCTCGACAACTTTTACGCGACCGGCGGCAACAGCGCGGACGGGCACCAGTGGCTGACGCAGGCCAACGAGGTCGACTATTGCATGTGGCCCGGGTACGCGGGGCGCAGCTACCCGTATGACGGGACGGATCCGATCGCCTATTCGAAAAACGGATTTCTGTGGGACTACGCGCTGGGGCGCGGAAAGACGGTACGCGATTATGGCGAATATGCCGGGACCGCGCTGGCTCCGCTGGCGGACCGGCAGAAGCTCTTGCAGCGCTGGCAGGCGGGCGACGACTTCGCGCACGATTGGGACACCAAAGCGCCGATCGCGCCGCTCAACAACATTCTGGCGAAGAACTTTCCGGCCTGGAGCGCGAACATTCCGGACGTGGCGCGGGCGCGAATTTTTCTGGACGACCTGAAGCGGATGGAAGCGGCCGGCGCGATGCCGAATCTGACGCTGCTGCAGTTGCCTTCCAACCACACGAACGGCACGACGGCGGGGAGTTCGACGCCGCGGGCAATGGTAGCGGACAACGATCTGGCGGTGGGACAGGTAGTGGAGGCGCTGACGAAGAGCAGGTTCTGGCCGAAGATGGCGATTTTCGTGGTGGAAGACGACGCGCAGAACGGCGTGGATCATGTGGACGGTCACCGGACTGTGGCGCTGGCGATCAGCCCGTATGTGCTGCGCGGGTCGGTGGATTCGACGTTCTATCCGACGCAGAGCATGGTCAAGACAATCGAGCTGATGCTGGGGTTGCCGACGATGTCGATCTTCGATCTGATCGCGGAGGACATGCGGGCGAGCTTTCAGGGAAACGCGAATCTGACGCCGTACAGCGCGGTGATGCCGGAGGTATCCCTGTTCGACGTGAATCCGCCGGTGAAGGCGCTGAAGGGCCGGGCGCGGGATGCGGCGGTGGCGTGCGCCCATATGCGTTTCGATATTCCCGATGCGGCGCCGACGGAGAAGCTGAATCGGATTCTGTGGCACACCGTGCGAGGCTGGGAGACGCCATATCCTGAGGCGACGCACGCGGTGTTTGCACCGTTCACGCTGGATGTGGACGACGACGAGCGGGAGAAAAAGAGGTGACCGGCCTCCACGCTCGCCGAAAACTCCGGCGCTGGGCGCGTAGCCGCTTCCGCGGGGCGCGACGCCGTACAGTCAACTCCGGTCGCGTTCGCCGAGAGAGCTGGCGCGCGCGTCCTTGCCGCCTGCTCACGTGGAACGCACGGCATCGTGCGGCGCCGCGGAAGGCCGGCCGCGGTCGAAGGACCGCTGCCCTTGCGGCGCCATGACGGACGCACGCGCGGCGAAGCGGCGGCATGTGCGCCGATGACAGAAACTATTCGTTTTTCAACTTTTTTTTCGAGCGGGACAAGTGTGGACGGATCCGGGGTTTTGGGGCAGTTCACCCGCCGTCGCGCCAATGCCGTAATGGTGCTGATGTGGCCTCCGTCGACGTTGTCGCCGTAACTCCGGGATCGCAGCCCCCGGATTTGTCCAAGCCCAGGCCGTCCGAGGCCGGTTCACTGAAGACCCTTCTGCATCTCAATCACGAATGGATGCCCCGCGAAATAACTGCCGTACGCGAGCGCGGCTGCGTGCAGGCCCTGGCGGGCGGCCTCCTTCTCTCTTCCCGAGGCGCCCAACAATTCCATCAGGCGAACGTAAATCTCGACGCCGATATCCGGCTGCCGGCTCATCTCCTTTTGCTGGGTGGCGAGCGCGGAGCGCAGGTGACGCTGGGCCGCGGCCTTCGATCCACAACGGGCTTCCACAATCCCGGCGAACAGATCGTGCCGGATGCGGTCCACCGCCGCAACGGACTGCAGGCGTCCCTCGACGCCGCGTAAACGGGAGAGCGCTTCCCGGTTTCCGGCGAGGGCCTCATACGCGGCCAGTTGCAGCGCCAGTTCATCGGGTCCCATAAACGCAGCCCGTCTGCGGGTGACCAGGTCCAGTGCCTCGGACATCAGCCGGACGGCCTCCGGGTAACGGCCCCGCACGTCTTCGGCAAACGCGCGGGCGTACAGAACGGGGACGATTTCGACGAACGGATCGCCTTTGCCACGGAGCGCTGGCTCGGCGTCCCGCAGCACGCGCTCGCCTTCCACCAGGTCGCCCTGGCGAAGGCGGAGCATTCCAATCCGGCTGTTCACCCTTGAGGCAAACAGGGGGTCGTTGGGACGGGGGAATCGCAGCGCCTCCCGGTACATCTGTTCGGCCTCCGGCAAAGGTTCGCCGGCGTTTACCGCCATGAAGGCGGTGTCGTGCAGCATGCCGCCGAGTGAGCTGGGGTCACTAACGCGCCAGATCGCCATGGCTTCGCGGCATGCGCCCAGTGCGTCGGCGTAGCGGCCTTGAAAGCTGCGGGTATCGCAGAGATGCACGTAAAGACTGGCCGCAATCCGGGGCGAGCCGCCGCGAACCCGCGCGAGCGTTTGGAGCCCAAGAAGCAGTTGTGTTTCCCCCTTCGCCGGCTCGCCGAGCACAGCATACGTAAAGCCCAGCGTATCGCGCAGATCGGCCTCCGCCGCGGGATCGTCGCCCAGTGCCTTGCCGAGCCGGTCGCAGGCGCTATCCAGAATATCGCTGAACTGGATCGCATCGCGTTTGCCGCGCAGAGGGCTGTCCCAGTACGAGCTGGCGGAAACGAACGTGTGTTTTACGAACTCGGCGACCCGCTCGGCACGCAGAGCCTGGGCCCGCGCCTGCGCCGATTCATAGACACTGACGATGGTCAGGCCTGCCAGCGCGACCACCGACAGGCCCGTTGCCGATACCGCGAGCCAGTTGCGGGCCGCGAACTTGCGGGCGGCATACCAGGCTGAATGCGGCCGCGCGTGAACCGGGCGGCCCTGGCGAAAACGCTCCAGATCCTCCTTCACCTCCCGCACGGATTCGTACCGATCCGCCGGTTCGCTCTCGAGCATCTTGAGAACAATGGTGGACAGATCTCCCTCGATCTGGCGCCGCAGACGCTCCCGGCTCGCCGACCGCTCCGCCGCGGCGCCCTCCGAAACTGCTTGTGCCGGCGCGCAAGGTGCGCGCCCATGCAGCACGCGATCCACCCCGTCCGCCGTCG
>JBKQIF010000075.1:0-12011 GCA_052148435.1 Bryobacteraceae bacterium
AACGGCGGCGACTACTACGGCAAGCAACTGCCGGCCCGTGGTTTGGCCGTGGCACGCATGGTCGGGCACATCACCTATATGAGCGACGACTCCATGCGCGAGAAATTCGGCCGGCGCCTGCGCGACAAAGAGAGCTTCAGCTTCGGTTTCGACGTGGATTTCGAAGTGGAAAGCTATTTGCGCTACCGCGGCAGTCAATTCGTCGGCCGCTTCGACGCCAACTCCTATCTCTATATCACCAAGGCCATGGATTACTTCGACCTGACCAATGGCCATGGCTCATTGGCGCAGGCGCTCTCAAACACCCAGGCGCGCTTCCTGGTGATCAGTTTCACTTCCGACTGGCTGTATCCCAGCTACCAATCGCAGGAAGTCGTGCGGGCGCTCCGCTCGCGCAACTGCGACGTGGCCTACGTCGAGCTGGAATCCAATTACGGGCACGACGCGTTTCTGGTGGACGTGGCCAGCCAGACCGACCTGGTGCGCGGGTTTCTGGCCAGCACTCTCGAGAGAGTGAGATGACGACGGGGACGACGCGGACGCCTTTGAAGGCCGCCTTCGTACACGATCTGCTGGGCCGCAGCGACTACGCCATCATCGGCGAGATCGTGCCGCATGGCGCCAAGGTCCTCGACCTCGGCTGCGGCGAAGCCGAGTTGCTGGAATGGCTGGCCGTGCACAAGGGCGTGGACGCGCGCGGCGTGGAAATCTCGGCCGACAAAGTGAAACGCGCCATCGCCCGGGGCGTTTCGGTGTTTCAGGGAGACATCAACGAAGGCCTGGCGGATTACCCCGACGGCGCTTTCGACTACGTGATTCTGTCCCAGACCTTGCAGGAAACCCTGCATCCGCGCCAGGTGCTGCACGAGATGGCGCGGGTGGGACGCCACGTGATCGTCGCCTTTCCCAACTTCGGCCATTGGCGCGTGCGCCTCGCCATGCTCACCAGCGGCCGGGCTCCGCGCACCTCCCTGTTTCCCTACGCCTGGTACGAATCGCCCAATATTCACTTCCTGACCGTGCAGGATTTCGAGGAACTGGCCGATCTGGAAACCTTGGAGGTGGAGCGGCGCTATTTTCTCTCCGGACATCGCAAGGTCGGGTGGATGCCCAACCTCGCCGCCGAAGTGGCCGTGTTCCTGCTTCGCGCGCCCAAAGCCTGAGGATCTCGGGAAGATCTCGCGCCGCGATCCGCCAGCAGGTGCATCGCGCGTGTATATGCGCGAGAATCAAAGGTTTGCAATACATAGCGCGATTGCTGAAGTAGCCCATGCCCGTCAACGCCGACAAACCGCATCTGTGGAAGGCCGACACCCGCGCTCCGGTTGACCAGTTCAATCAATGGTTCATGAAGTTCGCGCCGAAGGCGTACCGCGAAACGTGAAAGAAGACGATTGAAAGCGTAGGGCAGGGCCTCCAGCTCACCAAGGACCTCACCACCATCACTGCTGACGTAATTAAAGGCAATCCGGGGATTCTGCCGACGCTGCGCATGTCGACATGCCCCCCACTGGCCCGTGACCGGCTTATCGGCCTCGCCGATTCGAGCAAGAATTTCGTCGGCCGCCTCGAAGAGGGCAAGCTTCCCCGGCTGCTATCGGCGGAACTGCTCGAGGAACACCTGCGCAAGATTACGAGCATCCTCTCGCGGATGCTCGACGTGGATATTTTCCCGTGGCTGGAGGAAAAGCGCCGTCCCACGAAGGAAGAACGCTACCGCTCGTCCACCATCGTGGCCGACCGGCTCTGCGGCGCCGTCGCCGAGCCGATTGTGCGCAACGCGCAGGAGAAGCGCCAACTCGCCCTCATCGAGAAATATCTGACCGAGCGCGGCTACAAGCTAAAGGCACACCCCACCGCCACTCCGCTAACGCAGATGGAGCCGGGCACGTTCTCTTTCCGGCTCAACGTCCTTGCGAAGCCATCGAAGGCCGAGGCCAAGACCGTCAAAATCCCCATCGACGCGGTGATCCAGCCCAAGAAAGCCAAACTGCCACACCTGCCGGTACTCATCGAAGCGAAGTCGGCAGGCGATTTCACGAATGTGAATAAGCGCCGCAAGGAAGAGGCCATCAAAATCAACTACCTTAAAGCGACCCACGGAGAGCAGGTGGTCTTTGTACTGTTTCTGTGCGGGTATTTCGATGCGGCGTATCTGGGCTACGAGGCCGCTGAAGGAATCGACTTTATATGGGAGCATCGTACTGAGGACCTCGATCAATTTGGGCTCTGAAGGCATTTATGGGAATCATCGCGTCACACAGTATCGAGGAGCGCCGCCAGCAGGAGCAGACGCGCCTTGATAGCCTGAAGACCGCGCCGGAGCGCAACAAGTGGGGGCAGTTTGCAACACCGCCCGCACTGGCGCTCAGCCTTGCCCGGCATGCGCATGCGCTCATGGGCAAGACCCCCGTCCGCTTCCTCGATCCCGCTGTAGGCACGGGTTCTTTTTTCTCGGCAGCGTCACAGGCGTTTGGGCAGAAACACATCGCCGCTGCCACCGGCATCGAGCTTGACCCGCTGTTTGCAAGAACCGCTGCGACTTTATGGGAAGGGCAGGGGCTTCAGGTCATTAAGGGCGATTTCACGAAACAGCATCTGCCCGAGCAGCGCTTCAATCTCGTGCTGACCAACCCGCCCTATGTCCGCCATCACCACTTGCCGGGAGCGGAAAAGGATCGCCTGAAGGCGCAGCTCGCACGCTCGCTGCATCTGGATATCAGCGGCCTTGCCGGGCTGTACTGCTATTTTCTGCTGTTGAGCCACGACTGGATGGAAGAGCGGGGGCTTGCGATCTGGCTCATCCCTTCGGAATTCATGGATGTGAATTACGGCGTCACCTTGCGCCGCTATCTCACCGAGCACGTGACGCTACTGCATATTCACCGGTTTTGCCCCACGGACGTGCAGTTCACGGACGCCCTGGTGTCCTCCGCCGTCGTGGTGTTCCGCAAATCGCCGCCCCCGGCAGGCCATACCGCCCGATTCTCGTTTGCAGGCCCGATAGAGCATCCGCAGACGGAAGCACAGGTGCAGTTGGAAACCTTGCGCCTGTCACGCAAATGGACGCGATTTCCGGCCACCACCACGGTGAGCGTTACGGCCGAGCTGAACCTGGGCGACATATTCGCCATCAAGCGCGGCCTAGCGACCGGCTCCAACAGTTTTTTCATCCTCACAGAAGAGGACATCAAACGCTGGCACATTCCGCGCCAGTTCATGAAGCCCATACTGCCAGGCCCTCGCCACGTGACCGGGGACATCATCGATGCCTTGCCAAACGGCGCGCCCGACGTATCGCCGCGCCGTTACCTGCTCGATTGCAACGAGCCGGAAGAACGCATCAAGGCCGCGTGGCCGCGTTTCCATGAATATCTTCAGACGGGCAGGGAGCAGAAGATTCATAAGGCGTATCTCGCCAGCCACCGCGCCCCGTGGTACTCGCAGGAGGAGCGCCCTCCCGCGCCGTTCCTCTGCACCTATATGGGCCGCTCCCGCGATGGAAAGCATCCCTTCCGGTTCATCTGGAACCGCTCCCAGGCGACCGCTCACAACGTCTATCTGATGCTTTATCCCACAGGCCCCTTGCGCGCCGCGCTGAAAGCGCATCCCGAGCTTTACGCGCACGTGTTTGAAGCGCTACAGCGAATCACTCCCGCGCAGTTGCTTTCCGAAGGCCGTGTCTACGGGGGAGGACTGCACAAGGTGGAGCCGAAGGAACTTGCCCAGGTTTCCGCGCGCCTGATACTCGATAGTATCGGGGCGCATATGCGGATTGAGGAACAACTGCCCATGTTCACTTGACCAGACCGCTCTTCCGGTCACTGCCCCGCAACAGCCCGATCGAGCCTCGCGCCATCAAATATAATGGGATGTTTCGGACAAGGGACTACTTTTCCCAATCTAGAGGAGCAATCATGCCTGCGAAGCGTATCGGCATTCTTACCGGCGGCGGCGACGTTCCCGGCCTGAATTCGGTCATCAAATCGGTGGTATACCGGTCGGTCGCGATCGGATACGAAGTCGTCGGAATCCGCCGCGGATGGGAGGGCCTGACGCACGTCAATCTGCAGGATCCCTCCAGCCGCGCGCGTTATATTCTGCCGCTCAACACGGAAAACACGCGCACCATCGACCGCACGGGCGGCACGTATCTGCACAGCTCGCGCACCAATCCGTCCAAAATGGGGAAGCTGCCCCCGGTTCTGGAAGGGCAGACTTTCGATGTCAAGGAAAGCACCAAGAAGGGCGTCACCACCAAGGTGTTCGACGTGACGCCGGCGGTCCTCGCTAACATCGAGGTGCTCGGTCTGGACTACCTGGTCGCCATTGGCGGCGACGACACGCTGAGTTACGCCGCCGAACTCGGCCGCCGCGGCGTGCAGGTCATGGCCGTACCCAAGACCATGGACAACGACGTGCGGAATACCGAGTATTGCATCGGGTTTTCCACCGCCATTACCCGTGCCATGGACGCCATCGAACGCCAGCGCACCACGGTTGGCTCGCACGAGCGCATCGGCCTGTTCCGCGTCTTCGGCCGCGATGCCGGCTATACCGCGCTCTACACCGCCTACGTCACCAGCGTGCGCTGCTGCATCCCGGAATATAAGGTGAGCCTGCCGCACCTGATCGATCTGCTGGTCACCGACAAGCGCAACAACCCCAGCAATTATGCGCTCTGTATTTTGTCGGAGGGCGCGGAGTGGGAAGGCTACACGGTGAAGGAATATGGCGAGGCCGACGCTTTCGGGCACCGCAAGAAGATGAGCGTGGCGGAAGACCTGAGCAACGAGATCAAGACCAAGACCGGCGACGAGACCATCGTCAGCGATTTGACCTACGACCTCCGCTCGGGCAGCGCCGATTTCGTCGACCGCATGGTGGCCTCGACCTTTGCCGGTATGGCAATGGACGCCATTGAAGACGGCAAACACGGCCTCATGACCGCCATCAACGAAGGGCGCTACGCGCTGGTCTCCATTCCCGACCCCAAGCTGGGGCCGCGCCGGGTGGAGATAGCGACCATGTACAACACCGACCGCTACCGGCCGACCTACGATCGCAAGTTGGGCCTCCCCATCTTCCTGACCAGAAGCTAGCTTTCGGCGGTCAGCAGTCAGCCACTGCTGTCTTGGCTGACGGCTGACGGCTGATCGCTGACAGCTTGAATGACTATGGACTGGAGCCGGCTATTTCGCCGCCAGCAAACCTCGCCCGGTCATGCGCGCGCGCTCACCGGCGAGTTGCGGGCGCGCATTCGCGCTTCCTTCGACGAGGCGTCCGCCGACGAGGAGCATTTCCCCTCCACCATCGATCCGCGCATCTACCACGTCAAGCTCATCCACCAGCACCTGGCGCCCCTGGCGGGAAAGCGGGTGCTGGACGTGGGCTGCGGTAAGGGCCGCTTCGCGCGCGTGCTGCGCGACCGGGAGCCGGAGGCCGAGTTCTGGGGCCTGGATCTGTCCGAGGAAATGCTGCGCTATGTGCCGGCCGGGATCCACACCCGCGCCGGCTCCATGACCGAATTGCCGTTCGACGACGCTTTTTTCGATGCGGCCTACGCCACCGAATCGCTCGAACACGCGGTGGAAATCGAGCGGGCGGTGGCGGAAATCTGCCGGGTAGTAAAGCCCGGCGGACGGATTGCGATCATCGACAAGAACGCCGAGCACTGGGGACGCCTCCGGACGCCGGGATGGGAGCGCTGGTTTCGCCCTAAGGAACTCGAACGCCTGCTGCGCCGGCATTGCCGCCAGGCGGCCAGCCGCCCGGTTTCGTATTGGGAAGACGTCCCTCCCGACGGCCTGTTCGTCGCCTGGCTGGCGGTGAAGTAGAGGGCTCTTAGCCGATCTGGGGATTCGCAGTCTAGGCGCGTCAATTGGCTAAGCACCCTCAGGTAGGCCGTACCCGGGATTCGCCCCCGCCGCCCGCTACAATAGGCTTCTATGCCCTTTCAGGAAGTGGTCGAAGCGGAAGGCCACCTCATCGATTCCCATATCATGGAAAACATCTTCGACAAGGTCGTGGAGTACGGCGGCCGGTTCGAAGTGGAGCAGTTTAGCATCGGGCGCACCAATAGCGAGCCTTCCCATCTCCGCTTGAAGGTCTCGGTCGAAGAGGAATCGTCGCTTGACGGGCTCCTCGAAGCGCTGCTGGAGTTGGGCTGCGCTCCGGTGGATGCCACCGACGCGGCGCTGCGCGAAGTGGAGAGGGATCGCTGCGCGCCCGAAGATTTTTATTCCAGCACCAACCACCACACTTTCGTCCGCAACGGCCAGAAGTGGATCGAAGTGGCCGATCAGCGCATGGACGCCATGATCGTGGTGGGGGATGGCCAGGCCTGGTGCCGGCGGCTGCGCGATCTGCGCCGGGGAGACCGGATCGTGGTGGGGCTGCGCGGCATTCGGGTGGTGCCGGAGTCCAAGGAGCGCGATCGCCTGGCGTTCGCGTTTATGGCCAACGGCATCTCCTCCGAGCGCCAGGTGGAAACGGCCGTGCGGCAGACGGCAGCGCTGGTGCGGCAGACGGTGGAGCAGAAGCTAAAGGTTGTCGTGGTGGCCGGCCCGGTGGTGGTGCACACGGGTGGAGTGAAAGGGCTGAGCTCGCTCGTCCGCGGCCACTGGGTTCACGCCGTGCTGAGCGGCAACGCCCTGGGCGTGCACGATATCGAAGCCGCGCTGTTCGGCACCTCGCTCGGCGTGCGGCTTTCCGACGGGCGCCAGGAGGAGCACGGGCACCGCAACCACATGCGCGCCATCAACGCCGTTTACCGCTCGGGTTCGGTAGCCGAAGCGGTGCGCTCCGGCCGCTTGCATTCGGGCATCCTTTACGAATGCGTTCAGGCGGGCGTGCCGTTCGTGCTGGCCGGAAGCTTGCGCGACGACGGCCCTCTGCCCGATACCATCACCGACATGAACGCCGCCCAGGACGCTTACGCCGCCGAGTTGAAAGGCGCCGGCCTGGTGCTGTGCCTGGGCTCGATGCTGCATTCCATCGCCACCGGCAACATGCTGCCGAGCTGGGTGCGGATCGTATGCGTGGATATCAACCCCGCGGTGGCCACCAAAGTCAGCGATCGCGGCACCGGCCAGGCGGTGGGCGTTGTCACCGACGTCGGCCTCTTCCTGGAGCTTTTGTCGAAGGCGCTATCATGAAACGGGCTTACACCGATGAACACGCCGCCAGCGGAGTCGCGGCGCCGCTGCCTGAAATCGAGACCTGGCCGAATCAGTTTCGCGAGCCCTATGAAATCGAGATCGCTAGCGCCGAGTTCACCTCGGTTTGCCCGAAGACCGGTCTGCCGGATTTCGGCAAGATCGTACTGCGCTACGTGCCGGACCGGCTCTGCCTGGAGCTCAAGTCCTTCAAAATGTACCTGCTGGCCTACCGGGACCTGGGTATTTTTCAGGAAAACGTGGTGAATCGCGTGCTTCGCGACGTGGTGCGGGCGGCGCGGCCGGTTTCCGCCGCGGTGGTGGGCGATTTCACCCCGCGCGGCGGTTTGAGCACCATCGTTAGTGCCACCTGGAGCCGGAAACATGCAAAGCGATGAGCTGGTCTCCATTTTGCAGGCGGTGCGCGACCGGGTGCGCGCTCGCCACCCGGAGACCGCTGCCGGCGGGGTGGAGGTGCCGCTGGCGGATTTGATGCCGCTGGTGCATGCGCGGGACGCCGCCCTGGGAAAGGTGGCCGCCATCGGCACCGTGAACCCGCGCCGCGGCGGCCCGCTGAACGCGCTGGTGCAAGGCTGGAAACGACTGGTGGCGCGCGCGCTCGACTGGCACGTGCGCGAGCAGGTCGAGTTCAACCGCCATGCCGTGGCCTCGGTGGACGCCGCCATCGAGGCGATCAACGACGTGAATCGCGCGCTGATCGAATTCGGCCGGCGGCTCGATTCGCTCCGCGAGATCGAACTCCAGACCGAAGACCTGCGCCGCCATTGGAGCGAGTGGCGCGCCGGCTGGGAACAAAAGCTAGCCCAGACGGAAATCCGTTTTCTGCGCTCGGTGGCCGAATTCCAGGCGGCGGCGCAGCACCACTCCGACCGGATGGACGCCAATTTCCGGGAAAGCCTGCGCCTTCAGCACAGCGATTTTGCCGGCGCTCTGGAACGCGCCAACTTGGAGATTCAGAAGCGCCTGGGGAGCGACCTGGAGCGCATGCGCGGAGATTTCGAGCGCGTGCGCGGAGATTTCGAACACCTCATCCACGACGAATTGCGCCTCATTCGCCAGCGCGCCGCCGTGGCCCCGCCGCCAGCCCCGGCTCCGCTGGCGCAAGCCCCCGCGGCTGCAGCGGCCGAGCTGCTCGGTCTCGACTACGCCCGCTTCGCCGAGCGCTTCCGCGGAGCGGAGGAATACGTCAAAACCGGCCAGAAAGTATACCTGCCCTATTTCGCCGGTTGCCGGGCGGTGCTCGACATCGGCTGCGGCCGCGGCGAATTCCTCGAGCACCTGCGCGACGCCGGCGTCCCCGCGCGCGGCATCGATTTGAGCCGGGAATCGGTCGCGCTCTGCCGCGCCAAAGGCCTGGAAGCTGAAACCGCGGACCTGTTCGCGTACCTCGGGTCCCTTTCCGAGGCTACGCTCGACGGCATTTTCTGCAGTCAGGTGGTGGAGCATCTGGAGCCGGCGCGGCTGCCGGAAATGATTCGCCTGGCGGCGTCGCGGCTGGAACCGAATGGCCTGATCGCCATCGAAACGCCGAACCCGGAATGCCTGGCGATCTTCGCCACCCACTTCTATCTCGATCCTACCCACACCCGCCCCGTGCCGCACCCCCTGCTGCGCTTCTATCTGGAAGAGGCCGGCATCGGCCGCATCGAATTGCTGCGCCTGTCGCCGGCGGTGGAATCCATGCCGTCCCTGGCCTCGCTGCCGCCGGATTTTCGCGAGCAGTTCTTTGGCGCGCTGGATTACGCGCTGGTCGGACGCAAGCTGTCCTGAGCGTGGGACAGACGATCGTTTCCTGTCGTCTGTCGGGCCTCCCCAGGAGACGACCATAGTAGCTTGAAGTTACTTTTCCGATTTGCCGAAATGCCGTCCAAGTGGATTGCGGGACCGCGGGGCGTATTAACCGGGAAGCACTTTTTAAGCCGGTTTCTTAAACCGCGAACGCCTCCTTGCGGACGCCACAGGCGCAGTTGGAACGGTTGCGGCGGAGAACTAAGCTGCTGGCGCAGCGGACGCTACAGCGCCGGTTTGTCGGTGTCTTTCGTTCCTGGTTTCGCTTCTTCCTTGTCGTCAACGCGCTTGGAGGGATGGAGTTTGCGTATCTCTTTGGCTCCGACCCCAGGATCCTCAGGCGTGACCTTGATCCCAGTTGCCATGGGTCCGGCGGTCCATTTGAAGTAATAGGTTTTGCCCGCCTCCGCCTCAAACCGGGCCCGCTCGTTTTCTTTCTGCCTGGCTTGGTTGAGGGCCGCCCCGGCGGACATGATGACGCTTCCGTAATACTCCTTGGGCAATCCGGAGATCACAACAGTACCCGGCGGCACTTCCATGAATGCGTATTCGCTGTTGAGGAGTTTGGCGAGGTGAGTGCCGTTGATATAAAGCTCGTCGTGTGAGGACGAGCCGGTAAATCTATACGTGCGGTAGATACAGACGACGGCTTTGCCGCTGGATGGCGCGGGCAGTACGGCGGGAGTTTTGGAATCCTGTGCGACGGAGATGGGCCCGGTGAAGAGAAACGCCATCGCACTGAATGCGAGCGGAAGGCTTGCGAGTGGCCTCGAAGCTCCCCCGGGGCAAAACGCCGCGACGCGATTGAAAACAGTGTTACGCATGGGAGCGCTCCTTTCCTGCGGGATTTCCATTATGGGATCTCCCGAGAGACTCAGTATACAACCGTCGGGCCTTTCTTGGTCCATGAATATCGATTTCCAGCTCTGAAAATCTCCATTCGCTCGACGTGGATTGCTTTTCCACAAGGCGTGGAAATTCAGGATTAAGTATTCAAAGACCTGAATAGCCGTTTTGAAATGAAAGGATGATAGCAACACGTTGCCTTGAACTTGGAAATCGCGATCTCCCGCGTATTCAATTCGTACCATAGTCCAATACCATGGTCTAAGAGTGCTGCAAGAATGACCTCACGCTCCCGGATCGGCAAATGTGGCGCGCGCACTCCTGCGTGCCGCGTCGGCATGCTTGCCGACGCTTGCTTCCGCAGGCGCAGAAGCGGCGAGTAGAGACCCGACGCGGCACGCAGGAGTGCGCGCGTCACGGAAACGCGGAAGCGATCCCGCCTGGGTTGATTGCCCACGAAACCGATGCACCGCGCGATAATGGGAGCGATGCAAAACATTTTGCCGGTGGCGTGTTTTTTGGCCGGGTTCCTGCTCGCGTGGCTGGTTTTGCGCGGGCGCGGCAAGGAAGCCGAAGCCAGCCTGCGCGAGCTCTCGGCCGATGCCGCCGCGCGGCACCACCGGGCTCTGGACGACGTGCTGGCGCCGGTGAAAACTTCGCTGGAAAAGGTGGATGCCCGCATGCACGAGCTCGAAAAGGCCCGCATCGGCGCCTACGCCGCGCTCGAGGAACAGGTGCGCGGGCTGGCCCAATCCCAGTCGCAATTGCGAACCGAAACCGGCCGGCTGGTGGCGGCGCTGCGCACTCCGGCGGCCCGCGGCAACTGGGGCGAAGTGCAATTGCGCCGGGTGGTGGAAATGGCCGGCATGCTGGAGCACTGCGACTTTCTCACTCAGGCCGTGGCAGGAGGCGAGGAAGGCCGCATTCGTCCCGACCTGATCGTCCGCCTTCCCGGCGGCAAAACCGTGGTGGTGGATGCCAAGACGCCGCTCGAAGCCTACCTGCGCGCTGTCGAAGCTACCGAAGAGACCGCCCGTAAGGCCTGTCTCGCCGACCACGCCCGCCAGGTGCGGGCTCACCTCAGCGCGCTGGGCCGCAAATCCTACTGGGAGCAGTTCGACTCCGCGCCGGAATTCGCCGTGCTCTTCCTGCCCGGAGAATGTTTCTTCAGTGCGGCACTGGAGGCCGATCCCGCCCTGATCGAATTCGGCGTCGCACAGAATATCGTGCTCGCCACCCCCACTACCCTGATCGCTTTGCTGCGCGCCGTGGCCTACGGCTGGCGGCAGGAGAAGCTGGCCGAGAACGCCGCCGAAATCAGCGCCCTCGGCAAGGATCTGTACAAGCGCCTCTCGGATATGGGCGAGCACTGGATCCGTGCCGGCAAGGGTCTGGAGCGCGCCGTGGAAGCTTACAATAGTGCCGTGGGCTCTTTCGAAAGCCGGGTCATGGTGACCGCCCGCAAATTCGCCGACCTCAAGACCGCCCCGCTGGGCGTCGAAATCGCGCCGCTGGAGCCGGTGGAAAAATCCGTGCGCCGCATCGAGGGGACCGAACCGGCCGGGTGACATGATCGTTCTCTATACGAATATTGGTCTGTCGCGGCGAACCGGGACCGAGGTTTTGATCGCAGACCTGGCAAAGGCCATGAAAGCGTTGGGCCACCAGCCGATGGTGTATACTCCTTCGGCGGGACAAGTCGCCGCCGAAATTGCGGCTCTTGGAATCCCCGTTGAGACCGATCTCCTCCGCCTTCCCGCCACTCCCGACGTAATTCACGGACACCATCACCTGGAAACCATCGAGGCCATTCAGCGATTTCCCAAGACCCCTGCCTTGTTCGTTTGCCATGACGTCAACGCATGGCACGATCAGGTTCCCCGTCATCCCAACATCCGCCGCTTCGTCGCCGTCGCTCTCAACACCCGGAGCCGGCTGATTCGAGACTGGTACCGAACGCGAGCCCGCATCGAAGTCATCGGCAACGGAGTGGATACGGCGCGATTTCTCCCGCGCCCCCCGCTGCCGGCCGCGCCGCGGCGCGCGCTGGTCTTCAGTAACGACGCCGGCGACCATTCCCACTGGGAGCCCATAGCGGAAGCCTGCGCCAGGCTTGGCATTCCCGTGGAGCGGGTGGGCTCGGCCGCGGGCCGCCAGGTCGCGGCGCCCGAAAGCGTCTTGGGGAATTACGACCTCGTC